>JAZDFQ010000052.1:0-71353 GCA_043807765.1 Ignavibacteriota bacterium
AAGAAAATGATGCAGTAATGAAAGCCAGAGAACTTAAAGTAGAATTCCGGTCAAAGACATTTAGTAACGGCGATACAAGAAAACAGTTGTTGGCACGAAGCAAGTATTTTTTATATAAGCCACTAAGCCGGTGGACGAAAAACAAAAACAACGGGCGGAAATATTGTTCAGAGAATACCCGGAACTTTAGAATCATATAATTTCTCTATGACTTCCGTAATTGTTACGAATACCAAAATATAAAGTACCGGTTTGAAGATTGGATAGAAAAAGTAGAGTCAATAAGTTTGAAGGAAATGAAGGTAGCAGCACAAACTATTAAACGTCATCTTTGAGGTATCCTAAATTATTTTGTCAACGGGGCTACCAATGCGGCTATAGAAAGTTTTCATGCGAAACTTAAGTTGTTCAGACAAAGAATTAGAGGTGTGGTTGATAAGAACTTCTTCTTCTTCAGAATTATACAATATTTTGCTTAAGCAACCATGCTTGCAGCGGGCAAGTTTTGCCACCTATTTATCCGGTGAACCGAACATTTAAATCGAATTTTTGCTTGACAATCTATTTTTTTTTCTTAAAATTGCAATCGTTACCGGAAACGTTTGCGGAAAATCATGAAACAGATAACACTTATAGATATTGCAAAGAAAGCTGGCGTTGCGCCATCAACCGTTTCTCGTGCGTTAAATGATCATCCGGATGTAAGTGAAAAGACAAGGAAGGCAATAAAGGAAATAGCGAAAGAAAATAATTTCAGATTGAATCCCATTGCCCAAGGCTTGAAAAGTAACAACACAAAAACGATTGGTGTTATTGTCCCGGAAATCAAACACGATTTTTTTGCTTCAATACTGAGCGGTATTGAAGAAGTCACTTACAATGCGGGATATTCAATTTTACTATGCCAATCAAATGAAAGCTATGAACGGGAAGTTATAAACATGGATGTTCTGTTACATCAAAGAGTTGCCGGAGTGCTTGCTTCAATTTCTCAGAATACAGAAAAGAGTGATCACTTTCGCAAAGCAATGGACAGAAATATTCCTTTAGTTTTTTTTGACCGTGTCTGCGAAGATTTGAATACATGCAAAGTTGTAATTGATGATGAACAAAGCGCTTTTGAAGCAGTAACCTATTTGATTGAACATGGGTATAAAAAAATATCACACTTTGCCGGACCGAAAAGTCTAAGCATTTGTCAGAAAAGATTATCAGGATATAGCTCAGCACTGAAGGAAAAAGGAATTGGCTATAACGAACAACTTGTATGTTACGGAGGCTTACATGAACAAGACGGCTATAATGCAATGGAGAATATGAATAGGTTGAATAACCTTCCCGACGCAATATTCGCTGTGAATGATCCGGTTGCGATTGGCGCCTATCAGAGAATAAAAGAGTTGGGATTAAAAATACCGGATGATGTTGCAATTATAGGATTCTCGAATAACAAAATTACTAGCCTTATTGATCCCCCGATGACTACCGTTAATCAACCCTCGTACGAAATGGGTAAGAAGGCAGCTGAAATTCTACTAACTCTAATTGAGAATAAAAACATTAGTGATTGTACACCAACAATCTTAAAGGCTAATCTGGTAGTACGCGGTTCAACTTAATAATCAAAAATATCTTGAACGGTAACCGTAACTTTTTCTGTGTAAAAGTTTAAGAATACAATTTGAAAAACATAATATGATTTCTTTCGGTTATTAATAAGTTAACTAACAAGAGATAAGTTTTGCTAGAGAAAAAAAAACATACCTACTTATTAATCGCTTACTATTTTTTAGTAATTGAAGCATTAATCTCACCAAGCAACTCATTTGCTGTTGTTAACACATCGAACGATACCTTAGCTGTAATTGGTAATAAAACATTATCCTCCGATGCATTCAAAATTGTCTATAAAGAAAAGTTAGTGAAGCTGGGGTTGACTGATACTTATGATCTTAGAAGCAAATATTTACAGAACCTAGTTACCGACCAATTGCTTATTCATGAAGCAAAACTACAAGGGTTAGAAATAGATTCGGAGGCTTTAGCAGAAAAAAAGCGAATTGAAACGCAAGCATTACTAAATTTATACTCAGATAGGAAAATTAGCCCCAACATCAAAGTCACTCCGGCAGATTTAAAACAGCTTTTCATCAAAACCAGCACAAAGTTAAAAGTAAGTCATTTGTTTGCAGCTACAAAAGAAGAAGCAAACCGACTGGTAAAGAGACTAAACAAAGGTGAAAGTTTTGAGAATCTCGCCAAAGGAATATTTAACGATCCACAATTAAAACAAAACGGTGGTTTGTTGGGATTTATTTCCGTTGATGACATGGACCCGGAATTCGAAAAAGCTGCATATAAATTGAAAGTTGGAGAAATCTCAGCTCCAGTCAAAACTGTTTATGGATACAGCATAATTCGTTTGGATGATATAAAACAAAATCCGTTTCTAACTGAGACTGAATTTGCAAGGCAACAAGATAAACTAAAGGCTCTCGCACGCAAAAGAAAATATGAAGAATCAGCAAAAGAGCTAACTTCAAATCTTCGCTTGAAATTGAAAATCAAATTTAAGAGTGATCTTGTTCCTCAACTATTCAATTTGATGCAATCGGATACGAATCACCACCAAATAGAATCAAGCGGGTTCTCGCTATCAGAGTTGAAGAAAACGATTGTTACATTTTCTACTGGCAAGTGGTGTTTAAGTGAAGTGATTAATCATCTCGAAAACGTAAAGGAAAAACAAAGAAAATGGATTCGCACCAATGAAAATCTTGAAGATTTTTTGGCTGGATTAATAATTCGTGAGTATATAGTTAATCAAGCGAAAAAAGAAAAGCTTGATGAAACTCCGGAATATGTGGCGGATGTAAGTGAAAACTTTGATACCTACTTGTTAACAAAGATTGAAGAAATTGCTCACGCTGAAATAAAGATTCCCAAAGATTCCGTGAGAACTTACTATGAGAAAAACCAAAAGTTATTCATAAATCCCGAGCGAATTCGCCTTAGCTCAATTTTGATTAACTCCAAAGTATTAGCTGATTCTATTCGAAACATATTAAAGAGTGGAAAAAAGTTTGAAGTTTTGGCGAAAAAGTATTCTATTCAGAAAATGAGTGCGGAAAATGGAGGAGATATTGGGCTGTTTAAGAAAGAGGAGCTACAAAACTTAGGCAACGAGTTATTTAGCATGAAAATAGGAGAAGTTAAAGGTCCATTCATTGATCAAAACAAATATTTGTTTTTGAAATGTACAGCTAAACTTGAAGCAACTGAAAAACCATATCAAGACGTGGAAGCAGAAATTTCAAAAGTTCTCAAATCGCTTGAATGGTTTTCGAAAAGAACTAAGTATGCCGAATCGTTGAAGGGCAAAATTCCTTGTAAAATATTTTTTAATAAACTCACAGAAATTAAAATTTATTAAATGAACTAGTAAGATGATGATAACAAAAAAGTATTTAGTGCTTAGTTTTCTGCTTCTGTCAAGTTTTGCTCTCTTTGGGCAAAGCTCAGGTAAACTAACCGGAAAAGTAACTGATAAAGAAACGGGCGAGCCGTTGATAGGTGTTACAATTCTAATCGAAGGAACTTCAATCGGCGCAACAACTGATCTCGATGGAGATTATGTAATTGTAAAAGTACCATCGGGCAAGCATACTATTTCAGCTAAATACATCGGTTATTCTTCCATGACCGTGAATAATTTTCAAGTGCTAACCGATCTAACCAGTAAACTCAATTTTCAATTGACGCAAGGTTCGGTAAATCTAAATCAAGAAGTTGTTGTTACTGCCGAAGCACCAATGATTAAGAAAGATCTAACTGCTACCGAATCAAGAGTTACTGCTGATGAGATAAAAAATTTACCTCTGCAAAGTTTGGATCAATTAATAAGTCTTCAAGCGGGAGTGAGTAAAGATGCTGGTGGAGGAATTCACATTCGAGGTGGAAGATCTAGCGAAGTTTCTTATCTAATTAATGGCATCAGTGTAACTGATGATTATTCGCGTTCGCAAGCACTAACGGTAGAGACAGAATCAATTCAAGAACTTCAGGTAATAAGCGGAACGTTCAATGCTGAGTATGGAAACGCATTGAGCGGTGTTGTTAATCTCGTTACAAAAACCGGAGGCAATAAATTCAAAAGTAATATTGAGGTTTGGACTGGAGATTATGCAAGCTCTCACAAAGATATTTTCTGGAATATTGACAAATTTAATGTTGCAGCTAATTATAACTTGCAAGCATCTGTAAGCGGTCCAATTATTAAAGATGAATTGACTTACTTTGCGACAGCTCGTAAAGTGAATAACGGCGGTTATTTATTTGGGCAGAACATTTATAAGCCGCAAGGAAGAACAACATTTGATGGCGGCAGACTAATTCCAAATCCGGGTGATAGTTCTTATGTATCTATGAATCCTAGTGAAAGACTAAGCGGACAAGTAACGTTTGATTGGCAATTGTATTCCGGGTTAAGATTAAAAGTAGATGGTTTCGGTAGCAGTGATAAGAACCGCTACTATTCTCATTCATACAGACTGAATCCGCTTGGTGTAAAAGGTTCTGAAAGTAATGGTGTAAGTCTATTTGGAAAGCTTACACATCAATTGCTGCCGACAACTTTTCACGAACTTACTTTCGCTTATAAGTACAATGATTTTACATCCAACCTTTATGATGATGCTTATGATTCGCGCTATGTTCATCCGGATTCATCAGCAAACACCCCCGGCTATCATTTTATTAAGGCGGGTAACGATGTAAATAGATTTCAGCGTAACACAAAAAGCATGATTCTTAAATGGGACTTAACAAGTCAGATTACAAAAGTGAATCTTGTTAAGCTGGGAGTTGAATATCAGACAGATAAAGTATTCTATGAAAACATAAATTTGATTCCGGCAGTTTTGGAAAATGGGCAGCAAGCTTTTCCTTTTGTGCCTTACATACTTGGAATTGATTCTCCTCAGCATGATATGTTTGAAAGAATGCCAAAAAAGTTTAGTGCATATATTCAAGACAAAATCGAATTCGAAAGCTTGATAATCAATATCGGATTGCGTTTTGACCTATTTGATCCGAATGGAAGACTGCCGGTCGATTCGGAAGATCCTAACATTTATAATCCGTTCAAGCTGGAACACATTTACAAAGATTCCAATAATGATGGAAAGATTGGGCTTGATGAACAACTCGATGCAAACAAATACAGTTTAGCAGAGAAGGAAGCATTCTGGTATAAGAGCACTTCAACAAAATCACAATTGAGTCCACGCTTTGGTGTAGCTTATCCAATCACTGATAAGGGAATTATCAGATTCTCATACGGAATATTCCAGCAGATACCGGAATACAGCCAACTCTATCTGCGCGATCAATACAAGCTGCTTCCATCAGTAAATAATGTTCAAGGTGCTTATGGAAATCCAGATTTAAAACCACAAAGCACAACTATTTATGAAATTGGTTTGCAGCAACAAATCTTTGAAAACTTTTCGTTAGATGTAACAGCGTTTTACAGAGATATCAGAGATTGGATTTCTTCGAGCCAGCCGATTCCAAGTTATCTTGCCGGAGTTTCATACTCGCAAAGAATAAACAGAGACTTCGCGAATGTTAAAGGCGTAACGCTCGCAATCAACAAAAGATTTACAGACGGTTTTTCTTTCGGCATAGATTACACTTACCAAGTTGCGGAGGGAATTAACTCTTCACCGGATGAAGAATTTAATTCCCAGCTAAATGGTTCTGAACCAAAACGCATTTTAACTCCTCTGGATTGGGATCAAACGCATACACTTAATTCAAACATTTATGTTGGCGGAAGTGATTGGGGCGCGAGTTTGATTTCTACTTTGAATACCGGGCAGCCATATACTCCAACACTTATTGCCGGATTCAATTCCGGAAGAAATGTGTTAACGGGACTTGCGAGCAACAGCAGACGTAAACCATTAATAGTTAAACTCGATCTCGAACTTCATAAGAATTTAGAATTGTTTGACGCAACAATTGTGCTTTTCGTAAAAGTTTTTAATCTGCTCGATTCAAAGAATCCGCTTATTGTTTGGGGTGATACGGGACGCCCGGATTTCACATTGGATGAAAAACAAGTTACAAATTACGATGAAGGATGGTTCGATAATCCAAGTTATTACAGCGAACCGAGAAGTATTTACATAGGAACAAAAATCTCTTTATAGAATTTTGTAGGAATTAAGATGAAGGTAAAAACATTTTTAACTATCATTTCTTTTTGTGTGATGTGTAATTACACTTACGCTCAGGTGGTAAATCATAAACCATCGGATTTTAGAAGCGATGTTAATTACCGAAGAAACTCCAGCGTGGATGGAAATAACTTACGAACCACAATTTTCAATTCGGGATACAGCGGTGATCCTTCCAACAGACCAGATTATTACGAGTATGAATGGCCGAAGAACACAAACAGAATTTACATCGCGCTGCTTGATATACTACTTGGTGCGGAAGTTAAAAGTAATAGCGGGCAGCAAATAAATTTAGTAGAAGTTCCGCAAGGAAGATCGAATCCATCCAACGGAAATTCTTGGAATATGGAACCGGTGCCCGGATTTATTGATCCGCAGCAAAAAGAAATTGCGCGTAGCGATAATCCAAACTCGTGGCCAACTGCGGTTCAAAAAGGTTGGCGTGATAAAAGAACCGATCCACAAGATCCGGGCTGGGTTGGCTCATGGAACGGTTTCTTCGGCAAAAATATTTTTAATGCAGATCAAGAATTCTATTATGTAACATCTGATGATCTCTACAAACGCCAGCCATATACGCCCGATACAACTGATCTTTCACGCGGCGGACTTGGATTAATTATGGATGTGCGAACTTTAGCGTGGACGAATCCATTAGTTAGCGATATTGTTTTCTCTGTTCATGATATTAAGAATGACGGAACCAAAACAATTGATAAAACTTCGTTCTTACTTTTCGTTGCGGATTGGGTTGGCGGAGATAATCCGGATGATTATCCATACGTTGATCTCCAGACAGCAACAACATTTCTAACCGATGCTAACAGAATTGGAACTGAAGCGTTCAGTGGAACGCCCGTTGGAGTTGCATCATTAAAATATTTGGAAACGCCGGGCAATCAAGTTAACGGAATTGATGATGATGGTGATTCTGATGACAACACATCGCTTCTAACAAAAATCGGTTCGAATGTTGAAACACTTGTTCCTCATTTCACCGCAAGTGATTTTACTTCAACATTTCTAAAACCGGGAGATAAGATTGTTTTAATCCAATCGCAGACTTATGATAGAATTATTACTACTTATCCAAACGGCGGCGGCAAAATTAAAAGTCTTGATAAAGAATATTTACTTCCTGCTGCTGGTTTAACTGTTAGTGAAGATACTTTGGCAAATGGATATGATGAAGACTTTGATGGACTGATTGATGAGAAACAGTCGCTCCATTTATTTCATATCAATGAAATTAAGCAAACAACAAATCCGGTTCGTTACCTAAACTACCGTTCGTTTGCCGTTGGCGATACGATTAAGCGCGGGTTTGTTGTTAAAGGAACTAATGCAGCTTGGAACTATCAAAATGTAGCGCCGATGATTGATGAATCTCGCGACGATGGATTCGATAATGATAATGATTGGGTAGCTTTTTACGATGACAATGGACTTGATGGTGTTAGAGGAACACAAGATGTTGGTGAACTTGACGGCAAACCCACAAGCGGAGTGGGAACAGAATTTCCCGGTGAACCGGGAATTGATAAAACCGATGTAAGCGAAACCGACGCGATAGGAATTACCAGCGCGTTTCAAATTCAAGATGGAATTTTGAGCTTCAACACTTCGCCGGATAAAGGCTTGTGGGACTTACTAATGATTCCCGGCAAAATAAATTTGGTAAGACAAGTCGGCGAGTATCAGACTTATGTTTCATCGGGATATTTCCCTTTACTGCCGGGTCAAAGACAACGGATGGCAGTTTCTGTTGCTCTTGCCGGAGGCAACTCTACAAAAGAAGCAGATATTGAAAGCGCGATTAGAAAACAGAAACAAGCAGCCGATGCTTACAATGCAGATTATCAATTTGCTAAAGCGCCTCTGCAAGTTACTTTAACTGCGGTTCCCGGCGATGGAGAAGTTGCACTTTACTGGGATGATGTTGCTGAAAAATCTTTCGATAGATACATAGAAAAAATTGGCGGTGATGGAAATGATTTTGAAGGATACAGAATTTACCGCGCAACAGATGCTGCGTTGCTCGATGCGAAAGTCATTACCGATTATAACGGCGCGCCAACTTTGCTTAGACCAATCGCACAGTTCGATCTTGCTGATGGAATTAAAGGCTTGCGAGGAGACGATATTCTCGGAGTCTATTTCGATTTAGGAAAAGATACCGGTCTTAAACATCAATTTGTTGATAGAGATGTAATAAATGGTCAGCGCTACTTCTATGCAATTACAGCTTACGATTTCGGCTATCCGGCAAATCAAATATCTCCAACAGAAACGCCAATCAATATTACAGTTGCGACCGATGGTGTTATAGCTCACGGAAAAAACGTTGCTGTTGTAAGACCATCTGCAAGCGCGGCGGGATATTTACCTCCTCAAGTTGCATCGTTTAATCATGCGCTCGGCGGAGCCAGCGGTAAGATCGGAATTGATATAATTGATCCAACTAGAATTAAAGAAAATGCTGAATATGAAATCACTTTTAAGGATACAGTTCAGAAAGTCGGCACTAAGGATATAACTAAAACCGCCTCATTTACTTTGAGAAATCTTTCGGATAACAAAACTCTTCTGATGAATGATAAGCGCATTGGTTTGACTGATGAAATTTCGGCTACAGAAGGATTTCGTCTTACTCTTTCAAATGTTGAAACACTTTCGCTCAATCAACAAAAAACAAAATGGAATAAGCCGGATGTTTACTCATTCGATTTTGAAGCCGCAGCGTTTCTATCAATTAAAGGTGTGGAGAATCCGGCAGATTATAAAATAATTTTTGGCGATGTAGGACTTTCAACTTCTAAGGACACATCAATAGGATTCATAAAACTTCCGGCTAGGCAGGTAAACTTCAAAGTACTGAATGCGACACAAAACAGAGAAGTAAAATTCGCTTATAGTGAAGGAGATGGAACAGACGGAAAGTTTTCGATTGATAAAAACAATGCGAATAATGTTGACGCGATCTACTTTATCGAACCGGATCAAAATGGTAAAACCCGTTATACTTGGCAATTAATTCTGAATACCAAAAGCGGTACAAGAAATCCGCAGAACGGAGATACACTTTACATAAATCTCAATAAGCCGTTCCTTTCTTCAGATAAATATGCTTTCAAAATGAAGCAGTCATCTATTTCTCAAGAGAAAGCTAAAGATGAATTAAAGAATATTCGTGTAGTGCCTAATCCATACGTTGCGGCAGAAACTTGGGAACCAAGAAATACATTTACCAGTGGCCGCGGTCCAAGGGAAATTCACTTCATCAATCTTCCGGCAAAATGTACCATACGAATATTTAATGTTGGCGGTACATTGGTGAAAACAATCGAACATGATTCTGCTTTCGAAACCGGAACCGCAATTTGGGATGTGTTGAGTGATGAAAAATTTGAAATAGCTTACGGCGTATATGTCTATCACGTTGACGCGCCGGGCGTTGGTCAAAAAACCGGAACATTCGCAATCATAAAATAAAATTGATAAGCCATGAAAAAGATTGATAGAAAATTTGTAATTGTTTCCTTAGCAATGCTGCTTACAGTATTAACTCAAGCAGTATTTGCTGGCGGAGTTACGAAAGTAGGGACTGCCGCCGCTACCTTTTTAAGAATTCCGGTTGGTTCCAGAGCAGTTGGAATGGGAAGTTCATTTGTATCAATGATGAACGATCCATCAGCTTTATATTGGAATCCTTCAACAATGTCATCAATAAAATCAAATGCTCTGCTAGTCGAGCATTCAAATTGGCTGCCTGGAATTGATTTTGAATTTGTCGGTGTAATTCTTCCTTTCGATCAGCTAGGTACTATTGGAATTTCAGCAACAATTCTTCGCACTGATGATATGGAAGTAACAACTCCTACATCCCCGATGGGAACGGGTGAAATATTTAACGCTTCCAGTTTCGCATTAGGTTTTTCTTACAGCAAATATCTTACTGATAAGTTTTCCATTGGTGGAACGGTTAAGTATGTAAGAGAAACAATTTATAACTCCGTTGCTTCCGGTGTTTCGTTTGATGTTGGAACCATTTACGAAACTCCGCTTGCCGGAATAAGATTAGGCGCGAGCATTTCAAATTTTGGTACAAAGATGAAAATGACCGGCGAGGATTTAAATATACGCGTTGATATTGATCCAACTCATGAAGGAAACAATCAAAGCATAGTTGGCAAACTAAATACAGATGAATTCGACATGCCGCTGATTATGCGCATTGGTATTTCGGGAGAAGTGTTTAATACTGAAAATTTTAGATGGACACTTTCTGCTGATGGAGTAAATCCGAACGATAACGCACAGAGTGTAAACTTAGGTAGCGAGATTGCTTTTTTGAATGAGTTAGTAAGTTTTCGTGTAGGTTACCGCGATCTTTTTCTTGATGAAAATGAAACTGGTCTGGCATTCGGAGTTAGTGTAAACAACATAAAAATTCTCGGCGACTTCTCCGTGTCAACAGAATATTCATATCAAAAATTTGTGCATCTGGGTAACTCAAACCGGTTTTCATTAATAATTAAATTTTAGAAAATATGTGAGAAGAATTTCCAAAACAAAAACCAAAGAGGAGGTAACATGATCAGCAAGGTTAACCGGCTATTCCAATTATTGATGTTCATACTTTCATTTGTTTTCATAGTAAATCAAGTAAGTGCTCAGACGGTAAATGTTAAAATGAGAATCAATACTTCAACATGTCTTGATACGCTTACATCGAAACACATTGTTTACCTTTGCGGTGAAACTTCGAATGCAGGAGGAACAACTCCAGCAATTACGTGGGATCCAAAAACTACAGCTCTAAAAGCTACTAACGTTGGCGGTGATTATTGGGAAGTTTCTTTCAAAGCAAATGCTGGTGATGTTATTAAGTACAAATTCCTTGCATTCTTTAATGCTACAACGCCTACTTTCCATTGGACCGGATGGGAAGGACCTATTGATGCCGGATTTAATACCGGAGATAACCGCGGAATAGTTGTTGGCAAAAAGGATACAACTCTGGCACTTCAATATTTTAACGGATGGGAAAGTAAAGTTGCTCAATACTGGAGACCATTTGCAGTTAAGAAAGATACTGTTGCTGTTTATTTCAGAGTGAATGTTGGCGGTGTAGCATTTGATGCAACAAAACAAACTGTTGAAGCACGCGGTGGCGCACCTCTCGGAACAGACAGTCCTTGGATTACAATTACAACTTTGAAAAGAGAAGCTAACAGTGTTGGCGGAGGAACTTTCTGGTCTGGTGTTGCATACATTGCAAAATCTAAACTACTAGTGGCCGCAACGCAATCATTCAAGTTTGTTTTAACAAATCCGGAAACTTGGGAAAGTACTTCAAACCGTTCATTCCCAATTTCATTGAACACAATAAATGTTAGCGGTGATACTACTTTAACTTGGGTCTACTTCAATAATAAGAAGCCAACCGGTCCGCAAGTTACCGGAAATGTTAACTTCAGATTAAAACTTGATGCTCTTGAAAAAGCAAAATTGTTTGATAGAGGACTTGGTGATAAAGTTGTTGTAACAGGTGCAAAAGGCTGGCTGCCCGGCACACCCGGATTACAGATGACTTACGTTCCTTCAATTCAAGAGTGGGTACTCTCAGAACCATTTACTTTATTCCCACAGACTGATATTGTTTATAAGTACTTTATTTCATTTGATACATCAAAAGTAAATCCAACAAATAAAAATTACATTCCAGGATTAACATTAGATAACGGATGGGAAGAACCGGGTGCAACCGGAGGTGCCGATAGAAAGTATGTATTCACCGATGCAAAAGATCAAACCGTTTCCGGAGATTTTGGTGCAGACCAGCAATTCTTCAATGGGTTGCATCCAAATGGAGTATTGACAACACCGATCAAATTGGGATTCAAAGTTGATATGGCACCGGCTACGAATGTTACTACGAATGCAACTAATCCATTGTTCAGACCGGGCATTGATACAGTTTGGGTACAATTCGATGGTTGTTTCATACCGATCACACAAGGTAAATCAATGTACGGTACTGATAACAGAATTCAGCTAACAGATTCCGATGGCGATGGAAAATACACCGGCTCAATTGATTTGAAAGCTCCGACTTTCTATCAAGTCTGCTATAGAATTTCTTACAGTTCAACGAGTGGTACAATTACAAATGGCGGCGGAGTTCTTAAAGGTAGAAGGTATTATCAATACATTTTACCGACAAAAATTTCTCCAAGTATAACGTGGCCAAGTACATACGAACTAGCAATGGTTACATGGAAAGCTTCTGATCTAACGGTTGAGAATCCACCTGATCTCGGGAAAATGACAGATGTTGAGGATGAAGTGTCAATTCCAACTGTTTATGAATTGCAGCAGAACTATCCGAATCCGTTTAATCCATCTACGGTGATTTCATATTCCATTCCGCGCAGTGAAAAAGTTAAGCTGGAAGTTTTTGATATGCTTGGAAGAAAAGTTGCAACACTATTTAACGGCGAGCAATTTGCCGGAACGCATAGCGTATCTTGGAATTCTAACAATGATTTAGGTGCAAGTGTTGCTTCAGGCGTATATTTGTTTAGAATCCAAGCCGGTTCATTCACTCAAGTTAAAAAGATGATGTTAGTGAGATAACAAAATGAAAAGAATTGCTTTAACAATTTTATTGTTCATATCAATTACTAATCTATTTTCTCAAAGCAATTCTTTTATACGGGGAGTGGACATTTCGTTCACTCCTCAGATTGAAGATTTGGGGGGGAAGTACAAGCTGAACGGAGTAACAAAAGATGTTTTAGATATTTTTAAAGAGAGCGGTGTTAATTATGTGCGCCTTAGACTTTGGCACACACCCAATGATCCAAAGGATCCCCAGCATATTTATTGCGGTTTGCAGAAAACATTAGCCTACGCAAAAAGAATAAAAGCAAAGGGATTGAAATATCTTTTAGATATTCATTATTCGGATTGGTGGGCTGATCCCGGCAAGCAGACAAAACCGGCTGCGTGGGCAAATCTTTCATTTGATATTTTGAAAGACAGTGTCTATTCATATACAAAAAATGTTATCACTCAACTGAAAAACCAAAATACTTTGCCGGATATGGTACAAGTAGGAAATGAAATTACTGGTGGAATGCTATGGAATGATGGAAAACTTTACGGAATAGGTAACGAAGGTGAACAGTGGATAAAATTTGCAGAGCTGCTCAAAAAAGGAGTTGCAGGTGTTAGAGATGCTGCCGGTTTAGAGTCAGTTAAAATTATGATTCACTTTAGTGAGGGTGGAAGTAATAGTAAATCAAAATACTTCTATGATCATTTAATTTCACAAAGTGTTGAATTCGATATAATAGGTCTCTCATATTATCCTTGGTGGCACGGAACATTGACAGATTTGAAAAATAACCTTAATGATTTGGCGGTTCGTTACAATAAGGAAATAGTTGTTGCCGAAACAGCATATCCTATGAACAGTCAGTATTTGAACGATGGAATGTCTAATGTAAGTTTCGATCCTACTAAACTGCCCGCAGGTTATCCAGTTACTGTAAAAGGACAGAAAGATTTTGTAATAGCAGTAGCTAAGATTGTTAAAGAAACAAATAACAAAAAAGGCATCGGATTTTTCTATTGGGAACCGGCATACATTTCAGTCCCACCAATTGGCTCTTCATGGGAATACTATACAACATTTGATCCGGTTACCGGAGAGGCGTTGAACTCGCTCGCTGCTTTTCAAAATCTCGATAGCTTGAAGTCAGTCAATATTAAAATACGCGTTAACACTTCAACTCTAGGAGATACCTTAAAGAATAACGGGTTTGTTCAAGTTAGAGGTGAAGTATCCGGAATCAGCTCGAGTATTCTTCCTAGCGGAGATGCAATTAAGTGGGACGCAGCATCACAATTAATTTGTAAAAATGTTGATGGCGATAACTGGGAATATGATTTTAAAATGTATCCGGCTGATCAACTTCAATTTTATTTTTGGACAGGGCAGAATAAGAATACTCCAACATACCGCAATTTAGGTTGGGAAGGTCCAGTGTTGCCATATGATGGCTCAACCATTAATGCACGCCTTTTTACCGCTGGACTTGAAGACTCCATTATGGATATTCAGTATATCAATCGCTTAGGTGATAAGGTACCCCAATATTGGTCACCTATTCAATCAAAGATGGATAGTGTCGGAATATTATTCCGCGTAAATGTTGCTGAGCTTATTAAGAAAGGTTTATTTGATCCGGCAACAAACTCGGTCGCTGTTCGCGGAGATCAAGTTAATTCTTCCGGTTCACTTTCTTGGGATTCAAATAAACTGATTCTAAGTCGGGAAGAAATCAGTGTCGCCGATGGATCGTTTTGGTCGGGAGTACTTTATTTCCCCAAGAGTAAAATTAAAGCTGGAACTCAGATTAAATATAAATTCTATGTAGAGAAAAGTAAGTTTGGAAACTGGGAATCCGGAATTGCTGATAGGATTTTTTCTTTTCCTACAAAAGATTCAACCCTTGCTTGGAAATTTTTTAATGACAAAAATATTTTAACCGGAATTGAATCAGAAAGAGCAACTCTACCAAGTGAATATTCACTCTCGCAGAATTATCCCAATCCTTTTAATCCGGAAACCTTTATTAGCTATAAGGTTCAAGCGGCAAGCAAAGTAAGCTTGAAAGTGTTTGATCTGTTAGGAAGAGAAGTTGCAACTCTTGTTGATGAATACAAGCAACCTGGTATTTACAATTCTCAATTCTCAATTCTCAATTTTCCATTACCCAGTGGAGTCTATTTTTATCAATTACGGACTGATAATTTTGTAGCTACAAAGAAATTGGTTTTGATGAAATGAACAAGCATTCGAATCGTTGGAACTTAATAATGTCTTCACTTAGAAAAGTATTCTCACTCGGCTTAATCATCAGTTCAATATGCTCTGCTCAAATAGAAAACAAAAGCGGCTCAGGTGTTTATGTTGATAGTAATGGGATAATGCGCTGGAAAGTTAGTAACAAAGAAGTAGCGTTGTTTGGTGTTAACTATACAGTTCCGTTTGCATATTCTTACAGAGCTCACAAAAAGCTTGGACTCAATATTAAAAAAGCGATTGACCTCGATATTGCCCAAATGGTTCGCTTAGGATTAGATGCTTTTCGTGTTCACGTTTGGGATAGAGAAATTTCCGACCGCGATGGTAATCTTCTAAATAATGAACATCTCGATTTATTTGATTATTTAATTTCGAAATTGGCAGCTAATGGAATTAAGTCAATCATTACACCAATTGCATGGTGGGGAACGGGCTGGCCTGAGCCCGATGTTGAAACTCCCGGCTTTTCGCAGATCTATTCTAAGATGGATTTAATTACAAATGCGAAGGCTAGAGAAGCACAAAGAAAATATCTGAATCAGTTCATCAACCATATTAATCCTTATACAAAACATTCATATAAAGATGAACCGTCAATAATTGCGATAGAAATTATCAATGAGCCGAAGCATCCGAACAATGAACAACAAGTAATAGAATACATAAATGAAATGTATGATGTACTCCGCACGGCGGGTGTAACTAAACCTGTCTTTTATAACATAAGCGAGAATTGGAATACTGTACAAGCTAACGCTGTTAGCAAATCGAAAGCAGAGGGCGTTTCGTTTCAATGGTATCCAACGGGATTGGTTCACGGAAAAATGCTAGAGGGCAATTATTTGATTAATGTGAACAAGTATAAAATTCCCTCGGAAGGGGTTGAGCAGTTTAACAAGAAAGCAAAAATGGTTTATGAATTTGATGCTGCGGATGTTGGCGCTTCGTATATGTATCCGGCAATGGCAAGAAGTTACCGCGAAGCCGGAATGCAGTTTGCCGCAATGTTCAGTTACGATCCATCTCAAATTGCTTGGAGTAATACAGAATACCCAACACATTTTCTAAATCTTCTTTACACTCCATCCAAAGCAATAAGTTTGCTGATTGCTGGTAAGGCATTTCATTCGTTAAAACTAAATAAATCGTTTGGCGAGTTTCCGATCAATAATAACTTTGATGAATACACCGTTAATGCTTCTGAAGATTTGAGTGTAATGAATAACGATACTTCTCTTTATTATTCGAGCAACACCAATGTTGAGCCAAGAAATGTTGCGAAGCTAGCTCACATTGCCGGTGTTGGTAACTCGTCAATAATCAAATATGATGGAACCGGTGCGTATTTCTTAGACAAGCTTGAAAATGGTATTTGGCGATTGGAATTATACCCGGATGTAGTTTGGTTAAAAGATCCGTTTGAGCAGACGAGTATATCGCGTCAAGTTTCCAAATTGTACTGGAACCAAAGAAATATGCTGTTAAATATTTCTGAGTTAGGCGAAGGTTTTAGAGTTAAATCTATTTCCAATTCTAAATGGTCTGATAGAGAATCTGCCGGTCAGCAAGTTAAAGTCGAACCGGGTGTTTACATTTTGTATGCAAATGCAGTTGGAAAGAAAGCGGTAGGAAAATACACAGCGAAGAAAACCAATTTTTTAGATGGATTATATATTCCACAAAAATTAACTCTGGCAACAGAAGTAGTAAATAAAACAAGCACGCAAGCCTTAACAACTTCCAAACTCAATTTTCAATTTCAGATTGTTAGTGAATATAAAATCAAATCGGCTAACTTATTCGTAAAACGTTTAGGCTGGCGCGGATTCAAAAAGTATTCTCTCAAAAATGTCGGAGCTTACAATTACTCGGTTGATGATACGACCAGATTCGTTCTAGATGGAATTCTTCAGTATTGTGTATCGGTAGAAACAGAAAAAGGAGTACAAACATTCCCAGGTGGAATAGCCAAATCGCCCGAAGAGTGGGACTTTTCCCACAATGATTTGTGGAGTATTAACATCTGTAAACCGCAAGAACCAATTGTGTTGCTGGAGGCAAATCGTGATCAAAGGGATTTAATTTTTCCACAATACAATCCTTTGATGAGATATTCTGTTGATTATAATTCGGGAACGACTAGCGAAAAGAACTCTATTGCTCTAAAAATTTCTTTTGCTGATAAGAGTGTTATCCCATTCGGTGTGCAATTGAATACCGCGAAAATAATTCAACCGTTTATTCGTGCGATGGATGATTACAATACTATCGTGATTCAAGGCAAAGGAAATAGCAGCGGCTCTTATGGTATAAACTTGATCATGAATAATGGTAAACAATACAGTGTCAAGTTTAACTTAGCAAAGTCATGGCATGAAGTTAATATTCCACTGGAGTCGTTCAAAGTTGGTTCCGCATTGATTCTTCCTAATTCTTATCCGCAATTCTTGCCAAAGATATGGAACGGAAAAGACGATGAGATGATAAGCAGAATTAATTTAGCCGATCTTGAGTTCATTCAGATAACTTGCGAAAGACCAAATTATGCTACAGAGAACAAACCGACTGAAGTGGAGTTCAAAATAGAATCGGTAACCTTGAAAAGGAATTGATCTTTTAATAAACACATATCATATTCAAAAAACATTGGTATTGTAATGAAGAACTCGATCATGAATTCAGCGAAGATGATTTTTATTTTGGTTTTAGCCGGACTACAAATCTCTGTTGCAAACTTGTATGCTCAAGAATCAAAAAATAGCAGAGAAAAGCTTTGTATAGATATGAATTGGAAATTTCAACTCGGTGATCAAAACGGTGCCGAGAAAGTTTCTTACGATGATAGCAAATGGAGAACTCTCAATCTTCCTCATGATTGGAGTATAGAAGGAACATATAGTGAATGCGAACCAACTGGAAACAGCGGTGGATATTTACCAACCGGTATCGGCTGGTACCGTCACTATTTTGATGTTTCCAAAAGTGATTTGAACAAAAAAATAAGTATCCTCTTCGACGGCGTTTATATGAACAGCGATGTATGGATTAATGGTAATCACCTTGGAAAGTATCCTTACGGTTACAGCAGCTTTTATTATGAATTATCAAAACATCTAACTGCCGGCAAAAATGTAATTGCCGTAAGAGTGGATAATTCCAAGCAACCTAACACAAGATGGTACACCGGTTCCGGAATTTACAGACATGCCTGGCTTGTTAAAACAAATCCGGTTCATTTTTCTATGTGGGAAAATTATGTAATCACTCCTATTGTATCAGAGGATTCTGCAATTGTTGCCGTAAAATCAAAAATTGAAAACAATTCGAATGCAACTAAGGAGCTCGTTCTTAGAGCAACTATTCTTGATAAAAGCGGTAAAGAAATTTCTGTTTCCGAAACATCTTTTAAGGTTGAGAGTGGTAAAGAAATTGAAGTTGGCACAAAAATTAAAATTACTGATCCAAAATTATGGGCGATAGAATTTCCGAACCTCTATAAACTGCAAACTTCAATCGTAGAAAAGAATAACACGATTGACAATGTTGTAACTACTTTTGGAGTCCGCACCATAAGTTACGATGTTGACAAAGGATTTTTCTTAAATGGCAAGCATGTAAAAATGAATGGCGTTTGCATTCATCACGATGGTGGTTGTGTAGGTGCGGCTGTTCCGGAAAAAGTATTAGAGAGAAGACTTAAGATTTTGAAAGAGATGGGCTGCAACGCGATTAGAACTTCTCACAATCCGCCGGCTCCCGAATTACTTGATCTTTGCGATGAGATGGGATTTCTTGTTATGGATGAACCGTTTGATGAATGGAAATACGGTAAACGTAAATATGGCTATCATGAATACTTTGATGAGTGGTGGGAAAAAGATTTAACAACAATGATTCATAGAGATAGAAATCATCCATCTATAGTAATTTGGAGTGCTGGAAACGAAATACCGGAACAGAAAAGTGAGAATGGCGCAGCAATGTTAAAATCCATCATGGATGTTTACCATAAAGAAGATCCAACTCGTCCGGTAACATTGGCGTGCGATAATATTGCCGCAGATGGCGGCGCTACAACGCTGGAATTTTTAAACGAGCTTGATATTGTTGGTTATAATTATGTTGATCGCTGGCATGAACGCCGCGAGTTAATGTACAGTATGGACCGTCATGCTCATCCAAATTGGAAAATGATTGGAACGGAAAGTATTTCCAACAGCGGCGGTATTCGCGGAAATTATTCACTAGGTGATGATCCGAATGTTGTTAAGCCGAATTATAATTATCGTATGATTGATGCCGAACAGCTTTGGAAGTATGTATCGGTTCACGATTATGTAATTGGTGATTTTATGTGGACCGGCTTCGACTATCTTGGTGAATCTAACTGGCCGGCTAAGAATGATAATTTCGGCGTACTTGATTTGTGCGGTTTTCCAAAGGACGGATTTTATTTTTACAAGAGCCAATGGACTAAAGAACCTATGATTCATTTGTTTCCACACTGGAATTGGCAGGGTAGAGAAGGTCAGGTAATTCCGGTTCTATGTTATACAAATTGCGATGCTGTTGAATTATTCTTAAATGGAAAATCTTTTGGGGAGAAAAGATTAGAGTATCCAAGGCAAGGTAATTCCGGCGGTTGGAATCTTTACGACAAGCCGCAAGTAAATCCAACCACTTCCGATTTACACTTGCAATGGGATGTTCCATACACTCCGGGAGTATTAAAAGCGGTCGGAAAAAAAGATGGAAAGATTGTCTATATGGAAGAAATTAAAACTACGGAACAGCCTTTCGCAATTCAGTTGAAAGCAGATAGAAATAGTATTTCTGCAGATAGCCGGGATATTGTTCATGTTGAGGTTTCTGTAGTTGATAAAAACGGAAACATAGTTCCAACAGCCGATAACTTGATAAACTTTGCAATTGAAGGAGACGGGAAAATAATTGGTGTGGATAATGGAAATCCGTACGATCATGATTCTTACAAAATTCCTAAGCGAAAAGTTTTTAACGGGTTGGGATTGGTTGTGATTCAATCAAAAAGATCCATTGGTGAAATAAAATTGAAGGCGCAATCTGAAAATTTGATGGATGCTGTTGTTAAGATCAAAATTAAATAAATTATTTGTGCCCTATTCAAAATCAATCCATTTTAAAAATTGGATTGATCTTTTACGAATGATAAACTAATTCAAAAGTAGGAGAGATGATTAAATAATGATTTGATTCTTTATAGCCGACCTAGTAAGAAGTATTTTGCAATGAGGTGCTTTCAATTTTGACAAAATTCACGAAGATGTACGCAAATCAACCACCAAACGCGTCATGTTGCATTCCACTTACCATAAGCAGCTCTTTGCTTAGGATCATCATTGCAATTAGAAATGGAGTGGTAGGCCGAATGAAGAATTTGATTTCCAATAATTATGAGATGGAACGTACTTACTATTTAAGCGGCATATAAGTTCTGGAACTGCATCGAGTGTTTATGAACACAGAATTACTCTTTGTTGTCATCTGTTAGATACTAATACCAATAAAATCGTTCAGTTTAAAAAACTACATTGTTAAAAATTCTTTCACTTGTCACCCAGTTTCCTAAAAATAAAAGAGCGGCTAGTCGCCGCTCCCTAAGATTATTCCACTTATTGCTTTGAATATTCTGTCTCAGTTATCTTATTCCAACTACACTAAACCCGATTGTAGAACTTCCGGTTCCACGGCTTTCATCATCAACGCCGACTTTTAATTTTATTTTCACATATTCGTCATTCATAGTGTACCACAGTTCTGCAATTCCGTGTGTTCCTAGTCCGGTTTTGTATACTGTTCCGGCAACTTTAATTGGATTGTCATCAACAGTTTTGTTTATAGCTAACGTTTTCCATCCTTGGAATGTTTTGTATGGAACTAATTCTGTTAATGAAATTTCTGTCCCATCTTTCTTTACCAACACTGGTTCAATAATATCAGCATGATCGCGGTCCGTTGAATGATCCGGATCTGTAATGAAAATGGCAAAAGATTTATATCCGCTTAATTCAACTTCTGCTGGTACAGCTTTATCGCCAAATTTTATTGTTGGGCTTTCATACAACAATTCTCTGATTTTATAATTGTGAGAAACAGATAAAGAAGGATTAAACCATTTCTTAAATGCTTTTGCTTTAATTGTGCATTCAGCAGAAACTTTGATTGGTTCTTGATATAGTTGAGAACTTTCAGTTGGTGAAGTTCCATCCAAAGTATATCTTATTTTGGCATCGCCAATAGGAGAAATAATTTCAACAGTTTGTAAACCTTTGTACAAAAATCTTTCTATTGGAAGTATTTCCGGAGCTTCTAAAAAAGGAGAACTGCTCAGCAAATTAGAAATCTCGTTCTTAGGGTTTACTAAACTAATTCTGTATGAATAGGTAACATTTTTTAAAGGAAGTAAATATTCCGGTCTCACTCCAGGTCCGCAACTCGCACCTCCTAAACCATTTTGCAAATAATCAATTGTAAAGTAAACATCATCATGCTTGGTGATTTCTGCAAAACTTTTCTTGTCTAAATCATTTTCGCCATAATGTAGCGCTGTAGTTTCTATTGTTGGAAATCCGCTCACAGCAATTCCAATACCTTCGCTATTCGTTAAAGAAGCCCATCTTACATCTGCCTTGTTTCCGGTGTGTTGCGGTCTAGAATACGGAAAGAATTGTTCGCCAACTGTTGAAGTATATTCCCTAAGCATTGCAGAGTTTTTTCTGTCCGAATAATTTTCCCATGGTCCACGTCCATAGTATTTATAATTCTCAAATTGCGGATTCAAGATCATCTGCATTCCAATTCTAGGTAACTCTCTATTTGCTATATCAGAAGCTTCTATTGCAAATTCAAAACTACTTCTACCAAACACATCACCATTAGGGAAAACACTATAAGTAATTATGTTATCCATAATGTGAGCTGCTGAATCGCTGAATACTTTTTGTACAACTTCTACATCGTAGAAATTTTTGTCGTCTTTCTTTACAGAAACTTTCTTAACCTCAAACTTTAGGTAATTTAATCCAACCTTACGCCATTGTCTGGCTGGACTCGAAACATTCCACCACTTTTCATCGTTATCACTTGGAGCGCGGTAGAGTATAGCTGATGGACCATGTTTGAGAATTTCAATCCCTTCATTTTTAATTGATGAAATAGTTCCGGATTTTTTGTTAAAACTTAGGTTAAATCTTGTTCCAGTAAAATTAATGAGCTCTTTTGATTCTTCAAATTTTAGTCTACCAGCACTCTTTTCAATTACATATTGATTCTTTTTTGTTTGATAAGGCAATTGCAATTGTTCCCATGCAACTGTGTGTCCCTTTTTAGCCCAATCATTGTCTTCAGCTAACTTAAAAGCGATATTTAGAAAATATTCACTGTTAACTTTAAGTGTTGGTTTAGTGAATGGAATTACAACTTCCTTTTCCATTCCCGGTTTAAGATCAACTTTGCCAAAATCACCTTTTTGAATTTGTTTACCGTTCTCTAATAACTCCCATTCTCCGTTCAAGACATTCAGATTGGTGAACTCATATCTATTTAGAATTTGAATCCTTCCGGAATTCAAATCAGCTGAACTAATTTTTACCGGTTGAATAATATACTTATACTCATATAATTCCGGTTGAGGAGTCCTATCTGCTAAAATCATTCCGTCGAACGCAACATATGTTTCGGATCTACGATCGTTCATATCGCCACTATTAGCGATGAATGTTTTTCCATTTTTATCCTTTGCATAAAAACCTTGATCCATCCAATCCCAAATAAATCCACCCTGCGCTCTAGGTAGTGTGTAAGATGGTTCCCAGTATTCTTTCAAGTTACCGCAACTGTTTCCCATTGCGTGAGCGTATTCGCACATAATGACAGGTCTGTTATTTTCTTTAGCTTGACTAATATATCCTTCTACAGAAGGATACATTGGCGCAATAATATCAATTGAGGAATCTGTGTTTGCGGGATTATAATGCACAGGACGTGTTGGCTCGTTTTTGTGAATCCAGTCAGACATCTTAACATGGTTTGGGCCAAAACCAGATTCATTTCCTAAAGACCAATAAAGTATTGATGCGTGATTTTTATATGGTTCAACATTACCGGCATTGCGGTCTAAGAATGAATCTAGCCACGTTGAATCTTGTGAGAATCTGCTCCAGTATTGGTGTGATTCAAGATTTGCTTCGGCGCATAAATAGAGTCCATATTCATCGCATAATTTATACCATAATGGATTGTTTGTATAATGGCAAGTTCTAACAGCATTTATATTAAACTGCTTCATTAGCTTGATGTCATCAATCATAGCTTCTTTTGTTACATATCTGCCCGAAACGGCATCATGCTCATGGCGGTTTACACCTCTAACCAAAATTCGTTGCCCGTTAACTTTTAGGATTCCATCTTTCCATTCTATTTCTCTAAACCCAACTTCTGTTGATAAATTCTGGGTTACATTTCCTTTACTATCTACTAGCGAAATTAATAGAGTGTATAAGTTTGGTGTCTCAGCAGTCCATTTCTTCGGATCCAAAATATTTTTAGAAAATTTAACAATTGTTTCTTTATTATTTGTCGAAGTAAATCTCTCTGTTTTATCTCTAAAGAGTTCTTTCCCATTTTTGTCTATCAGCGCAACTTCAGCAAGTAACTCACCGGTGTTTTCTAGTTCAGCGTAGTTTTTAACTTTTAAAGTAAGATTAAGCTTTGCGTTTACGTAACTCTCGTCCAAATCAGTTGTAATTGTGTAATCGTTTATAGATACTTTTGGCTGAGAATAAAGAAAGACATCTCTAAAGATTCCGCTTAACCGCCAGAAATCTTGATCTTCTAAATAACTTCCGTCGCTGAATCTGTATACTTGAACTGCCAGAGTGTTTTCTCCGGCTTGTAAATATTTCGTAACATTAAACTCAGCGGGACAATAACTGTTTTCGCTGTATCCAACTTTTTTACCATTTATCCATAAATAGAATGCAGCTTCAACTCCATCGAAGTTGAGGAAAACTTCTCTACCATTCCAATCAAAAGGAACAGTAAAGTTTGTTCTGTATGATGCAACCGGATTGAAATCGCTACCGACCAAAGGAGGCTTACTATAATCGAATGGGTATCTAATATTTAGAAAGATGAATTCGCTAAACCCGGCATTTTCTAGGCTGAATGGAACCTTTACATCTTTCCAGTTTGCTGTTGAGTACTCTGGTTTGAAAAAATCAGTTGGCGCTTCTGCTGGCTTGCTTACGTAATTGATTTTCCAAATCCCGTTTAGTGATTTGTAGTAGGCAGATTTAGTAAAATCACCAGAAAGTGAACTCTTGGTATCGATGTAAGGCACTACATTTACATGATAATACTCTTTATTAATACCAAATACTTTTTGGTTTTCCCACTCGTTTTGTTGCGCAAGTAAAGTTGCAGCACTAAGTAAAAAAAGTGAAAGCAGTTTTCTCATATTATATCCCTTAAAATGTAATTTTAGTTATTGAAAAAAGGTGCATAATTTCAGATAAACAAATAGTGAGAGACCTATGAAAAATTATTTTTGAATGTCATTGCGAGGAATGAAATGACGAAGCAATCTCGATTTTTGATTCAAAAGATAGTTTTGAGTTTGCTTCACTTCGTTCGCAAAGACAATAATTGCAATATTTCAGAGGTCTCAGTGAGTGAATCCTCCGAGCCAACACATTCTTCTGCAAATTTATGAATTTAATTTTTAGTATATCTATTCGTTAAACGAAGACATTGGGATTTCAAATTCTATGAATGTATTCATATCAAAAATATAGTTTTGAGAGAACCGGCAGAAATACTAAGAGAATAATTCTACATCGCAAACAAATAGTGAGCTAAAGCTTGCGCAATTTGGTGAATTAAACTCGCTTTCCGGCTTTCAATTAGCTCATCGTTCTAATACTATGATATTGCTATTTGAACTGGTTAAATAAATTTTTATTGAAAATAAAAATAAATGCGAATGAAACTAAATAAACTTTTTTTCTCTTTGTTATTTCCGTTAAGCTGTTTAACAGCACAGGTACAATTTAACGACTATCCAATTTCTGCGGTGGACATTAAGGAAGTTAAACTCAGCGACGCTTTCTGGCTCCCAAAAATAAAGTTGATACAAGATTCGACGATTAAGTATGCCTTTGATAAATGTTACAGAGAAGGCCGTATGGAAAATTTTTTAATCGCAGGTGGACTAAAAACCGGAACTACCAAAGGCAAGATGCCCTTTGATGATACGGATTTGTATAAAATAATTGAAGGAGCTTCCTACTCATTAGTTAGTAAACCCAATTCCAGTCTTGATGCATATCTGGATTCAGTAATTGCAATTATAAAAGTTGGACAGGAAAAAGACGGCTACTTAACAACATGGTTCACGATTGACAGAATGAATCCACCGGCGAATTGGGTGAAGCCATCTAAAAATAGATGGGAAAATGAAGTGTCGAGTCATGAATTATACAATAGTGGTCATTTGTTCGAAGCCGCTGCAGCTCATTATTTGTCTACGGGGAAACGAAATCTTTTGGAAATTGCTTTAAAGAATGCTGATTTACTGGTCAAGAATTTTGGTCCCGGTAAATTAAAGATTCCACCGGGACATCAAATAGTTGAAACGGGACTTATTAAGTTATATAACATAACCCACAATGCTAAGTATTTAGAGCTCGCGAAATTTTTCTTAGACACTCGAGGAGATTCCTCATCTCATAAATTATTTGGTTCTTATAGCCAAGATCATATTCCGGTTGTTCAGCAATCAGAAGCAGTTGGTCATGCTGTGAGAGCTGTTTATATGTTTGCCGGTATGACCGATATTGCTGCGATCTATGATGATGGTAAATACCGCGATGCAGTTAATAGTATTTGGGAAAATACTTTCAGTAAAAAAATGTATCTCACCGGCGGTTTGGGTGCTAGAAGAAAAGGTGAAGCATTTGGAGAAAATTATGAATTACCAAATGGTACTGCCTACTCAGAAACTTGCGCCGCTATAGGAAGTGTTTATTGGAACCATCGTATGTTTTTGCTTTCCGGAAATTCCAAATATTATGATATCATAGAACGCACTTTATATAATGGTGTAATTTCCGGCATTTCGCAAGACGGAAAGAAATTTTTCTATCCAAATCCTTTAGAATCAGACGGAACTCATAAGTTTAATATGGGTTCATGCACACGCCAAGATTGGTTCGACTGTTCTTGCTGTCCAACCAATTTAATCCGATTCTTACCTACAATTCCCGGACTTATTTACGCGACTCAAAAGAATAAACTGTACGTTAATTTGTATGCTGCAAATAATTCCAATATGATTATTAATGATATGAACGTTAATGTAAGCCAAATAACAGATTATCCTTGGAATGGGAAAGTCTCAATAAATATTAATCCAGAAAGAACTATCGGTTTTGATTTATGCCTTCGCATTCCGGATTGGGTAGTAAACAAAATTAGCCAATCAGATTTATATTCTTACTTTAGTATTGGCGACACTCATGTAGTATTAAGGATCAATGGCGAAGAGAAAAAACTGGAAATAAATCCGAACGGTTATATTGAAATAAGTAGGAGTTGGGCAAAAGGCGATAATATTGAATTGAATCTACCTATGAATATTCGCAAAATTGTATCAAATAAAAGAGTATTGGAAAACAGAAACAAAGTTGCAATAGAATATGGCCCTTTTGTGTATTGTGCCGAAGGGATAGACAATTCACATAACTTGAACATTAGCTTAAATAAAAATACTAAGATGGAATTACATGAAATGAGGATTGCGTCTGAACCAATAAAAGCAGTAAAAATAAATACTAACGGAAACGAAGCTACTTTAATTCCTTATTTCTTGTGGTCAAACAGAGGAGTTAATGCTATGAAAGTTTGGTTAAATAGCGCTCTTAATTAATTGTGCAAGAAGGTGTAATAATTTTTGTAGGAAATGAATGAAATCTAATAAAACCGCTCTAGTTGTTATTGTTGCAAGTTTTTTAGCAATGTGTAACATAGATTTTGGCAAAGAAAAAGAACTAACAAAGTATGTAAATCCATTGATCGGAACTGCTAAAACAACCACTGTTTCCGGACTACGTTTTGGGGTGGGAAGTGAACATAATGCGCAAGTTCAACCAAATGTTACCGTTCCTTTTGGAATGACTAACTGGGTTGCGCAAACACAAAACACTGAAAAGAAATGTGTAGCCGCTTATTACTACAAAGATTCTATCATTACGGGATTTCGCGGTTCACATTGGTTAAGTGGTTCGTGCACGCAAGATTACGGCAGCTTTGCCGTAATGCCAATTTCCGGCAAACTGAAATGCGATCCAAGAATTAGAGGTGCCAAGTATTCACATACATCGGAAGTTGCAGCACCCGATTTCTATCAAGTACAGTTGAATGATTACAACATTACCGCATCTATGACGGCAACTACGCGGTGTGGAATTCTTGAATTTGTTTTTATGAATGAAGGCAAAGCGCATATAGTTATCAATCCCAATTCCGATGAAGGTGTTGGCTATGTAAGAGTATTTCCGAAAAGCAAAGAAGTAGTTGGCTATAATCCTGTACATAGAATCTATCAAGGCTGGGGAAACAAAGCCGGTTTTTCCGGTTACTTTGTTATGCGTGTGGAAAAAGAAATTTCGGGTTTTGGCACTTATGCTGAAGACGAAATCTTCCCTTCGAAAGAATTTATATATGATGAAGAAAACATTGGCGCTTATGTTTCCTTTAATGTGAAGAAAGGTGAGCGTGTTCGTGTTAAGATAGGAACTTCTTTTGTAAGCATTGATCAAGCAAGAAAAAATTTGGATGCGGAAATACCGAACTATGATTTTGACTTAGTTAGAAAAAAACTAAAACAAATATGGAATCAACTGCTTGGTAAAATCAAAGTTGAAGGAAATTCGGTTGAGGATAAAACTAAGTTTTACACTGCAATGTATCACAGTTTTCAGCAGCCAAGAATTTATAACGATGTTGACGGCTCATATCCACGCTTCAACGGGAACGCTAAGACCGATACAATTACCGGCTCAAATTACTACTGCGATTTTTCCATGTGGGATACTTACCGCGCGCTTCATCCGTTGTTCAATCTAATTATTCCAAAACAAAATGGCGATATGTTGAGATCGCTGCTCTTAATGGCTAAAGCCGGCGGCTGGATGCCGATTTTTCCTTGCTGGAATTCTTACACTGCTGCAATGATTGGCGATCATGCTTCAGCGGCAATTGCGGAAGGTTATGCGAAAGGAATTATTAATCTGACTGAAGATGATTATGGGTACATGACTCAAAATGCTAATCAATTGCCAACGGATTTTAACGAATACAAAAATGGAAAAGGAAGACGCGCGCTTACATCATATTTGAAATATGGTTATGTGCCGCTGGAAGATTCTGTTAAAGAAGCTTTCCATACTAATGAGCAAGTCTCTAGAACTTTAGAATATGCCTATGATGATTACACTCTGGCACTCGTTGCACTAAAGATGGGAAAGAAAGGTGATTATGAATATTTCCTTAAACGCTCTCGGAATTACGAGAATGTTTATGACGCAAGTGTTAATAATATGAATGGCAGATTTGCGGATGGTTCGTTTAAAAAAGATTTTGTTAAAGAAAAACAAACTTCCTTTATCACCGAAGGCACACCGTGGCAATACAATTGGTATGTTCCGCATGATGTAAATGGGTTGATTAAACTGATGGGCGGTAAAGAATCTTTCAACAAAAATCTTGATGAGTTCTTTGATGCCGGGCAATACTGGCATGGAAATGAACCAAGCCATCAAATAGCATTCTTGTATAATTATTCCGGGCAGCCATCGAAAACACAGAAGATCGTTTCAAAAGTAATGAATGAGGAATATGGAATTGGTCCCGGCGGATTAAGCGGAAATGAAGATGCCGGGCAAATGTCGGCTTGGTATGTATGGGCTGCAATTGGGTTGTATCCTGTAAGTCCGGTTTCGGCAGAGTATCAAATCAGCGGACCTAAATTCAAACAAGTGGTAATAACTCTTGAGAATGGAAAACAAATAATATTTTCTGCACCAAACTATAATTACGATAACATTTTCATAAAGAGAATTAATCGCAATGGAAAAGAAGTTAATTCATATTCCGTTACACATGAGGAACTAAGAAGAGGCGGAGAGTGGAAGTTTGATCTATCCGAAAAACCTTTGTTGAAATAGAGTTAACACAAAGTGATGATTTTATCGACAGATTGAAAAAGGGGAAATCAAACAATTATAAACGAGTCTATCATGAACAAGAAATTTCAAGGAAGCTTATCTTCATTTATTCTTACCATATTATTCTTTTCGATGAGTAGTTTTCCCGCTCAAACTAAAGAGAATACACAAGAAAAGTTCTCCGCAAATTGGGAGTCGTTTCAAAATAATTACAAGTGTCCGGAATGGTTTCGCGATGCTAAGTTTGGTATCTGGGCTCACTGGTCTGCTCAATGCGTACCTGAACAAGGGGATTGGTACGCAAGAGAAATGTACATTCAAGGCAGCCGGATTTATAATTCTCACGTAAAAACTTACGGACATCCGTCCAAGTTCGGATTCATGGAAATTGATAATCTTTGGAAAGCCGATAAGTGGAATCCCGAAGCATTGATGAAGTTATACAAACGAGCCGGCGCAAAATATTTTGTGGCACTTGCAAATCATCACGATAACTTTGACGCGTATGATTCAAAATATCATAAATGGAATTCTGTTAACATTGGACCTAAAAAAGATATTATTGGAACATGGGAGAAAGTTGCCCGTAAAAACGGTTTACGTTTCGGAGTCAGCAATCACTCAGCACACGCATGGCATTGGTTTCAAACAGCGTATGGATATGATGGCGAAGATGAGTTAAAAGGTGTTCGTTACGATGCTGCAACTCTTTCAAAAGAAGATGGTCAAGGGAAATGGTGGGAAGGTTTAGATCCGCAAGATTTATATACAGGTCCAAATATGAAAATGCCCGATGGAATTACCGGAATAAAAGAAGTGAAAGAATGGCACGAAAAAAATGACCGCCAGTGGACAGAAGAAGCACCGGCACAAAATCCTAAATTTACCGAAAATTGGTTTCTACGTACTAAAGATTTGCTGGACAAATATCATCCTGATTTAATTTACTTTGATGATTATGGATTGCCTTTAGGTCAAACCGGCATTGATGTAACTGCTCACTACTACAACACAAGTATAAAAAGAAATAATGGAAAAGTAGATGTAGTTGTTACAGCTAAAGAGCTTAAACCGGAACAGCGCAACGGCATTGTTGAAGATATTGAAAGAGGTTTTAGCGAAGATATAAAGCCGGAACCATGGCAAACTTGTTCTTGCATTGGCGAATGGCATTACAGAAGGTCTTATTTCGAAAACAATTCTTATAAAACCGTTAAGCAAATTGTAACGTCTCTGGTAGATATTGTTAGTAAGAATGGTAATCTGCTGTTAAGCATTCCTATGCGCGGCGATGGTACAATAGATGAACGGGAAATTGAATTCTTAGAAGGAATGGCAAAGTGGATGGATGTTAACGGTGAAGGAATATTTAACACCCGCCCTTGGAGAGTTTATGGCGAAGGTCCTACCAAAGTGAAAGCGGGAATGTTTAATGAAGATGCCATGAAGAATTTTACAAGCGAAGATATCCGCTTTACATCAAAAGGAAATGCTTTGTATGCTTTCATCATGGATTATCCCAAAGGAAAGGAAGTCAATATAAAATCGTTGGCTAACAAATCGGGATTGCTTGACGGGAAGAAAATTGAAAGCGTTAAACTTCTTGGAGCAACAAAGAACGTTGTCTGGGATCAAACCGACAATGAATTGAAGGTTTCTTTGCCGGAAAAATCTCCCGTGGAATGTGTCGCTGCATTAAAGATAGAGCTAAAATAAAAACGGGAATGAAATTAATTATGAAGCGCAAACTCAACTTTGTTTTGGAAATAATATTCCTCGTAGTCTTAACTCTGCCTAATATTTTCCCTAATGCTTTAGAGAATAAGCAAAATAGAAATGTTTTAGCTCCAACACCTCCAATGGGTTGGAACAGCTGGGATTGTTACGGCACAACGGTAACCGAAGATGAAGTAAAAGCCAATGCCGATTATATGGCAAGGCATCTTCGCAAATTTGGCTGGCAGTACATTGTTGTTGATATTCAATGGTCGGATCCAAATGCAAAGGCACATGGGTATATCAAAAATACACAGCTTGAGATGGATACTTACGGTCGATTGATTCCGGCGCTGAATAGATTTCCTTCATCTAGAAATGGAAAAGGTTTTAAGCCGCTGGCTGATTATGTTCATAAACTTGGTTTAAAATTTGGCATTCACATAATGCGCGGAATTCCTAAACTGGCAGTAAGACAAAACTTGCCAATCGCTAATTCAAAATTTAATGCACGTGATGCGGCTGATACAAACAGTGTTTGTCCATGGAACACAGATATGTTCGGCGTAAAAGGAAATAGCGAAGCCGGGCAAGCTTACTATAATTCCTTACTCCAACTATATGCAAAGTGGGGAGTGGATTACATTAAAGCTGATGACATGACTGCCTTTAGCGGTAAACCGGCAGATGAAAATAGATTGAATGAAATTGCCGCATTAAGCAAAGCAATAAAAAACTCCGGAAGTAAGATTGTGTTGAGTTTGTCGCCCGGACCGGCAAGTATTGAACAAGCAGAATTTTTAGAAAAGCACGCGCAGCTATGGAGAATCTCCGACGATTTTTGGGATAAGTGGAGCGATATTAAACAGCAATTTGGATTTATGAGAAACTGGTATAAACGTGTTGGTCCAACAACCTGGCCCGATGCCGACATGCTTCCCTTAGGCAAAATTGGTTTGCGTGCAGAAAGAGGCGACGCTCGCCCCACTAACTTTACTGAAAATGAACAATACACTTTGATGACTTTGTGGAGTATGTTCCGCTCACCGCTTATGTTCGGCGGTAATCTTCCGGATAATGATGGGTTTACTTTATCGTTAATAACAAATGAAGAAGTGCTGGCAGTTAATCAAAAGAGTGAGAAGAACAGAGAAATATATTCTGATGACAAAAAAGTAATTTGGGCAGCAAACGTACCCGGCACAACTGAGATTTACATTGCTATCTTTAATATCTCTGATGCTACTATGAAAGAAGCCAAGATTGAATTGAAAGATTTAAATCCGGAATTCTCGAAATATTCTGTACGTAATCTTTGGGAAAGAAAAAATCTTGGTAATTTTGAAAATGGCTTTGCTGTTGATTTAGCTGCGCACGGTTGTGTCTTGATCAAAATAAAACCGGTTAAGTAAGGGTACAGAAAAATATCTGTACTCTTACAAAGACGAGTCGTTGCAAGATAAATATCTAATCAGTGAGTTCGTTACCGATTTTTCTCGCACGCTCTGTTTTATCCAAATTAATTCCAAGAGATAAGCCAATTTCTACCAAGACATTCCATCCAGCGCATAAATATAAGTAAGGATTAAAATCGCCGGCATCGGGTATTTTAATTGTTTTGAAAGGTGTTTCGTAAGTAGAAATTGCAACTACGGTTAAACCAACTCCCTTTTCTAGCACTTGCTGAAATTTTTCAATCTCTTCTTCAATGGGATCGATAACAAAGATCAAATCACTTTTGCTCAACACTTCTTCAATTCCGTGTACAGCGTAAGTTCCTTCCATGTAGTCGGATTTCTTTCTTGCTATCTCGTTTGTCTTAAGGGTAAGTTCTTCTGCAACTCCATCGTTATAACCGGCATAGTAAATCATTGATGCTTTTGCTGCGGCATCAATTATACTTTTCTCAACCGGCATAGTTAAAACGGATTGTATATTGGCACTAAGTGAAGCGAGTTCTTCTTTTTTATTATCACCAAGAATATTCCATAATATTGAATCGTAAAACAAAGCTGTTTCAACAACACTCTTTGTTGCCGCTAGCGCTTTTTCGGTTCTGCATTTTAAAACAAAAGTTTGAGAGCAAACACTTTCGAGCTTAGTATTGGCCTTGGTAGTAACTCCAAAACAATTGTTGTTGCCGAGAGATTTTACTTTTTGTACAAGCTTAATTACTTCTTTAGTTTTACCGGAGTTTGAAGCGCAGAACACAGCATAGTCTTCCACTTTGTATTTTGCGGCTTGGTGAGAACCTTCTGTAATAATGTTTAAAGGCATTCCCAATTTTCTGGCTTTATGAATAGCATTTTTTGCCGGAAATATTCTGCTTGAGCCTTCTCCGGTTAAAATTAATTTACCAACTGAATTTATTTTCTGTGCTACTTTGCCGGTTGCTGTTTGATCAAAATCTTTTACAATTTCTGCTGTTTCCATTATTTCTGATACAAGAGAAAAACCGTTGTATTTTGAATCGGTCAGATTCATTAAAGCCTCGTAAATATTATTAAAAACTGTGTCTATTAAAAATTAATTGCTTTGCTGAACTGCATCAAAATAAAGTGAAGCAGCACCGAGTATTGCAACATGTTCATTCTCGGAAACTTCTATCTTAATCTTCTTAACCGAATTAGAATAAGCGAAAGTATTAATTGATTCCCACATGGCTTCTTTATAGAAAGAAAAAGACTTGCTCACTGAGCCCCCAAGAATAATTATTTCCGGATCAACCGAGTACATTATTAGCTTAATTGCTTCACCAAGGTTTTCACCAAACTGTGAAAATATTTTGTGCGCTTCTTTATCTCCTAGCAAAGCTTTGGCAGATAATTCTTCGCCGGAAAGTCCAAACTCATTCTGAAAGAATTGACCGCAGCTATAGTATTCGTAATTTTTATCTTTGAACGGAATCATTCCAAACTCACCGGCGCCGCAGTTATTGCCGGAGTACAAATGATTGTTGATTATCAATCCCGCGCCAAGACCGGTTCCGGTTATTAGCCCAACAATGTTTTTGTAGCCTTTTCCTTTCCCAAAATATTTTTCACCAACCGCAAAGCAATTAGCATCGTTGTTGATAAATACCGGTACTTTGAATTTATCTTCAAGTATATCTTTAAGATGTACTTCATTCCACGATGGTATGTTCTGAACATCGTAGACTATTCCTTTTTCAACATCAACAACACTCGGAACGCCAACTCCAATGCCTTCAATAGTTTTATCACTAAATCTTTCTATCAAAAAAACAAGTAAATCTATTATCTCATCTTTACTTCCGTTCTTTATTATCCGGGAAGATTCAATTTTTATCAATTCGCTGTTGTCTATCAAACCAACACGCATGTTGGTTCCGCCAATATCAATTCCTAAAATTCCCATCGCTTCTCTTTTATTTTATGAATTAGTAAACACTAAAATATTATAACTATTGTCTTTGCGAACGAAGTGAAGCAAACTCAAAACTGTATTTTTGAAGCAAAAACCGCGATTGCTTTCCCGCAACAAAATGCGGGACAAGCAGTCATTCCATTCCTCGCAATGACATTCATAAACAGTTTTGCAGAAGTCTCAATTACTTTCTTCTAATTTCTTTTTACTGCTTATTGTTTCGTTTAAGATAATTGGGTTTGCCCAAATTCCGATGCTAAGTATGTATGCTAAAGTTACAAACACGAAAGACATTCCAACACGCAGACCAAACATATCTCCAAGCCAGCCAATAAATAACTGAATTACAGCGCCACCAATTATTGCCGTGCATAAAATTCCGGCAAACGATCCATGATGTTTCTCTACAGAATTTAATGCCAGTGAAAATATAATAGACCACATTACGGAAAGTGAAAAACCAACCATAGGAAATGCGTATAGAGCAATGCTGCCGGAGCCAAACAAAGCTACAACTAAGAAAATTGCTGCAAGAATTACAGCGCCGATCAAAATTTTTCTGCTGTCAAAGAGTTTTAGTAATCCCAAACCAATTAAGCAGCCGATAGACATCATTCCCCAGAACCAGCCCACGATTGATGCGCCAACGGTAAGCGGATCGTAATTGTGATAGGTAAAAAGAAATTTGGAAATCCAGTAACTCACTCCTTGTTCGGAGCCAACGTAAGCAAAGATTCCTATAAAGTAGAGAATAATGGTTCTTTGCCTAAAGAGGTTTATGTGAGTTTCAATTGTTCCGGATTTTTCATCTTCTTTTCTTTCAACCTCAGGAAACTTTGAAAAAATTATCAGCACAATCATTACCAATAGAACTAGCGCAAATATCCAATACAAAGATGTCCATGGAAGATTTGATGGAACAATTTTCCCAAGAGTTGCTTTAACAATATTTCCACCGGTTCCATTGAGGCTTGTAACCAAAAATGTTAACAGCATTGGTGCAAGAAAAGAAGCAGCGCCAAAAACCAACTGAGCCATTACCGAGTTGAACGCAAAATGCTCTTCTCCGCCGGAAACTCTTAGCAGCGGATTAATAGCAACTTGTAACATTGCAATTCCGGTTCCCATCAAAAAAAGTGACGGAATAAACACAGCATAGTGGGGAAATAGAGAAAACAAAATTGCGCCAATAAATGAAATACCGAAAGCAACTAACATTATATTTTTTTCTTTGTACTTCTCTACTAAAATTCCAGCAGGAATAGACATTACTCCATATGCAATAAAGAATGCGAAAGGTAATAGAGCAGAAAGAGTGAGGCTTAAATTAAAACTGCTAATTACATCCGGGTTGAGCGAGCCAAGAATATTTGTAATTAATGAAATAACAAAAAAAGTTAGAAAGATTAACGCAACAATGTAATAATTCCTTTTCATTCATTCCTCGTTATCAACTGAACAAATTTATGTGTCTTGAGCATGTTTAGAAGTAAGTACAATATTATGCACTCTTTACTAGAAAATTAATGCGGCAAAAAATATGAATAAACTTTTTCTATAATCAACTTTCATAAGGATAGTTAAGAGAAAATTTCAACTAAACATGTTTTAGTTGACGAAAATATCCTCCAAAACCGCATTTTGATTTGGGCATAACAGATTTTCTCTATTTATTTGCGGAGTCGAAAAAAAAATCATACGCAACCGGAATTATTTTTTACAATTATCAACGAGAGCATCTATGCAACGTTCTATCAAATTTTGTCTTTTACTCGTTTCACTTCTTTGCTTATCTGCAGAAGCAAACATAAAAGCTCAAACTCAACTTGATCAAAAATATTTTAAATCTCTTGAGAACACGCACGATTTATCTTTGCCGGATTGGGGACCATACACAAAACGTTACATTGGCTTGTCGCACATTCCGGATAAGAGCAAAGGGATTCGGTTTGATGTAAGCGTTTTTCCAGGATTGTATAGAAGAAAAGTTATAGTGCCTGATGTTTTGTTCGAAAGTGATTTTCACCCTTGGGAAGCATCGCCAAACTTAGAGTATTTCAGTTTTCGCCACGAGCTTGAGTGGAAAGACCAAGTATATACAGACATTTCCTATTCGGAGATATCTTCTAGTGCCCGTTTGATAAGAATTAATTGCGTAAACAACACTGAGAACAATCAAAACCTCTCTTTGCATTTTGCCGCATCGCTTCACTTTCCGCCAATAAAAGAATACACTGTAGATTCTCCCATTTATCCCGGGGAAGTAACACTGCCGCAAGGAGCTAAATGGAATAAAGCTGTGGACTACGAAGATTTACGGTTTGCTGCGCCAAGACCGCAAGATAATCTTGTGTATGATGGAAAAATGAGAGGAGAAATTAGATATCACGGTTTTGTTGGCGGTTCCGGTGTTGGAGCAAAATTTGGTTTAGATAAAGGAGATTTTATTTCTTACAAGATAAAGATTGATAAGCTAATGGATGATGCTTCTTTATTGATTCGTTATAGAATGGAAAGGGCGAAGCAAGTAACTTTAGCAATGAACGGATTAATTAATAGAGAAGTTTTATATGAGGGGAGCGATGACTTCTCCACCAAAGAAATCTACATTGGTAAACTTGATGCTGGCGAACATAATCTTGTGTTAAAATCCAAAGGTGGTGCCGAAATACAACTTGATGGATTTACAATTGTTGATGCCGGCGAAATTGCGGGAATAAAGTTTACCCAGAGAAAATGGAATTATGTTCCGCAGATTATTGATGGACCGGTTAAAAATTCTCTCATCCTAAAGTACGATGACATTGATTTGTATTACGGACTTTTGTGGCAATACGATGTATTCGAAATTCGACAGTGGAACCAGAGAGATTTGAGCGATTACTTCAAACGAATGGTAAACGAGCATGTTCAAAAAGTTTTTACCGGAGAAGGTGATGGACATTATACAAATGTTTTTATGAGACCGGTTAATCTTACGCCCAAATCATCAAAGACAATTTATGGAATTGTTTGCAGCGGCACTAAAGAAGAAGTAGAAAAATATCTGCACGAAATGAATTCTTCTCAAGATAAGTATGAAAGCTATTATGAAAAAGCCAAACAGCATGTTGCCGATGTTACGCCAAATAAGGAAGGGGAGAAGTATAAATTTAGTATCGAAAAGATGAATGCAACGCTGGCAACAAATGTTGTTTATCCGGTTTATACTCAAAAGCAATTTATTCGCCACAGCGCGCCGGGCAGATGGTGGGATTGCCTCTACACATGGGATTCCGGATTTATCGGACTTGGAATGCTAACAACAGATATAAAACGTGCAATTGAAAGCTTGAATGCCTACACACAAGAGCCGGGCGCTCAGTCAGCGTTTATTCATCACGGTTCGCCGGTCCCGGTTCAGCACTATTTGTTTCTCGATCTATGGAATAAAACTCAATCCAAGGAATTGTTGGAATATTTTTATCCGCGCATGAAACAGTATCACGAGTTTATGGCTGGACGTCTCGGCAGTTCAACAACAAATGCATTGAAATCCAATCTTCTGAAAACATGGGATTACTTTTACAACTCCGGCGGCTGGGATGATTTGCCTCCTCAAGTTTACACTCATGCAAATAAATTGGAAAGCTCTGTTACGCCTGTTATTACTACATCGCAAGTAATTAGAACAGCTAAGATTTTAAGAATGGCGGCTGAGCATCTCGGAAAGAAGGAAGATGTAAAAGAGTTTGATAACGATATTCAAAAGTTCAGCAGCGCACTTCAAAAATATTCTTGGGATGAAGACTCCGGTTACTTTGGTTATGTAGTTCATGATAAAGATGGAAAACCTTCTCACATTTTGAAATACAACAATTCTGTTAACTACAACATGGGTTTCGATGGCGCTTATCCTTTAATTGCCGGTGCTTGTACTGAAGCTCAGAAAGAAAAAATTCTTGGATGGGTGAAATCCGAAAAACATATTTGGTCTAAAGCCGGGCTTTCGGCTGTAGATCAATCTGCGCCCTATTATAAGATTGATGGATATTGGAACGGGACAGTGTGGCTTTCACATCAATGGTTTTTCTGGAAGACAATGCTGGATTTAGGCGAGGCTGAGTTTGCAAATAAAATTGCAGTAACAGCACTGGATATGTGGAAGAAAGAAACGGAAACATCTTACAACAGCATGGAACATTTCATAATAGAAAACGGGCGAGGCGCCGGATGGCATCAGTTTGGCGCTCTTTCTGCGCCGGTTCTAAATTGGTTTGCTGCTTATTACCGTCCCGGGAATTTTACGACCGGTTTTGATGTGTGGTTAGAAAACAAAAAATTTGATGAACCTTACAACAGCTTATCTGTTAATCTAACTTTCAACGGCAGCAATAAAGTTTCTTCTGTGGTTGCTTGTATGAATCCCGATAATGAATATGAAGTGAAATGGAATGGAAAGAATATTGCGTACAAAACTTTTTCAAAAGGAACGTTGAGTATTGATATTCCGGTTGATAAAGAGAAAAAAGGTAAACTGGAGATTAGCAAGAAGTAAACTTGAGTTAACTTGCTAACTGAAGTTACGCATGAGCTGAATTTTGTGAATTATTTTTAGTGAATCTTGGTGTCTTAGTACCTTTGTGGCAGAAGAAAGCAACTGAAAAATTTTTTGCCACGAAGACTCAAAGACACAAAGAAGTTAGTTCTCGATATTTGTTACTTGCTGCTCATTAATTTTCAGCAAGATACTTGTTGTAGATTCTTTTCACTTCTTCAATAGAGTTGCCGGTAGGTTTAGTAACGTAAATATTGTTTTGTTTAGTCCAGCTTACTTCAAAATCCATCACTTTTTTATTGAAACTTTCCTTATCAAATTCTTTTCCGGTTTGTAATGATTCTTTCGCCAGCTCTATTAACATTTTCCAGCGCGGATAATAGAAATCTTTCATCATGCCGGACCATTGCTTTTGAGCATAATCATGCAGTTTTGAATTCTTATCTCCCCAAAGTGTAATTAGATTTCTTGCATTCCATTCATAAAGTTTCTTTTCGCTTTCATTCGTTGCCCATTGTTTTGACTGATCAATCCAATTGCCAAGTAAAAATTCTTTCCGCGTTCCAAGCAGTACATCAAGATCAAGAATTGCTTCCAACCATTTATCGCTAATCCTTTTATACTCGTCAAAATTCTTAGAGTTATATGCCGCTTCCATTTTCCGGTGCATTTCTATAGATAGGTCAGATAAACATTGTCTGGTCAAATCAACCAAATCATATGTATATCCCTCTGAGTTTCCAATTTCGTCTGAAGCTTCCAATAATAATTTTAGTGCTTTTCTAATGTCTGCCGGAGTGTAAAAAATTTCCGAGCGTACAAACGAACCACGTGAGAATTCCAAAGTTGGTCTCATGCAGTAATGAGCGCCTTGCGGTCCGTGTCTAAGATCGCGGCAATCATATAGAGTAGTAATAAGTATTTTCCAAGCTTCTTCAGCTTTTGCAGATTTCTTTCCGTAACGGCGAGCTATGTATTTCATCGTCCATTCTTCTACATTCACCGAATCGGGATGCCATGTCATTTCAGTCATCAAATCGTAGATAAAAGGATTAGTTATCAACCCTTCCGGTGTTAAACCAATTCCTACTAAGTTTCCAGCTTTGGAATATTTTTGCAAGCCGGGCAATTCCTTGGTGACAGCATCGGTTCGTCCATACATTCCCATCTTTCCACCCCAATTATGAAGCATGCACCAAATCCATGGTTTGCTGTAAAATGCTTCAGTTTTTTTCCATTGAGGCTTCGCAGTTGCAAAGAGGTCTAGCAAAATCATGTGTTCATTCGGAACAGCATTGAGATAAGCTTTTATTCTTTCGGAAGTCCAAAAATCTTCGTGAAGAAATATCCACGACTGCATTACGTTCACTGCTTGAGGATCTGCTTCAACCATACTTTGCGAAACTGCCTTTGATACATAAGCAAGATATTGCAAATCTCCGCTTATAGGATTCATCTCGTTAAATGTATCTGCTGAGTAAAGATGATCGGTTCCATAAAGTTCTGTTTGTTTTTTGATAAAGCGTTTTCCAATTTCCTTAAAGTGGGGATCAAGCGGATCTAGAATGTAAGTACCATCAAATCCTTCCCATCCTTTCATTTTTTGAATTTTCGCTTCGGGAAATTTCGTAAGCAATGCTTTTGGAACATGCCCGGTGAAAGCGGGTAATACCGGTTTCATTCCAAGTAAGTGCATCCTTGCTAAAATCTTTTTCTGAAGTTCGCGATGTGAATCTATCCAGCTTTGCGGCAGAGGTCCGCCCCAACCATCAATGTTTCCCATCCAACCCCAGCCAAAGTATGCGGGGCCCACAAAAAAATCTTGAAGGTCGTTGTCACTTAATCCCAACTCACGATAAACTTCTTGCCAAACAGCTTCCTCACCGGTTATTGCCAAGGGCATATTAATTCCGTTCAATGCCATCCAGTCAATTTCTTTTTCCCAACGTTCCCAATCCCAGAAAGCCATGGTATAACTAAATGTACAATAGTTGAAATAGTATCTATACTTGTAAGGAGTTTCAATATGAATTTTATTTTCTACGAAAGGTAGTTTCTTTGGAAGTTGGAGATTATTCCCGCACCAGCTTATATGACTATTGCAATAATATTTTAGATACCAATTCAATGCAGAAATCACTTCAACGCCGGATGTTCCGCGAAGAACAATTTTGTTATTGTTACTCTCTATTTCGAAGTAATCATAATCTTGTTTTGCACTTAGCTCTACAACAAATTGTTTTGAGTTTTCACCCAGCAAGCGGCTAATAGCATCACGAGCGGCTTCTTGCGGATATGATACTTTTGCAATGAGGAAAAAACAAATCCAAATTGCTAGTAATAGACTGCTATCTCTTTTCTTTTCCATTTTTAGTCCTTTAACTTCTCAAATATACTTTTCCGACAACAATTGTTTCAAGCAAATTACAAATACGTTAATCACTAAAGCGGTTTAGGTAAAATAGGGTTTTTTAGATTAAATTTTCATATATAATCTTGTAGCAGCTTGATATAATCAAGCGTCTGGTTATTTGATTTTTTGCATTTTTTTGCTAAAAACCGCACTTGGTGGTTTATACTCAATGATCACAAGCCAATTAAAGCTTTCAACTGGAAGGAAATCACTTTTTTCATTTTCAAGAGATAAAAACAAAAAATTTTTAGGCAAACCAAAAAAAGTATTTGACACTAAATAAAAATGGCTTATATTACTAAAGCGGTTTAGTAAAACTTTCTAATCTTCCTCTTTTGCAGTCATTAATTGTTTTGTTGATAGTTGAAATAAATAAAGCGGTTTATCAAAAATAAACTGAAATCACAAATACATCGAACTAAGAGAGAAATCAATGAAATCAATTGCACGCCAAAAACTCTTACTTCTCTTTTTTGTCCTAACCTATTCGTCTGTCTTTTCCCAAAATACTATTAAGGGACTAGTAGCTGATTCATTAACACATGAAGAACTAATAGGTGCAACCGTTGTTCTAACCGGAACATCATTCGGTTCAGCTTGCGATATAGAAGGAGAATATAAAGTGTCTGGAATTCCAGACGGGAAGTATACTCTTAGAGTTTCTTACATCGGTTACAAAACCAAGTTTCTCGATGTTACTCTAAAGAATAAGCAAACCCTTGAACTGTATTTTCAGTTAAGTGCAGAAAATCTAGAGGGGAAAACAATAGTTGTTACTGCTCAAGCATTGGGACAAGCAGCAGCAATTAACCAGCAGATATCATCTAATACTATTGTCAACGTAATCTCAGAACAAAAAATTAAAGAATTACCGGATGCTAATGCTGCTGAAGCTTTGGGCCGTTTACCCGGTGTATCTGTTGTTCGTTCCGGTGGCGAAGCTAGTAAAATAACACTACGTGGTTTGAATCAAAATCTTACTACAGTTACGGTAGATGGAATTAAACTTTCTCCAACAGATGCTGATTCAAGAGGTTTGGATTTAAGTACCATTTCACAAGGTTCACTTTCTGGGATAGTATTATCTAAAGCTATTACTTCCGATATGGAAGCAGAAGCTATAGCCGGTAACGTAAACTTTGTAACAAAAACGGCTCCGGAAATCAGAGTTTTACAAGTTGACGCATTTGGTGCGTACAGTTCTTTAGATAAAACTCACGATCAATACAATATCCTTGGCAAGTACGGCGAAAGATTTTTTGATAATGTTCTTGGTGTACAGGTATTTGGTAATTATGAAAAGAGAAACCGTAGTAGTGAAGCCTATGGTGTTGGATATGATTTTTATAATGATAGAGCCAAATATCAAATACAGAATTTTTCACTTACCTACACTCCCGAAACCAGAAAAAGGGGAGGTGTAAAAGTTATTCTTGATTTGAATACACCAGACGATGGTGTTATTAAACTGAATGCTGAGTACAACAGAACAGAGAGAAGACTATCATCAATTTCCAGAAACTACCCAACTACCGGAGCTGATGTTGGTTTTGATTTCACCGGGTTAGATATAAATACCGACATTAAAAATATTTCACTACAAGGAAAGAATCATTTATATGGTTGGCAGGTAAATTGGAATTTCTCTTACTCAGAATCCAATTCCGAAAACCCATATAACAATGTAATGCATTTCAACGAGGGTATGGATGCGCCGGAATCGGGTATGAATTTTGTCCCCGAAGAATTAAGGCATGGACCATACGAAGCTCTTATTCCTTATGCTATTAATAATTTCGGCATATCTTATTTCAATAGAACGGAAGTTAGAACTTCTACCAATTTGGATTATGAAAAAACATTTTTCGTCGACGCAAAGAGGCAATATAATTTATTTGATATGTCTGGCGAATTAAAATTTGGTATTAAATATCGATCTAAATATCACAGAAGAACCTCCACTTTAACCCAGGCAAGGTATTATTTAGGTACCGGGTTTTATAGCTCCATTCTTCTTCCTAACGGAAGTATAGTGCCTAAAGATGCTGCTAAATACGGTTACCAAAATTTGATGATGTTATCCGGTCAAATTCTACTCCCGAATTTTCTTAGTACTAGTACACGCGATATTTATGGTAAATACTTGTTGAACCCAATGATTGATCCAAACCGGGCAAGAGCCTGGTTTGATATGAATATTAACGGTATTAACCCGGCAACACGTGTACATGAATATGTGCCCGATCATGCAGAGGACGGTACAAATTATAACCTTACTGAAAATATCGCTTCCGGTTATATAATGAATACTTTGAACTTAGGAACAGTAGCAACTGTAATTGCCGGATTAAGAGTAGAGGCTGACGACAATACGTATAATGCACTTTACTCACCATACATTACTACTGAGTGGTCAACTTTTATGGATACAACTACGCAACATACAGAAGCAATTCTTTTACCGAATCTTCATATCATATTAAAACCTACAGAATATTTGAATATCAGATTTGCTGCATTTAGAGGTTTGGAGAGGCCTAACTTTAATTTCAGACTTCCTACATACGTAATTGGAAATCAAGGTTCAGCTTTTGACGATAAAGCATTTGTGGTCTTAGGTAACACAGCACTTAAAAACGCCGATGCCTGGAACTTTGAAGTGAACATGCAATTATTTAGTAACGAAATCGGATTGTTCTCAGTTTCAGGTTTCTATAAAAATATTAAAAATGAAGTTCATCAACTTTGGCATACCCCTATTCTCGATAAGGCAACTGCAGATAGCTTAGGTATTAAATACATTAATAATACCGCGCCGTTTACATCAACCTATAAGATAATATATCCTTATAATTCTAATAAACCTACGCGCGTATGGGGTTTTGAAGTTGAACATCAGGCTAATTTTCAGTATTTGCCCGGTTTGTTAAGCAATATTGTGCTTAGCTATAATTTTTCCATAGTAAGAACTGAAACATACACTCCTTCCATAAAATTCCAGGAATATTCTGTTACAGTTCCAGGTTTCCCATTCCCGGTAAAAAGAACAAAAGTAGTTTACTACGAAGACAAAACAAGAATTGCCAATTCTCCAGACTTTTTTGGCAATGTCTCTTTAGGTTATGATATAGCAGGTTTCTCATGCCGTATTTCTTACTTCTATCAGAGTGAATTCTATAACGGATTTTCAGCCGATGGCCTTTCCAACAATATACAGAAGAAATTCGGCAGGGTAGATTTATCACTCAAACAAAAAATTACCGACAATTTCTCCATCGGTTTGAATGTTAATAACCTAACAAATGCTGAAGAAGGAACTACAATGGAAGACACAATCTATGGATATAGACTAGATGCTTCTAGCTACAGGTATGGTACTTCAGCCGATGTTTGGTTACGAGTATCTCTATGATAAAAATTTGGATTAATCGCTCTATGAAATATCCAATAAACCAACAACTAACTATTATTTAGGAGGTTCCATGAAGAAATCTTTTCTCTTTTTGACAAGTGCAATATTTATACTGTCTATGAGTATTAATTTATTTGCACAGTCTCATCAAATGTACCTAAAAGCACCTACTTCGGTAGAGTATATTAACAAAATAATTATGGGCGATACATTATCGAATGGAAAAAGAGCAGACTACGATCGCGTATACGTTTTACAACGTGGCGGTATGTGGTTTTTTAATGATGTAATAAAAAATATTGGTTGGGATGTAAGAATTCAAGCCGAAGATGTTACTGGTGCAAAGCCAATCATTTACGGTACGGTTGCAAATAATAGTACCACTGTTCCGATAGATTTTATTGATTCTCAGGGCAGTGTTTATCTTAAAAATATTGTTGTAAATGGTATTTCGGATTTTGATGCTGATTACACAAAATGGCAACATGCGGCTCCAAGAGAATTGGTTGTTTGGAACGTTTCAGGCGATTACACTTTAGTTTGTGACGGTTGTATCTTTTTACATGCTTATCAGGCAGATCTCAGAACTTTTTCGGGTATCCGTTCAATAAAAATTACCAATTGTATCTTCGCTAATAGCGGTACCGGTACATACGATAACATGGGTGATGGAAGAGCTGTTGATCTTAGAAAAACATCTTGCGATTCTTTAATTATGTACAACAATACATTTGTTAACGGGCAAGATAGAGTTGTAAGACATATTTCCAGCACAGCAAGTTTGAATTTTGTGGTTTTTGAACATAATACAATAGTACATAACGGTGGTAGATATGGTGTTATGGCTTTCGGCTTACTCGGAAAGGATACTAAAATACAAATTAAGAACAATTTGTTTTTAGACCCTATGGCATTCGGTGCCGATACTGCTTCACAGCGTCAATACGATTTCTTGGAGTCCAAGGAAACTTTCAGCTCGACAATTACAAATAAAGGCAATATGGTGATGGTATATCATCAAAGAGATACAACAGCAGCATCAATAGACAATACACTCAAATTCGATATTACCAATAATCAATATGCTTTCACAACTGAAATTCAAAATACCTGGGCAACAATAAAAGCATGGAACCCAACTCTGAAAATGCCTTCTCCGCTCAGTAATTTTATCCAAAGTAAAGTAAGTGCAAATGCATTTACAAAAGTAGATCCATTCTCATTTGCAAAAGTTCCAAAACCAATGACAGGTATGGTTACCTGGAATCTTTCCCCATTGCCGGAAGGTGCAGGAGAAAACTCTAGCGGTGGTTCTAAATTTCAAGACATGGATAGAAGACCAACTACATATTATAGAGATACGCTAAATTGTTCTTATGCAACTACATTACCAGCTTACACAGCCGGTACAAAAAGCTATCCGTTAGGAGACTTAAACTGGTTCCCTACAAAGAAAACTGCATGGTTAGCTGCCGGCGGTTGGACTGGAGTTGAAAAAATTACCGAAGTAATACCAACACAATTTAGTTTAGAGCAGAATTATCCAAACCCATTCAACCCAACTACAAGTATTAAATTCAGTGTTCCAACAACCGGTTTAGTTTCTTTAGCAATTTATAATGTACTTGGTCAAGAAGTAGCAAGATTAGTAAATAAAGAATTGACTGCGGGTACTTATGAATATTCATTCGATGCTAAGAATTTAGCTTCCGGTATGTATGTATATCAATTAAAGTCAGATAATTTTGTTCAATCAAAGAAAATGATGCTTGTTAAGTAATATGTTGTTGTAATTAAAGTATCCTCCCGTTTGCGGGAGGATATTTTTTAAGCTTTGCATATTGATTAATTAGGTACTAACATCAGAAGAGTGAAAATGACAATTACTGATATAGCAAAACTCGCTAATGTTTCTCCTTCGGCTGTGTCGATTGTATTAAACAATAAGACGGGTGTTTCCGAAAAAACCCGTGCAAGAGTTTTAGAAATAATTAAAAAATACAATTTTACACCTAACAACATCGCGCAAGCTTTAGTTGCTAAAGAAACAAAGAGTATTGGACTAATTATTAAGGAAATTGATAATCCTTACTTTGCTAAAGTAATGAAAGGGGTTTATGACACTAGCTCTCAACTTGGATATTCGGTTTTGCTTGGAAGTTCGGAATTGTCGCTTGAAAAGGAATCGGAAATAATAAATACCTTTTTGAATAAAAGGGTTGATGGTTTAATTATTTCTCCGTTGCAAAGTGAAAGGGCAGATTTTTCATATCTGGCTAATCTAGTTAATGCCAATTATTCGTTAGTGATTCTAGGTATGATTCAAAACTTTCTTACAAATACTGTGGATATTGATAACTACAAAGCCGCATACGATGCAGTTTCTTATTTAATTAAGTTGGGACATAAAAATATTGCACATTTAGCCGGACCAATTCATTCCGGTCATGGGCTGAAGCGACTTGAAGGTTATAAGCAAGCACATATCGATAATTACATTCCTATAAACAATTCTTTCATTATTCCTATAGAACCATATACTACTAATGGATATCAGGCCGCTTTAGATTTGTTTGCTACCGAGAAAGAATATCCTACTGCAGTGTTCTGTTATAACGACCTTATAGCAATAGGTGTTATTGAAGCACTTACCAAACTAAATATTAAAGTGCCGGAAAAAGTTTCTGTTGTTGGTTTTGATAATATTGATTTCAGTGGATTTGTGAGAATACCTTTAACAACAGTTCAAATGCCGGCTTACGAAATTGGGAAGGCTGCTACCCAATTACTTATTAAGCAAATATCAAATTCTTCAAAGCAACTAAATGAAAACATAACATTAGAACATACTCTAATAGTACGAGAATCTTGTGCCAGACTTGAAACAATTTGAGTCTGTCTTTATTCTATTCATGACTAGGGATAAAAACTTACGAGAAGTAAATGACTTGCAAAAGCATAACCACTATACAGTTCATCATTTTTCTTTTACTCTCCACAAGTTGCGGACAGTCGTATATCAACTTTAATACTGTCAAGCTTAATGAAATCCAAATTATAGGAAGCCACAACAGTTATAAAAAATCCATACAGCGCGAGTTGTGGAAACTTATTAATGCAAGGGATTCAATGTTGGCAATGTCTCTTCAGTATGAGCACATCCCGCTCGAAGAACAACTTGAATTGGGCTTGCGAAGTCTGGAGCTGGATGTTTATTTAGATACACAAGGTGGAAAATATGCTAAACCACTTGGATTAAACTATTTGCAAAAAATGGGGATAACGGTTGAGCCTTATGATTTGGCAAACGAGCTAACTCAACCGGGCTTAAAAGTTTTTCATATCCAAGATTTTGATTTCAGAAGTCATCATTTACTCTTCACGAATTGTTTAAGGGAAATTAAAAAGTGGTCTGATTCGAACATTGGTCATCTTCCAATCATTATTACCATCAACGCAAAGGATAGTAAAATTGATTTTGAAGGAGCTGCTGTACCAATACCTTTTAATCGGAAGGGATTGGAAAGTATTGATACAGAAATCCGTTCTGTGTTTTCAGACTCAAAACTATTAACACCGGATTTTGTTCGCGGTAGTTATCAAACTTTTAACCAAGCTATTCTTAAAAACGGCTGGCCCAAAATTGAAGATGTAAAAGGTAGGATTCTCTTTGTGCTTGATGAAACGGGACAAAAACTGAATTATTATTTGAATGAAGATAAAACATTAACCGGCAAAGCAATGTTTGTTAATGCTGAAGAAAGCGATGCTAACGCTGCTTTTATGATTATTAACGATCCTATAAAAGATGAACAGCAAATAAGAGATTTAGTCAAGAAAGGCTATATAGTTAGAACAAGAGCGGATGCAGAAACCATTGAAGCCAGAAAGAATGATTACACTAGATTTGAAGCTGCGGCACGATGCGGCGCGCAAATTATCTCAACCGATTATTATCTGCCATCAAAGCTTTTTGAATCAAGCTACAAAGTGCTTTTTGATGATAAGTGCTACGCAAGAATAAATCCAGTTTTATACCGTCCCTAAAGGGACTTAACAAATATTATGTGCTTATTACTATATAGATATATCGCTCCTAACGGAGCTAAAAATCCCGTAGGGATAAAATATCAATAAGTAAAGAATACCAAATAAATCAAAGTCCCTTTTGGGACGATACAGAGAACATCTATGCTCATTGCTATATCGGTTTTGAGAAAATAAACAACGAAAAAAATGAAGCTGCCAACATTAGAAATATTAAAAACCGCTTATGGCAAATATGGTGTTGCAGCGTTCAATGTATTTAATGCTGAGCAAATACACGGTGTTTTTGGCGGAGCTGAATTAGCCGGACACCCGGTAATAATTCAGATTACTCCAGCGGCAAGAAAATATTTAACACACGAGTTTCTACAAGGTATTATCGAATCGGCGGCAGAGATATATCCACATGCCAATTTCTCGGTCCATCTCGACCATGGAAATGTTGAACACTGCATTAGCGCAATTGAATCTGGGTTTTATGATTCCGTAATGATAGATGCATCGCATGAAGATTTTGAAAAAAATATCTCGATAACATCGGATATAGTTAAACGAGCACATGATAAAAACATTGCTGTAGAAGGTGAATTGGGTGTTTTAAGCGGTGTTGAAGATGAAACAAGTATTGATGATGAAATGAGTAAGTACACAAACCCAACTCAAGTTATTGAATTTGTAGAACGCACTGGATGTGATTTTCTTGCTGTTGCCGTTGGAACTAGCCACGGCGCTTACAAGATGAGTGGAGGAAAAGGAATTCAGTTGAACATTTTAAAAGAAATTCAGCAGCTATTACCCGGTTACCCAATTGTTTTACATGGCGCATCTAATGTTCCTAAATCCGAAGTGGAAAGAATAAATATATCCGGCGGTAATTTACAAGAAGATGCTAAGGGAGTTGATGAAAAAGAATTGCTGCAAGCAATACGTTATGGTGTAACTAAAATTAATATTGCAACAGACATGCGACTTATCTGGGCAAGGGTTCACCGCGAGTTTTTTAACAATACTCCCGAATTATTTGATCCGGTCATTCCAGGTAAAAAATATATCGAAGAATTAAAAGAGTTTGTAAACCAGAAATGTAAATCGCTAGTGATAAACTAATATGAAACTTGATACAAAATGTAAATTGCTCGTTCACCCGGAAATAAATGAAACCAATATTTATCAAAATATAACTTCAAAAGAAGTTGGCTGGAAGTCTTTGAATTTTGGCGCTAGGAAAATTATAAAAGGAGAAGTGTGGAAGCACAACACTGGTGAATGCGAAATGTGCATTGTCTTGTTAGGTGGAAATTACTCCATCACATCAAAATGGGGAACATGGGAAACACAAAATGGAAGGAAAGATGTTTTCAGTGGGCTTCCTCATGCAGCGTATCTTCCTCCAAATACTGAGTTTGTTCTTACATCATTAAGCGAAGAAGTTGATATTGCTTTTGGATTCACTCCGGCTCAAAATAATTTTGATGGTTACTTCATCACTCCGCAAATGGTAAATGATTATGGTATTGAATTCAGAGGTGGTGATAATGCTTCGAGACAAATAAATTCTATTCTACCGCCTGGTTCAGCTTGCAGCAAGCTAGTATGTGTAGAAGTTTACACTCCATCCGGTAACTGGAGTTCTTTTCCAGCGCATAAACATGACAACCGGAAAGTTGATGAAAATGGAAAAGTAGTTGAAGCTGAGCTTGATGAAATCTACTTCTACAAATTTGATAAGCCGCAAGGATTTGCTCTACAAAAAGTTTATACGGATGACCGCAGCTTAAATGAAATTGCTGAACCGCATATGAATGATGTTGTGTTGGTTCCCAAAGGTTATCATCCTGTTGCTGCGGGGTATGGATACCACACTTACTATCTAAACTTTCTTGCCGGAAGCGATCAATCCTTGGCTAATACGGACGATCCCGATCATAAATGGATTTATGGGACATGGAAAAAAATGGATGAGAGATTACCGTTGGTAACTCTTGAAATGAATAATACAAATGAGAAGATGGAAATTTTATGAACAAAAAATATGATGTAATTACATACGGACGATCATCAATTGATCTTTATAGCAACAATATCGGCGCTCCGTTTATAGATATAAAAGAGTTTGGTGCTTTTGTTGGTGGCTCTCCGTTAAATATTGCTGTTGGTGCAAAACGCTTAGGATTAAATTCAGCTTTACTTACAGCCGTTGGCAATGATATGGTTGGAAAATTTCTTTTAAACTTTCTTCAAAAAGAAGGAGTTGAAACAAAATTTATTCCTGTTAAAGATAACGCACGCACAAGCGCTGTTATTTTGGGAATAGAACCACCCGATAATTTTCCACTTGTTTACTACCGTGATAATTGTGCCGACTCCAAAGTAAATATTGATGATGTGATGAAAGCGGATATAGCAAATTCAAGATCGATAGAGTTTTCCGCTACCGCATTAAATATTGAACCAACAAGATCGGCCGCATTTTTTGCAGCTGAGCGCGCCCGCGAGAATGATGTTCCGGTTCTTATTGATCTTGATTTTAGAGCCGATCAATGGCATGATCCACGTGCATTTGGTGTTACGGTGCGTGCGTTTCTAAATTATTGTAAGATGGCGATTGGTACTGAAGAAGAAATTTTAGCAACAATGTTGAAAGATCCTTCTCAAATTAAAATTAAGAACCAGCAAATTTCCGCGCCGGAAATCACCGGAAATATTGATGAGGCAATTAAAGGAATTCTTAAAACCGGTGTGGAAACTTTAATTGTAAAACGTGGAGTGAAAGGTTCAACTGTTTATCTTAAAGATGGTACTGTTACGGATGTTCCCGGTTTTCCGGTTGAAGTAATAAATATTCTTGGTGCCGGAGATGCGTTTGCCGCCGGATTCATTTTCGGATTTCTTCAAGGCTGGGATTGGTACAAATGCTGCCGCCTCGCAAATGCGTGTGGTGCAATTTTAGTAACCAAACATGGCTGCGCAAATTTTAATCCAACTTATGATGAAGCGATGAGTTTTATCGAATCCAAAGGAGGATTCTAAGTGGAAACAATTCGTTTAACTGTTGCACAAGCAACAATTAAATTTCTCAAGAACCAATATGTTCAAAGGGACGGCGTTGAAAATAAATTCTTTGCCGGATGCTTCGGAATTTTTGGTCATGGGAATGTTGCGGGAATAGGGCAAGCGCTTCAACAAAATCCGGATTTCAGATATTATCAAACGCGAAATGAACAATCTATGGTGCATACTGCTGCTGCTTATGCAAAGATGAAAAACCGGTTGAGCACTTTTGTGTGCACATCTTCAATTGGACCCGGCGCTACAAATATGATTACAGGCGCGGCTGCCGCAACAATAAATAGATTACCGGTGCTGCTTATTCCCGGAGATATTTTTGCTAAAAGAAATGTAGCTCCGGTTCTTCAACAATTAGAATCGCAAAGCACACAAGACATTTCTGTTAACGATTGCTTCAAGCCGGTATCAAAGTATTGGGATAGAATCAACAGACCGGAACAATTAATTACTTCGCTGCCGGAAGTTATGAGAGTCTTAACTTCCCCGGTAGAAACCGGAACAGTAACATTATCAATTCCGCAAGATGTACAAGCGGAAGCTTTTGATTTTCCAACCGATCTATTTAAGAAACGTGTTTGGATAATTCAGCGCCAGAGACCGGATAAAGAAATTATTTCCCGCGCAATCGAAATGATTAAGCTGAGTTCTAAACCACTGATATTAGCTGGAGGTGGAACAATTTATAGCGATGCTGTTGATGAACTAAAAATGTTAGTTGATTTAACGGGCATTCCGGTTGCTGAGACATTTTCCGGTAAAGGATCGCTTCCATTTGATAAACCGGAAAACCTTGGTGCTGTTGGCGCTACCGGAACTCCCGGCGCAGTTGCAATGGCTAAAGATGCTGATTTGATTATTGGAATTGGAACACGCTATAGTGATTTTACTACGGCTTCAAAAACCGCATTTCAAAATCCAAACGTAAAGTTTATCAATATCAACATTACCGAATTTGATTCGCATAAACATTCCGCATTGCCGGTTGTTGCTGATGCTAAAGAAACATTGCTGGAACTAATTGATGGATTGAAAAATTATAAAGTGAATTCTTCTTGGCATCAATCAGCTGTTAATTACAATAAATCATGGGATAAAAAAGTATCCGAATATTATTCCAACAAGAAAAAAACGCCGGTAACACAAGCTGAAGTAGTTGGTGCTGTAAATAATTTCTCTCAACCGACCGATGTTGTGCTTTGTGCTGCTGGAAGTCTGCCCGGCGATCTTCACAAGCTATGGCGCACGCAAGACAAAAAGGGATTTCACTTAGAGTATGGTTACTCAACAATGGGTTACGAAATTGCTGCGGGCTTGGGCGCTAAAATGGCTTGTCCCGAAAGAGAAATTTACGTGATGGTTGGCGATGGAAATTATCTGATGAACAATCACGAAATAATTACTGCAGTGCAAGAAGGAATCAAGATGACAATTGTACTTCTGAACAATAATGGATTCGGGAGCATAGGTGCGCTATCGGAATCAGTTGGAAGTAAACGCTTTGGTACGAAGTATAGATTTAGAAATAATGAAACGGGACAAATTGATGGTGAAGTATTACCGGTTGATTTTGTTCAGAATGCTGAGAGTTTAGGCGCAAATGTTATTGAAGCCAAGGGCATTGAGGAATTGAATAACGCTTTAACGAAAGCGAAAGTAGCAGACAAAACAACTTTGATTTATATAGAAACTGATCTAGAGAAAAGTGTAGCCGGTTATGCGTGGTGGGAAGTTGCAGTCGCTCAAGTATCGGAAATGGATTCCGTTAAAGAAGCGTATAAAGAATATTCAGAGAACAAGAAGAATCAAAAGTATTATTTGTGAAGTTTATTGCTTAGCGCCTTTGTGTCTTAGCGAGAAAAAAATGTCTCGCAAAGACGCAGAGAACGCAAAGAAAAGCATAAAGGAAAATATCATAATGAAGAAACTGAAAAACTATATTGACGGGAAATGGATAGATAGCAAATCGGAAAAATATCTTGAAGTAGAAGATCCCGGTTCCGGAGAAATCCTAAGTCATGTACCGGAAGGATGCAAAGAAGATATTGAATTAGCCGCAGATGCCGCATCAAATGTATTTAACGAATGGCGTAACACCCCGGTTGGAAAAAGAATTCAATACCTTTTTAAGATGAAGAATGTATTGGAAAAAAACGCTGATGAACTTGCGGCAATCTGCACAAAAGAATGTGGAAAAACCTTTGCAGAATCAAAAGGCGAAATATTACGTGCAGTAGAAAACATAGAAGTAGCATGTGGAATTCCAACATTAATGCAAGGTGAACTTTCGGAAGATATAGCTGCGGGAATAGATGAGTTTGTAATCCGCCAGCCGCTTGGAGTTGGGGCCTGTATAGCTCCATTCAATTTTCCGATAATGATTTCGTTCTGGTTTTTCCCTTACGCGCTTGCTTGCGGTAACACATACATTGTTAAGCCATCGGAAAAAGTACCGGAAACTATGACTCGCATTTTCGAATTGTTCGAAGGATTAAATCTTCCCGCCGGTGTTTTAAATATGGTACATGGCGGAAAAGAAACAGTTGATGCAATACTTACTCATCCCGAAATAAAGGCAATTAGTTTTGTCGGCTCATCTAAAGTTGCAAAGTATGTTTACTCTAAAGGAACAGAAAACGGAAAGAGAGTTCAAGCACAAGGTGGCGCTAAAAATCCTTTAGTTGTTATGCCGGACGCAGATATTGAAACTGCAACTAAGATTATTTCCGACAGTGTTTACGGCTGCGCCGGACAAAGATGCCTTGCAGCTTCAACAGTAATTTTAGTTGGAGAAGCGAAAGGAAAATTCAAAGACAAAATTGTTGAAGCAGCTAAAGCAAAAACTACTACTTATGGTTTGGATAATGCTTGTCAAATGGGTGCAATCATCACAAAAGAAAGCAAAGTGAGAATAGAAGAAATAATAACTGATGCCGAAAACAAAGGAGCTAATATTCTTCTTGATGGTAGAAATAAAAATGTTGAAGGTTGTGAAAAAGGGAATTACATCTTTCCAACAGTAATTGAAAATGTTCCGGCTGATGCTGACGCAGATAATCTTGAAATATTCGGTCCTGTTCTTAATCTAAAATATGTTGATACTCTTGAAGAAGCAATTGAGTTTGTAAATAAAGGTATATATGGTAACGCTGCTTGCATATTTACTTCCAGCGGATCAGCAGCAAGAAAGTTTAGACATGATGCACTTGCCGGTAACATTGGCGTTAACATTGGCGTTCCGGCACCTATGGCATATTTTCCATTTAGCGGCTGGAAAGAATCTTTTTACGGAGACCTACATGGTCAATCCAAACATGCTGTTGAGTTTTACACACAAACTAAAGTAGTGATAGAAAGATGGCATGAAGAATGGACACGAAAATTCTAAATAAAGTATGGAGAGAGAGATGATAAGAATAGCAAACGCTCCTTGTTCTTGGGGAGTTTTGGAATTTGAATTGGAAGGCAAAGCGCCGGATTACATTCAAGTTCTTGATGAGATTAAAGAAACCGGGTATGCCGGTACAGAATTAGGCGATTGGGGTTTTATGCCTACGAATCCTAATCAATTAAAATCCGAATTGGATAGACGCGAATTAACTATGCTTGGCGCTTTTGTTCCGGTGTTATTAAAAGACAAGACTAAACATGCAGATGGAATTGCTGTTGCAGTTAAAACTGCTAAACTAATGAGTGAAGCCGGATACAAAAATGCTTTCATTGTTTTGGCTGATGAAAACGGGTCAATACCGGAGCGTACTAACAACGCCGGGCGTGTTACACTGGAAATGGGCTTAAGCAAAGAGGAGTGGAAAACCTTTTGCGAAGGCGCTAATGAATTGGCAAGCAAAGTGAAACAAGAAACCGGATTGAGAACCGTTTTCCATCATCATTGTGCCGGATATGCTGAAACTCCGGAAGAAATTAATACTCTCATTGAAGGTACAGATCCAAATTTAGTTGGATTAGTGTTGGACATGGGGCATTACAAATTCGGCGGCGGCGATCCTTTTGAAGCCTTGAAAAAATATGCAAGCAGAATTTGGCATGTACATTTTAAAGATTGCGATGAAGAGATTGCTAAAAAATCCAGAGCTGATGGCTGGGATTATTTTCGTTCTGTTAGAGAAGGAGTTTTTTGCGAATTAGGTAAAGGCTCTGTGGATTTTAAATCTATTACAGACGAATTAATAAAAATTAATTATGATGGTTGGATTGTAGTTGAGCAGGATGTTCTTCCCGGAATGGGCAATCCAAAAGAATGCGCTCAGCGAAACAGAAATTTTATTAAGTCTCTTGGTTTATAAAATAATTACGGAATAGAAAAATGAAAAAATTAAGAATTGGCGTTATAGGCGCCGGCAGAATCGGTAAAGTGCATACCGAAACAATAGTACAAAGTATTCCCGAAGCGGAAGTAATTGCGATTGCTGATACTAATTTATCTGAAGCGGAATCTCTTGCAAAAAGATTTGGAATTCCAAATTGCTCAAGCAGTTATAAGGATGTACTCAGTAATCCCGCTGTTGATGCGGTTTTAATTTGCTCGCCGACAAATACTCATGCGCAGTATATTGTTGAATCTGCTCAAGCCGGTAAACATATCTTTTGTGAGAAGCCGATTGATCTGGACTTAGCAACAATTCAAAACGCGTTAAAAGTTGTGGAAGAGAGTGGCGTAAAGTTAATGTTAGGTTTCAATAGAAGATTCGATTCCAACTTCAAAAAAATTAAAGAGATGGTTGTTGCCGGTAAAATAGGCGAGCCGCATATTCTAAAAGTTACATCGAGAGATCCCGCTCCGCCACCGGCAGAGTATGTTGCTGTTTCCGGAGGAATGTTTTTAGATATGACCATTCATGATTTTGATATGGCGCGTTATATTGTAGGCAGCGAAGTTGAAGAAGTTTTTGTTACTGCCGGAGTAATGGTTGATCCAAAAATTGGTGAAGCCGGAGATGTTGACACAGCTGTTATTACACTTAAATTTGCAAACGGTGCTATGGGCGTTATTGATAACAGCAGAAAAGCTGTTTACGGTTACGATCAAAGAGTCGAAATATTCGGCTCGAAAGGAATGATTAAAGTGGATAACAACGCGCCGGATAATCATGAATACTATAGTGAGAATGGTGTTCATGCATCTCTGCCGCTCAACTTTTTTATGGATAGATATATAGAAGCATATGCTAACGAAATCAAAGAGTTCTGTGCTGCTGTTTTAGAAAACAAAGAAATTTCTGTAGGCGGTGTTGATGGACTTTTAGCCGTTGCAATAGGTCTTGCTGCAAAAAAATCTTGCGCAGAAAAAAGACCGGTTAAGGTTTCCGAAGTGTTTGCAAAATAAGCTTAAGTACTGAATCGGAGTTCCAACTTAATGTACAAAGTATATAGAGAAGCAATAGACCGTCTTAGACGAAAGATTTCTTTCGCAGCCATATTCATTTTTGTTTTTGCAGCATCTTCATTTTATGCGCAAAATGGATTTTGGCTCAAAGCCGATTTTCACATGCATACAACAATGTCTGATGCAGATAATACTCCCGGAGAAGTTGCAGAACATGCGCTTTGGGAGTTTGGTCTTGATGTTATTGCTATCTCGGAACATGGTGGAAATTGGTTCAGACTTAACAAAGAATTCCAACGAACCGATGAAGAAGGCAATGTATTGTTAGATGGTAAAGATTATGATTCAATAATGGCAACTGATGCAAAGCGGTTCAAAAATTATTCGCGTACAATTCAGTTGCGCAATAATTCTTTTCCCGAAATACAAAGGCTTAGAGAAAAATATCCGGATAAATTAATTATCCAAGGGTTGGAGTGGGATATTCCCGGACATGATCATGGTAGTATGGGCATTTTAGCTGATGAAGCTGAGCCAATAGCATCATTCCATTATATGTTTGATAGAAGAGACACAGATTATAAGGGTGAAAGTAATTTAACTAAACAAAACGAGGATGTTCACGCAAACGCATTAACAGCTATTAAATATTTGGAAAGCAAATATCCTAATGAATCATATTTTATTGTTAATCATCCATCGCGGATTATGAAGTACACGATTGCTGATTTTAGAGATTTCAACAATGCTTCACCGGAAATCAGCATCGGATTCGAAGGAATTCCGGGTCATCAAAAATCTCCCGGTGTTAGAAGTGAGTACAATAAAGAATTAGGTGATGGAATTCTTTATAATTCTCACACCTTTGGCGGCGCGGATTATATGCTGGCTAAGGTTGGCGGTCTCTGGGATGCAATGCTTGGTGAAGGAAGAAAATTTTGGGTTTTCACAAATTCAGATTATCACAGAACCTATTCCGATTTTTGGCCCGGTGAATATGCCGTTAATTATATCTGGGCTGATAGTAAAGACTATAAATCTCTAGTTAAGGGAATGAAATCGGGAAATGTGTTTGCCGTTCAAAATAATTTAATAACCGATTTAGCTTTTTCTGTGGAAGCCGGAAAGCAAACCGCAACTATGGGTCAGACTCTAACTGTTGCAGAAAACTCGATTGTTAAAATCACAGTAAAGTTTATAAGTTCTTCTAAAGATTCTATTAAGAAAATTTCTTCGGTAGATCATGTTGATTTGATTTGCGGTGATGTTACTGGATTGATAAATCCAGATTCACCAGAGTATAATAATCCTACCAATCCAACTACGAAAATTGAGAAACAGTTCTTTGAATCTGATTGGACAGCAGATGGGAATTATTCTTCTTTTAGTTATGAAATAAAAGCAGATAAATCTAAATACGTCAGATTAAGAGGAACGAATATTTCTTTGAATACACCGAACGAAAGTGACGTAAATGGAAATCCGCTGATTGATTCGTTGGTTGGTGAGAATAGCGATTTAAAAGCATTAGCTGATTTATGGTTCTACTCTAACCCGATTTTCATCAAAGTGAAAAAAAGTAATTGATAATGCTTAGAGTTACTTAGTTTACTGAAATTACTTGTTTTAAGATTTTTTTAGTGTCTTAGTGACTTGTCCCGAAGGGATTCCTTCGGAGGTGGCAAATAAAAACATAAGAAATTAAGCCACAAAGGCACTAGGTCACAAAGTTGCGCTAAGTAAAATTCAAGAAATCCAACTTCAGTTAGTCTATCATATTGTTTTTGAGATGCAAATAAATGGAAAAAATAAAATGAAAATCTTTGATGTAATAAAATATGGCGCTGTTGGCGATGGCAAAAAAGACAATGCTTTGGAAATTCAAAAAGCAATTGATGACTGTTCTAAAACCGGTGGAGGCATAGTTTATTTTCCCGGTAATAATGTCTTTATGACTGGTCCATTCGATTTGAAATCCAATGTAAATATTATGGTGGAAGCCGGCGCCGTTGTTCTTGCTAATCCAGATGAATCCATATATAAGAAAAGTGCATTCAAAGAAAATTTAGGTGAAGGTACAATTTGGATTGGCGGAGAGAATGCAGAAAACGTCACGATTAGCGGAAGAGGAATTATTGACGGTAATGGAATTGCCTTTATGGGTCCGGAAGAAAAAGCAGCTTACTTTCTAAAACCGTTTAATGTTGTTGATCCGCGTCCTCATTTGCTGACAGTTGTTAACATAAAAAATCTGATCATCCGCGATGTTACATTCAGAAATTCTGCTTACTGGTGTTTACACATAATCGGCTGCGATGATGTAAGAATTGAAAGCGTAACAATATTGAATCATCTTAAAATTAGAAACGGCGATGGCATTGATATAGACCATTCCAGAAATGTTAGAATTAGTAATTGCTACATCGAATCCGGAGACGACTGTATTTGTTTTAAGACAAGAAGAGAATATGAAGAACACGGTCCAACAGAAAATGTAGTTGTTTCCAATTGTAATATGACTTCTACATCATGCTCTGTTAAACTCGGCAGCGAAAATATGGATGCAATCCGAAATGTGATAGTCTCCGATTGTATTATTAAATCAAGTAATCGTGGAATCGGAATTCAAAACCGTGATGAAGGAGTAGTTGAAAATATTATTTTCAAAAATATTTTTGTTGAAGGAAGATTGTTTGACGATGTATGGTGGGGCAAAGCCGAGCCAATTTATGTAACTGCATATAAAAGACAAGCAACTGCGCACAAAGATTCCAATGTAAGATTTGCAAAAGGGCAGACAGTTGGCAAAGTCGGTAGAGTAAGTAATATCTTTTTCGATAACATAAAATGCGATAGCGAAAACGGTGTGTTTATTGGTGGAGAAGAAGGTAAAGTTAGCGGAGTGAAAATAGAAAACTCTTCATTTAAGATTGAGAAGAAAACAAATTTCGAAGGTGGTATTTATGATTTGCGTCCATCGGATTCAGTTGGTTTGCTAAAAGATGGAATTTCTGCTTTCTATATAGATACGGCAAATGATATAACTGTTTCGAATTGTTCCGTAGAATGGGGAAAAGAGAATCCATGTTATTTCAATAAAGTTCTCTTTGCTAAGGATGTAAAGAACTTATCTGTTTCAAAAATTATTGGGCAATCAGCAAAAACTAATTCAGAAAAAATGGAATTTCTAAACTGCGAAAACCTTGCGGTTGAATAAAGGAGTCTAACATGATTTATGGAATGCACCTTCTAGATATTATTGTAATCGCAAGTTACTTGACGGTTATTCTTGGTATTGCTTATTGGGCAAGCAAAAGAATTAAAAACCGTGAGGATTATTTATTAGGTGGAAGAACGTTTGGTAAACTTATTCAAACGTTTGCCAGTTTCGGTCAAGCCACATCTGCCGATGGACCCGTTGGTGTAGCTACAACAACATTTAGAAATGGTGCTGCCGGAATTTGGAGCTCTTTGTTAATGGCTTTTTCAACACCACTATTTTGGATTACATCGCCATGGCAGCGCAGAATGAGAGTTCTTACCATGGGAGATTTTTACGAAGAAAGATATGGCTCAAAGAAAATGGCAGCAACATATGCTTTAATTGCTGCTGTTGGAATGATGGGATTAATTTCTGTCGGTTACACAGCAATGAGTAAAACCGTTATGGCAATTACTCCAAAACAAGCTGCCGATTTCACAGTTAGTGAACAAAAAGAATATAAGCTCGCTCAAGAATTAACAATCCTAGAAGAAAAGGATTCGAATACTCTTACTACTGCCGAGCAAGAAAGATTGAAAGAATTACGGTTGCTCAAACCGAATAGTATTTTTTCATACATAAATGAATCAACTCTAATTTGGATGGTTTGTGTAATAATAATGATTCATGCAATGATGGGCGGCTTGGTTGCTGCTTTTTATACTGATATGCTGCAAGGAGTTTTTATCATTTTGCTTTCTATTATTCTCATTCCTTTTTCCTGGATGAAGATAACTGCAACTTACGGTGCCGGAAGCGGTGATAGTGCCTTAAAAATTCTGCATGAAAAATTACCGGAATCCTATTTTGAAATTTTCGGCTCACCAACATTAATAGATTTTACATGGTACTTTATTTTTGCCGCAGCTTTGGTTGCCGGTGTTACTGTTGTAACTCAACCAAATCAATTGGTTACAAATGCAGCAGCAAAGGATGAACAATCCGCACGGTTTGGTTTTGTTACCGGAGTTTTTATCAAAAGATTTTGTACAATCTTGTGGGGCGTTGTTGGTCTTTCGGCAGTTCTGCTATACACCGGTAAAATTCAAAACTCGGATTTACTTTGGGGTTACGCGACACACGATTTATTAGGTTCATTAGGTTTTGGATTAGTCGGTTTGATGGTTGCATCAATGATGGCGGCGTTGATGGCAACCGCAGATTCATTAATGCTAACTGTCTCCGGATTGCTTCTTCATAATATTTATATGCCTTTAGTAATTGGTAAAAGTGAAAAGCATTATGTGTTAGCCGGAAGAATTTTAGGGGGTTCCTTTTTAGTTGGTGGTGCAATTGTAGCAACACAGTTCACCGGCATTTTTGAAATCCTAAAATTCATTTGGGAATTCTTTGTGATTTTTGCAGCTGCTTTTTGGCTTGGATTAAAATGGCGCCGAGCTAACAGAGCAGGAGCGTGGACATCTATCTTAGTTACACTCTCTATTTTTTATTTATTCCCACTTGTTTTATCGAATGTTATTCCTGGAATAAAAACGAATGAAACAATGCTTCTTCAGACACAACCCGATCCAGTAAAACGTACTTATGTTGCTCGGGCAATAGATGTTGAACAAAGAAACAAAGAAATAGAAAAATGGCTGGAAGCTAATCCCGCCGGAAGCAATGTAAGTGCTTGTCCGCAAAAACTTGTTGTTGGAGAAAAGTTTTCTAAAACATTTGTGCTGCCTTCAAAGACTATATTTTGGTCTCAGCAGCCCGCGCTAAACGAAGATGGCAAACTTGAAGCGCATGGTTATTTTTTCCCTGAACTTCTTCTTTTACATTCACTTGGTTTCAATCTTCAAAAGAATCCTTATGCGTTAAACGAAACAATTAGAATGCTGATTAGATTGGTCTTTCCTTTTGTTATGCTGATTCTTGTTTCATTATTAACCAAACCTAATTATGATGAAAAAACCGAAAAGTTTTTCCTTAAGATGAGAACGAGAGTTAAAGGATTAGGGCCGGAAGCTGACGAGAAAGATGTGCAAGCAGCTTATGATAATCCGGAAAAAACAAAAAGCTTCCTACTATTCCCAAATACAAATTGGGAAATCTATAAGTGGAATAAGCAAGATACAGTCGGTTTCCTAATTTCAATTGGGATAGTTTTTCTTGTAATCGGAACATTGTTTGCGGTTGTAAAATTGTATTAATTATCTACGGATTATAAATGAAGCCATTATTAGGTAAATGTAGCTTTTACACTGGAAGATTTTCTACCGTAATTATCTTCCTCGTTATTTCGTTCGGCAGTTTATCCGCACAATCTTTATACAAGTATATTGATCCTTTCATTGGCTCGGTAGGAGACGGAAATGTTTTCGTTGGTCCTTCAACTCCTTTTGGAATGGTAAAGCCGGGACCGGACTGCGATGTAAACTCGAACAGCGGATACCGTCCTGATATTAATAGAACAGTTTTTGGTTTCAGCCAAACTCATGTTAGCGGAACCGGCGGCGGCGCTAAATATGGAAATATTTCCGTTATGCCTTTCACCGGAAACTTTGAATCAATCTATCAAGAATCTTTGCGCTCCGATGAAATTACCAGTGCCGGATATTACAGTGTTGTGCTAAAAAAGTGGAACATCAAAACTGAATTAACCACATCAGACCGCGCTGCATTTCACCGTTATAGTTTTACCGGAAAAGATAAAAGAGGAATTAAAATTGATGCCGGTTCGTTCCTCGGCGAAAATTCAATTCCGGATGCACGGGAAGCTCAAATGTTCTGCGGCTCCGAAGTTCAGATTCTTTCCGATACTGAAGTTCAAGGTTACAGCAGAATCCGCGGCGGATGGAATAACGGAAAAGCTTACACAGTTTATTTCTACGCGTTGTTCGACCGTCCATTCACAAGCTGCGGAACGTGGAAAGGTAAATCTATATTACCGGGAGTGAAAGCGCAGTTCGATTCCGGCGAAAAGACCGGCGCATTTCTTCTATTCGAAGATCAGAATACCGATACAATCCAGCTAAAAATAGGAATATCATTTATAAGTTCGGCTAAAGCTAAATACAATGTTGAAAAAGAAATTTCTCATTGGAGCTTTAAAGATGAGCTGCAAGAAACTTGTGATAAGTGGGAAGACTTGCTAAAGCGTATTGAAATTACCGGCACGCCGGATCAAAAGAAAATGTTTTACACAGCGCTCTATCATACAATGTTAATGCCTGTAGATAGAACCGGAGAAAACCCGTTGTGGCTTTCTTCTGCGCCATACTACGATGACTTCTATGCAATCTGGGATACTTACCGCACGGCTCACCCATTGATTACTCTGATAACGCCATCGCGTCAAGTTGATATAATAAATTCACTGTTGGATATTTCTCAATACGATGGCTACATGCCAGACGCGAGAAGCGGAAACTGCAATGGAAGAACTCAAGGCGGCTCTAATGCCGAAGTGTTAATTGCTGATGCTTATTGCAAAGGTCTAAAAGGAATCAGTTATAAAAACGCTTTGTTTGCAATGCTTAAAGACGCAACTTTACCTCCGGGTGGAAATGAAGAAAAAGAGGGAAGAGGAGGTCTTACAGATTATAACTCGCTCGGTTATGTTTCTACTCAGTTTGTACGTGCCGGCACTAGAACGGTTGAATATTCCTACAATGATTATTGCATTTCGCAAGTCGCTAAAGGACTAGGCAGAATTACCGAATACTTGCGCTTTATAAAACAAGCGGATAATTGGCAAAATCTTTGGCGCGATGTTGAAGATCATGGCGCACGTGGATTTATTATGCCTAAAGATCAAGCCGGTAAATGGGTTGACAGCATTCAATGTGATGAATCAAATGGAAGAAGAAATTATTTTAAATACACTCCGCTTGCCGCAGATTGGCCCATTTGTTTATGCTGGTGGTGCGGCTTCTTTTACGAAGCAAGTTCTTGGGAATATTCTCTTTCTATTCCCCATGATGTTCCGGCATTGATTGAAAAGTCCGGAGGCAAAGAAGCGTTCCTAACCCGCCTTAATAATTTTTTCGATCTGGGAATTTATAATGTTGGAAATGAACCTTCGTTTCTTACTTCATGTCTTTATCATTGGATTGGCAGACCGGATTTGAGCAGTAAAAGAACAAGAGAGATTATAGAAAAATATTATAACAGCTCGCGCAAAGGACTTCCCGGAAATGATGATTCCGGTTCAATGTCTTCATGGCTTGCATTCCACATGATGGGCATTTACCCGAATGCCGGACAACCCTACTATTTAATTACCGCTCCATATTTTGCAGAAACGGTACTACACCCCGGCAATGTGGTTGATTTCAAAATTACTGCTCACAATCTTTCTGAAAAGAACACCCATATCCAATCGGCAAAACTTAACGGAAAGCCATATGAACAAGCGTGGATTGAACATAAGGATATAGTAAATGGCGGAGAGTTGGTTCTAGAAATGGGCGCTAATCCTTCTAATTGGGGAAGTAAAATTCCACCGCCAACAATTAAATAAGGTGAAGGATTATAAAGCAGCTAACGGCAAAGATGGATGATATGAGAGAAATTAGAATGAGAACTAAAGTGAAGATTGGGCTGCTATTCATTTTTTTAACAAGTTCTTTAATAATAGCGCAAGGCAATGAATATTTAATCACAAATTTTGGCGCTGTAGCAGACGGCATTACAGATAACGCTGTCCCAATTCAAAAGGCGATTGATAAAGCTAACTTAAATGGAGGCGGAAAGGTCGTTATTCCGCAAGGGAATTTTGTTTGCAGTTCCATATTCTTAAAATCTAATGTTGATCTGCACATAGTATTAGGTGCCAGACTTCTCGGCAGTGTAAATATTGAGGATTACTACAACTCAAAAAGGGGAGCCGTTATTTATTCGGAAGGTCAAAAGAATATTAGTGTAACCGGTGAAGGAATAATTGACGGACAAGCAAACGAATTAGTCGAAAATATTTTTGTTATGCTGCAAGCCGGAAAGATTCAAGATTCGCAATGGAGATTTAAAAGACCTACTGAAGCCGTACGACCAAAGCTCATCGAATTTGAAAATTGCAGCGAAGTGAAAATAAAAGACATTAAGCTAATTAACGCATCAAGCTGGGTGCAAAACTATTCCAAGTGCACAAATCTTGAGATAGATAACATTAAAGTGGAAAGTACCAGCTACTGGAATAATGATGGATTAGATATTTCGGACTGCAAAAATGTGATTGTTAAAAATTGTTTTATCAATTCTGCTGATGACGGGATTTGCTTAAAATCTGAAGAACCCAATTCCATTTGCGAAGATGTTACTGTTTCGGACTGCACAATCCGCTCAAGCGCCAATGCCTTTAAGTTAGGCACAGCTTCAAAAGGCGGATTCAAAAATATTAAAGTGCGCAACCTTACGGTTTATGATACTTACAGATCAGCAGTTGCAATAGAAATGGTTGATGGTGGCGTTCTTGAGAATATTGATATAGAAAACGTTACCGCAAAGAATACGGGCAACGCAATTTTTATCCGGCTAGGGAAAAGAAATACTTCCGGAAACGCTGGTAAAATTAACGGAATTAGAATTGCCGATTTGAAAGCAGAAGTCCCGCTTAGAAAACCAGATCTTGGTTACCCTATGGAAGGACCGCCGGATCATTTGCGGGGACAATATCTTAAATCACCAAAAGAGAGACCAAATCTTGGCTATCCGGCAACCGGCTTGGTTACATATCCTTACAATCTAATTCCATCTTCAATAGTTGGTATTCCAAATGCAGACGTAAAAAATGTTCTATTGGAAAATATAGAAATAAGTTTTGGCGGAGCTGGAAGAAAGGATGTTGCTTGCATTCCTCTTGATTCACTGCATAAAGTGCCGGAGAAGATTACAGATTATCCGGAGTTTTCTATGTTTGGCGAATTACCGGCTTGGGGTTTTTATGTCCGCCATGCCGAAGGAATCAAATTTAAAAATGTGAAGTTGAGATATGAGGATGAAGACTTTAGACCGGCTTTTGTGTTTGATGATGCGAAGGATATTGAATTGAAAGATGTACATGTTTCAACGTACAAAGAACTTCCAATAGTTCTGTTTAATAAAGTAGAAAAGAAAACAATCATTGATTTGTCTCTTCCGGTAGAAAACTCAATCGGAATTAAAGAGCAGTAAATATTGATCAAGAAGAAAAAGTTAAAGAAATGAATTTCGTTTGATGTTGAAGTTTACTTGATCGCGGACGAAGAACTGTTCGAGAGTAAATGCAAATCTATTTTAGTTCTACTCCCACTGTATCTAAATGTTCTATTAGAAACAAAGAATCTATTATTATAAAGGAAGTGGCTATGAATCAAAGTAAAGCAATCAAAAAGAAATTCCATGATAGTTCGTTTTTCGTTCTCGTTATCGTGATGTCGTTTTACTCTATCATGTCAGCACAGAACGCCAACTCAACAACGATTAAGCTCAACACAGATAAGGTTGCCGGTATAATCAATAAAAATATTTACGGGCAGTTTTCCGAACATCTCGGCAGTTGTATTTACGGCGGCATTTGGGTTGGAGAGAATTCCAAAATCCCAAACACGCGCGGAATGAGAAACGATGTTATAGAAGCGTTAAAAAAATTACAAGTGCCCGTGCTGCGCTGGCCCGGCGGCTGTTTTGCAGATGAGTATCATTGGATGGATGGAATTGGTCCAAGAGAAAGCAGGCCCAAAATGGTAAATACAAATTGGGGCGGCGTTGTTGAAGATAATAGTTTTGGTACGCATGAGTTTTTGGATTTTTGCGAATTGATTGGAACCGAACCTTACATTTGCGGAAATGTAGGCAGCGGAACAGTAGAGGAATTATCTAAGTGGGTTGAGTACACAACTTCCGATGGCGAAAATCCCATGGCAAACTTGCGCCGTAAGAATGGAAGGAATGAACCTTGGAAAATTAAATATTGGGGAATTGGAAACGAGAGCTGGGGCTGCGGCGGACAAATGCGTCCCGACTATTATGCCGATCTTGTAAGAAGATATTCGAATTTTACGCGCAACTATGCCGGTAACCAAGTTTTCAAAATTGCATCGGGACCTAATGTTGACGACACAACATGGACTGATGTGTTGATGAAACAATCCGGAAGATATTTTGATGCATTGGCTTTGCACTATTACACAAGTGCCGGAGCTAAACCCGCCGCAGAATTTAACGAAGCCGGCTGGTTTGATGTTATGAAGAAAACTTTGCGCATGGATGAAATCTTGAAAATGCACTCGGCAATTATGGATAAGTACGATCCGTCGAAAAAAACAGCTTTAATTGTTGACGAATGGGGAACATGGTTCAAAGTTGAACACGGAACGAACCCGGCATTTTTGTATCAACAGAATACGATGAGAGATGCTGTTGTAGCTGCAAGCAATCTAAATATCTTTCATAACCACAGCGACCGCGTTAGAATGACAAACATTGCCCAGATGATAAATGTTTTACAAGCCATGATACTTACAAAAGATGAAAAGATGGTTCTCACTCCAACGTATCATGTTTTCGAAATGTACAAAGTACATCAGAATGCAATGCTTCTGCCGCTTGATTTGAAAACTCCAAATTATGTCTTCAACGGCGAATCAGTTCCGGCGGTAAACGGTTCGGCTTCAATTAATTCGCAAGGAGTAATTCATATTTCCTTGTGCAATGTTAATCCAGCATCGGGTGAAAAAGTTTCTATCAATTTGGAAAACTTTGTTAATAATAAAGTGAAAGCAAGAATCTTAACTTCCGAAGAAATGAACGCACTGAATTCTTTTGAGAATCCAAACACTGTAGTTCCCGGCGAGTTTGCTGATTTTAAATTCACAGACAATGGTTTGGAAGTTAACATACCCGCTAAATCTGTTATTGTATTTGAACTGAGCGGTAAAGCGAATTCGAGAATTGGAGAAGCTATTAAGGTAAACGATCCGAAACCGCAAATATCATATAAGTACTATGAAGGCGCTTATTTGAAACTTCCGAATTTTCCCGGCATGAAAGCTATAAGAGAAGGTTCAATAGATCAGATTAAAATTCCGGAAGAAAACTCCGGCGAAAATTTTGCAGTTACTTATTCCGGTTATATAAAAATTCCTCAAGATGGTTTTTATACTTTCTCTTCAAAGTCCGATGACGGAACAAAATTGTTTATTGACGGCAAATTAATTGTTATCAACGATGACAGACATGCGCCGATTGAAAACATGGGTATTGCAACATTAAAGGCGGGTTTCCATAAAATTGAATTAGAGTTTTTCCAGGCTGGCGGAGGATTATTCCTAGAAACAAGCATCGAAGGACCGGATATGAAAAAGCAAATTATTCCGACTGAGATGTTATTTCACGAAAGCAAATAATTACTAAGTTATTATAGAAAAAGCACATCTGCAATCAAGTATTAATCGCCGATGTGCTTTTAATATATAGTGCCAATATTCAAAACTCAATCCGTATAAAGAATTTGATTGGTTGCATTTTAAAATTAGACTTAAGCAGATTCAAATATAGGGAAGCTGGGGTTCCATAATTTATGGTATGCAAACGATGTAGCCCGATGTAATTGGTAATTGGTTGGCACAAAATGGTCAAAGCATTTCAAAAAAGCTGCATTGCAGTCCTAAAACGCTATTTAGTTGAGTGTCATTGAATCTCCAACTCTCCTCGGAGTAAAATAAAACATCGATAATAGTAAGATAAGCCTATTTTCGGGAGTTCAAGTTTGTGTATGTTCTACTATTTGGTATGATATTGTTTCCATTCTCGGTATCAGCATTAATGAACTAGCGGTTTTAGAATCAAAGTGTGGCTAATGTTAGAAAGTTAACCGATATTTATTTACCATTACAAATAAAAATAAATTTCATAACAACTGATCAGAGAATATGGCAAGAGTTCCAAGAGTAGCTGTATTTGTTGAAACTTCAAGAGCATTCGGAAGGAATTTTATAAAAGGTATTACAAAGTATTCAAGAATTCATGGGCCTTGGATATTTTATACTGAACCAAGAGATTTAAATATTTCGATCAAGACTCTAAAGAATATTGAAGTGGATGGAATCATAATGAGAGATTCGCCGCTAGCTGATAATTTATTTAAAAAAGGTATTCCACTCATTTCTGTCCTTCATTATTCATCTAGAAAAAAAGAAATCCCGATCGTAAAAACTGACGGTAAGAAAATTGCGACCGCAGCATTGGAACACTTTTTAGGATTAGGCTATTCTAATTTTGGCTTTTGTGGCTTTTCCGAATTTGAATGGTCAAATGAACGACTTCATTATTTCATGGGGATATCGCAACAACTTGGATACAAAGTTCATCATTATTCCGACTCTGTTTCAAATGAATACTCGGATTGGAAAAAAGATCAAAAAAAAATTGCATCGTGGTTAAAAAGTTTGCCAAAACCAATTGGAATTATTGCATGTAACGATGATAGAGGGCATCATGTTTTGCAAGCTTGCAGATTAGCTAAACTAAGAGTTCCGGAAGATGTAGCTGTTCTCGGTGTAGATAACGATGAATTAATTTGCGAAATGAGTGACCCGCCACTTTCAAGTATTGCATTGAACACAGAAAGTGCAGGATTTGAAACTGCTGAAATGCTTGATAGATTGATGCATAAGAAAAGAATTCAAGAATTAGAAATACAAGTTCAACCAACGCACATAGTTGCGAGACAATCTACAGATATTTTTGCTGTTAACGATCAAGAGGTTATAAAGTCTCTAAAGTTTATCTATGCTAATCTTAGCCGTAAGCTAAGTGTCTATGATATAGTGAGGGTTACGACTTTGAGCAGAAGAAGTCTTGAATGCAGATTCAAAAAATATTTAGGCAGAACAATTATGGAAGAAGTAAGAAGAAAAAGAGCGGAAACTCTTACAAAATATTTAATCGAGACAGAGTTAAGCATTTCAGAAATCTGCCGTTCTTTAGACTATTCGGACATAAGTCATATTTCCCGCTACTTCAAGAAAGAAAAAGGAATTGGCCTTCGTGGTTTTCGATCAAGTTCGAAAAAATAATTTCTAAGTCACCCGCATTCATCACCTACAATAGTTGCGCAATATGGCGAATTAAACTCGCTTTAAGGCTTTCAATTAGATCATTCTTCCTATACTATACGACTGTTAAAATGAGAAACATTTTGGTTATGAATAAAACGAAATTACTTTTTAAAATTGCCTTGTGCATAAACACAATAATTCTTACTTCATGCAATCTTAACGATAAGGATAATTATATGATCGAAAAAAGGTTTTTTGGTCGTGTAGATATAAACGAAGATATTTCATTGTTCACCCTGAAAAACAAAAATGGGATGAAAATTGAAATTACAAACTACGGTGCAGCTGTTGTCTCTATTCAAGTACCGGATAAAAACGGAAAAATTGAAGATGTTGTTTTGGGCTATGATTCTGCTTACGGCTATGAAAAATGTAAATCATATTTTGGAGTGATTGTAGGTAGATATGGGAATAGAATTGACAAAGGTAAATTTACACTCGAAGGGAAAGAATATCAGTTAAATATTAATGACGGTGGAAATCATCTGCATGGTGGTTCTCTTGGATACCATAAAAGAATTTGGAATGCCGAACCTATTCAAGTTGACTCCACACAATCCTTAAAACTTAGCTTGGTGGATAATGATGCTGAACAAGGTTACCCCGGAACGGTCAATGTTACGGTTACTTACACACTAACTGAAAAAAACGAACTGGTTATTGATTATAGCGGGGTAACAGACAAAACTACAATTCTAAATCCAACACATCATTCATACTTCAATCTATCTGGTGA
>JAZDFQ010000053.1:0-6235 GCA_043807765.1 Ignavibacteriota bacterium
TTTGGGGTTAAATAACAGTTTTTCTCAATAAACGACCAATTTTCCTATTCAATTAAAGTATTTTTACTTCTCATCGGGTAATTCTAAAGTATAATTGAACATTTTTTTTCTTTCTTTAAGCCTTTCTAAACTCTCAATCAACTATTCTAAAGTCTCATTAAGTCTTTCTAATTCCTCATCAAGCAGTTTCAAAGAAGCATTTAACCATTCTTTTCTTTCACCGGGTCATTCTAAAGTCTCATTAGGCAATTTTTTTATTTCATAATTCGTGTTACGCATATATTCAACAAACTTTGCCACCAAAACACAAAGTCACTAAGAAGTTTTAAATAAGCAAGTATATCTTGAGTTATTTCTTTGTGCCTTAGAGACTTTGTGGCAAAAAAATTATTTCGTGCATAACATGAATTCATAAATAATTCTAAACCAGCTATTTGCAATTTTTAACTCCATTAGTTCCACTTCAAAGCTCACGCAAAGCATCCCAAAAGATTAAACTTCCGGAATAGTTCATCTGCTTTTCGTTATTAAGAAAAATAGCCCGACCGGGAATAACTACTTTATTCCGATCCATGAAGTGAAGCATATTTGTTTCTAAAAGGTACAAATCTATTCAACCGGTAATATTGCTAAACCATACTGCTTTGTTCAGTATACGGCAACAAATATCAAAATGTAAAAAGCAGTTGAAATAAATCTGAAAAAGTTTGAAAAGTGAAATCCTACAGTAAAGCCCCTTATCAACCCCGCCAAACAAAGAGTTATAAGGTATCTATTCTAAGTTCAAGCTCATAATAAATTTAAAATAATTAATTAGCAAGCTGAAATAATTCAATTTTATCTTTTTTCTCCATCCAAAAGTAAAGTTAAACCACAACCGTAAATAACGCGCATTGGCTTCATCTTAATTTTACAACATTTTTTAGACTACTGTATGATAGAGCCGGGAAAATATGGGGAACCAAATATTCTTTATTTCTTTTTTTTTGTATCACCTTGCTTCTATTTTTTTATTGGGAATAACATAACAGATTCTATTTGTAGTTGGTATTTATTGCTATAAATATTATATCCCTATCGGTAGATGTCGCATAAATAATGAATCAAAAATATATCAGTACAAATCCGTTAAATCCGTGTCATCCGTGGGCTATTTATTATCAAAAAAATAATTATGCTACACCCACCGGAGGGATTAGACATCTATAGAGAAACGAACAAAAAAAAGAAAAAATCCCTTTAGGGATGGCATCAATTACCATTATTTCCAAATGAACAACAGATCCGTAATCTGATTAATTCATATTTCCATTGAAGAATGTTTTCCTAAGTCTTAATCCAGCATAAACAATTTGTTGCAAATAGGCGCGTCTCTTTAAAACAATTGAGAAGCATTCGCTTATCCGCCAACGGCGGAATCCTTCTTTACAACAATTCCTATCCTTCCGGGAATATTATTGTACCAACTTTCCTTTCTGATGTATCATAATACCAAACACTTCCATCATTTTTTATGAATAAGCAAGAAGAGCCCGCTTCCATGAGAGCGACATCATCCAATCCTTCAATTTTGTAAGGTGTAGAATAAATTGGGTTATTGTCTTGATCTCTGCCGATATAACCCCAAAACCATATTGTGCCGTCCCTCTTAAGAGCTAAGTTAAATCCGTAATTTGAAGATACTTTTACTATTTCACTAAGACCATTGATTTGAGTAGGAGTATGTTGAATGAAATTAGGATCGCTGCTTCCTAAATCCAGATACCAGTTTCTTCCCCAGCCCCAAACAGAGCCATCTCTTTTAACTATATAAGACTTATGCAAAGAAGTTTCAATATCTACAACATCTTCCAATCCGGGAATAAAACCGCCGTAATCAGATTCAGTCTCATTCAATGCGAAAACTATTCCGTATGAGTTTAATGCTAAATTTCTTGTAATCTTAATAATATTTTTTAAGTTCTCAATTTTTGCCGGTGCTTTGTATGTCTGTGGCTTGCAACCCTCGAAATTTACTTTCCAGACAGTGCCGTTACCCACCAAAAAATAAGCGGAACTGGCGCTGATAACTTCCGATTGTACATTCTCCAAATTCGTTATTAGAAAAGGGACCTCATTCCCGCTGCTAAAGCAACTGCTCAGATTCCACTGTCCCCAGTACCAAATATTTCCATTTTGTTCTGCTAATAAATTAAGTCCCTCGAGAACCTCATAGACGGCTGCTTTTAGAAAATTCCTATTTCTAACAGCGACCGGATTTATAACTATTTTACCGCTTTCCAATTCATAATTGATATTCCAGACACTATAATCTTTCCTTATAATTGCGTTACCCATACTGCAAGAAATATATCCTTTGAAGTCCGCATTAAATTCATTTGGTTCAACAGTATCCACACAACTACTAGTTAAAAAGAAAATACTTAGAGATATGAGACTTACTTTAAATAAGCTGATAGTTGGAAAATTCGCCCTCCGTTTCATGGCAACCCCGATATTTATTTTTAAGTTTTATTGCCAATAAGAATTAGTACCGGAAGAAAATTATTCTATCTTTCTTGGAAGCGCAAGTGTAATTTTGATTGCACACAATGTATAAAGTTTTTCCCGCTGCCGCAAACTACTCTGTAACGAGTTAAACTTTTTGTTAGTCCACCTACTTCGGTTTGAAGAAATCATTACTAATCTGTATTAAGTCAACTCCAGTCATAACAGATTTGATTTCTTTTCTAAAATTTCCGTTGTTAAGTATATAGCCACACTAATGTAAGGAATCCACCATCGATAGTTTGATTGAGTTATACATCAAATACTTTTAATATCTTTCACAGAATACTTTAGATCATTATTAATCTCTTTTTCTTTGCAACCATTTACTACAATTATTTCTCTATTAATAAGTTTATCGTGACTAGGATTGTTTTGTCTTTGACAAGCTGTTAATATCAATGACAAATTGTATAGTAATACAAGAATTACTAAGGCTTTAATTTTATATCGACTATAATTTCTCATTTAAACCTTCAATAGAACTGGGTCGTTTATAGCTTTCATGAATCATTTCGTAAATATGGAATCACTATTTTCTAAACTAGTAAATAAGCAGCGCTGCTTTAAATATTTTTTTGAACTAATAGCATAATTAAATTTCATCATAATCAACATTCTCAACATCTCCCAAAACAGATTCTAGGTCGTTGAATATTACCTCTTCCGGTTCCATTGGTAAATTGAGTTGGACTTCTTTTACAGTATGATCAATCGTTTTTGTTATATAAGAATACTTATTCTCAGGAAATTGTATTCTTATTATTACTGGCATTACAAAATCACTTAAAACATTTTCTTGTCTTACCTTGTAACGCAATATAAATTTTCCATCGTCAGATTTATCAACTTTGTATGCAAATTTATACTTTGGTAAATCTGTTCCGTAAATCCATTGTTTAAAAAACCAATCCATTTTATTATGAACATGTTTTTCTACAATTTTTTGGAAATCTTCTGTGGTTGCTTTCAATCCCCTATAGGAGCTATAAAAATCGCGCATCATATTTATAAATCTATCTTCTTTCATCGTATTCAAATCAATCATCATTAATCTTAACATATGTAAAACCCAAGCACCTTTCTGATAAATTATTAAATCGTAATCACCAGCCGTATTAACAGAATTTGTACGATAGCCTAAATAGATTGGTCCTGATTGCTGCCCATCGGAAAAAAGATACTTTCTATTTTCGAAAATGCTCCTTTTAGATTTTTCCATCACATCGAAAAACTTTTGATTATCCTTTAATACCGCTTGCATATACCATCGTCCCGAATACTCTGCCATTGCTTCGCTGAGCCATTGGTCGTGATAAGTTTTAAAGCCGACTTCGATTCCCCACCATTGATGAGCAACTTCGTGGGCACGGAATATTTCATTAAACCCCATCTTATCGGCGTATTCAAATGTAATCCAAGATAAATGTATTAATCCGGGGAAGGCTAAACCATGCAAATAAAGTGTTTCGGATATATATAGATGTTTAGCTGGGCATTCTCCAAAAACATATTTAAAGAAACGGATACAGTTTTGCGCATCAAAAGGAATCTCTTGCAGCAGATTGCCGCTAAAATGCCCTTCTTTAACATTTAGAACTGTTATATCCGGTAAATCCTTTTCTACATATTTCTCCCTTTCAAAATAACCTATGTTAAAAGATGCATTTGTAATTGGTTTTGGGGTAACCCATCTAGCTGTAACAATTTCATCGGTTATAGTTGTGCTTACACTATCACCAACACTAACAAGTTGATAAAAAGAAGGATATTGATAAGTTATATCAAACAGCGCAGATTCGCTTTTCCCATATCGTGGATACCATTCATACTCTGATTTTAGATACACCCATGAACTTAATTCTTTATCAATCATTTTAGTACTTTGATAATAAATTCGCAATGTTACTTTATCATACAACATATGTATCTTATCAAGGTATATCCATAAATCACCATTTTCTTCTGATTTATGAAATTCTAATTTTTTGTTGTCGGATGTTAATATAGAATCAATTATCATTTCATTATAGATATCGTAGTAAACCCATCGTAAATTCTTTTTTAACACTTTGAACTGGACTTTTGCCGTTGCCGAGTAATCAAGGTTATCTTCTATGGCAACATCTATTTTATATGATTCGTTCTTAATAATATCTTTTGAGCCGCCTGCAGACTTTACTTTTGAATTCCCTTGATTTTGGCTTTGAAACTGACATACTATTTCTCTAAGGTTGAATAAATGTGTCCCTCCCATTCTTTGCGAAAAACTAACTTCTTCTTCTTCGTATGGGTTTATTTCAAAAAAGAAAGGCTTGAATTGATCTTCAAACATATGCGCATAAAAAAATCCATTCTTTGCTGTATCAACTAAACACTGAAAAATATCCGATGCGATATATTCCTTGGTAAAATCCCCGGTATAGTTTGTAAAATTCTTTACAACGCTTTTCATTTCGTTGGATTCTTTTTCTACCGAGTATTTTATATTCCTTGTCAACTGGCTAAGTGTAGTATCATTAAAAAGAAAAAACGCCTGCTTAAATTCCAACGATGAAGCCCCCTCTTCATAAAATCTAAATAATTGGTCCCTTTCAATTTTTGTCGGCGGCTCAAAAGAAAATATGCCTCCCCCAATAAACAGCGCTGATATTTGTCTGTCACCAACTGGTGAAAATATGTATAATTTTCCTTTGTTTAACTTGATCTTACCAACATCTCGCACAAGCAGTAAACTGTCTATCTCAGCAACACTATACTGTGTTTTGCCTATTTGACTAAATTGATTATAGAATTGCATGTAGGTCGAAATATTTTTTGAATTTGAAACCTGAGGATATGACTGATTTGATACTGATATTATTATTAGCATAGATATGTAAATGTATTTTTTACATACATTCATAGTTCCCTCACTGTAATGCTGAAATGAAATTATGTTTTTTTTATCATTTATTTTTTGTAAGCCTTTCGAAAATATTTCCATCGTTAAAGTCAATCTAACCGGTTTAATCTATTTGTTGTCTAATTACTAACTACTCAATACTAAATACTATTTTCCCAAAAACTCTTCCGGCTTTAGCGCTCTCTTTGTTGCTCTAATGGTTTTTATCAATCCCTTAAACCAAGAAACTTGGTTTATTCTCATTCCAATCGAAGTATGTCCATCATTTATCGGCACATACTCTACACTGCCGGACATTTCTTCAATTCCATTAACAAAATGTTTCATCGTTCCATTTTCATAAACCAATGCCGCGTGGTACCATTGATCTACAGGATGAGGAAATTTCTCTGCGTAAAGTGTTAGAGCTTTATCATCAGACTTTAAAAAAGTATCCAGAAACCATTGGTTATCTTCTGTCAATCTCAGTTCAATTAAAATTCTACTGTTTTCATTAACTGTGTTTTGTATATGCACAAAGCGCTGTTCAACATTGTTTGGATCGCTGGAAGCTTCCGGTTTAAATATTACTTCCAAAGTAAAATTTTCTGCGCCGCTCAAGGGATTGTTCAAAACAATAATTCCATCGTGCACGCCGTCAAATCGAATTGATTCTTCATCTTTAATAACTACCGGAGTACCAAGAATTGTAATCGGATGACCACCGATTTGTTCTAATTCATGCAATTTCCATTGCTCGCTCATAACTTCTCCCAAATTAATAGACAAAAAAAATCCCTCTTC
>JAZDFQ010000054.1:0-98000 GCA_043807765.1 Ignavibacteriota bacterium
AACTGTGTCTTATTCAGCGTCTAGTTTTCACCTTGAGCCAAGCTTAGACTTGCTCAGTTCTTTCTGGTGTGTGGATAGTTGTACATTTGTTTATTTAGTTGCTCTATAAAATAATTATTTCTATCATAAGTCTAATGGAGCATATCGAAGTGTGACAATAATGATAACAAAGTCATGGTTCGACAAACCATGGCGTGAGCGAAGCCGAACGCTCACCATGACTTTATCTTAATATTTCAGATGTTTCTAATTCTCATTTTCCGATACTTGTCCCAGCATTATGTGCGCGGCTGATCTCATTAATCAAACTCATTGATCGTGTGATCAATAAAAAAAACCCCCGGTTTTTTGCCGAGGGCTTCTCAAATTACTTTTTTACTGCCGGTGTTGGATAATCCGGACGTTCGACTTTAATGCTTCCTTTTTCTTTGAGCAGTCTTAATGTTTCTTTAACTGCTTTTTCTAGTTGTACATCCCTTCCTTCGGATAATGATTTCGCGTCGAGTCTAACTTCCATATCCGGCGCTACACCTTCATTTTCTGCAATCCATTTTTTCTTTACGGGATCGAACACAGCGTTATCCGGTGCGGTTGCAAAACTGCCGTCAATAAATCTGTAGTGGGTAGATGATTTAACAAGTCCGCCCCAAGTACGCATGCCGATAAGCGGACCGGCATTCTGATGTCTGAACACCCATGGGAAAAAGTCGCCGCCGGAACCGGAGAGTTCATTAATCAACAATACTTTTGGACCAAGAATACCCGCCGGCAATCTAAAATGTTTTCCGTTCGGAGCTTCATTAGTAACAGCCGCGCGTAATGTTCTTGTCATTAAGTCTACCATGTAATCATCAAGCAGACCGCCGCCGTTAAATCTTTCATCTATAACTGCCCCTTCTTTATCTTGCTGCGCAAAGAAGTATCTGTTAAAAGAAACGAATCCGGGGGAACCAGTATTAGGAACCCAAACGTATGCAAGTTTTCCATCGGATATTTTATCAACAAGTTTTCTGTTATCTTCAACCCATGTCCTCTGGCGCAATCCTCTATCGGAAGCAATCGGTTCGATAATTACTTCCCAAGATTTATCAAATTCCGGTTTATCGTTGATATGCAATACCGTTTGTGCGCCGGCTGTTCCATCAAAATATTTGTAAATATCATCTTTATCTGTGATTTCTTTTCCATCTATTCCAACAATGTAATTTCCTTCTTTAACTTTTAAGCCCGGTTTATCTAACGGGGCAGTTAATTCGGGATTCCAGCTTTCCGAAGTAAAAATTCTCGAAATTTTCCAGCGACCGTTTTCGGGTATTAAATCGGCTCCCGGCAAACCGGCTTTGCTATCATCAACTTTAGGATAATCACCTCCGCCTACAAAACTATGTCCAACAGATAATTCTCCATTTACTTGATCTATGATGTAATTCAAATCTGTACGGTGACGAACATATTTTATGAGCGGTGAATAGCGTTTATATACTTCATTCCAATCCCGTCCGTGCATGTTCGGGTCATAGAAGTGATTTTTTTCGTAGCGCCAAGCTTCTTCAAAAATTTGCTTCCATTCACTAATACGGTCGAGATTAATTTTCAGATCCATTTTTAATACATCGCCGCCGGTTCCTACCGGAGCGGCAGTGCCGGCTACCTTCCAATTACTTCCTTCTTGAAACAGTATCATTTTCCCATCTGCAGAAACCGATACTTGTCTTGCTGATTTTATGAAATCTTCTGCTTCACGTTTTTCCAAATTAAACTTGCGTAAAAGAAATCCCGGTGAGTTAGGAACTGCTTCTGCAATAAATACAGAGCCTTCCGGTCCGCTTAATGTAAAACGGTATTCTCTTACCGGAATAGGGAGGGGAATTATTCTTCTTTCAATTCCGTCGAAATCAATTTTTACAAGAACCGTATCTTTTTTAACTGCTTTATCATTCTTATCGTTTTTATCGGTCTTGCTGTTTTTATCCTCTTCCTTCTTTTCGTTATCCTTCTTCTCTTCATCCTTCTTCACATCGGTTTTCTTATCACTTTCTTTATCGGATTTTTCCTTTACTTCTTTTTCTTCATCGCTGCGGAGACTGAAAGGTGATTTATCATCAGCTCTTAAGTTTATCAAATAAGCTGCATAAGTTGGATCAGCAGTCATTGATGAAGTATTGGCCCATCCCGAGCCGAGAGCTACATCTGTACTTGCGAGAAAGTAAAACTGCTTTCCGTTTCTATCCCACGAAGGTGAAAATGAATCCGCAAATGAATCTGTTAACGGTTTAGCCGTTTTGCTATCTAACGACCAAACGAAAATTTGTCTAAAATTATTCGTTCCCGTTTTTGAGTAAGCCAGCCATTTGGAATCGGGCGACCATTTTATTCCGTTATTTCCTCTTTCAATGTTATTACCGCCAATATCGGCAGTAGTAATTTTTCCGGTTTCAATTTCTATTACCTGTATTCTTACTTCATCATCGCAGAAGGCAATATATTTTCCGTCCGGCGACCATGTTGGAATCCAAGCGAACTTTGATTCTCCGATTGATAATGTTTTTGTTTCACCAATTCCATCTTGATCAGCGATAAATAATTTGTAGCCTTCATTTCCTTTATCTGTGAACCAAGCAACCTTTTCACCTTTAGGTGACCAGATAGGTGCTCGGTCTGCCGCATCGGAACTCTTTGTTAAATTTCTTGCTGTGCCATACTTTGCCGGAACTGTAAAAATTTCTCCGCGGCTTTCCATCAATGCGCGCTTTCCGGTTGGAGAAAGTGAAACTGAAGAAACAGAACTGCCAACATCTTCCCATTTAGTTTCTGCCCACGGAAAGTCACCGGCAACAGTTATATCAAGTTGTTTTTCTTTGCCGGTTTTGGGATCTAAAAGATTTAAATAACCGTCACGTTCAAAAACTAATTTGCCCGCGCCGGCGTTAAGCCATTTTATATCGGAGCCGGAAAAATCCGTAATCTGTTTCAGCTCGCCATTTTTTGGAGAGTAAGACCAAACATTTACAATCCAATCTCTGTCGGAAAGAAAATAAACCATATCGTTAAGCCATACCGGCTGTATGTCTATCGTACGTTCGTTTGGTATAAGAGTTTCACTTAGATCGCTTAGATTAAGAATATAAAGGGATGAATTCTGACCACCTCTGTAATTACGCCACTCTTTATCCCAGCGTGATATTCTATCCACAACAAGGTTCTTTCCGTCGGGGGAGAATGCCGCGTCGGTTCCCCATTGTTTGGAAACTAATGTTGAGTAGCCTCCATCTTTTGATACAGTCCACAATCGGTCGTAAGCTGTGGGTGCTGTTTCCCGGTTGGATGAATAGATAATTGTTTTTCCGTCCGGGCTCCAGCCAAGCGCGTTGGATGTTGCCGGATACCATGTAAGTCTTGTTGCGTCACCGCCATCTACGGGCATAATGTAAACGTTATTGATGCCCGCTCTGTTGGAAGTAAAGGCGAGCAATTTTCCATCGGGTGAAAAATGAGGATCACTTTCAACGGCGGGTGTGCTTGTTAATCTTTTCACATCCTTTCCATCTAAATTACAGACCCACAAATCTCCTCCGTATGTGAATGCAATTTTATCCGAACTGATTGTCGGTTGGCGGAGAAGACGTGTGCCTTGCGCAAACACTGAACTTGTTAGTAACAGCAAAAAGAAATAAGCCAAAAAGGTTGTATAGTTTTTTCTGCTAGTGATGAATGATTTGGATAGTTCTCTCATTTAAAACTCCTTAATAAATTTTAACTGGAAGATGATTGGAAGCTCTCTTGAAACGAATCGCGTAAAGTTTGCCATTATTGGTTTTATTTCAAAATTGTTTTGAACGGACATCTATTTGACTCTTTTTAGTAGTGAAAAGTTACGAGGAGATTACAAATTGATATAGCGTTTAAGTATTCAATTTTGATTTCAGTCAACATACTTATTCGAGTTAACTTCGGCAAGTGAATTTATTTAAGCGGTCGCACAATGAGTTCCTTTGTGCCTTAGAGTCTTCGTGGCAACATCTAAGTGTCAATACATTTGTTTCGGCCACTAAGTCACAAAGACACAAAAAAGTATCTCCGGTATTTAAAATCAATTCTCAATAGTTTTTCCGTGTTATATTTGTGCAACAAAATTTCAAATATGCAATTTCAAGAAAACAAAAATAAAGTTAAGCGGTTAGCAGTTCTGATCGGATTTATTCTTCTCGCTGCTGTTTATTACAAACTCGCTTCCGAAACAAGTTTCATTCAAGATGATGCGTTTACGTCGCTCCATTATGTTCAAAATTTTGTAGATGGCAAAGGTTTGGTTTTTAACGAAGGGGAAAGAGTAGAAGGCTACACAAATTTTCTCTGGGTGATGATCTTATCTGCAATTTCATTTCTTGCTCATACTCTTAATCTTAATCTTCCATCAGCTGCCCAATTTTTGTCTACTTTGTTTGGTGTATTGCTATTACTCTCAACTTATCTGCTAGCTAAGAAAATATTCGCGAAGAGTTTTCCCGATTCCATAATCTCATCATCGTTGGCTTTAACTGCGTCGGGAATGGTTCTCTTTACAACTCCGTTTATTTACTGGAGTGTAAGTGGAATGGAAACTTCTCTTTTCGTTTCTCTAACTTTGCTAAGCATTTATTTCTTTCTTGATTGGGAAAGTGATAAAATGCGATTGGCGTTTGTTTTTGCCGCAATTCTCAATTCGTTTCTTCGTCCGGAAGGAATATTTTTCTTCGGCTTGCTATTCGGGTTTAAGCTCATCCAAAATCTTTTGTCTTCGGAAGACTATAAGCTTTCTAAGAAAATAAAAACAAGTTTCAATTCATCAATTCAAAAGACTTTAATCATTTACTCGTTGCCTATTCTAACGCACACAATTTTCAGATTAGTTTATTACGGCTATCCTTTCCCAAATACATTTTATGCTAAGACAGAGTTCACAATAGAATTTCTTGAAAGGGGATGGAGGTATTACATCGATTTTGTAGAAGAATATTTCCTGTTTGGAATCTTTTACATTCCGGTTTTAATTCAGCTTCTCCGCTACAAAACAAACTTTAAAGAAAAAGTGCTTATCGGTTTTGCGCTGGTTTATACGCTAACGATAATATTTATCGGCGGAGATGTACTTCCAATTAACCGTTTCTTCTTAACAATAATGTCTCTGCTATTCATTCTCTTTGTTAACTCTTCAGTGGAATTGTTTGATGAATTTATAAAGGGGAAGGCGAATATTGCCGCGAAGTATTTGTTTATAATCTTTCTGCTTGTTTATTCGGCACTTAATTATTCCCGCAACAAACCGGAGATGATGGAAAAGCGTTCTTACGAAATGGGACTTGTAAGCAAGATGAAGATATATGCTGAACTGCTGAAAGAAGATGAGAACAAGATTAAGGGCAAGATTAAGAGTACGAGTAAGATCAAGACTATAAGTGCAGCGATGTCAACTATAGGCGCATTCTCATTTTATTCGGGGGCACGTGTAATTGATATTGTTGGTCTAACTGATGAATATGTTGCACACAATCCCAAAGAGGTAGAAGGAATTGATGAAGAACTTCCGGTTCTGTGGAAGGAGAGGCATTACAATGCCGGTTATATTTTACGTGAAGAACCGGATTATATAATCTTTCCCGCCGGTGCTAAACCTAGCGCGTTTGCTGAGTGTGCTCTTTATGTTCAGCAAGATTTTTATAATAATTACTACATGCAGCTTTTTTATTCAAAGGAATTAAACCAACTGCTGCCGGTGTTTACACGATTGGAAAAAGTACGCTCGGATTCAGCAGATTGCGGAAGCCGATTTGTTAAGCATTACATAGCAGCTAACAATTTATTCTTAGGCATGATTAAATCCGGTGATAAAAGTTTGATTAAGAGTATCAATCGAGAGCTGGACGAAATGTTTCAAAAGTGTATAGCCCGTAAAGCCGATGTAAATACTCTGAAGGGAATGACTTTTTATCATGCTAAGAGTTACATCATTGCCGAGAAATATTTACGCGATGCCTCAGCCGCAGATTCCACAAATGCGATAGCAAGAATCTATCTTAAGAATATTTATTTTTCACAAGGTAAACTTGAAGAAGCCTCAAAGCTAATTCCGGAGATTCTTAAGTTTTCCCCTTATGCTATACCGGATTTGACAGAAAATAATTTTTATTTCAGAAACTAATACTGTGTAAGGAAGTTATAAGACATGTATCTTTACAAAGGAAATTAGAAAGGATTTGCGATGGGAAGTTTTGGCATAACTGAAATACTGATAATTCTATTCATTGTAATATTATTATTTGGCGGCAAGAAAATTCCCGAGCTTGCAAAAGGAATTGGAGAAGGAGTTCGTTCTTTTAAGAAAGGCTTAAAGGGGGATGAAGCCAACGAAGAAAAGAAATAATTAGTATTCAATTTAGATAGAAATAAATTTTTCTCATTAAGTTTGAATTGCAAAACTAACCGAGATTGTTATGAAAATGCGATTCAAACTTTTTTTATTAGCTGCATTAATTGGAACCACTCTTTACGCGCAAGACTGGAAACCGGCCGATCTCAAATTAGAAACTCCTTGGACAAGCAAAGTTAGTCCGGTAACGGCTCATCAAGAATATCCGCGTCCGCAATTTGTAAGAAACGAATGGAAAAATTTAAATGGACTTTGGGAATACACAATCCAAACAAAATTATTAACCGCACCAAAAAATTTTGAAGGAAAGATTTTAGTTCCCTTCGCAATTGAATCATCACTAAGCGGAGTTGCAAGAAGTGTTGGCAAAGAAAACTGGCTTTGGTATAAAACAACTTTCTCCGTACCTAAAGAATGGGAAGGGAAGAATGTGCGTTTAAACTTCGGCGCGGTTGATTGGGAAACCGAAATTTTTGTTAATGGGAAATCTGTAGGCACGCACTCCGGCGGATACGATGAATTTGGTTTTGATGTAACTCAGTACTTAAATCAAGATAAGAATGAACTTGTTGTGAGAGTTTGGGATCCTATAGATGAAGGATTTCAGCCGCGGGGTAAGCAAGTAAGAAAACCGGGAGGAATCTGGTACACATCCGTTACCGGAATTTGGCAGACAGTTTGGCTTGAACCGGTTGAAAAAACATTTGTGCAGAATATTAGAACCTATCCCGATATCGATAAAAGTGAAATTAGAATTGAAACGAATGTAGCTAACGCTACTGGAAATGAAACCGTAGAAATAACTGTTCTAGATAATGGAAAAGAAGTTGCGCGCGTATCAAAGAAAGCCAGTGAATTAATTATACTCAACATTCCAAAAGCAAAATTATGGGATGTGGTTAATCCGTTCCTTTACGATCTCAAGATTAAACTCAGCGCTAACGGAAAAGTGCTTGATGAAATAAGCTCTTACTTCGGAATGAGAAAAATTTCGATTGAGAAAGACCCTAATGGAATTCCGAGAATGATGCTGAACAATAAATTTGTTTTTCAGTTCGGCGCGCTCGATCAAGGCTGGTGGCCTGATGGACTTTACACGCCGCCAACAGACAGTGCGCTTGCTTTCGATGTAATCAAGCTAAAAGAACTTGGGCTCAACACAATCCGCAAGCATGTTAAAGTTGAACCGGCTAGATTCTACTATCACTGCGATAAACTTGGAATGCTTTTATGGCAAGATATGCCAAGCGGAGATGGATTTGTCGGCTCGACAGATAATTCCGAAATGAAGCGGGTTGCTCAATCGGAAAATATTTATGACAGCGAACTAAAAGAAATGATAGATGAACATTTTAATTCTCCTTCAATAATTGCATGGGTTCCTTTTAACGAAGGTTGGGGACAGTTCAACACAATCAAAGTCTTGAATTGGGTTTTACACTACGATGCTACAAGATTATGCGACGGACCAAGCGGCTGGAGCGATTGGCTTGCCGCCGGGCATATGCAAGACAAACATGATTATCCGGGGCCATCTATGCCGGAATATAAAAAGGATAACCGCGCACTGGTTCTAGGAGAATTCGGCGGATTGGGATTGCCTATTGAGAATCATACTTGGCAAAGCAAAAATAATTGGGGCTACAGAAATTATACTTCGATTGAGGAACTTGAGAAACAGTTCTTAGCGTTAATTGAAAAGATTCCGGCATTAATTAAAAATGGGTTGTCTGCCGTTATTTATACACAGACAACAGATGTGGAAGTTGAAGTAAACGGATTAATGACTTACGACAGAAAAGTCACTAAGCTAAATCCGGTAATTGTAAGCAAGAAGATTATGGAACTTTACGAAGTAGTAAAATAATTTGAAGAAAATATCGGGATTAAATATTTTTGCAACCCGAGAATCTAAATTGCATCAAATGTTAAATAAAAAATAATCTGGAGGATTAATGAGCGAAACAAAAAAGTATGAATTCAAAGCGGAAGTGAAAAAACTGCTGGATATTCTTGTGCATTCACTTTACACAAGCCGGGAAATCTTTTTGCGCGAGCTTATATCAAACGCATCGGATGCACTCGATAAGCTGCGCTTCGAATCCACACGAGGTAGTGTGATTGCTGATAAAGATTTGCCGCTCGAAATTACCATCACATTTGATGAGAAGAAGAAAGTGCTGACAATTTCCGATAACGGAATTGGAATGAGCCGCGACGAAGTAATTGCCAATATCGGTACAATTGCAAAATCGGGCACTGAAGAATTTGCTAAACTGCTTGCTGAATCTAAAAGTGATCCAAGCAATATCATCGGCAGATTTGGTGTTGGCTTCTATTCTGTTTTCATGGTTGCTAAAGAAGTAATCATTAAAACAAAATCATTCAAAGTTGATGAGCCGGCTATTGAATGGAAGAGTGACGGTTTAGGTGATTATGAAATTATTGACTTGGATGAAAAGAAAACACGCGGAACTACTGTTGAAATTTTCCTCAAGGATGATGCTGAAGAGTTTGTTCAGAAATGGAAACTCGAAAGCACAATTAAGAAGCATTCAAACTTTATCACTTTCCCGATCATCCTTGATAAAGAAAAAGTTAATACAGTAAGCGCAATCTGGCGCGAGCCAAAAAGTTCTGTTAAGAAAGAACAGTATGATGAATTTTACAAATTCTTGAGTTACGATTCCGAAGAACCTATGGATGTAATCCATAAAGCTGTTGATGCGCCGATACAGTTTAACGCTCTTCTTTTCATTCCAAAGAAATCGGGCGAAGCTTTCTATTACGATAGAGAGAATTACGGATTAGATTTATATGTGCGCCGTGTATTAATTCAGCATAAGAATAAAGATTTGCTTCCGGAATATTTAAGTTTTGTAAAAGGTGTTGTTGATTCGGAAGATTTGCCTCTCAACATTTCTCGCGAGACACTTCAAGAAAATGTTGTGTTCTCAAAAATCGCATCGAGTGTTACTTCCAACATTCTAACTTACCTCCAAGATAAAGCAAAGAATGATGCATCTGCTTATGCCGAATTCTGGAAAGAACACGGCAAGATTTTCAAACTCGGCTATATGGATTTTGTGAATCAAGAAAAGTATATAGACCTTCTACGCTTCAATTCTTCATCGGCTCAAGATCAGAAAGAACTTGTTTCTCTTGCCGAGTATGCAACTCGCATGAAAGAAGGGCAAAAGGAAATTTATTATATAAGCGGAACAAACCGTGAAGCGCTGGCGGTTGATCCACATATTGAAATATTTAAGAACAAAGGCTTGGAAGTTTTGTATCTCTACGATCCGGTTGATGAGTTTGTAATTCAGTCAATCCGCAAATACAAAGACTTTGAGTTGAAGTCTGTTGATAATGTTGACATGAAGAATCTGAAAGATTTGAAAGATGTTGAAGAGAAGAAAAACGAAGTTGAACCACTTGCAAAAGATGACCAGAAACAATTCTTCAGTTTGCTCTCAAAGATGAAAAGCATCTTGAGCGATCGTGTTGAGGACGTAATTGAATCGAAACGATTGGTCGATAGCCCGGCATGTTTAGTCTCTAAGGATGACAGCATGTCGTCGCAAATGAAAAAGATTTTGAAGATGACCAAGCAAGATGTTGGTGTTGAAAAGAAAGTTCTGGAAGTTAATCCCGATCATGCATTGGTTAGAAATCTTGTAAAAGTTTTTAAGACAGACAGCAACGACGAATTCATTCTAAAAGTTACAGAGCAGTTAATGGATTCAGCTTTGCTTCAAGAAGGCAATCTTGAAGACCCTCACAAGCTCATTAAGAGGTTAAACGAGATGATGGAACAATCCAGCAACTGGTATGTCGATCTAAAAAAAATGAATTAATTTAACTAAAAAGCCACGACTCGTCGGGGCTTTTCTTATTTTAACACTTCAAAAAGCTAAGTATTCCTATAATAAAAAAACGGAAGCAAATGAAATCAAATAATTCCGGTACTTTTAACTCGTCTGTTTTAACAAAGTTGTATGGTAAGACTGAACTCCAATTTCAAAAGAAGAGATACGAGAAACTAGTATCCTTATTCAATAAGAGATTCATGAGTTCGCCGGAATTATTTTTCAGCTCTCCCGGAAGGACTGAAATTGGCGGAAACCATACCGACCATAATCATGGTAGGGTAATTGCGGCCAGTATTAATCTGGATACAATTTGCGCTGTCTCTAAAACTGATGATATGAAAGTGAGTGTTTACTCTGATGGATTTGCCGAGCCTTTTATTGTTGATTTAACAAGACTCAGCATTTTTGAGGATGAAGTAGGTACTACAGCCTCTTTAATTCGCGGAATAGCTCATGGATTCATCGAACGCAAATATCACGTTGGCGGATTTCGTGCTTACATAACAAGCAATGTTCTGGTCGGTAGCGGTTTAAGTTCTTCGGCATCTGTAGAAGTGTTGATTGGAAAAATTTTCAGTTTTCTATACAACAACAACAAAGTTGATGCAGAGACACTCGCCATTATCGGCCAATATGCCGAGAATGAATATTTTGCCAAACCTTGCGGATTGATGGATCAGATGGCTTGTGCCACCGGTGGAATAATAACTATCGATTTTGAGAATCCTTCCGAACCCAAACTTGAAAAGCTAAAAGTTGATTTCAATAAGTCCGGCTATAACTTATTAATAATTGATACCGGCGGTTCACATGCCGATCTAACTGATGATTATGCTGCTGTTCCGGCAGAAATGAAAAGTGTTGCAAAGTTCCTCGGTAAAAATGTTTGCAGAGAAATTACTTCAGATGAATTTATGGCAAATGCTCTGAAGATTAGAAAAAAGTTGGGTGATCGTTCTTTCTTGCGTGCTTTTCATTTCATTTTTGAAAATGAGCGGGTTGTAAATCAAGTTAATGCACTTAAGAAAAATAATTTCCAAGAGTTTCTAAAACTTGTAAATGAATCCGGAAATTCTTCTTTTAAATGGTTACAGAATATTTACGGTCCTAAAAATATTCAAGAACAAAATGTTACTGTTGCTCTGGCCATAGCAGAAAATATCGCAACAAAAATGAAAGGAGTTTGTCGCGTTCACGGCGGTGGTTTTGCCGGAACTATTCAAGTATATATTCCTAAAGATAAAGTAGAAAAGTTTGTAACTGCTATCTTTCCGTTGTTCCAGAAAGATGCCATCAAGAAGTTGAACATCCGCAATTACGGCGTGCTTTGTTTGGATGAACTTAACTAGTTGTCTTAAGAGTAATTTCTTTCTTGGATTTTAGAAACTCATATACTATCAAAATTATTACCGGTACGTATTCTGCAATTTGAACCAGCAAATAATCTTTCCAAACTCCATTTAGCTGATAGTTCAATACTGTAAGTGATGTTAAACTTGCGGCTGCGGCAAAATAAATTCCACTCCATTTTTGCGCAACTATTGCTAGTATCAAAGTCCACGCAATGTACCAAGGATGCACAACCGGGGAGAAAATCATCAGCAGCAATACCGCGAAATAAATCTTATCCATAAAATTCTTCTTTATGAAATAAACTGGTACAAGAGAAATGCATAGTAATATGCTGCACCAAAGTCTGCTTGTTTGATTGTTGTGAATAAAAGAGTTTAGCAGATTGAAAACCAATCCGTTATAGAACCAATTTCTTGTGTAGATTATAAATGCTTCAAATGGATTTGAACTGAAAATATATGGCAAAAACTGAACTCCAAAGGCAATGAATGGAATAGTACAAATTAATAACTTGTCTGAAATTTTCTTTTCTCGTAGAAAAAGAATAGGAAGAATTAAAATTCCTACGGGTTTAATTGAGAAGGAGAGACCAAGCAATATTGCCGAAAGTATTTTCCTTTCTTCTAAATAGAAATAGATAAAGGCTAATAGAAGAGGCAACCCAAAACCATCCAAATGTGCATCAAGAGCGAATTGAATAATTGGAAGTGGGGCTAAAACGTAAAGTAAAAGGTATTTAGTATCAGTCTTCAATTTCAAAAGAATCTTGTACAAAAGAAAAACGGTAAGTAACTCCGAGAGTAGAAGAAGTAATTTGTAAGCCCACACAGATTCACCACTTACTTTATAGCCAATATAGAAAAGCCATTGGCTTAAAGGGAAGTATATGGTTTTCATATTCTGAAAATTCATCTTTGAAGGGAGAATTTCGGAATGTAGCGAGTTAAGTTTTTCATCAACGGGTTTGTAAAGGTAGGGATTAATTCCCGTATCTTGAATTTTACCATCCCACATGTAACGGTAAACATCATCAGAGCCGATTGGCTGACTCAAAATGAATATCAGGCGAACTAAAATTCCGGCAGCAACTAACAATCGGATAAGTTTTTTTGAGGGCTCAAAATTCTTTACTGCGTATGAAAAGTATAAGTATAGTACCGACAATCCAATCCAAACTGCGGTATAAACAATTATTGGTTTGGCAAAATCAAAAGCAAAAAATCCGTATCCAAGAATAACTAAGATTGCAAAGGGAAGTAAATTTTTTTTGACTGAATTCATTTGAGTCTCCTTTGCTAAAATAGCAAACTGCAATATTTTTAAGAAATTTTGCTTTTCCACCTTCTGAGTCAATGCGCGCAGAAAAAATTCAAAATAGTAGTTGACTTATAGATATTTTTTTTAGATTTTTATTTCAGCGATAAAGTAAACGATTAAATTAGCAAAAAACAAGCTTTATCAACCAATTTATCAAATGGAGTTGAGATGGAACAAAAGGTTCGTATTGGAAAATACAGATGGACAATAATCGCCTTACTCTTCTTTGCTACTACTATCAATTATATGGACCGCCAGATTATTGGAATACTTGCCCCTACTTTGGAAAAGGAAATTGGCTGGAATGAAATGGAGTATGCTTCTATTGTCTTAGCTTTTCAAGCTGCTTATGCATTGGGATTGTTGCTGGTTGGTAGGTTAGTTGACAGAATTGGTACAAAAAAAGGTTATGCAGCATCATTAACCGGATGGAGTCTTGCGGCAGCAGCACATGCTCTTGCATCTACTGTTTTGGGATTTTCGATTGCGAGATTTTTTCTTGGTCTTTTTGAAGCCGGCAACTTTCCCGCTGCAATTAAAACAGTTGCAGAATGGTTCCCTAAAAAAGAGCGAGCCTTTGCAACCGGTATTTTTAATGCCGGCTCAAATGTTGGTGCTATTGTTGCCCCATTAGCGGTTCCATGGATTGCATTAACCTGGGGTTGGCAAGAAGCTTTTATTATCACCGGTTTAATAGGATTAATTTGGTTAGTCTTTTGGTTTATATTTTATGAAAGACCGGAAAAACAAAAAAGATTATCTAAAGAAGAATTAGAATACATCCAGTCTGATCCACCCGATCCTCAAGTTGCAATACCTTGGATTGCTTTAATGAAACACAAACAAGTTTGGGCGTTTGCTTTAGCAAAATTTTTGACTGATCCGGTTTGGTGGTTTTATCTCTACTGGATTCCGAAGTTCTTATATAAAAATTACAGCATCACACTTGATAAAATTGGTCTTCCGTTAATTATTATTTACGTAATGGCAGATGTTGGCAGCGTTGGCGGCGGATGGCTTTCCTCATTCTTTATTAAAAGGGGTTGGGGAGTGAATAAAGGAAGAAAAGCTGCAATGTTGATTTGCGCTATTCTTGTTACTCCAATTGTGTTTATATCCCAAACGGATAACCTATGGGTTGCAGTTGCTCTACTTAGCTTGGCTACTGCGGCACATCAAGGATGGTCGGCAAATTTATTTACAACTGCTTCCGATGTTTTCCCAAGAAAAGCTATTGGTTCCGTAGTGGGTTTTGGAGGAATGGCCGGCGCAATTGGTGGGATGCTAATAGCAACTGCCGCCGGGTTCATCTTACAACTTACCGGAAGCTATTTGATACTTTTTATAATTGCCGGCAGTATGTACTTAATATCTTTTGCCATTTACAATTTTATGATTCCGACTTTGGAAGAAGTAAAGATCGTTTAGAAAGTTTCTTTTTATAGTGCCTCCTATAAAAGAGCAGACGGCGGCAAACTCAGAAATTCTTGCTGCCGTCTGAATTTTTTAACTTGAAAAAGACAACTATGAAAAAAGTAAAAACATTTTTCGCGTTGATGTTCATTCTTTCCGCTGCAAATATTGCGCAGGAAAAGTCATTTACAGTAAAGGTGAAAAACCCCATTGCCACTGAAAGAACCGACGCGGTTGTAAATATTCTGTCGAAGGAAGTAATTGCCAAACATCCGGATTTCAGCTTAGACATATTTTCTGTTTTTGATGGCGAAACTGAAGTTGCGTATCAAATTGAAAAACACAAAGCCAGCGGCGATCAGATTCTGGTCTTGCTTAATATGAAAGTTAACGAAGTAAAAGAACTGAAATTTATTGCCGGAAAGAAACCATCCCCGTTTGCAGAAAGAACTTATGCTGAAATTGCTATGAAGCAAAATCTTCAACATGACGGTAAGAAATTCCGGGGAACTAAATTCACCAATGTTAATAAGGTTAAAGTTCCGGCTGTTCACACAGACCACGATGCTCTATTTAAGTATGAAGGTCCCGGCTGGGAAAGTGAAAAAGTCGGCTACCGCTTTTATTTAGATTGGCGCAACGCAACAGATATTTGGGGAAAGAAAGTAAATGCGCTTGTCCTTGCTAATGTTGGCGTTACAGACACACTTGGCTTGAATGAAGATTCATACCATACAATGCAAGATTGGGGAATGGACATTTTCAAAGTTGGAAGTTCGCTCGGCATTGGCGCGCTCGGCATGTTTGCCGACAGTAAGGTAAATATGATTTCGAAAACCGACAGTGTTCATTGCAGAGTATCAAAAATTGGTTGCCTCAAATCCGAAATTACTACAAACTACTATGGCTGGCTCGTTGGTGAAAAGAAGTACAATGTTGAATCGAGATTTGCGATTACTGCCGGAAGCAGATTAACAAAGCATGCAATTACAATTGATGGTGAACCGGAAAATTTAGTAACCGGATTAGCAAAGTATGCCGGAACAAATTTAACTAAGCTCGATCCACAGAAAGGATGGGGTTATTTGGCTCTGTACGGAAAGCAATCTCTTTCCGGCGATAAACTTGGAATAGCCATTCTCTTCAAGAAAAAAGATTTGATTGAATTAACCGAAGACGCAGTTAGCCAAATTGTAAAACTGAAGCCGAACAAAGGAAAGCTCGAATATTATTTCTGCGCTGCTTGGGAACAAGAGCCGGGCGGAATTAAAACTCAAGAAGAGTTTGATAAATATTTGGCAACTGTTGTTGAAGAACTTAACAATCCAGTAACTATAGAATATTGATCTGAGGTTTTAATGGCTCTCTACAATTTACACGAAGATAGATTTTTTGACCCGAACCCGGCAATAAGAAATGTTGCGCGAGAGATTTATCAAACGGTTAAAGACATGCCTATTATTTCTCCGCACGGACATGTTGACCCGCAGATTTTTGTAGATAACAAACCGTTTCCAAACCCAACGCAGCTTTTTTTAATTCCAGATCACTATGTTTTTAGAATGCTCTACTCTAAAGGGATTTCGATGGAATCGCTTGGTGTTCCAAGCGTAAACGGAACTCCGGTTGAAACTGATCCGACAAAGATTTGGAAGTTGTTTGCAGAAAAATATTTCTTGTTCAACGGCACACCAAGCGGTGTTTGGCTCGATTACGAATTCAACATTGTTTTCGGCATCAAAGAAAAGTTAAATGGTGAAAACGCTCTCAAAATTTATGATGAATTGAATGAGAAAATTAGCTCTCCGGAATTCTTGCCGAGAACTCTCTTTGAGAAATTCAGAATAGAAGTTTTATCTACAACCGATGCCCCGTTCGATACGCTTGATCCTCATAAAAAAATAAAAGAGAGCGGCTGGAAGGGAAAAGTTATTCCGGCTTTCCGCCCCGATGGTGTAACCGATCTTTCCAACTTTGCGTGGAAAGCAAATATTAAAAAGTTAGAACAAACTGTTGGTTACGAAATCACTTCTTACAAGAAATTAATTCACGCGCTGGAAGAGAGAAGGAAGTATTTCAAAGAAATGGGTGCTACTTCAACCGATCATGGAGTTGTTTCTGCCTATGCGCATGATCTCGGCGATGAAGCTGCTGAAAAATTTTTCCAAAAAGGATTAAGTGGAACAATCACTCAAACAGAAGCCGATGAATTTACAGCGCACATGCTTATGCAAATGGCGCGCATGAGTGTTGAAGATGGACTGGTTATGCAGATTCACGCCGGCGCTTATAGAAATCATAATAAAGATGTGTTTACAAAATTTGGTGCAGATAAAGGCGCAGACATTCCGACGACTTGTGAGTACACAAAGAGCATGCAAGAGTTGTTGAATAAATTTGGGAACGATCCTCGCTTTACAGTAATTGTTTTCACTATGGATGAAACAAATTACTCTCGCGAATTGGCTCCGCTTGCCGGTCATTATCCGGCAATGAAACTTGGTCCATCCTGGTGGTTCCATGACAGCATTGAAGGAATGACAAGATTTAGACAGCAAGTAACAGAGACAGCCGGTTTTTACAATACTGTTGGTTTTATTGATGATACGCGCGCGTTTGTTTCTATCCCCGCACGTCACGATGTAGCGCGCAGAGTAGATTCAAATTTTTTAGCGGGTTTAGTTGCACGCCACATGATTTCAATGGATGAGGCACTAATCATCGCAAAAGATATTACTTATAACTTAGCTAAAGAAGCTTACAAACTTTAATAAAGGAAAGAAATGGATTCACAAAAGTTGTTGGAGAAGTTTTCGGAATCGAAATCAGTAACAAATGATTTATTCGAGCTAAAGATAAATGATGATTATTCGGTTCAAGTTTACCCGAACTCGATCAACAAGCTAAACGATGTTACATTCTTTATCGGTAAAGAAGGGACGGAAAAATCTTTGTATATAACTGCAACTTCAAATGCGGAAATACTCGCAAACTTTGAAGGAACAATTGTTGAAAGCAACGGACTAACTCTCAAAAAGTGCCCGCTTATAAACAAAAATAGAATTGCGTTGCAAGCAATCTTCAGCTATACAGTTCCGCAAGTGCTTGGCATTAATGATTCATTTGGTTTTGGCGATAGGCTTGGTCTGGCAAACGGCGGGCATATCCGCTCACTTACAATTGGTAATTTTAAACCAATTCTCGCACAGCAATCTATACGTGAACTTACAAGAACGCAAAGGACTGCCGATGAAGTTATGGATGCAGCTGTTTGGGCTGTGTTTCAAGAAGGATATAAGGATGGTTTCGGCTCCGACGCAGATCATCTTAAAACACCGGAAGATTCTACATTGATGCTCAACGCCGGATTTACAATGTTTACGTTCGACCCCGGCGAGCATGTTGATAACGACGCAGATAACTATGATGAACAAAAACTTTTTAGCGTAGTTGCAAATTTACCTTGGGGCGATCTTGATGATACTTTTCCGGCAGCCGAAAGACGCTATTCTAAAAAAGAATTCAAGATTAGCGAAGATTTTGTTCTTGAAGTAAACGAACAAGATTTCTTACGCGCTTACGCAAAGTATGGAAAGGCTATTGCTCATATCAAAAAAATGTATGAACATTTGAAAGCTATAAGTAACGGTCGTCCGTTTGAAGTAGAAGTTTCGGTTGATGAGACAGAATCAGTTACGTCAACATTCGAACACTTCTTCTTCGCAAACGAACTTCATCGTTTGAAAGTAGAGTTCATTAGTTTAGCTCCACGTTTCATCGGTTCTTTCGAAAAAGGAATCGATTACAAAGGTAATTTGGAACTGTTCAAGAGAGAGTATATTAAACATTTGGCAATAACCAAATATTTTGGTAACTATAAAATAAGTCTTCATTCCGGCAGCGATAAATTTTCCGTTTACAAAGTAATCGGCTCGCTCCGCGGCGCTCACACTCATGTTAAAACAGCCGGTACGAGCTATCTAGAAGCACTTCGTGTTGTGGCTGCAGTAGATCCAAAACTCTTTAGAAGTATTTACAATTTTTGTTACGGTTTATATGAGACAGAAAAACTTTCTTATCACGTTTCTGCTGTATTAAGCAACTTGAAACCGGCTTCCGGTTATACGGACCAAGAATTGTTGGAACTATTCAGCTCTGAAGATGCACGGCAAGTACTTCATGTAACATTTGGCAAAGTATTAACTGAGAAAACGGCTACAGGTTATTTATTTAAAGATAAAATTCTAAATTGCTTGAAAGGAAATGAGAAAACTCATTATAAATTTTTAACTAATCATTTTATTAAACACATCGAGCCGTTTTGTTAATATGAAAAGAGAAATAATCTTAGAAGAAATTCTAAAAAGAAAATCAGTTGCTGTTATTCGCTTAAAGGAAGCTGATAAACTCAAGAAAGTAATTGAAGCACTTGCGCTGGGTGGAGTTTCCGTTGCTGAAGTAACTATGACAGTTCCTAACGCGATTGGTTTGATTAAACAAGTAGCCCAAGAACTAAGTGATGATATTATTGTAGGTGTAGGTTCTGTACTAAATGCTGATACTGCAAAGCAAGCTATCGAAGCCGGAGCCAAGTATGTAGTTAGCCCGGTTTTCAAAAAAGAAATTATAGATGCTGCACACGAGTACGATGTTCCGGCAATGCCCGGCTGTTTTACTCCAACAGAAATTCTAACTGCTTACGAATATGGTGCCGATGTTGTAAAAGTTTTTCCGGCAGATGTTTTGGGAATGGCTTTCTTCAAAGGAATTTTAGCACCGATGCCTCACTTAAAATTAATGCCGACGGGCGGAGTTTCTTTAACTAATGCCGGAGAGTGGATTAAAGCCGGTGCTGTTGCTGTTGGAATCGGTTCTGCTTTGCTTGATAAAGAAGCGATTGATACTGAAAATTATTCTAAGCTTACGGTAAATGCTAAGCTTATTACCGAAAGCATAAATAGCGTTATTAAGAAGTAGGAGACTAAAATGGATTTATCGTTTGCAGATATTAAAGATAAGGTTTGTGTAATCACCGGAGGCTGCGGAGTTTTTGGCGGTGTTTTTTCTCAAGCATTGATTGATGCCGGCGCTAAAGTAGCTATTCTTGATTACAAAAAAGGAAGATGCGAAGACTGCGCGCGCGGATTAGCAACTAAGAATGGTAAACCGGTTTTGTGTGTTGTTGGTAATGTGCTTGAAAAAGAAAGCTTAATTGAAGCAAAGAAACAAATCAACGAGCAGCTTGGGAAAATTGATGTGCTGTTAAACGGAGCCGGTGGAAATTCCCCGAAAGCAACATGTGCAAATGAATTTTTAACTCCGGATAATATGAACGACCTATCTAAATCTTTTTTTGGATTAGACATTGAAGGATTTAGAAGCGTGTTCGATTTGAATTTTCTTGGAACAGTTTTACCTACAATGGTTTTTGCAGAAGATATGCTCGGTCGCGGCGGAAGCGTGATAAACATTTCTTCTATGAATGCGTTTAGACCGCTTACAAAAATTCCGGCTTACTCTGCCGCAAAAGCATCTGTAAATAATTTAACGGAATGGATGGCGGTTCACTTTGCTAAAGTTAACGTGCGTGTAAATACAATTGCGCCCGGTTTCTTCTTAACAAATCAAAATAGATTTTTAATGATTGATGAAAAATCCGGCGAACTAACAGCTCGTGCTCGTAAGATTTTAAATGGAACTCCAATGGAAAGATTTGGTGAACCGGAAGAACTACTCGGTACACTTTTTTATCTAATCTCCGATGTTTCAAAATTTGTAACCGGTGTAATCATTCCGGTTGATGGTGGTTTTAACGCATACAGTGGTGTATAATCCATCAATCCAGATATTGGAAATACAAGGAAGAAAAAAATAACATGATAATGGATTTAATGAGCAATAGAATTCACACAATGGTGAATTGTTTTATAGCGTCCCTAAAGGGACTTAACAAATATTTTGTGCTCATTATTCTATAAATATTTCGCTCCTAACGGAGCTAAAAATCCCGTAGGGATAAAATATCTATAAGTAAAGAATACCAAATAAACCAAAGTCCCTCCTGCCTGCCGCAGGCAGGTTAGGGACGATACAGAAAACATTCCGGTTATTAATTAAGGAAAAATAAAATGAGCGAAGTACTAAATATCAAAAAAGATGCAGCTTTGGATTTACTCTCTCTCGGTGCGCTTGTACACCGTTTGGATCCCGGAATCATTCCTTTTAGAAAAGCTACTCAATGCCAAATTCATGTTAGCGGCGGCGAGTTTAACGTAGCTGCAAACTTAGCAGATTGTTTTAGAATGAACACAGCAATTGCTTCTGCAATGGTTGAATATCCAATTGGAGATTTGATTGCAGAACGTGTTCGTGCAATGGGAGTTAAACCTTTCTACAAAAAAATGAAGCACAACGGAGTGAACGGACCAAACATGGCAACCGTTTACAGCGATAGAGGATTAGGTTCACGCGCTCCGGTTGTATTCTATAATAGATGTAACGAAGGCGCTTCGTATCTTAAGCCTGGCGATTTTAACTGGAAAGAAATTTTCGCGAACGGTGTTAAATGGTTTCATAGCGGCGGAATTTTTGCTTCACTTTCCGAAACAACCGGACAGTTAATTATCGAAGCTATGAAGGAAGCAAAAGCTTCCGGCGCAATTACAAGTTTCGATTTGAATTTCCGTGCTAAACTCTGGAATATTTGGGGCGGCGAAAGTAAAGCTGCCGAAGTTTTAGATGGAATTGTTAAACACGTTGATGTTCTCGTTGGTAATGAAGAAGATTTGCAGAAAGGTTTGGGATTTCCGGGACCGGATGTTCACGCTAAATCAAAATTAGACCCGAGCGTTTTCTTCGCTATGATTGATAATGTAACTGCCCGTTATCCAAACATAAAAGCTGTTGCTACAACATTAAGAGAAGTTCATTCTACAAACAGACATAGCTGGAGTGCGGTTGCATGGATAAACGGAAAAACTTATTCCGCACCAACTTGTGATCTTGATGTACTTGATAGAGTTGGCGGAGGAGATGGTTTTGCAGCCGGATTTATTTACGGCTTGTTAAATGGTGAATCTGCAGAAGAAGCAGTAAAACTTGGCTGGGCGCATGGCGCATTGCTTACAACAACTCCCGGTGATACAACAATGTCAACCGTTGAAGAAGTTCGCGCTTTTGCAAAAGGCGGCTCGGCTAGAATTCAGAGATAATTTAGAAGGACAAGACAAAAGATGATTTATTATGCGCGTGGAAGTGAAAGTGATATTCTAAATGAGGATGATTTACGCGAAGGATTGTTTACTGCGTTAGAAAAACTTGGCTTAAAAGAAAAAGTTCTGGCGATTCCTCCGGATTTCACACGCTTTCACTCACATGCCGGAATATTAACACGCTTTGCATACAAATACTACGGTGAAAAGTTAACAGATATTCTTCCGGCTCTCGGAACGCACGTAGCTATGAGTGATAAAGAACTTGAAACGATGTTTGGTGATGTTCCTAAAAATATTTTTAGAGTTCATAATTGGCGGAGCGATCTGCAAACTCTCGGAGATGTTCCTTCTGAATTTATAAATGAAGTTAGTGAAGGCAAGCTAAATTATTCTTGGCCCGCACAAGTAAACAGACTTTTGGTTGATGGGAATTATGATTTGATTCTTTCAGTCGGACAAGTTGTTCCGCACGAAGTTGTAGGAATGGCTAACTATACAAAAAACATTTTTGTTGGAACCGGCGGTAAAGAGGGAATTAATAAGAGTCATTATCTTGGCGCTGTTTACGGAATGGAAAGAATGATGGGGCGTGCCGATACTCCGGTTCGTAAAGTTCTAAATTATGCAGCCGATAATTTTGCTAAACATCTCCCTATCGTTTACGTGTTAACAGTTGTTGGCAAAGATATGTACGGGCGTTTAGCCGTAAAAGGTTTGTTTGTTGGTGATGATTACGAAACATTCAAAATGGCTGCTGAGCTTTCTCTCAAAGTAAACTTTGAAATGCTGGATGAACCTCTAAATAAAGTTGTTGTCTATCTCGATCCTTCCGAATTCAAAAGTACATGGCTTGGTAACAAAAGTATTTACAGAACTAGGATGGCAATTGCTGATGAAGGCGAGTTGATTGTTCTCGCGCCGGGCTTAAAAGAATTTGGCGAGGACAAGGAGATTGACCGCTTGATTAGAAAATATGGCTACGTTACAACTCCGGAAGTGCTAAAGTATGTTGAAGAGAATGATGAACTGAAAAACAATTTGAGTGCGGCTGCGCATCTTATTCACGGCTCATCCGAAAACAGATTTAAGATTACTTACTGTCCCGGCAATCTTACTAAAGAAGAAATTGAAAGCGTGAATTTTGCTTATGCTGATTTGGCGAAGATGATGAATAAATACAACCCGCAAATTTTGAAAGATGGCTTTAACATTATGCCGGACGGCGAAGAAATTTTCTACATCTCTAATCCTGCGCTTGGTTTGTGGGCTTACAAGGATAGATTTAACAACTGACCGAAATGAATAACAAAATTAAGATAGTGGCTGATGATAAGATTCCATTCTTAAAGGGAGTGTTGGAACTATTTGCCGAAGTTTTGTATTTATCACCAAAAGAAATTACCAGTGCAACTGTAAAAGATACAGATGCATTACTTGTCCGGACAAGAACTAAATGTAACCAAGAATTGCTTGCCGGTTCAGCTGTAAAGTTTATTGCTACAGCAACAATCGGATTCGACCATATTGACGGCGCGTACTGTGACGCAAACAAAATTCATTGGATGAGCGCGCCGGGCTGCAACTCAAGTTCCGTGCAGCAGTACATTGCTTCTGCTTTGGTTACAATTGCTGCAAGAAAAAACATCAAACTAGCTGAAAAAACTTTAGGCATAGTTGGTGTTGGAAACGTTGGAAGCAAAGTTGAGAATCTAGCTAAAGCAATTGGAATGAATGTATTGCTTTGCGACCCGCCGAGACAAAGAAGAGAAGGCGGAAATCAATTCGTCCCGCTTGATGAACTTGTTAAGAAGAGCGACATAATTACTTTTCATGTCCCGCTAAATAGAACCGGCGAAGACAAAACTTTTCACATGGCAGATGAGAAGTTTTTTGAAAGTTTTACAGAGAGCAAAATTCTCTTTAACAGTTCACGCGGCGAAGTTGTTGAAACTGACGCACTTAAAATTGCGGTAAGAAACGGCAGCATTTCTGACCTTGTTATTGATGTTTGGGAAAACGAACCAAACATTGATTTGGAATTACTGGAACTGACAGACATTGCAACTACTCATATTGCCGGTTATTCTGCGGATGGAAAAGCAAACGGAACTGCAATGTGTGTTAATGGATTAGCCGAGTTTTTTAGTTTGCCATTAGAGAAGAATTGGTATCCAAAGGAAATTTCAACTCCGGCTAATTCAAGCAACATTGAAATTGACGGTGCTGGTAAAACTGAAGAAGAAATAATTAGAGAAGCAGTTTTATTTACCTACAAGATTGAAGAAGATGACAAGCGCTTAGGCTCATCCATAGAAACCTTTGAGAAGCAGCGCGGCGATTATCCGGTTAGAAGAGAGTTTACTTTCTATTCGCTTGATCTTAAAAATTGTAAAGAATCAGTCGCACAAAAATTATATCAAATAGGATTTAAGAAAAAATAAATAGAGGAATCAAAATGAGTAAAGCTGACATTGGGTTAGTTGGTCTTGCCGTAATGGGTGAGAATCTTGTTCTCAACATGGAAAGTCATGGTTACAAGGTTGCGGTTTACAACCGCACAATTGATAAAGTAGATAACTTTGTTAACGGAAGAGGAAAAGGAAAGAATGTAATCGGTGCGCATTCGTTGGAAGAACTTACAGCAAATCTAAAAACTCCGCGCAAAGTTATGATGATGGTTAAAGCTGGTAAACCGGTTGATGATTTTATTGAGCTCTTAATCCCTCACTTAGAAAAAGGTGATATTCTTATTGATGGCGGCAACTCACATTTTCCGGATACTATTAGAAGAACAAAATATTTGGAAGAGAAAGGTTTGCTGTACATTGGAACCGGTGTTAGCGGCGGCGAAGAAGGAGCGCTAAAGGGTCCATCAATTATGCCCGGTGGTTCTATTGCGGCTTGGCCTCATGTAAAAGAAATCTTCCAATCAATCTCTGCTAAAGTAGCAGATGGAACTCCTTGCTGCGATTGGGTTGGTGAAAACGGTGCCGGACATTTTGTTAAAATGGTTCACAACGGAATTGAATATGGCGATATGCAGCTCATCTGCGAAGCATATCAAATTATGAAAGATCTTTTGGGAATGAGTGCCGATGAAATGCACGAGGTTTTCAAAGAATGGAATGAAGGTGAGCTCGAAAGTTATCTTATCGAAATCACACGCGATATTCTTGCGTTCAAAGATGCAGACGGCGCGCCGCTTGTAGATAAAATTTTAGATACAGCCGGACAAAAAGGAACCGGTAAGTGGACTGTAGTTGCATCGTTAGATACGGGAACACCGCTTACATTAATTGGTGAAGCAGTATATGCGCGCGCTCTCTCTGCTTTGAAGGCTGACCGCGTTGAAGCCTCGAAAGTCTTAAGTGGACCAACTCCAAAATTTGAAGGCGATAAAAAACAATTTATAGATGATATTAAAAATGCTGTTTACGCTTCTAAGTTAGTTTCTTATGCGCAAGGTTATGTATTGATGCGTTACGCAGCTCAAGAATATGGCTGGAACTTAAACAATGGTGGTATCGCGTTAATGTGGCGAGGTGGTTGTATCATTCGCTCAGCATTCTTAGGCAAGATTAAAGAAGCGTTTGATAAGAATCCAAATCTCACAAATCTTTTGCTCGATCCTTTCTTCGCTGGAAAGATTATGGATGCTCAAGCTTCTTGGAGAAAAGTCGTTGCAACAGCAGCTACTAATGGTATTTGGATTCCGGTTCTATCTACAGCGTTAAATTATTTTGATGGCTTCCGCAACGGAAGATTACCGGCAAACTTATTGCAAGCTCAGCGCGATTATTTTGGCGCTCATACTTATGAGCGTGTTGATAAAGCTCGCGGCGAATTCTTCCATACAAACTGGACCGGACGCGGCGGAGATACAGCTTCGACGACTTATTCTGTCTAGTGCAGAGTCCGCCCTATCGGCGGATAAATTCCGAACGCAGAACGCCCGCCTTGCCTAAGATACAAGACGTCCGCCTCGGACTCTGCCGAAGGTGGGACGGGAAGCAGGTAGAGTGAAATATTTTTTATTTTAGAGTATGAAAAAAACACGGAGTAGAAATTGGATATTAAGAAACTAACTGCGAATACAATTAGAATTTTAGCTGCAGAAGGTGTGCAGAAAGCTAATTCCGGTCATCCCGGAATGCCGATGGGAATGGCTGACGTTGCAGCAATATTATGGACAGAATTTATTAAACATAATCCCGATGATACGAAATGGGCTGGGCGTGATAGATTTGTTTTATCCGGTGGGCATGGCTCGATGCTAATTTATTCTATGCTTCATCTTACCGGCTACGACGTTACTATGGATGATCTTAAATCATTCAGACAGTGGGGAAGCAAAACTGCCGGACATCCGGAGTATGGTCACGTTCCCGGTGTTGAAACTACAACCGGTCCATTGGGACAAGGTTTTGGAAACGGAATAGGAATGGCGATTGCCGCGAAGATGACTGAAGCCCGTTACGGAAATCTCTTTGGCGGAAATTATATTTACGGATTCTGCGGCGATGGCGATTTGATGGAAGGCGTTTCTCACGAAACTGCTTCAACAGCCGGACACTTGAAACTTGGCAACATTATTTATTTTTATGATGACAACACTATTACTATTGAAGGACACACATATTTAACTTTCTCAGAAGATATTCAGAAGAGATTTGAAAGCTACGGCTGGCAAGTTTTACACACTGATGCTTGTGATCATGATGGAATTAGAAAAGCAATTTTAGCCGGACAAGCTGAAAAAGAAAAACCAACATTGGTCATTACCAAATCAACAATCGGTTTTGGTTCGCCGAATAAAGCTAACACACACGATGTTCACGGCTCGCCGCTTGGTAAAGAAGAAATGATCAAGACTAAAGAAAATTTAGGCTGGCCGGTTGATAAAGAATTTTACGTTCCGCAAGAAGTTGCAGATTTATTTGCAGTTCGCAAAAGTGAAATGAAAAAGTTATATGATTCATGGAAGAATGATTATGCTTCATGGAAAAAGAACGAAGTGGAAAAAGCTGATCAGTATGAAAAAGCAATAGCTGGATGGCTTCCGGAAAATCTCGAGGAAGAACTTATTGCGGCAGTTCCAAAAGAACCAAGTGCTACAAGAACTTTATCCAGCAAAGTTATTCAAAAAATTGCGCAGCTTGTTCCATACTTTGTTGGCGGCTCGGCGGATTTAGCTCCATCAACAAATACTTTTATGAATGGATTTGATGCAATCTTCGCTGATAAATTTAGCGGGAGAAATTTCCATTTTGGAATCCGCGAACATGGAATGGGCGCGATTCTAAATGGTATAACACTTTACGGTGGATACAAAGCTTTCGGCGCAACATTCTTCGTGTTCTCGGATTACATGCGCCCAACAATACGCTTAGCCGCAATAATGCAAATTCCTACGATCTATGTTTTCACTCACGATTCTATTTTTGTTGGTGAAGATGGACCAACTCATCAGCCGGTTGAACATTTGGCTGTACTTAGAGCAATTCCAAACTCAACGGTTCTTCGCCCGGCAGATGGAATTGAAACCGCGATGGCTTGGTCTTACGCTTTAAGAAAAACTGATGGTCCGGTTTCTTTAATTCTTACCAGACAAAAAATTGATGCGTTTGATCGCGAAGCAGATTTTACTCCAAACGATGTTTTGAAAGGTGCTTACATAACAAGTAAAGAAAAAAATGGTAAGCTTGATTTAGTAATTGCTGCAAGCGGTTCCGAAGTTCCAGTCGCTGATTCAGCCAAGAAATTGCTTGGTGATAAATTAAATATCCGAGTTGTTTCAATTCCTTCTAGAGAAATTTTTGAAAAGCAATCTGAAGAATACAAAACAGAATTATTCCCGGCAGATGTTCCGGTTGTTGTAATTGAAGCGGCAACTATGACCGGCTGGGGAGATTTATTCCGCCAAAAATTATTGTTGATTGGAATGAAATCATTTGGTGCTTCGGCTCCATATCAAACACTTGCTGAAAAATTTGGGTTTACCGGCGCTAGTGTAGCTGAAAAAATTAAAAGCTGGTTATAACAGAATCTCTTTAAAAGAGAATGAGGATAAAATGGAAGTAAGATATTCACCCGATCAAAATGGATTTAAGAAGATGGATACGACTGAACTTCGCAAATCGTTTTTGATTGAATCGCTTTTTACTCCGAACGAAATACCAATGGTTTATTCCGATGTTGATAGATCAATTACCGGCTCGGCTGTGCCGGTTGGAAAAACTCTTCTACTTATAGCAACAAAAAAAGAAATGGCGGCAGAACATTTCTGCGACCGCCGCGAAGTTGGTGTAATCAATATTGGTAAGTCTGGTGTTGTTACCATTGATGGAATAGATTACAAGATGGATTACCGTGACGCGCTTTACATAGGACGAGGCGCTAAGAGTGTTGAGTTCAAAAGTGATAATACCGAAACTCCGGCTCATTTTTATTTTGTCAGCTATCCGGCTCATACAGCCTATCCAACAAAGCATATTACGTACGATCAAGCAGTTCATCGTCATCTTGGTTCGACCGAGACTTCTAACAAGAGAACAATCAATCAATATATTTTGCCCGATATTCTTCCTACTTGCCAACTTGTAATGGGATTAACCGAACTTGAAGATGGCAGCGTTTGGAATACAATGCCATGTCATACTCATCAGCGCAGAAGTGAAGTTTACATGTACTTCAATTTGAATCCGGATGCATTTGTTGTTCACTTGATGGGTGAAGCAAACGAAACGCGCCACATCATCATTCGTGACAGACAAGCAGTTCTTTCAACCAGCTGGTCTCTTCATTCCGGTTGCGGAACACAAAGTTATTCTTTCATCTGGGCTATGGGCGGAGAGAACCAAGTGTTTGATGATATGGACGCAATTGCAATGACTGAACTTAAATAAATGCAATGGCAAACACTTATACACAACTATATGTACAAGTTGTTTTTGTTGTAAAGAATAGACAATCTCTTATCAGAGAAGAATGGAAACAAGAATTATATAAGTATATAAGCGGCATACTTAAAAATAATGAGCATAAGCTGCTCGCGATTAACGGCGTTGGAGATCATGTTCATATACTGATCGGAATTAAACCTACTCAATGTTTATCCGATCTTATGCAAGATATTAAAGGTAGTTCTTCTAAATGGATTAATGATAAGAAGTTTGTGCATGGTAAGTTTGAGTGGCAGGCTGGATATGGTGCGTTTACTTATTCACATTCTCAAATTTCAAGAGTGATTAAATATATTCAAAACCAAGAAGTGCATCATAAGAAAAGTACGTTCAAAGAAGAGTATTCTGATTTTTTGAAAGCCTTTGATATTTACTACAACGAGAAATTTTTGTTTGATGAGGTTGAGTGATACCATCCCTAAAGGGATTTACCCCATTTCCGGTTTTAAAGTTATAAGGATATTGTCCCTATGGGACAAAATATTAAAGGAAATATTAAAATAGAAATGATCCCGTAAGGATCAGATTTCTATAACAATGAATTTGAATATAGAATTAAAGTCCCGTAGGGACGATATGAAACATTAGAATTAGAGGTGAACATGATACTCGATAAATTTAGTTTGAAAGGTAAAACAGCAATTGTAACCGGCGCTAACAAAGGAATTGGTCAGTTCTACGCTTTGGCATTAGCTGAAGCCGGTGCTGATGTTATCATCAGCGCATCTTACGAGCAAGATTTTTCTGAAACAGAGAAGATGATTACTGAACGAGGCAGTAAATTCAAAGGCTATGTCTGCGATTTTTCCGACCGTAATGCTTTGTACGGATTTATCAAGCAAGTAAAAGAAGATTTTCCACGTGTGGATATTTTGGTAAACAACGCCGGAACTATTCTCCGTCAACCAATTGCAGAACACTCCGATGAATATTGGGACAAAGTGATTGAGATAAATCTATCTGCGCAATTTATTTTAACCCGCGAGTTTGGAAAAGAAATGGTTGCACGCGGTTATGGAAAGGTTGTATTCATCGCCTCTTTGCTTTCGTTTCAAGGTGGAATTACAGTGCCGGGTTATGCCGCCAGCAAAGGCGGCGTTAAACAGTTAACAATGGCTTTTGCTAATGAATGGGCTGGCAAAGGAGTAACAATTAATGCAATAGCTCCCGGCTACATTGCAACAGATAACACAAAAGCATTGCGCGAAGATGTAGAGAGAAATAAATCGATCTTGGCAAGAATTCCCGCGGGACGTTGGGGAACACCGGAAGACTTGATGGGAACGGTTGTTTTCTTATGTTCTGATGCATCAAGTTACCTCAACGGAAGTGTTGTCACCGTTGACGGCGGCTGGATGGGACGTTAATCACAAAATTGATAGGGAAATAAAGTGAAGAAAAAAGTTGTAACATTTGGCGAAATTATGCTTCGGCTTTCAACACCGGGCTTTACACGCTTTGTTCAATCACAAAATTTAGATGTTACTTACGGCGGTGGCGAAGCAAATGTGGCAGTTGCACTTTCCAATTATGGATTTGATTCTTACTTCGTTACAAAATTACCTAAGCATGAGATTGGGCAATCTGCTGTTAATCATTTAAGAAGATTTGGTGTTAAGGATGATTACATTGTTCGCGGCGGAGATAGAGTAGGAATTTATTTCTTAGAAACCGGCGCTAGCCAAAGAGCAAGCAAAGTTATTTATGATAGAGCAAACTCCGCAGTTTCTCAAATGAAGAAAGAAGAGATTGATTGGGATAAAGTTTTTGAAAATGCTGATTGGTTTCACTGGACAGGAATTACTCCGGCACTTGGTAAAAGTGCACAAGAAGCATTAGCTTTTGCGTGCGAAACCGCTAAAAAGAAAAAAGTAACAATTAGCTGCGATTTGAATTTTAGAGCTAAGATGTGGACAGAAGCAGAAGCTCAAGCTGTAATGAAACCGCTAATGAAGTATGTAGATGTTTGTATTGCTAATGAAGAGGATTCCGAAAAAAGCTTAGGCTTGAAAGCTGAAAAGACAAACATTGAAGCCGGTGAACTTGACCAAGAAGGTTATTTTGCTGTTGCAAGAAAACTTAAAGAAACCTTTGGATTCAAAACTGTAGCAATTACTTTAAGAGAAAGCTATTCAGCTTCCAAGAATGGTTGGAGCGCTCTTTTGTTAGACGAAAAAGATTGCTCAACTCCATACCGTTCGAAGAAATATGACATTGAAATTGTAGATCGTGTTGGCGGCGGAGATTCTTTTGCTAGCGGATTGATTTACGGTTTAATCACAAAAGAGAATACGAAAGATGCGCTAGAGTTTGCCGTTGCGGCAAGCTGCTTAAAACATTCAATTCCCGGTGATTTTAATTTAGTTAGTGTAGATGAAGTTGAAAAGCTTGTCAAAAGCGGCGGTTCTGGTAGAGTAGAGCGTTAATTTTGCACTAAAATTCTTCCTTGTCCCTATTCAATTTTGCCCAATCTTTTCGATAGTAACATAGGAATTCTCCAATTACGGGGATTCCTATACACTATTTGAATAGAACATAATGCAAAGAATATTAAAATTTTTATCTCCACCCATGTTCGAGGATTTGCAGAAAGCAAGGGAGGCAAAATATGCTCATTACTTTAGTGTTATTCTAATTTTTGCATATCTCTATGCCTTGGTCTACGAGCTGGTTATTGCTACAAGCTCGTATTCAATGCTTTTATCTATTTCTACATTCTTTACATTTCTTTTCGGCTATTTAAACAAGAAGAAGCTAATTCAAAAACCATTACTGTTTATCGAAATTATAATGATTTCGTCTGCAGCCTCCATTATGTATTTTGTTGATGGAACCCGGGATGAAATCACTCTTGTATTGCCTATTGTTTTAGTAATATCAAGCTTAGCGTTCGACCGGAGAGTTTTAGTAATAACTCTAGCTGTAGAATTATTTTTACTCTGGATAATTGGATTCCTGGAAATTGAGGGTTTACTAATAAGAAGATTTTCTTGGGGTACAAGTTTTTTCCAACTTACAGTTCAATCAATAATACTTTTAGGTTCTGCCTTTATTATAGATTTAATAATTGGTGATAAGAAAAAAATTATTAAAGAACTTTTCGCAAAATCGGAAGAGATTGCAAATGTGAATAAGGAGTTAAAAAAATCAAGCGCAACAAAAGATAAATTCTTTTCGATTATTGCGCACGATTTACGTAGCCCTTTCCAAGGACTACTAGGAATAGCAAGCATATTGGAAAATCTTGATGATGATCTTACTCCGGAAGAAAGAAAAGATTTTGCATCAAGATTAAATATTGCACTAAAGAGACAATATGATTTTCTTGAGGAATTATTGCTATGGGGAAAGTTTCAGCGGAATGTAGTTGATTATGAACCTTTGGTTCGCGATCTCAAAGATATTGTTGAAAGAAACTGCGAAATCTTATCCGAAAATATTTACAGAAAGAAATTGCACCTCAATATCGATTGTCCAAAAGAAGTTAATACTTGTTGCGATGAAAATTTGATATCAACAGTAATCAGAAATCTGGTATCGAATGCTATTAAATATACCCCCGCCGGAGGAAGCATAAGAGTAAAAGTTGAAGAGTTGCCAGATAGCATTTCTGTTAGTGTTATAGATAACGGAATAGGTATCTCCGAAACTCGCAGAAAAGGATTATTCAATATAGAATCTAATTCCTCAACTAGAGGTACGGAAGATGAAGCCGGTACCGGACTTGGGCTGATTTTATGTAAAGAGATAATGGATAGACATTCCGGAAAAATTATTGCTTTGAGTGAAGAGGGAAAAGGCTCAACATTCAAAATTGAATTACCAAAGATATTATGAATGTCTTAATTGCTCACCTTACGCAACTAACTTCAAAAGGCCTAGCCATTAAGGAACAAAATCCTCTCAATATTTATTTCTTCCTTTGTGAAATCTCTGAGTCTTCCAGCCTACGTGGCAAATCTTTCTTTTTCGCGTAAGGTGAATTAGTTAACCAGTTGTGTGAATTAGATTCGGAAAATTGACAAAAGGAAGTTAAAAGCAAATATTCAAAAATTTATCAGCGGAAATCATGATAAATCCGTTCAATCCGCGTTCCATTTTTTAATTATATAATTATTTTTGACTTCATAAAACTAAATTCACACAACGGGTTAGTTAATATATTTCGAAGGTGTTGGAATTAGTAATGTTACAGTTGTTCCTTTCCCTTTAACAGATTCGAAATGAAGATTTATACCGTTATTATCGCAATACCTTTTGGTAATTGCGAGTCCTAAACCGCTTCCCTCAAAAGTTCTTGCAAGTCCATGTTCTTCCTGAGAAAAAATTTGGAAAAGACTTGGCAAATACTCACTGGAAATTCCAACACCGGTATCATTGATTATTACATGGATGAGCTCATTTTTAACTTCTTCAACTTTGATAGAGACTATTCCGCAGTCAGTAAATTTTATCGCATTGTCTATAATATTAGAAAAAATGTTTATCAAACTATTTTTATCGCAACGTGCAATACAATCCTCAGTATTAACTATCAGCTCAAGATGCAAACGTTTTAGATCTGCTAAGATTGAAAACTCTTTAAATAAATCGCTTAAGACATCTTCTACAATATTAAAATTTGAATACTTGGGTTCATATACACCAACTTGCAATTCTGCCATATTGATAATGGATTCAATAGTGCGAGTCATTCTGTTGCTGGCTAGCTGGGTATTATCCAAATATTTTTTTAATGAGGGAAGTAAGCTCTGGCCATGAATTTCTTTAATTACCGCCAGATTACTTAAAATAAGATGTAGCGGCGTACGGATTTCGTGCGAAATTTGTGCTAAAAATTCCGATTTAAGATCATCCGATTTTACTGCTTCGTGTTTAGCTTTTATCAGTTCCTTCTCGTTTTTTTTCCTATCTGAAATATCTCTTAAAATTGCTTGAACATAAGAATCCTTTTTGAGCTCAATTCTGTTTAAACTAATCTCAGTTTCGAAAACAGATCCACTGGGGCGTAACATATCCCATTCGAAAAACTGTGGGTTCCCATTAAGCGCTTGAGCAATTTTTCCTTTTATGTTCTGAAGTGAGTATGACCCATCATTTTGAATTAGCGGCGAAAAATCAAGAATGGATTTATTCCCAATTTCATTCAGTTTTAGTTGAAGAAACTCAGTAGCCTTCGAATTGAAATCGATAATTTTTTCTCCATCAATAATCATAATCGCGTCATTGGCAGTTTCAAACAGCGTTCTAAATTTAAGTTCGCTTTCAGTCAGTTTGTTTTGCGAACTTTCAATATTTTGCTTCATATCATCAATAGCATTCCCCAACACCAATACTTCATCAGTCATATCCGAATTGGTAGCATTAACATTATAATTACCTAATCCAATCTGTTCGGTAACAAGTGTCAGTCGCTTTAAAGGACGACCGATCAATAGCCAGATTATTATGCCGGACATTAAAGAAATTACTAATAAAGTGATTCCAAGATTTTTTGTAATAAGATTTGCGAAATCCGTCAATTCACTTTTATACTTGCCCGGAGGAGAGAAAGAAATTATGTATTTTTCTCCGGAATTTATTTTTTGAAAAGCCGAAGCGCTGCCATTTTGGATATCGATATAATAGCCTTTGCTTTTTGAGAGTATTAGCTTTTTCAAATCATCTGTGATTAACGATTTATTGTAATGTGTTTCTGAGAATTTTGATGGGCCATAAATGATTCCAAAATCCTTATCTGTCAGAACAATAATTCTTGTGCCGCTTCTGTTCATCTCATCGATAATCTGATAGATCCTAGCCGACTCTTTACCGGTACAAGATGCCATTCCGTGAACTCGCACAATACTTTCTTGCTGTTGGATTGCCTCGTCATTAAGAAAATATTCTTCAAAATAATTACGCGTGAAAATGCCTAGAAAGGTCAGCGGAATTGTAAACAAAAGTATAAACCAAAGTGAAAGTCGAATTGCCAAATAATTTCTATTGAATTTCTTTTCCCACAAATTTCTAAAAATTCCCGATTTGAGCTGAGAATATTTTTTTATAACCGGCATTCCCCAGCGAGGTTTTCTGTATGACTCCGGAAGTGCAACAATTATGAGAGTAGTATAGATTGTTGTAAATATAATTTCGGGAATCCATCCTTGATACAATTTTAGAAGTGACTCAATAGGAGGAAGCGATCCGCCGACAAAAGAAATATAGACATCTGGGAAAAAGAAATAAGTAATGAAGTACACGGGTATATAAGAAGGGATGTAATAAACAAATATTAGAATGATCCACGCCCAAGCAAGATGAGGCATTCCGGTTTTTTCGAAAACTAATTTCTTATATGCCCAGCCGATCCAAATAGCACTTATCCAATGTTGAAAAATCATATAATAACGTAACTCATCGGTAGGACTTACTAAACAAGAAATTGTGCCAACTATTATACCCCCAATCGGGCCTGATATTGCAGCACCAAGTGCATTAAATATTTCGCGGGCATCTGATAAGGCGTTGGTTCCGGGAATATAGAAGTGAATATTTGTTATGATTGATATAAGGGAAATTGTTCCGGTTGCTATTGCAACCCAAAGCGCTTTGACCGGTAGTAAGGTTCTAATCCTATTGGTTAAGTTCATTCTTTCGTTTTAAGTGTTCAAGAAATTCCCCTTTTGGTTAATTGTTTCCAATAATTAAAAATTATTTGTGTAATTGTAAGAAATATAAAACTAGATTCAAATTTTATTTACAATAATGGCTTTGCTTTTCAAATGTGAGTAAAACGGCTAGGTAATTTGCTCCAGAAAATAAAAACTAAAAAACTTTACTGAGAGTGAGAAAAGTCTTTTAAATATTATTGATCTCTCTTATTATTGTTTCCGTAAATAGTGCTAATGATAAATTGAAGGTCGATTTAGTATATAACGCAAAAAAAGTTAATAACGCAAAACTAATTTGTTTCGGAGCCTAGAATGAATATGAAAATGTTAAAAACTATTGTTTTCTTATTATCAGCCGTATTGGTTTTTGTTTCATGCCAGCCTAAAAAAGAGGAATCCACAATGGTAAAAAAGAAGTCTTTTGGAAAACTTAGCAATGGAGAAGAAGTATATCTTTACACACTAACTAATAAGAATGGATTGAAAGCTGAAATAACAAATTATGGCGCTACTGTTGTTTCTCTATTTGTGCCGGATAAAAACGGTAAACTAGAAGATGTTGTCCTTGGATATGATGATGTTTCCGGATATGAAAAGGGAGAATCATATTTCGGCGGAATTGTAGGACGTTATGGAAATAGAATTGGCAAAGGCAAATTCAGTTTGGATGGAACTGATTATCAATTGTCAATCAACAATGGCGAAAACCATTTGCATGGAGGGAAGGTTGGTTTTAATAAAAGGGTTTGGCGAGTTGTTGGTGCCGAAAATAAAATGGGCGGATCTTTCATAACTCTTAATTATGTTAGTGTTGATGGAGAAGAAGGATATCCGGGATCAGTTGATATATCTGTTAACTATCAACTTTCGCAAGAAAATGAGCTCTGGATTAATTACATAGCTACAACAGATAAAAACACAATATTAAATCCAACACACCACTCATATTTTAATCTAACCGGTGATCCAACCAAAACTATTCTTGATCACGAGTTGATGATTGACGCAGATAAATATACTCCGGTTGATAAAGGATTGATTACAACCGGCGAACTGGCTGATGTAGCAACTACACCTTTCGATTTTAGAAAACCAAAGGCAATTAAAAAGGATATTGACGAAGATAATCAGCAAATTAAATTTGGGCTTGGATACGATCATAATTGGGTTTTGAATAAACATCCGGAGCAAGTCTTTAAATTTGCGTCCTTGTATGAAGCAGTCTCCGGTCGATTAATGGAAATTTTGACAGATCAGCCGGGTGTGCAGTTTTATAGCGGAAATTTCCTAGATGGAAAATCGCAAGGTAAGCATGGAGTGATGTATCAATACAGAACCGGCTTATGTATGGAAGCGCAGAAATTCCCGGATTCACCAAACAAACCGGAGTGGCCTTCGGCTACATTGAAAGCAAGCAAGAAAACACCTTACAGGCAAACAACTATTTATAAATTTTCGACAAGATAAATAGTGAAATTTATAGCTTATTAAGCCGAAGAATATGTGAGCTTATTATAAGCAAATAGAATTAGCAGACTCAATCTGGAAAAAATGGTTTGAGAGATTATTTGAGAAATAAAATTCTTGTAGATCCGAAAGCTAAAGCATTGATATTTGATTGCGACGGTACTCTTGTTGATTCAATGCCTCTTCACATGAAAGCTTGGGAAGAGGCAGTTCTTGATGCCGGCTTACGGTTTGATTACGACTTCTTCTTCTCAAGAAAAGGAATTCCGAGCCGGCACATAATGAGTGAATATTGTTTGCAGAATTCTTTTGATGTAGATGTTGAAAAAGTTATTGATGCAAAGAATAATATTTATCGCAGTGGATTAAAAACTGTTGGTCCTTTGGAACCGGTAGTGCAAATTGCTGTTGAGTTCAAAGATAAACTTCCGATGGCTGTTGTCTCCGGCGAAAGAAAAATTAATGTTCATGAATCTCTTACAAACATTGGCATCATAGAGTTGTTCCAAATCATCATAACTTCTGATGATCTTTTCAAACCTAAACCGGCTCCGGATAAATTTCTTGAAGCAGCCCGTTTGCTGAATATTGAGCCGGAGTTTTGCCAAGTATTCGAAGATGGAGATTCCGGAATAGAAGCCGCGATAAAGGCCAATATGATCATAACAGATGTTCGTCCTTACTTAGAAAACAACTGATAAATAAAGAGCTCGAAAATGAAAAAGAAAATTCAAATTTGTCTGCTGATTATGTTCGGCGCTATATCGTTATATGCGCAAGAAGCTGTAACAAAAATATCGTTAGATGCCGGTAATACAAAAATTGTAATCGATAAAAACATCTACGGAAATTTTTCAGAACATCTTGGCCATTGCATTTATGGCGGAATTTGGGTCGGCGAAAACTCAACTATTCCAAATACACGCGGAATTAGAAACGATGTTGTAGAGGCGCTAAAGAAAATTAAATTGCCGGTACTCCGTTGGCCTGGCGGCTGCTTTGCTGATGAATATCATTGGATGGATGGAATTGGTCCGAGAGAGAAAAGACCAAAGATGATTAACACACATTGGGGCGGGGTAGTTGAAGACAATAGTTTCGGCACTCACGAATTTTTAGATCTCTGCGAACAGATTGGGGCAGAACCATATATCTGTGGAAATCTCGGTAGCGGTTCTGTAGAAGAAATGTCTAAGTGGGTTGAGTATATAACGTTTGATGGCGAGAGTCCGATGGCTAATCTCAGAAAACAAAATGGAAGAGAGAAACCTTGGAGTGTAAAATATTGGGGAGTTGGTAATGAAAATTGGGGATGCGGCGGAAATATGAGCGCTGCGTTTTATGCCGATCAATACAAGCGTTATGCAACCTATACAAGAAATTATGGAAAGAATCGTTTATACAAAATTGCGGGAGGTCCAAATTCCGATGATTACGATTGGACTGAAACACTAATGAAAAATGTTGGCGGATGGTTAATGCAAGGATTGTCTCTTCATTATTATACAGTACCTAAAACTTGGGGTGATAAAGGATCAGCAACAGAATTTAACGAGGAAGAATATTTCGCTACGATGAAAAAAACATTGTTCATGGAAGAAATGGTTACAAAGCATAGCGAAGTAATGGATAAGTACGATCCCGAAAAACGAATTGGTTTACTGGTTGACGAATGGGGAAATTGGTTCAATGTTGAAAAGGGAACAAATCCCGGATTTCTTTACCAACAAAATAGTTTGCGTGATGCAATTACTGCTGCTACCAATCTAAACATTTTTAACAATCACGCAGATCGTGTTAAGATGTCTAACATTGCTCAAATGGTAAATGTTTTGCAAGCCGTGATACTAACTGATGGACCGAAGATGGTTCTAACTCCTACTTACCACGTTTTCGATTTATTCAAAGTTCATCAGAACGCGAAGTTGATTCCGTGCAAAATTGAGACTACTGATTATACTTTTGCTGATAAAAAAGTTCCGGCGGTAAACTGTTCTGCTTCGCAAGATGAGAATGGAAAGATTCACATTTCAATGACAAATGTTAATCCGAATAAAGTTGAGAAAGTTGTAATACAGCTCAACGGAATTGAAGCGAAGAATGTTGCCGCACAAGTTCTAACATCTAAACAGATTAATGACTTCAACTCGTTTGAGAAACCAAATATAGTTGCTGTCGGATCATTTTCTGATTTAAAATTAGTTAAAGATACGCTGGAAGTGGCGCTGCCTTCAAAATCAGTTGTAGTAGTTGAACTGATTACTAACTGAAGTTACGCAAGAGCTGAACTTTATGAAGTTTTCTTAGTGAAACTTGGTGACTTTGTGCCCTAGTGGCTCGATTTCTTATATTTTCTTTTGCCACCAAGTCACAAAAGCACCAAGAAATCACAAAGTACGTAACTTCAGTTACTAAATAAAATTTTCAAATAATTTCCCATAATTAAACGATACTATAAGTAATGACTTGTGTTTAAGAGAAATTTTACGCAAAATAGTAATCGATAAAGTCATTGTTAAATCTAATTCGTTGATTTATTCAAAATGCTAGTAAAAATGGAATCAATCTGATGAACCAATTGAAACTCAATGTAATCTTAATGTTTATGTTTATACTTAGCACACAGATTTTCGCGAAAGCTTATTACGTTTCTACAACCGGCAATGATATTAATAATGGTACAAAGGAATTTCCATTTGCTACTTTAGTTAAAGCAGCATCAGTTTCTGCTGCTGGAGATACAATTTACATTCGTGGTGGATTGTACTCTCCGACAAGTACAATTTCGTTAGGATCATCCTCAAAAAGCGGTACAAGCACTAATTATTATCATGTATTAGCCTATCCGGGTGAGAAGCCCGTTTTTAATTTTTCCAAACAAACTTCCAGCGATGGTATTAAACTAAATGGCAGCTACTGGCATTTGAAAGGTGTTGAGGTGATGTACTCAACACATAATGGAATTGCAGTGAACGGTAGTAATAACCTAATTGAGAATTGCGTTGTTCACGATAACAAGAACACCGGAATGCAGTTTGGTAATGGAGCTTCTTACAACAGAGTTATTAATTGTGATTCATATTATAACTACGATCCGCCGGGTGGTGGAAATGCAGATGGCTTTGCACCTAAGCTGGATGTTGGAACCGGAAATTATTTTTACGGTTGCCGCGCTTGGCAAAACTCCGATGATGGCTGGGATGGATATTTACGTCCCGCAGATAATGTGACTACTGTAATTGAAAACTGCTGGTCGTTTATGAATGGTTACTTAAAAGATGGAAATAAAATATCTACAGGTAATGGAAACGGTTTTAAAATGGGAGGCGGAGACAATTCAAATAAAGATAGTCTGCGCCACAATGTTACCATAAAAAACAGTTTGTGTTTTGATAACAGTGTTAAAGGATACGATCAGAATAACGACCGCGGTTCAATGACACTTCTGAATTGTACCGGATTTAGAAATGGTTCTTATAACTTTAGCATTCCGGGTACTTACAGAGCTGCCAACACTGCAACAGTTAAAAACTGTATCTCATATCTTTCGCCGGGCGTCAACTTGATAACTAGAGTAATTCAATCAAATAACTCTTGGAATCCAGCTTACAATGTTTCAGCATCGGATTTTTTATCAATAGACACAACCGGCGTGCGTGGACCTAGAAAAGCTGACGGAAGTTTGCCGGATTTAAAATTTCTGCATCTTGCACCAACTAGCAAACTTATAGATGGAGGAGTTGATGTTGGTCTTCCATACACTGGTAAAGCTCCGGATCTCGGCGCGTTTGAATATGGTCTTGAAACATCAATCATTGAAGACAAATCTTTGCCAGCGCAATTCGTATTAGAACAGAATTACCCAAATCCATTTAATCCGGAAACGACTATTAGCTATTCAATTCCAGTAGAGACGAGGCATGCCTCGTCTTTACAACACGTAACACTAAAAGTTTACGATGTTCTTGGAAGGGAAATTGCTACGCTTGTTAATGAATTCAAACAACCGGGAAATTATTCTGTAACATTTAATGTAAAGACGCCATATATGGCGTCTCTACCAAGTGGAGTATTCTTTTACACTTTGCGCGCAAATGGTTTTGCACAAACTAAGAAAATGTTAGTGATTAAGTAATCTTGAGGATAAAGACTATGATCTACAATTCATTAAAACGATTTCCACTTTTATTACTTGTGGTGTTCTTTTTCACTCTATGCACTTCAATATCCTTTTCGCAATCGCGTGGAATAAAAAATCTGAAAGAGCGAGGTGCTGTTTGGATTCCCGATAACGGAAACGGAACCTACACAAACCCAATTATTCAAGCTGATTATTCCGATCCGGATGCTATTAGAGTTGGTGATGATTATTACATTACATCTTCAAGCTTTTCGCACTTTCCCGGTTTACCAATTCTTCACTCTAAAGATTTAGTTAACTGGAAAATAATTTCTCACGCAGTTCCAAATTATCCTTTGCCTGAATTTAATTCAACGCAGCCTGGTAATGGAATTTGGGCACCGGCAATTCGTTTTCATAAAGGTGAATTCTATATTTACGTTGGTGATCCGGATAACGGAATTTTTATGACCAAAGCTAAAAACCCGCACGGACCTTGGGAACCATTTCAACTTATTCGTAAAGCAAAAGGTTGGATTGATCCTTGCCCGTTTTGGGATGAAGATGGAAACGCGTATTTGATTCACGCTTGGGCAAGAAGCCGTTCTGGTATTAAGCACGTTATTACTGTGAATAAAATGAGTGCTGACGGAAAATCAATTCTTGATGATGGTGTTCAAGTTTTTTGCGATTCGATAAATCATAATACCATGGAAGGACCAAAAGTATATAAGAGGAATGGCTTCTATTATATTTTTGCACCAGCCGGCGGAGTAAAGCCGGGTTGGCAAACCATTCTTCGTTCAAAAAACATTTACGGACCATATGAAGCAAAAATAGTTTTGGAACAAGGAAGCACAAAAATAAACGGTCCGCATCAAGGCGCTTGGGTTCAAACTCAAGCGGGTGAAGATTGGTTTATACATTTTCAAGATAGATATGCTTACGGAAGAATTATTCATTTGCAGCCGATGCGCTGGGAAAACGATTGGCCGGTGATGGGAGAAGATTATGATAAAAATGGAATTGGTGAGCCGGTAACAACATTTAAGAAACCAAATGTTGGTAAGAAATATTCGGTATGCGTACCTCAAACAAATGATGAATTCTCAGAGAGCAAACTTGGACTTCAGTGGCAATGGCAATCAAATTATTCTAGCGATTGGATTTCGCTAACTGCAAAAAAAGGCTGGCTTCGCTTTTATTCGCAGCCGTATTTAAACAATACAAAAAACATTTACATGGCTTCTGCTTTACTTATGCAGAAGTTTCCAGCACCAAGTTTCGAAACGGTTACAAAGGTTGAACTTAACTCCAGCATGGTAGATGCAAAAGCCGGAATTATAATTTTCGGTTACGATTACGCACGCGTTGGAATTATGAAAACTTTAGATGGTTACAAAGCCTTTCAGTCTGTTTGTACGAATGCTGAAAAAGGTACGGAAGAAAAAAATATTTCCGAGAAAGATGTCTCTATTAGTAAAGTTTATTTGAAAGCAAGTGTTTCGGAATCTTTTTCTGAGCACGGAACTCCAATTGCAAAATGTACTTTCTCTTTTAGCGAAGATGGGAAATCCTTTCAGCAAATTGGAAATGAGTTTGTGGCTAAAGAAGGTAGATGGGTAGGAGCCAAAATTGGTTTATTTAGTGAGTCTTCAAATCAAGCAAAAAGCAGTTTTGCAGATTTCGATTGGTTCAGATTTAAGTAAATTTGATTTGGAGTAGTGCAATATTTCACTTGACAAAGAGGTCTAAATTTGGGAATTTAAGTTATCGTTTAAGTCATCAATAAAGGAAAATTGTAAAACCTAATAATTCAACGGAGGATTCAATGAAAAAACAATTACTTGCTTTACTATTTTTAGTCATTGGCGTATCAAATTTGCTTGCGCAAGCAGCCTCAGTTCAATGGGATTGTACTGCTGATACAAACCCAACTACAACTGTGGGAAATGTTGTTCCTCAGCCAATAATTGGCAGCAAGTTTGATATTCGTGATTATAATGGTACAACTTCAACAGGACCACTTTCTGTAACTCAACAAAGATGGTGGCCAGGCAAAGATGCTGCTGGTGCTACAATTTCTTGGGGTCTAGAAACAAAACCACTAGCTGATAGATATATTCAAATTGAAGTTGCGCCTAAAGCCGGATACAATTTCAATATTAGTAAGGTTGAAATGTACATGGCAGCTGGTGGAACAGACGCAATGCGAGCGAATGTTGCGTTTTCAGCTGATCCTACTTTTTCTCCATCAACATCAATCTCTGATACAATTAAGTTAAAACAAGGAAAAACAAAGGCTGAGGACACAGTTATTGTTTATTCCGGCAATGTTGAAGTTAAAGCAGGCGGAAAGTTTTTAGTAAGAATATTTCCTTGGTACACCGGGGGTGCATCTACTTCTAAATATGTTTATTTGCAAAAGGTTTCTGTAACCGGAACTACTTCTCCGGGTACTTCCGTAGAAGAATCTTCTTTACCGGTAGAATTTAATCTTAACCAGAACTATCCAAACCCATTTAACCCATCAACAAAAATTTCTTTCTCGTTGCCAAAAGAAGGAGTTACCAAGCTTACTGTCTATGATCTCTTGGGAAATCAAATCACTACTTTGGTGAAAGAAAAGTTAAGTGCCGGAACTCATTCTGTAAATTTTGATGCAACAAATCTTCCTAGCGGAGTTTATCTGTATTCTTTAATTTCCGGCAATTATACTTCAACTAAAAAAATGACTTTGATTAAATAAGCAGGCTGATTTTATGTAAAAGGCATTAATTCAATATTTGGCTTGATTGGGTTAGTGCCTTTTTTTTCTCTGGTTGTGAATATTTGGATTAATAATTGTCTTAATAGAAAAGAAACTTAGAAGGGACACATGTTAACTAAAAGAATTGTACTACAATTAATTTTTGTTTTGGTGATAAGCTGTTCAATTTTTGCCGGCGGAGGCGGCAAGGTAGATAAATCTTGGTCAACAAAAATCGCTCAATCATTTATGGAAAGAACTCCGCTCTACATTGTTTATGGTGAAAACCCAACAAAGCAAAAATGGAACTATGAACAAGGATTAATGCTAAACGCTATGCGCCAAATGTACTATCACACCAAAGACAAAAAATATTTTGAATACGTTAAACGTAATCTGGACCAGAATGTTCAGTTGGATGGAAGTATTTCTACATATAGAATTGATGATTATAACATTGATCAAGTGGGTCCCGGACGGGCTTTACTTTTTACATACGAGATGACCAAAGATATTAAATACAAGAAAGCTGCCGACTCATTACGCAAGCAATTAGCCGGTCACCCTAGAACAAAAGCGGGTGGTTATTGGCACAAGAAAATTTATCCGTGGCAAATGTGGCTGGACGGACTGTATATGGGCGAACCTTTCTACGCCGAATATTCTAAAACATTTAACTCATCAAAAGACTTTGATGACATTGCTCATCAATTTGAAGTGATTTATAGTAAAACGAGAGATGCAAAAACCGGTTTGCTATATCATGCTTGGGATGAAAGCAAAGAACAGAAATGGGCTAACAAAGAAACCGGGCAATCTGCACACTTTTGGGGAAGAGCTGTTGGCTGGTACATGATGGCTCTTGTTGATGTTCTCGATTTCATTCCGAAGAATCATCCTAAGAGAAAAATGCTTATTACGCAATTCAAAGAAATGAGCGACGTACTTATGAAGTTCAGAGATGAGAAATCAAAGGTTTGGTATCAGCTTCTTGATTTACTGGAACGCAAACCAAATTATCTAGAAGCTTCCGGTTCTGCAATGTTTGTTTACGCATTTGCCAAAGGTGCTAACAAAGGTTACTTGAATAAGAGATTTCTGAAACACGCAAAAGAATCATGGGATGGAATGAAGCGCGAGTTTGTTGTAGTTGATGAAACCGGCGCAATCAATTTAGAAAAAACTTGTCAGGGTGCCGGATTAGGCGGCAAACCTTACCGTGACGGAACGTTTGAATATTACATGAGTGAGAAAATCCGCACAAATGATTTTAAAGGATACGGACCATTTCTCTTGGCTGCAATCGAACTGGAAAAAGCCAAAATTAAACTTTGAGGAAAGAATGAAATTATTTTTTAGAATAACTATTCTTTTACTTGCGGCTATTATTTCAATTGCGTGGTTTCTTCCGCAAGAGAAAATTACTGTCTTCTTAATTGGTGATTCTACTTGCGCAAATAAACCTCTAGATGACTTTCCGGAACGTGGGTGGGGGCAAGTATTTCAAAACTTTTTAAAAAGCGATGTAGTAATTGAAAACCATGCTGTAAATGGAAGAAGCACAAAAAGTTTTAGATCTATGGGACATTGGCAAAAAGTTTACGATAATCTGAAGCCGGGCGATTATGTTTTCATTCAGTTTGGTCATAACGATTCGAAAGTTACTGATACAACACGCTACGCAGAAGCTCACACCGATTACAAGAAGAACTTAATCCGTTACATTGAAGAAATCAGAAGCAAAGGCGCAAGCCCGGTTTTGTTAACTCCGGTTAACAGAAGAAAATATGATGAACAAGGTAAGTTCATTGATCAGCATGCCGATTACCCGCTTGTAGTTCGTGAAGTTGCCGCTGAACTAAATGTTCCGTTGATTGATGTACATAAAACGAGCCTTGAATTGTTTTCGAAACTTGGAGTTGAAAATTCTAAGAAGCTGTTTATAATAAGTGTTAAACCGGACGTATTTAAGTCACTTCCAAAAGGTAGAGAAGACAATACGCACTTTACACGCGAAGGAGCTATTGAAGTTGCTAAGATGGTCGTTGAAGGAATTAAAACTGTAGGTCTTCCGCTGGAAAAATATCTTAAGAATGATTTGCCTTTTTCAAATGTGGGTGATGGTAAAATTGTAGCTCTCGATTATTTCTTCAACCACGAACTCAAAAAAGATAAAGATGGAAAGGAAGTTCAGTTCCATTACACTTGGGAGGACAAAGAGAATTCCGGTTTTTATGAGTTAGGTAATATGATTGAAAATTTTGGCGCGGGAATATATGAAGTTCCGGCTTCGCCAAAATATGATGAACTGAAAAAAGTAAGTATGTATATAATTGTTGATCCGGATACTCCGAAAGAAACAACCTCTCCTAATTTTATGTCGGACTCAGCAATCGTTGAAATCGAAAAGTGGGTAAAAGAAGGGGGCGTTCTTGTTTTAATGGCAAACGATGCTGGCAATTGCGAGTTTGAAAATTTGAACAAGCTTTCGGAAAAGTTTGGAATTCATTTTAACGAAGTAAGCCGAAACAGATTAACCGGAACTGAATTCTACAAAGGCAAGTTTGATAAATTTCCAGAACACCCAATCTTCAATGGTGTCAACGCAGTTTATCTAAAAGAAATTTCTACGCTGAAATTATCTTCGCCGGCTGAAGCGCTCTTCACAGATGGTGAAGATGTTATAATGGCTTGTTCAAAAGTTGGAAATGGATTTGTGTTTGCACTTGGCGATCCATGGATTTACAACGAATATTACGATAACCGGAAACTTCCGTTAGAATTTGAAAATTACAAAGCCGCGAAAAATTTGTTCGCTTGGCTGTTGGAAAAATCTAAACGTGTGCGTTAATTATAGGGTGAGTAAATGAGAAAAGTTTTTACGTTAGCTTTATTACTTTTTGTTTGCAACAGCTTTTCATCGGCTCAAGGCAAATATGATTTTGCAAAGTATTTCAAGAATCTTCCATTCAAAATGCAAGCTCTAACAATCCCAAAGTTCCCAAATAAGGTTTTTAATATCAAACAGTATGGTGCTGTTGGTGATGGAATAACAACCAATACAGAAGCATTTGCAAAAGCAATTGATGCTTGCGCAAAAGCTGGCGGCGGTAAAGTTCTTGTTCCGGCTGGAATGTGGTTAACCGGTCCAATTCATTTTAAGGATAATGTTAATCTGCATTTAGAAATCGGCTCGCACATCCAATTCTCAAAAAATTATGATGACTATCCGCTATTGCAAAGCAATTGGGAAGGTGTTGATCAATACAGATGTACTTCACCTATTAGTGGAAGGAATTTGAAAAATATTGCGATCACCGGAAATGGAATTCTTGACGGCAGCGGCGAAGTCTGGCGAATGGTTAAGAAAAACAAACTCACATCTCCTCAATGGAAAGAGCTTACTGCTTCTGGCGGAATTGTTGATGTGAAAGGTGATACTTGGTATCCAACAAAAGAAGCAATGGAGTATTTAGACTTTGCAGCGAAACTGAAAAAAGAGGGAAGAACAATTACGCGGGAAGAAGCCGAGAAGTACAAAATTTTCTTCCGTCCGGTTATGCTGAGTTTTATCGAGTGCAAAAATGTTTGGCTTGATGGAGTAACATTCCAGAATTCTCCGGCATGGAATCTTCATCCGCTTCTTTGCGAAAATGTTTTGGTTACAAATTTGAATGTTCGCAATCCGTGGTACTCTCAAAATGGCGATGGAATTGATGTTGACGCTTGCAAAAATGTTTTAATCTACAATTGCAAATTTGATGTTGGCGACGATGCAATTTGTATGAAGTCCGGCAAAGATGCTGAAGGAAGAAAGCGCGGTAGAGCAACTGAGAATGTAGTCGTTCAAGACTGTATTGTTTATCACGGTCACGGCGGCTTTACAATCGGAAGCGAAATGTCCGGTGGAGTCCGCAACATTAAAGTTGATAACTGTAATTTCATTGGGACTGACATCGGATTGCGCTTCAAGAGCACACGCGGACGCGGCGGAGTAGTTGAGAATATTTGGGTAAGTAATATTTTTATGAAAGATATTCCAACCGACGCGCTAAGTTTTAATATGTATTACGGCGGTTTCTCGCCATCAGATGCTAAGCCGGCAGATGAAAAATCCAAAGAAGCTAAGGCTGTTGAAGTGAATGACGGAACTCCGATTTTCAGAAATATCTACATGAAGAATATTTATTGCGACGGAGCTAAAGACGCGATTGTAATTCAAGGATTGCCGGAAATGAGCATCAAAGCAATTGAAGTTGAGAACTGCGTTATGAAAACCGATAGAGGAATTTCGATTTTTGATGCGGACGGGATAAAAATATCTTCAACAAAAATTATTTCTAACTCTCCGGTAGTAAGAATCAATCAAAGCAAAAACGTTTTGTTTAATAACTTTGAGCCGGTTGGCAGCGGCACTTTAATTAAGCTCGATGGCGCAAAAACTTCCTCAATTGTATTTCAAGGAAAAAATTCTTCCGAGTTGAAAGAAAAAACTCAATTTGGTGAAGGCGTTCCTCAAAGTGCTGTTATTACTAAGTAGAGTGAACCATATGAAACTTGTTAAGAATTTATTCTTGTTTGCATTCTTTCTCACTCTAAGCGTTCAAGCCCAAGAGAAAAGATTTATTACAGTTGCTCAAGATGGCAGCGGGGATTTTAAAACAATAACTGCTGCAATTCAGTCGCTTTCATATTTTAATTATCAGCGCACTGTAATATTTGTTAAGGACGGAATTTATAACGAGAAAATACGAATAGACCAAGACTACGTTACTCTACGCGGCGAGAGCAGAGATAAAACTATTCTTCAATATTCTCAGCTTCGTACTGATTGGATTGCAAACAAAGACTCGCTCGGTGCTGCTGTAATCAATCTCAATGGTGATGATTTTATTCTAGAGAATATGACTGTTGAAAACACTCAGCCGCAAGTTGGTCCTCACGCATTTACAATTTATGGAACGGGAACGCGAACAGTAATTTTGAATTGCAATGTGTTGAGCAAAGGCGGAGATACGGTTTCACTTTGGGATTACAAGACGGGAATGTACTATCACGCAAATTGTTCTTTTGTTGGAGCTGTGGATTTTGTTTGTCCGCGCGGCTGGTGCTTCATCCGCGATTCAAAATTTTACGAAGTGAAGCAGACAGCGGCAATCTGGCATGCCGGCGGAGATAACATCAACCAAAAGTTTGTAATTGTGAATTCGCAGTTCGACGGTGTAAAAGGATTTGAACTTGGGCGTCATCATTACGAAGCTCAGTTCTATCTTATTGATTGCGTTTTTTCCGATAGTATGAGCACACGACCGATATTTAGAGTTAGTTATCCAAACGAACCGGAAAGAGAAAGACCATTTAATTGGGGACCACGTTATTACTACAGTGATAATAAATCGAACATGCAGTTGGATTGGAATATTAACAATCTTCAAACTGCTGTTGGTTCACCGAGCAAAAACCAAATTACACCAATGTGGACGTTTGATGGCATGTGGGATCCGGAAAGCAAAGAAGGTCCAAAAGTTATTTCTTATCAAATTAAAGACAAATTTCTGATACTTGAGTTAAGTGAAAAAGTAACTGTTATTGGCAAGCCTGAGCTAGTTTCTTCATCCGGTGAAAGACTGGTTTATGTCGATGGAGCTGGTTCGGATACAGTACGCTTCTTAACTAACTCAGTGTTAGATAGTAATAAATTGGATGGACTTAAGGTTGTTTCCGGTAGTATATCTGGTACAACCGCTGGAATTTTTGAAAGGTTAGCGGATTTTAGAAAGCTACCTAAATAGATATACTGCTTTTAGTAAATACAAGAATTCTGTAGATTTTCCTTTGACGGAAAGAATATTTTTACGAAATTTAGTTAGCAATTAAGTAAACGATGAAGTAAACACATACTTTATCAGCAAGAAAGGAAAATAAGGAGTAATTACAAATTGTATTTCTTACTATTTCCAAATGAAAATAAGTGCACCTCTTCAAAAAATCGTCAACCATGGTTGTTCCACATATTATCAAAAAACAAAAAACTTATTAACCAAATTAAACTGATTCGAACAGAAGAAAACCATGTTGCACTAAATTTTCTTGTTCAAAAGTATTTGCAGTAATGAGGTATAATTAATTCATGATGTTCTTATGAATGTTTCAGCAAATATCATTTCAAAAGAGGAGAAAAAATGATTCATAAGTCAAACCGCATGTTGAGCATTACAATTCTCGTATTTTCAGCTTTTATTTTATTGTCGGGAATTACTTATGCTCAGGGCAAGATTGTTGGTAAAATTATCGACCCCAACACAAAGGAGCCCATATTTGGCGCTAGTATTGTACTAGTAAATTCTAATATTGGTGCACTGTCCGATCCAGAAGGTGATTTCATTATTGTAAACGTACCAGTTGGTGTCTATTCGGTTACAGCTAGCTTGATTGGTACAACAAAGATTACTAAGACAAACGTAGTTGTTTCGCAAGGACAAACTACACGTGTTGATTTTGAACTTGTTGAAACAGCGTTGTTAAATCAAGAGATGGTAATTACAGCCAAGCGAGATATTCTCCACAAAGAAGTATCAAGCAGTCAAATTGTTATTACCAAGGATCAGATAAGTGAAGCAGCGGGTGTTAGAACTCTTCAAGATTTTCTTTCTACACAAGCTGGAATTACAAATAGCGATTACTTGAATATCCGTGGGGGAAGGCCATCAGAAACCGGTACAATGGTTAATGGGCTTACATACGTAAACGCTAGAGTTGGAAAAGCAGAATCGTTTATTCCAACTAGTGCCGTTGAACAAGTTTCATTGAAAGCCGGCGGTATGAATGCTGAATACGGAGATTTCCGTTCCGGTCTTATTAGTGTTACAACTAAAACCGGTACAAAAAGCGGCTATCATGGAACTTTCAGTTTTACCCAAAGTCCGGCACAAATGAAAAGATTTGGTAAATCACTTTATGATCCGATGAATAACTATTTAAGACCTCATCAGGATCCCGATATTGCATTTATAGGCGTTACAGAAGCTATTAATCAAGGCTTCATAACAGCTTATGATAAACAACAATTTCCAACTTATTCAGCCTTCACCGGGTTTATTACCGCTGCTAAAAATCTGCCTGCTGGCTGGAAAGCTAGCTTAAAACCGGGCGAAACTGTTAGTCCGGTTAATCTCTATTTATATGATTCATGGATGCACATGGTTAACCCCGATTTTGATAAGTTGAACGCTAAGATACGCGATCTAAATGCCAAGGGATTAAATGTAGGTGCGGAGATAACAGATCAGAACCTAAAGGATTTATTTAGTAATCATGCAAATAAAGAAGGCAAGTATGCAGACTTCAATTTTGACGGAGGATTTGGCGGACCGATTCCTTTGCTAAGTGAAGAACTTGGCGATGCAACGTTTTATTTATCAAATACTACAAACCGCAATTCCTATATACAACCTCAAGAACTTGATTATAATCTAAGCAGTTCTACAATGCTTAGCTTAAAATCAGATTTAACAAGTAACATTACATTAAAATTGACCGGTATTTACGGCTATCAAAAGGGTATGAATCCGGCACGCGGTGCCGATAGTGAACCGGCAAACTTAGCTATAGCTACCGGCTTATCAGGTGTATATACCGGTCTTGATAGAGGAAATTTTATGCCGGAAAATAATATCCCTCTATATATTGGTTCGGGTAGTAACTACGCACCGGGTCAATACTGGTATTATCAAACAATGTTACAACCGTGGATTCAAAAAAATCTTTTGATAGGATTGAATCTTACACATGCATTAAGTTCAACTTCATTTTATGAATTTACCGGTAGTTATCAAACCACAAAAGAGAATATCAATCCGGATCTAAGCACACCAAGAAATAATTCTGTTCTTGCATATTTAGGTCCTATTCCTCTCACAGAAATGCCTTATGGAAGAAGAATTCTTAATGTAGGTCAATCAGTTGATACTATTGCCGGATGGCAATTCGATCAATACTATGCAGTGCCCGGTTTAAGCAGCGATAGATTTGACAGCAAAGGTGGTGTTTATTATGATAATTCTTTGACAAAACAATTGAGATTGAAATTCAATTTTGGAAGTCAAATTTCCAAAATGCATTATATGAAGGCCGGCGTGGAATTCTTGAAAGTTGACCTAGAAAATAAAAGATGGTCTTACTGGCCTACTCAAGGTCCGTTAAGTATGTACGAGTATAATTTTGATGTATCACCACGTACACTAGGCGCATATGTACAAGACGAAATTACATTTGAAGATATGGTTGCAAACATTGGCGTACGTATGGATTATTACAGTTTTGGCGATGCGGTTTGGCCAACAGGAAACCCATGGGATGGTGATGCGTTTGCCGCTCCATCTTGGACTCCTTCAAACTATTTAGAAATACTTCAATCGGGTAGATCAATTATTTGGGAACATTGGAATCAATTAAACGATCAATATGTAGCTGCGGGTAAAGAACCTTTACTTCAACCGGTTGCTACTCATATTACTTTCAGTCCAAGATTTGGAATTTCTTTTCCGATTACCGAAAGAGCAAAATTCTATTTTAATTACGGACATTTCAGAAGCTTACCACCGTTAAGCGAAATGTTTATGTATGATTTTAGATATGATACTCAGAAAGGTGGAATTGCTGAGCTTGGCAATCCAAATCTTTCTCCATCAAAAACTATTCAATATGAATTAGGTGTTGATTACAATTTGTTTGATGAATACTTAGTTCACATAGCGGGATATTATAAAGATGTAACCGGCGAAGTAAGAACACTTACATATACGCCAACAACTGCCGGTATTGCAAGATATAGATTCAGAACTAATGACAGCTATAGAGCTACTCAAGGTCTCGATGTTCAAATTACAAAAGCAATCGGTAGTTGGGTAACCGGTTGGTTAAATGTTGGTTACACATATACAAGTGGTGGAAATACGGGTAGAAGCGGAGTTTTCCAAGATGAAGCAGCCAATATTGCACCGAGTGCTTTTGAATATGCTAATCCCGGAAGACCAGATCCTGTTCCACAGATTAAAGCAAATATTAATTTCAAAAGTCCGGAAGACTGGGGATATTTTCTAGGTGGTTGGAATTTAAGTTTGATGCCGAACTGGAGACAAGGAGATCTTTTCAGATACAATCCTCGTAATGTTGATGGCGCCAACAATGAATTCAGATGGCCAAATTTCTTCCTAATGAATTTGAAAATCAGCAAGACTTTCGATATTGGTTTGTTCAAAGCAACAGCATACCTAGATATAAACAACATCTTCGACACAAAAATATTTAATCAGAATTATGCATTTGCCGGCGGCGGCGGATCAGCTAGTGGAACAGATTATCAGGCTTATATGTCTTCGTTACATCTAAAAGAGTACTCAGATTCCTATTACGAGCCAATCAGAAGTGAAGCAAAAGGTGATTATCTATTCCCCGGTTATGTATATACAACAACTGTTACAGATCAATGGGGTGTTGCACATAATCAAGGTGATGTTGTAGGAGAAGACAAAATCGGAGATATGAGATCAGCTTCGAAGAATCATATTAACGATCCTAATGTTGATGTATTTACATACGGTAATCCAAGAGCCGTTTGGTTCGGAATTCAGTTTGACTTCTAGAGATTTAATTGATGCCAAACAATAAATTAAAAAATTGGAGAGAAAATGAATAAAATAATTAACTCACACCGAATGTTTATTATTCGCGTGACTTTGTTTCTAGCCTTGTTTTTAGCGAACAGTATCTATTCCCAAAGTGACCCTTATATCCGTGTCAACAGACTTTGGGGAGGTGTTTCTTCAGATGGAGGTAACAAAGGAATCACGTATGGCTCATCTAACTTAAACCTCTTTGCAGATTATGGTGCTTTTGGTGCACGGTTTCAAGGCGGAGAAAGTTATTTTAGTGGTTTTGTAGCTATTGGTACTGATAACTGGAATGGAAAACCAGCTATGTTTTCACCAATTGCAAAAGACCAGCAAGCTGGTAATATTGTAACACCTATTGTAAATTATACACGCTATGCTAATCCTAACTATACTATTACTTCTCAAGGTAAAGCAACTACACCTTCTAAAAATGATTTAGGTACTGTAGTTGTTGATCCTTCGAAATGTATTGGTACAAGTGATCAAACAGTTATAGTTACTAACGGATACGTAACACCAAACTTGCAAGTTCAAAGAAAGGTTCTTGCATGGACTCAGCAATATCATGATAACTACTCAATTGTTGATCTAACATTTACAAATAAAAGTTCAAAAACCTTAACAGGCGTTTACATATTTCTTCATGATGGAGAGTACCAATTTCAAAGAGCAGATGGAACCAATCCATCGGTTGCAGCAGTAGATCAATACTCAAATAATAACGCGCCAAGAAAATGGTTTCACTATTATGGAGCGAAAAAAACTGATTCATTGCGCGTCTATTATAACTATTCGTCTGATGATCCGGAAGTTGCCGGTGATAGGATGGGGCAACCGCTTACGCAACAATATGGCAGACTTTTAGATTATACTTATTCCTTTATGGCAACAATACACGCTTCTGAAAAACCATATACACCAAGTGCTTCTTACACATCACCGATTGATCCTAATGATAAAGATGACATGAATCAACCAAAAGTTACTGCGGTTGCTAATATGCAAAACAATTTAAATCTACCTCTATTGGGAAAAACATACGACCCGGTAGGCAGCGATGGAACATCCTATTACAATTATATCTCCGGTTTAACATTGCAAAGTGAAGATATTACAAGTGCAGATGTACGCCCGGGACACCATAGAAAAGATATTGATGATTTGGGTAGCACGGCGCCCGGAGGTGAAAATGGAATTGGCGCTCAAGCAAATACCTTCGAAAGTATGATGATGAGTTATGGGCCATATACTTTTGAACCGGGACAGCAAATTAGAATTGTTAAGGTAACCGGTATTGCAGGTATTAGCCGTGAAAAGGCTATTGAAGTTGGAAGAAAATGGTATAACGATAGTAAGTTTGGAACAAATACACTTGATGACCCAAAACCAAATTCACCAAAAGGATCTTTCCCGAGCAACTTTGCTTTTCCAACTGGTGCTACAACTAACGACATAAAGAAAGATAAGTGGATTAGCACCGGAATAGACTCAGTTTTACTTTCTGTTAGTAGAGCAAAATATAATTTCAAAACCGGTTATAAAGCACCGGTAACACCTCCTCCTCCAACAGATTTAAGTGTAACCGGAACCGGCGCTGGAATTACACTTCAATGGTCTGATGCAGCTGCTGAAGCCATGAGTAATTTTGCCGGATATAGAATAATGAAAAAAATAGGGAATGTAGATACTACTTATTATCAAGAGGTTTACAGATCCAACGGCAGTGATAAAGCAGCAACACACACTTTTACCGATACCAAAGTTCGCGTTGGTTCTACACATTATTATTATGTTCAAGCTGCAGCCAACATTTCTGCAACAGATGTAAATGCACATCCTTCCGAAAGAGGGAAAACTATTTTTAGCGGAAGAGTATTCTTCTATAACAATACAGCAGTTACCGGTGAGGGAAAAGTTGGAGGGGAAATGGACAAGATCGCAATTGTTCCAAATCCATTCAACTACAACGATCCTTTGCTAAGAGGTTATGGTTATACAAATCCTACCAATCTTCAAATTTCTTTCTTTGAGTTGCCAAAAACAGTAACCATAAAAATATTTACAGAATTTGGCGATTTGGTTAGGACAATAGATCATAACCAAGATAGTGGTTTTGATAAGTGGAATATGACTAATGAAGCTGGACAAACTGTTGCGAGCGGTATTTACATTGTTGTATTCCAGACACCGGATGGTGGTGTTTCTATTCAAAAACTGGTAGTAGTACGCTAATTAAAATAGGAGAGTTAATTAAATGAAGTTACTTATAAAATTAATTGTATTGATCATATCAATGAACTACTTGAGCATACAAGCTCAAAATGTTGATATGAAAACTACCGGTCAAGGCGGTGTAGATTTGAAACTATCCGGACAGACAACAATGAACTTCCTTCAAATTGGTGTTTCGCCAAGAGCTGCCGGATTAGGTAATGCATATACTGCGCTGAGTAAGGGAGTTGAAAGCGTTTTTACAAATCCCGCCGGATTAACAGAAATGAATTCTGAATTTGAAGCATTTGTATCAACGACCAAATGGTTTGCCGATATAAATTATCTTGCCGGTGCTCTTGCCTGGAATGGCGGAGATTATGGTGTTGTTGCTCTTAGCTTCGTAGTTGTTGATTATGGTACTATAAAGGGAACAGCGCTTGTTCCAAAAGCTAGTACCGGAAGTGATAATTATATACTAACTGGTAATGTTGAAAATGTTGGGGCTTATTCATTTGGCTTGTCATATGTAAAAGCTATCAGCCCAAAATTTTCTATTGGCGGTACTGTTAAATATGTTGGTCAGCAATTAGGACGCTCGGTTGATGCATCCGGTGCTTTAACAGATAATAATGCCAACAAGGTTGCGTTCGATATGGGTGTAAAATATTTCCCGGGTATTGAATCTTTAAGATTAGGCATGTCTATCAGAAACTTTTCTACTTTCGTAAAATACCAGAGTTTCCAATCACCTATACCACTGGAATTTGCCCTAGGTGTTGGAATGAACGTAATGGATATTTTTGATAAAGAATTATCTAAAGAGCACGAGCTTTTATTCTCTACAGAATTTGTTCATCCTAATAATTATACCGATAGAGTTAACGCTGGCATTGAATATACTTTTATGAAGATGTTTTCTGTAAGAGGCGGCTACCAAACTAATCATGATGTATTAAGCTGGGCTGGTGGTGTTGGTGTAGTTCAAACTCTAGGTGGGATTAAATTCGATATTGATTATTCATATTCTAATACAGAATACTTTGGCGGTGTAAACCGTTTTTCAATTGGTTTTGGATTCTAACAATCATATGGGGAACGCTTAAGAGTGAGCGTTCCCTTTAACAAAAAGGAGGATGTATGAAAATGTTATACCGTTCGGCAATCGTTTTGCTAGTTACTCTAATTTCATTCTCGCAAATGCAAGCACAACCATTTACCGGTAAGGTGCTTTATTTAACAACTGATGCTCAATTAGCCGGAACTGATGACGCGTTTATTGTAGCTAAGTTAACTTCTTGGGGATTTACAGTTGACATAAAAAGTATTGCAGGATTCAAAACTGCCGCCGCTCCGATACCTACAAACGAAGAATTAAAACAATACAAATTCGCTTTTGTTGGTGAATATTGTGGTTCCGGTGATGGCGCACGTTTTAGAGGTGCAACAGGTACAACATGGACCGGCGGATGGTTGAATATTCCAATTATATCTACAGATAATTGGTTCGCAAAGGTTGGAACTTTTGGATTTTTAGTTGCTTCCACTAACTCACCCACAACATACGGCAATTTGTGTCTAAATGGATTTACTCCCGCAGCAGGTAATATTAATGGAAGTGGAAAAGTAAAAATAGTTGATCAAACCAATCATGTACTTGCTGGCGGATTAACAAACGGTACTGAAATTGACATGGCAACTGCAACTACAGAAGCTACCGGCGCTATTATTAATTTTTCAGTTCCAACGATAACACCAATTATTCCAATTGCAGCAGTTTCCGAAGACGCAGCCGGAACTCAATTGGTTGCTTATGGTGTTGAAAAAGGAACTGCTACTTTCAAATCAACTGGCGGAGCCATTGACCCAACATTGAAAACATCTGCAAGAATTGTTGTTATAGGTATTGCCGGTCAAGCGCTTGGCACTGTTACCGATGATGGCTTCAAATTAATTCTTGGCGCGGTAAAGTGGGTTATGGATCCAACAGCAGATATTGAAAAGACTGAGGAATTACCAATAGTGTATTCTTTGGAACAGAATTATCCAAATCCATTTAACCCGACAACAAAGATTACTTTCTCTTTACCAAAAGAGGGAATGACATCTTTGAGCGTTTATAATTTGTTAGGCGAAAAGGTTGCTTCACTAGTTAACGAAGAATTACAAGCCGGTGTTCATTCATATTCTTTCGATGCATCACAACTTAGCTCCGGTGTCTATTTCTACAAATTGGATTCTGAACAAATTAGTCTTACAAAGAAAATGTTATTAGTGAAATAAAATTTCATGTTCCTTTTTGTGTGGAAATAAAATAGAAAGCATGGCATTAGTTAATTAACATGTTATGCTTTCTAAAGTTTTTAGTAAATATTTGTTTTTACTGATAAAACAATAGAAATAAATTAGTGTGGTTCACTCTTTGTATAAAGTGATGAATAACAGAGGGTTCAGATGAAGAGATTTTTATTTGTCCTAATTTTTTTGACTTATAGCGGGTTACTTTTTTGCCAAAGTACTTTTTCAGTTACGTGGCCGCTTACTAATCCGGCAACAGGCGGTACTGGTTTTACGGCAAACATTTCTGGTCCTGTACTAGCTAACGATGAAACTTTCAAAGGAACTGAAATAAATCAGTACACTGGTCCAAGCAATAGCCAGCGTGTTAGGATGAAAACAACTCCTAGTAACACATGGCCTGCTAACATAAGTGATAAAATAGATACGGTATTTGTAGAATTTGTTGTAGCGCCAAAAGCTGGTGTTCAGCTTAACGTAACCAAATTGTCAGTCAGCATTGCCGCAACAGCAATAAATACAATGAAGGCTGCAATTTATTATTCAACTGATGCAACATTCAAAAATCCTATTAATGTACCATTCACAACAAATGTTGCCGGTAATTACTTAGTACGGGATGCATTGCAGAACATTGTTGCTGATATTAATGCCTCTGTACCGGATGGTGGAAAAATATACGTTAGAATATATCCATGGGTTGAATCATCATCCGTTGCAAGCGGAAAATATATGGGTATACAAAATGTTGGCATCTCCGGCACTTATACCGGAAATGTAATTGCTACCTTGCCGGTTATTGCAACCGCTCCGGTAACTAAAATTTCTACTACATCTGCAATAAGCGGCGGAAACATTACTTCCGATGGCGGTGCGGAAATAACTGCAAGAGGAGTTTGCTGGAACACTTCAGGAAATCCAACTATTGCGGATAGCAAAACAAATGATGGAAATGGAGTTGGGTCATATATTAGCACAGTTAGTTCGCTTACAAATTATACAAAATATTTTTTAAGAGCCTACGCAACAAATCGTGCAGGCACATCTTATGGGTCGGAAGTTCCATTTACTACAATGAGTGCATTAACAACTCCGGTAGTAACAACTACGGATGTTAGTTCGATACTTGTTACCACAGCGGTTACCGGTGGCAATGTAACTGATTGGGGTGGAACAGATGTAACGGCAAGAGGCGTGTGCTGGAATACCACAGGCAACCCAACAACAAACGACAAGAAAACAAGTGACGGCAGCGGAGCCGGTGCATTTGCAAGTTTTCTAAGCGAATTGGCAAAATCAACGAAGTATTACGTTAGGGCATATGCAACAAACAGCACCGGAACCGGCTATGGAGCCGTAAAGGAATTTAATACACAAGAACCGGCACCGGATGTTTTGAAAATTGTAACACAAGACGGCACCGGAGATTATAAAACTGTTCAAGCTGCATTTAGAGCTGTACCCACTAACTATACCGGAAGATGGATTATATATGTTAAAAAAGGAACATACTATGAGCTTGATACCTTAGCGGCAAATAAAATAAATGTAATTCTAGTTGGAGAGGATAGAGACAACACAATTTTGGTTTACGATAATTATGCTACCTCAGGTGCTAGAAATCCCAGTACAACAATTAATGCAAATGATTTTACAGCAATGAATATCACATTCCAGAATACTTCTCACGATATTGCACAAGCACTTGCACTTGAGACAAACGGTGATAAGATAGCTTTTTTCAATTGTAATGTGCTCGGTTATCAGGATACTTTTCTTGGCAATGGAGTTGGGCGTGTTTACTTCAAAGAATGTTTTATAGAAGGCACAGTAGATTTTATTTATGGAAGATCCATTATGGTTTTTGATAACTGTACTATTAAGGAACTTAGGGAGGGCGGTTATATAACAGCCGCTAGTACAGATGCTGCAATGAAATTTGGTATAAACTTTTTGGATTGCACTATCACAAATGACCCGGTTGGATATAACGGCACACCAATTACATCATTCTATTTGGGAAGACCGTGGCAAGCGCAACCAAGAGTTGCATGGATTAGATGTTATGAACCGGCAACTGTAAATCCGTTAGGCTGGACAACAATGGCGGTAACCCCGGCACTTTATGCTGAATACAAATGTACCGGCCCCGGTTTTAAACCTACAGAGCGCACAAAATTATGGAGTAGTGTAAGACAATTAACAGACATTGAAGCGGTAGATTACACTGTAAAGAATATATTTTCTAAGGATTCAAAGTCTCCGGGATTTGCAACAGATTGGATTCCGGAAAAGCCAAGTGTAACGCTTCCAACTGGAATTGAAAATGAAGAATCCAAAACTATTCCGGCTGAATATAAGCTAATGCAGAATTATCCAAATCCGTTCAATCCGGAAACCATTATTAGCTACAAGGTACAAACTGCAAGCCAAGTAAGCTTAAAAGTTTTCGATGTTCTTGGAAGAGAAGTTGCGACACTCGTTAATGAGTACGAACAAGCGGGCAACTACAAAGTTAGATTTAGCGTAGAGACGCGCCATGGCGCGTCTTTACAAAGCGGTATTTATTTCTATAGAATACATGCTAACGGTTATTCTGAAACGAAGAAAATGATACTCATCAAATAAATGGCTGCTCTTAGGCGGCTGGAGAATCAATGAAATTTATTTCGCCCAATAAGAATCTGTTCATAAATGTAAAAACGCTTTTCTTCAGTTTTCTTTTGTTTGTTATCGCTGCGAATTTTACTGTTGCCCAACAATTGGCATTTCCGACTGCGGAGGGTTACGGTAAATTTTCCAAAGGGGGAAGAGGAGGCCGTGTTATAGAAGTTATCCGTTTGGATGATGATACAAAGCCCGGAAGTTTACGTTATGCTGTTAGTCAAAGCGGACCTAGGACAGTTGTGTTCAAAGTTTCCGGGACCATTACATTAAATAGCAGACTCACAATTAAAAACCCATTTATAACAATTGCTGGACAAACAGCCCCCGGGGATGGAATTTGTATTCGGAAATATCCACTTATGGTTGAAGCATCTCACTGTATTATTAGATATTTAAGAGTACGGCTTGGAGATGAATCCGGCGAAGAATCCGATGCAATGGGCGGTAAAGATAACGGTGTTAAGAATATTATTATTGACCATTGTTCCGTAAGCTGGAGTGTTGATGAAACACTGTCTCCATACTTAAATGATAGCCTAACGGTACAATGGTGTTTGGTTAGCGAGAGCTTATACAACTCCAATCATGCTAAGGGAGCGCATGGCTACGGAGGAATTTGGGGTGGAAACAACAACACGTATCATCATAATTTGTTAGCACACCATTCAAGCCGCAACCCGCGTTTTGCATCTGCTTGCGGATTAAATGATTATAGAAATAACGTGGTTTATAATTGGGGATTCAACAGTACATACGGCGGAGAGAATTATCTGGACGGCTTGACGCCGGTAGCCGGTCAGTTCTCAAATATAAATATGGTAGCTAATTATTATAAAGCTGGTCCCGGTACAAAAGCCGGAGTTAAATATAGAATTGTAAATCCTTCTACACGTAATGGAGCCACAGATGCGGGTAAATGGTACGTCGCAAACAATTATGTAGATGGAAGCCCGACTATTACGGCGAATAATTGGGCTGGTGGTGTTCAAGTTTCCGGTGCGCTTGATGCTTATAAAGCTATTGTTCCTTTTAACACAATTCCAATAAATGAACAAACTGCTGAAGATGCATATCAAAGTGTTTTGAAAAATGTTGGTGCTAATCTTCCTAGAAGAGATCCCATAGATCAAAGAATTGCAGATGAAGTTAAGAATGGTAACGCAACCTATGAAGGAAAAACATACAGGAGCGCTCAAGGCTTTCCAGCAAGTTCGCCTATAACGGGAATGATAGACACACAAGCTGATGTAGGAGGCTGGCCTCTATTATTAACGGGACCAGTCCCAACAGATACTGACCATGATGGAATGCCCGATGTATGGGAGAAGGCTAATGGATTAGGCATCACCGATGCTTCCGATGGAAATAGCATTGGAAAAGATGGTTATACAAATCTGGAAAACTACTTAAATAGCATAACAGAATTTCCTTTGTTTCTTCCGGCACCAACAGATCTAAAGGGTGAGCTAATTACAGCGAATTCAATTAAGTTGGTTTGGCAGGATAACTGCACAACTGAAAAAGGTTTTACTTTGGAAAGAGCAATTGGCTCGGGAGATTACCAAATATATAAAACACTTCCGCCCAACACAGTTTCTTTTTTAGATGAAAATCTTGCTGAATTAACTTTATATAAATACAGAGTTAGTTGTTTTTCTGATTCACTTCTGTCGGCTTATTCTAATGAAGTAGAACTTAATACGATGAGTGCTACATCAAAACCACTTGCAGCCGGCTCACCTTCTCCGGCTAATGCGGAAATTTTAGTTAATACCAACACGGCTTTGCAATGGAAATCCGGAATAAACTCGGTTTCGCATGATGTGTATTTCGGAACAACGACTCCGCCGGTATTTGTTAAGAACCAAGCAAGTACTAAGTATGTACCAACTGCTTTGCAGAAGGGAACAAAGTATTACTGGAGAGTAGATGAAGTAAATCAAAATGGAAAGACTACCGGTACAGTTTGGAGTTTTACAACAAAGACTGCTTTGCCTCCTCAAAAAATTGCTCACTGGAAGTTTGATGAAGAATCCGGCACTACTGTAAATGATGACGGTTCATATAAAAACAACGGTTCATTCCTTAACATTTTGCATAACGCGAGGGTTACCGGATACATTGGTGGTGCGCTTAGTTTTAACGGAATAGCCGGCAGCGTAATTGTTCCGCATAACGGTTCTGTGGATTTTAGCAAAGAGAGTTTTTCTATTTCTTACTGGTTAAAAGTTGCTACTCTAACTGGAGCTTCAATGTACCCAATTCAAAAGGGTTCTTTTGTTAGAGATACGAGCTTAAACGCTTCCGGTAAATGGTATGGTTTTGAGATAAAATCGAACGCATTAAGATTTTCAATTGATGATGATGTTGTTAAGTCAACAGCAAGTGTTTCAAATGTGGATACACTATTCAAGTCTCGCTGGAATCATATTGTTGGAATTCGCGATTCAGCATCCAACCAATTGAGAATTTATGTAAATGGTAAACTTGTTAATTCCGCAGCTTCTACAACAGGTGATATTTCCGAAAATGAAGCTCTGTATTTTGGTAATACCTTAAGTGATAACGCTTCGCTTTCCGGTACCTTAGATGACGTTCGAATCTATAATTATTCTCTTACTGAACAAGAAGTAAATAAAATTTTTACTGAAAGCACTACGAGCATTGAAGAGGAAAGAGGAATTCCTTCTGAGGTCAGTTTAGATCAGAATTATCCAAATCCGTTTAATCCAAGCACTGTAATCAGCTATCAGCTTTCAACATTCAGTCACGTAAGTCTAAAAGTTTATGATGTTTTAGGAAGAGAAGTTGCTACTCTAGTTGATGAATTTAAGCAAGCTGGTAATCACAAAACAAATTTTAACGTAAAGACGCGCCATGGCGCGTCTCTTCAAAGCGGAATATATTTTTATAAATTACAAGCAGGAAGTTTTATACAGACGAAGAAGATGATTTTATTAAAGTAATTCCCAAAGGGGCGGCGGTTTAATCCGCGCTTCTTAATTCCGTTCAATAAAATGGAGAATGCTGGAATGAAACAAATTTTATTTCTGCTCATCTGTCTTTTTGTATTACCCATATTGGCTCAAGGCACCAAAGAGTATACGATAGATAATTGTGTTACCACATTCAATCCGGATAAGATTGAAAAGACTGCTGTAGGCTATCAGTACTGGTTTGTTGATAAAGATTTTGTAGATGGAAGAACTCTTAAAGTAAGCGTAGTAGCGCCACATTCCGCAACACACGCTCCTCATGTTCATGCTGAAGATGAGTTCTTTTTTGTTCTTGAGGGTAAGGCAGAATTCTATCTCGCGGGTAAAACAAAAATTGTTGAAGGCAACTCAAGTTTTTACTGTCCCTCCAATATAGAGCATGGAATTAAAAATGTAGGAGATACAGAATTAAAATACTTAGTAATCAAAAAGTATAATAAGTGATAAATTTTTATAGAAGTCTTTATTTAAGTTAAAAATGAGTTATTTTGTAGCTGATAAAGTAAAGGATAAAGTTAGTCCCCAATAAAAGTGACATTATGAGAGAAAAAGCAGTTACACTCAACGATATAGCACAGAAACTAAATTTGTCCACAGTGACTATATCAAAAGCGCTTCGCAATCATCCGGATATTTCGCCCAAGACAACTAAATTGATTAAGACAATTGCCGAAGAAATGGGTTATACGCCGAATATAATGGCTAGAAATTTATCTGCGCGTAAATCTAACACAATTGGACTTGTAGTTCCGAAAATTGCTCATTTCTTTTTTGGATCAATCATAGAATGCGTTTACGATTTAGCTTTTCAGAATAATTATGAAATAATTCTGACCGTTTCTCAAGAAAGTGTGGAAAGAGAAAAGAAACATTTACAGACGCTTCTTGCAATGAAGGTTGATGGAATCATTATCTCGATTACTCAAGAAACTACAGATTTTTCAATTTTTGATACCATTGAAAGACGTGGAGTTCCACTGGTATTTATGGATCGTATTCCGGAATCTTCAAATGGTTATAACACTGTACGCGTTGATGACCGCGGTGGTGCATTTAAGGCCATTGAACACGCAATCAATTTGGGCTATAAAAAAATAGCTCACTTTGGTGGATATCAAAATATCAATATTGGAAGGGAACGCAAAGCGGGTTTTGTAGAAGCTATGCAAAAATATGGTTTAGAGATAAATGAGAGCTGGGTTACAGAGGGTGGATTTGGTGAAAGCTATGGCTATGATGCCTTTATGAAGCTTTACAGAGAAAATAATTTGCCCGATTTAATATTTGCTGTAACCTATCCCGTTTCGTTAGGAATTTATATGGCTGCTAGCGAAGTTGGACTTCGGATACCGGATGATATTGATGTAATTTGTTTTGGAAATGCGAAAGTGCAAAACTTTCTATCGCCACCGCTAAGTTGTGTTGACCAATCCACCGAACTTCTCAGCAAATATGCTATGGAAATGATACTGGAAAATATTGATAAGCGCGAGGAATATGAACCGAGACAAGTGGTTGTAGATACAAATTTAGTACTTAGAGGAACTTGTACATACTATAACAAAAGATGAAATTTTTAGTTGATTTTTAGTTAAGATTATATTTCTCAGAAAGAATTTTCTTTACTTCTTCGACAAGATACTTATTCTCTATAGGTTTTCGAATATATTTATCTGCACCGGCAGCGATAGCTAATCTTTCATCTCTAATAAAAGCATGTGCACTAACTACAACAATTGGTGTTGACATATACTTCTCGGATCCTCGTAACTCTTTAATTAAGTCTAACCCATTCTTATCGGAACCAAGCGCCATATCAAGTATGAATAAATCAATTTTTTCCGAATGGCTTATTGCATGGTAAAAGGATTCTACGTTTCTGCAACTAATAACAGTAAACTCTTTCTTGAAAATTCGGCTGAAGATATCTAAAATTATTTCATCATCTTCAACAAGTAGGATGGTGTAGTTCTTAAACTTCATTTATTCTCCAACAAGAAATAAATAACATGTCTCAACTGAATATATATTAATTTTTGTAATCGAAAACAGCTTTACTTAATAAAGCAAGCAATATTTTTTAACAATAAAATGAGAAAAATTATTATTTTCCAATGACTGCATTACAAATTAATTCTATTACAAGTGTTTTTCAATTACGAACAAATATAGGGAAGATTAAATGGAAGCAATAGGACTTTCTTTAATAGACTGGGTAATAATACTAGTCTATTTTGCTTTTGTACTTGGTATTGGCTTATATCTTCGAAAATTCACTACAAGTCATGAAGACTTCTTTCTAGCTGGAAGAAAAAACTCATCATGGGTAGCCGGATTAGCTTTTCTTTCTGCAAATCTTGGTGCACTAGAACTGTTGGGAATGACTGGAAATACATTTAAGTATGGAATGTATGTAGCACATTTTTATTGGATAGGTGCAGTTCCGGCGATGGTATTTCTCGGAATCTATATGATGCCTTTTTACTACAGCAGTAAGATAAATTCCATACCGGGTTATTTGAAATTGAGATTCGATGAGAAGACGCGAGTATTAAATGGAATTGCTTTCGCGATAATGACATTACTTGTTTCCGGAATAAACTTGTATGCTATGGCTTTGGTTTTGCACACATTCATTGGCTGGAATTGGGATATAAGCATGTGGGTTTCTGCAATTACGGTTGCAGCATATGTCACTCTCAGCGGATTAATGTCTGCAATCTTTACGGAAATTATTCAATTCTTCTTGATCTGGTTCGGTTTATTCTTAGTATCGATTCTTGGAATAATTGAAATAGGCAGCCTTGATCAAATACTGACAAGATTGCCGGCATCAATGAATACTCTTTGGTCTACTTCTGCTGACCCAACCCAAAACGGAATGCTTATACACTGGGGCGGAATTGTTCTAGGTCTAGGATTTGTACTTTCATTCGGTTATTGGACAACGGATTTTCTGGTAGTGCAAAGGGCATTCTCAGCAAAGGATTTGCGTTCCGCAAGAATGACTCCGCTGCTCGCCTCATTTTTTAAAATGGCCCTTCCGTTTTTAGTTATCCTTGCCGGATTGATTGCTCTAGCACTTTCGAATGATCCTAACAGCGGATTCAAACTATTGCAAGATGGTGGGCAAGTTAATTACGATTCGGCTTTACCTCTATTAATACAAAGATATTATCCATCCGGTCTAGTGGGATTAGGAATCACAGCACTGCTTGCCGGTTTTATGGCCGGGCAAGCTGGAAATATAAGCGCGTTTAATACTGTATGGACTTACGATATTTATAGATCAGTCTTAAATAAAAACGCTTCCGATGCGCATTTGCTTTGGATGGGAAGAGTTTCTACAATAGTTGGCGTTATAATCTCTTTAGGAACAGCTTATTGGGCTAAAAGTTTTCCGAGTATTATGGATTATATGCAAGCAATTTTCTCGTGGGTTAACGCACCACTTTTTGCTACAATGCTTTTGGGAATGTTTGTTTGGTGGATCACACCGGCCGGCGCATTCTGGGGTTTGGTTGCCGGAATGTCTTCCTCTTTTTTAATGTGGATGGGAGTAAAATTCCATTGGTTTAACGAAAGCATCGTTACGCTTTCAAATGTACAAAGTGATATGGCAGCTAATTTTTGGCGCGCTTGGTGGGCGTGGTTAATTTGCTTCGGTGTTACTATTGCTATCAGTTTGTTTACAAAGAAAAGGCCTAAGGAAGAATTGGTTGGGCTTGTTAAAGGGTTAACCAAAACTAAACTCGATGAGCACATACCTTTCACAAAAAAGCCGGAATTTGTAGCAATTATTTCCGTCATTGTTTTTATCATTTTGAATTTATTGTTCTGGTAGCGATCAAAATAAATTTTGAGACTATTAACCTTTCTTGTAAAAGGAGATTAAAATGAAACCTATATGGTACTTTGTTGGATTAATTCTGCTTGTTATGGGCTTCTTGATTTTTGCCAACGGAATTTATCTTTTAATTAATCCACCTCTGATTAAAACTGTGTTGTCTGAAACTCATCCAAGCATTTGGTGGGGACTAGTGATGCTTGCATTCGGCGGTTTACTGTTTATGAAAAACAAAAACAAAATTGTTGAATAGCCTTTATGAATTCAACTAAAAAGGATATAACAGTTCTTCCTCATAGGCGGAAAAATATCTTAACGGGTGAGTGGATTCTTGTTTCTCCACATAGAACAAAGCGACCTTGGCAAGGGGAAATTGCCGACGAGGAGAAAAATTCTCGCCCGGTATATGATCCGGAATGTTATTTGTGCCCAGGTAATGTGCGGGCTAATGGTGAAGTAAACCCGAATTATAAATCGACTTATGTTTTTACTAACGACTTTTCGGCTTTACTTAGCGATACGAAAATGGGCAATCTTAATAATGCGGATTTGCTAATCGCAAAAAGTGAAAAGGGAATTTGCCGTGTAGTAAATTTTTCCCCGCGCCATGATTTAACTTTAGCTGAAATGGGCATTACTGAAATAGAAAATGTAATCTCAATATGGCAGCAAGAATATCTTGAACTTGGAAAAAATTCGAAGATTAAACATGTCCAGATTTTTGAGAATAAGGGGGCGATGATGGGAAACAGCAATCCGCATCCCCATTGTCAGATTTGGGCACAAAGCAGTATTCCTATGGAGCCGAGAAAAGAATTCAAAAATTTTAAGAAGTACTTTGAAATTCACAGAAGCTCAATACTATCTGATTATTTGAAACTGGAATTGAAGTTGAAAGAGAGAATTGTTTTTGAGAATTCTTCTTTTGTTGTAGTTGTTCCATTCTGGGCTGTTTGGCCATATGAGACAATCATCATTCCTAAAAGGAAGATGGCTAGTATTGCTGAACTTAAAGAGAACGAAAGTAGGGAATTTGCTGAAGCCTTGAAAATTGTAACATGTAAGTATGATAATCTTTTCAAAATTTCTTTCCCATATTCATCTGGTATTCATCAAGCGCCTACAGATGGTAAAAAGTATCAAGGATTTCACTGGCACATGCACTTTTATCCGCCTTTACTGAGATCGGCTAACATCAAAAAATTTATGGTAGGTTACGAAATGATGGCCGAGCCGCAGCGAGATATTACTCCGGAACAGAGTGCGTTAATACTAAAAGATTTGCCGGAAAAGCATTATAAACATTGATGGTGTAGGGAAGTATTTTAAACAAAAAATCCGGTGAAAGCCGGATTTTTTGTTTGGTAAGGTAACTAATGTTACTTAATTACTTTTACGTCACTAGCTTGAGGACCTTTTTGACCTTGAGTTACAGAGAACTCAACTTTTTGGCCTTCTTCTAATGAACGGTATCCATCACCAACGATAGCTTTGAAATGTACGAATACATCTTCGCCGCCAGGTTGCTGAATGAATCCAAAACCTTTAGAACTATTAAACCACTTAACAGTTCCTTGAACGCGCTCTGCCATGAAACAGATACTCCTAATAAATAAGTTGAAAATAAACAAATTGAACAGAGCTTGAAGATGAAACTGAAGAAACTAATTCTCTTTCCAAGTAACTGTCAATTGTTGCTTAATAAAAGAACTTCCTAAGAAATTCTTTGCGGAGGGAGAGAGATTCGAACTCTCGGTACCGGTTTACCCAGTACGACGGTTTAGCAAACCGTTGGTTTCAGCCACTCACCCATCCCTCCGTGCGCTAAATTTGTTTTTGGTTTATTTTCGCATCTTTCTAAAAGACTATTTTAAAACGTATCTCTTAAAAAGTAGTCAGAAGTAACCAAAACAGTACTACTTCTTTCGATATCTAAAGAACTTGAATTACGATAATAATTGATTAAAAAATCATTTGTAATTATGGTCTAAAAGCTAAGCATTTTTAACAAAAAATGAAAATCTATTGTTCAAATTTTCCCAGAAAGCATAACTCCCAAAAATTACTGTGTTAATACTGTCTTTACTTATAATTATAATCGCTGAGTATATTTATTGATCAAAAAACATAGGAAATTTTAGGATCAAATTATTTTTTTTCAAACGCTCTTTTAATTAGCTCAATATGAATAGGCAAAAGATATCCGTTATCTATACAATTTTTTATCTGTCTTAATAAATTGTTATCGGCCTTATCTTGTTCAAACACCTGAATTTTTTTATCGAAGAGTTCTTCTACATAATACAAAAGAGGTTCGTCAAGCTTTAAGTATGTGAAATTCTTTAAAAAAGAAAACTTATAAATATCTGGTGACAAGATATACTTAGCTTTTCCAGTATTACAGCCAACATGATATTTGTCCATTCTATGCTCTGTATTAAGACTAAAACAAACTAATCTGTCGTTTTCGTCTTCTGCATTCGACAAAGTAATCATAAACTTAGGTTTTTCTCTGAAGTCCTTTAAAGCGTGGTGATCTAAGAAAAATGTGCCTTTCTCAATTATAGCCATTATGAGTAAATTCCCCATGTAAGGAAAATCGTTCTCTTATTTCTTCTAAATCAAGTTTTGTCTTTTCATTTATGGCAAGGAAGTAATCAATACTTTGATTCATTCCCTTTTCATTTTTTGTTTTTGTCCAAGGCGTATTCGGAAGGTGAGTACTCTCAACTATATCTTTCGCGGTACAGTCAGCAAATATTTCAACAACTTCTTTTAGTTCGTCTAGTTCATACTTTGTAAAACAAGAGTAATCAACTTCCTTATTCAAGGATTTTACATTAAATCTCTGAAATGAATCATCTTCATCAAAAAGAGTTTCACTTTCAAATGCTAAATGTTTTTCAAACCCTTTAGGTAAGTCGCCATTTATTATCTTGTTAAATAATTCTTCGGGAACAGGACCGAATTTGTAAGTTTTATAATCAAAGCCCGTAATACTTTTCCCATGCTTTGAGAAGTAGCGAAAATCCCAGAAATACAAAAGCTTGAAGAGCTTTGTTCTTCCAAGATACTTTGTATGATTTGCAAAGTGCTTAATAGCTGAGAGAATTTTTTGTTCTCTTAAGGTCATAATTTCTTCTTAATACTGTTACTAAACTAATTCTATTATCGAATAAAACAAAGAAAAATGTAACATTGTTCCCTATATAGACTTAATCATCAACAAATCAATGCAAAAACAGTTCAAACGGTCTATAAAACCGTTTGAACGGAATGCTCTAAACTATCATTCAATTATTCACTTATAGAATTACTTGTAAATGGTAATGAAAGTGTTCATTTTACAAGTATATCAAGAGTAAAGATTTAGCACTGCCCTATAATCAATGTTAAGCATCCAAGCAAATAATTATTGGAGATCGAAACATGAAAAATATTTATGCTTTTGTGTGTTCACTAACTAAAATAAAAATTTATAGGTCAATCTTATAGTTCTTCCCGGCATGTAGGCAAATTCTTTAACTGCCGATAAATGTTCCTTGTAAGGCTGATCCAACATGTTCTCAAGCTTCAATGTAGCTAGGCTAACAAACTTTCCAACAAATAATTTAATTCCTACATATGCATCCAACAATCCATAGCCTTTGGTTGGCGTTTCGTTGTCGGCAACATTATTTTGTGTAAAAGCAAGTTTCCAATTTATTCCGGCCCAATAATCATCTGCAGTCAACTTTTGTTCAACGGAAAATCGAAATGGCGGCATTTGCGGAAGATAGTTGTTTGTTCCACGTTCAAGACCGCGCACATAATCCATGATGACAACAGTTGAATACACACGACTTTCTTCATAAATAGCTTTTACTTCAAATCCATATAATAGAGCATTGCCTTGAGTGTATTTAAAAACCGGAAAGCCGGAGTTGAGATTGAATTTATCGGTTTTATTTTGAGAATCGTAAAACATGTTTGTTGGTTTACGATAGATATAATTATCAACCGAATTAATGTAAGAGCTAAATTCCACAGAGTGATAAGGCATTCTTACTCTTAGTCCAATATCGAAGCCAATATTGTTTTCGTTTTTCAAATTGCGACTGCCGATATCGAATGTTCCGGTAGCGCCGTGAATTGCATAAGAAGATAGTTCTTCAATGGTCGGTGAACGATAAGCATTAGCTAGGTTCGCAAATATCGAAGTGTTCTCTGTGATTTTATAAACTAATCCAATTGAGCCGCTGAATGAATTAAAATTTTTGTTTTCTGATGGGAAGAATGTGTCGGAAATTTCTGCATCCGGTATTTCAATTTTGTTCAATTCAAAGCGAGTTCCAAATTGTAGATTCAGATTATTCATTTTCACTTGCTCGAATAGATACCCGGCAATTGAAAAATAATCTGCGTTAGGAGTAAACGCTTCTTCTCCGTTTACGGAATATTTTTGTTGCATACCCCAAAAACCAAAGACACCTTGAAACAAAGAATCAATAACAGCATGCTTGAATGATAAATCTCCACTGTAAGTTTCAAGACCAAACGCAGTTCCAACTTCGCCTGTTGTTCTAGCAATTTCTTGATGTTTATAATCTTGAAATCCACCCTTAAAACTTAGATTGGTTATGAATGAATTCATCTTCGAGCTCTCAATCAAAACTCGATAGTCACGTTTAGTCATGTCGATCATTATTGGACCTTCTTCATCCGGATCGGTTGCTAATTCACTTAGTGATGGAATGCCATATTTATTAGAATAATCGCTCATACTTACCCCGATCATTCCGAACGAAGGAAAGAATGAAGTACCTAATTGATAGCCGTGAGATTTCTGATCTGAATTAAAAACATTTGTCCCGTTCCCATCAGAATATTCATCACCTTTGCGATTGAAATAATTCAAGTGAAATCCGAACTTGTTCTTACCATAGTGAATATCTGTGCTTCCCAGATACTCTCTATTGTTCGAAGAATATCCCAGAGCAACTTCGCCATTTAGTTTGTTGGAAATGTAATTCGGAATAGCTTCTGTAATAATATTGATTACTCCTCCCATTGCATTGCTTCCATACAACAAACTAGCCGGACCGCGTAAAACTTCAATTTTCTCCGGTGCGGAGCCATCGGATGAAACTGCGTGATCATCAGAAGAATTTGATAAGTCTCCGGTACGTAAACCATTTTCAAGAATCAAAATTCTATTATTGCTGAAACCGCGAATTACAGGGCGGGCGGCAGCAGTCCCGTTTGAACGCATTGAGATTCCGGGCTGATTATTTAAGATTTGTCCGATATTGTTATTAGCTCTGGTTTGCAATTCTAGGTTGGCTATAGTTACAATGCTTTGGGACATGTCCTTCGGATCAGAAAAAAGTGGATTTCCGGTTACAACAATTTCGTGCATATCAACAATGCCTTCTTCCAGCGGAATTATCAGTTCTTCTGTAAGAGGTACTAAAACATTTTTAGTTACCGTCTTATGTCCAATATAAGTGATGTTAAGTTTATAGTTTCCTGTTGAAATGTTTTTGAATTCGAACTCACCATTTAAATTTGTTTGTGTTCCAAGTTTCAGTTGTTCAATAATAACATTAACACCAAGCAGCGGGCTTGCATCATCTTTGTGAACAATCTTCCCGCTAAGTGTAAAATTTTGCGAGTATATGCTCGCGAATGAAAATACAAAGAGAAACAAAAAAGTTTTTGCTTTCATAACAATTCCTTTAATAAAATGATTAATAAAATGATGGTTATGAAATAGCGGGTGGGGCTCTTAGTCCGTTGGAATCAAATATAAGTTGAAGGGATTTTGTTGAATCATATAAGTATTTGAGTGTAATCTCGCTTGCAAAAACTCTCTCTGTATGAGGTGAGAAAAAATCATTCAAATAAGTAATTGAAGCTAATTGTGTTACTGAACATTCGGAATTTGAATTTTGAAATGGATCTGCAACAGTTGCGGTTTTGCCATTAGAATCCAATAATTCTTGTCTTGAATTGAGGTTTACAGGGTGAAAATGCAACACAGGAAGCGCAAGCAAAACAAGGTAAGCCGCTAATAGCAATATGGATAGTATTTTCTTGACGCCTCTATTCATGATCAAATTTTTATATCGGGATTCTTGTTTGCAAATTTAATAAATTGATTTTACGGACTGCAACTCTTAAATTAAAATTAAATAAACCACATAATCACTACGCAATGAGGTACATAATGGATAACACAAATCTTTCCGGAGAAGTTTACTTTCCATCCAAAGAAGTTTTGGAAAAAGCACATATAAAAGATTGGGATAAACTAAACGAATTTGCTCTTAACAATAATGAAGCATTCTGGGCTGAAAAAGCAGAGGAGCTTCATTGGTTTCAGAAGTGGGATAAAGTTCTGGATGATTCTGAAAAACCCTTTTATAAATGGTTTGTTGGCGGCAAAACAAACATTGCTTACAATTGTCTGGATATTCACACAAAAACCTACCGTAGAAATAAGCTTGCGTTGATATGGGAAGGAGAAAACGGAGAGGGCAAAACTATGTCTTACTTCGCTCTACACAGAGAGACTTGCAAGTTTGGTAATGTGTTAAAAAGTCTGGGAGTTAAAAAAGGGGATAGAGTTACAATCTACATGGGAAGAATCCCAGAGATTGCAATAGCGATGCTGGCTTGTGCCAGAATTGGTGCAATCCACTCGGTTGTTTATGGCGGTTTTTCTGTTGAATCTTTAGCCGAACGAATTGAAGATAGTAATTCAAAAGTGCTGATAGTTTCGGATGGCGCTTATCAGCGAGGAAAAGTTGTTCCACTTAAACAGATAGCAGATGAAGCTCTTCAGCGTTGCGGTACCGTTGAGCATTGTGTAGTTGTAAAGAGAACCGGTGCCGAAGTTAATATGGAATTCGGGCGCGACATGTGGTATCACGAATTGATGAATCTGCCGCAAGCATCGCGTGAATGTTCATTAGAGCAAATGGATGCTGAAGATCCTCTGTTCATATTATATACGTCGGGAACAACCGGCAAACCTAAAGCGATTCTTCACACGCACGGCGGCTATATGGTTGGTACTTACATTTCGCTTAAATATGTATTCGATATTCAAGAGGAAGATAGATATTGGTGTGCGGCTGATCCGGGTTGGATTACCGGTCATAGTTATATTGTATATGGTCCATTTTTAAATGGAACAACATCTTTTATGTATGAAGGAGCGCCAAACTTTCCTTATCCAAACCGCTGGTGGTCTATGATAGAGAAGTATGGACTAAACATTCTTTATACAGCTCCAACGGCAATACGCGGATTGATGCGCTTTGGCGAGTCGTGGGTGAACCGGCATGATCTTTCATCATTAAGGTTACTCGGTTCTGTTGGAGAACCAATCAATCCGGAAGCTTGGAAATGGTATCACCGAGTTGTAGGAAAAGAAAAATGCCCGATTATGGATACCTGGTGGCAAACAGAAACCGGAATGTTCATGATAACTCCGATGCCTTGCGTACCGTTAAAGCCGGGTAGCGGTACAAAACCATTCCCCGGAATTGTAATGGATGTTGTTGATGAGAATGGTGTTTCTGTTAAAGCCAACGAAGAAGGATTTTTGATTATCAAAACTCCTTGGCCATCAATGATTAGAACTGTTTGGAAAGATCCGCAGCGATACATTGAACAATATTGGACTAAATATCCCGGGGCTTATTTAACGGGTGATAGTGTTAGAAGAGATGAAGATGGCTATTATTGGATCATAGGAAGAGTTGATGATGTTATCAAAGTTTCCGGTTATAGATTAGGTACTGCTGAAATTGAAAGCGCGCTGGTTAGTCATAGTTCTGTTGCAGAGGCAGCTGCAATCGGATTGCCGCACGAAGTAAAAGGTAATGCAATTTATGCCTATGTAATTCTAAAATCCGGAATATCAAAAAGCACACAGTTAATCGAAGAACTGCGTCAGCATGTTAGTCACGAAGTTGGGCCAATTGCTAAACCCGAACACATAGAGATTGTTGATTCACTTCCTAAAACCAGATCTGGAAAAATTATGAGAAGAGTACTTAAGGCAAGAGCTCTTGGACAAGATCCGGGAAACATTTCAACTTTGGAAGAATGATTTTTGATGCCATAAAAAATGCACTTAAATTTGGAATAGAAAAAATTAAATTACATCACAATTCTCAAAAATATTAGGAAATACCTTTGCGCAAAATTATTACTGTTTCTCTCTTCTTCCTTTTTCTAATAAGTGCGAATACTTCTTTTTCCCAAGATACCGGTACTTTACGCGGATTGGTTACAGATTCACTTTCCTCAGAAGTTCTGGTATATGCAAGTGCTTATATTAAAGAATTGAATAAGGGTGCAAACACAGATACCCGCGGGTACTTTATTATCCCATCGGTTCCAGCCAACAAAACTTATACTCTAATTGTTTCCTACGTAGGGTATCAAAGCAAAGTAATTAGCGTCCGCGTTTCTAAGGACAAACTTTCCCACTACAACATTTCTCTTTCTACAAAAGGGATTCAACTTCAGACAATTGAAAAGGTTGGGGAGCGTTACGAATTTAAGAACGAGACGAAAATTAGCGTTCAAAGAATTGCAGCGCGAGAACTGGAATTGATGCCTAAAGGTGTTGAGACTGATGTGTTCCGAAGCATTCAGTATTTGCCGGGTGTGCAATCTACCGGAGATGTTTCTGCAAAGTATTATGTTAGAGGCGGAGCGAGTAATCAGAACTTGGTACTTGTAGATGGAGTTACTGTTTACAATCCATTTCACGCGCTTGGATTATTCGGTGTGATTGATCCGGATATTGTAAATAATTTAGAATTCTACAAAGGTGGTTACGCTGCTGAATTTGGCGGCAGATTATCTTCTGTGATGAGTATAAGTACAAAGGATGGTGATAAGAATAAATTCGGAGCGACAGCTTCAGCTAGCTTCATGACAGCAAAACTTTTGCTCGAAGGACCAATTCCTAACGGATCGTTTATTATCAGCGGAAGAAAAAGTTACTCAAATCAGATTCTGGATAAATTTTTCGACAAGAGTCATGTACCGGTAGATTTTTACGATGTCTCAATGAAAGCGAATTTTGCTAGTCCCGATTTTATTCCCGGTGCAAAATTTACTGTAAATGGTATGTTCAGTGGTGATAATCTGAAGAGTGATAATCCCCGTGTTGAAGATTATAAGTGGGCGAATAACATATTTGGACTTCGCTGGCTTCAAGTACCGGATAGTCCTTTGTTTTTTGAACTTGCTTTCTCAACAAGTCAGTTTAAAGGAGAATTATTAAGCAAAGAAAGCGGAATGCCTCCAAAGAAAAATATTGTTGATGACTTTAGTATGGAGATGAATTTTAATTACGTTTTTGATAGTAAAGATGAGGTTGTTGCCGGTTTTCATATAAGAGACATTACCACAACACTTGATATGTTGAATGCTGTTGGTGTTCCTGTAGAGATAAAAACAAACGGAACAAGCGTAATCTTTTTTGCAAAATATAAAATGCTTCGCTTCGACGAATTTGATATGGATATTGGTGCGCGCTTGAATGCTGTTAATCTAAGTAGAAATTCCAGCGTTGTTGTGATGGAACCTCGTCTCAACCTGAAGTTTAGACCTACTGATAATATTGCGTTGATTGGCGCCATTGGCGTTTATCAGCAAGAGATTTCTACATTGACCAACGAGTATGAAGTTATTAATCTTTTCGAGCCTTGGGTTATTTCTCCCGATTATATCAAACCGGAAAAAGCTACGCATTATATAACAGGTGTTGAATTTGTTCCAACAGACGATTTTAGACTAACTGTTGAAGGTTATTATAAGAAGATTGACAACTTTCCTATTGTAAACGAAAAGAAAATTCTTGTAACCGATCCGGATTTCGTTACCGGAGAAGCAGAATCTTATGGCGTTGAAGTGTTCACTAAAAGCAAAGTTTCATTTGTTACTTTGATGGCTTCTTATACGCATGCTTTTTCTTACAAAGAATTGTACAAATTGAGATACTACAATAAATATGATATTCGAGATCAGGTTAATCTTAATCTGGATTTTGATCTTGGGGATGGGTGGAATTTTGGTACAAGCTGGATTTACCACTCCGGTTTACCTTACACAAAGATTATTGGATATTACGATAAGATGTACATCGATAATTATTTTTATCAAAATTCACTAGCGGACTTTAGACAGCCCTACACAATCTTAGGAGTTGATAATCTTCATCGCTTGCCTGAGTATCATAAACTTGATATTACAATTTCGAAAAAGCTTGATCTCGGTTTCGCAAAAATCTCCATCGATGCAAGTATTATAAATGTTTACGACAGAAAAAATATTTTCTATTTTAAGCGTGATAATGGGGAAAGGGTTAATATGCTTCCATTCCTCCCAACAGCAACCATAAAGGTGAAGTTATGAGTAAAAGAATTATTTCACTTTTAGTCTTATTTTCAATGATTGCAATCTCGTGTTCCGATACGGATTTTTCTCCTTATGATGAGTACAAAGAAAAGTATGTGATGAACTGTATTCTTAACCCCGATTCATCATTTCAAATTGTAACTCTTAACAGAAGTTACATGGTAACAAACTACGAACCATATTCTTCAACAGAAGACAATTTTGTGACGGGTGCTCTCGTTCGGTTATGGAATGGAAATGATGAAGTAGTAATTCTGCGGGATACTATTCTAAATAGGTCTGGCAGCGATTTATACATGAAGCCATACAAAGTTTATTACACAAAAAACTTTAAACCAAAGACTGCCACAAATATTCATATTGAAGCTTTGCTGCCAAATGGAAAGAGGCTAACATCAAGTACGTATATAAAAAAGCAGCCGTTAAAAGTTGACCCAATTGATTCTATGAAATTCTATCCCAAGGATGGACTAAGTTATGCCGGTGCAGTTTGGGAAACAGAACAGAAAAATGCAGTCTTTGCCCCAAAAGCTACAATTCTTTACATGAGGCAAGGAATGTATGGTGATAAAGTTCAAAAAGTATCTGTTCCGGCCTATATACAAAACGAAAATGGAAATGTTAAAAAATATTATCCGCAACCAACTAGCACAACTATGTGGCAGATAGATACTTCAGTAGTTAATCAAACTTTGAGGTCTATCTCCGATGGCGATCCGGATAAATCAAAATATTTTATTTACAGCATGGTTATAGAAATTTCAATTCTAGATAATAATTTGAGTCTCTATTATAACTCAACATCGCGAGGCAAAGATTTATATTCCGTAATAATTGACGAGACAGATTATTCTTGCATTGAAGGCGGTTTCGGAGTATTTGGAACTTATTCTAAGGAATCGATTGTACTGCCTTTCAATTCTTTATTTTTGTATAAGCTAGGTTATAAATCCGGATCAACTAATTAAAAAGATGATGCAATTTTCTATGAAAAACAAAATCTACTTGCTGCTTCCTTTGCTTTTATTTGTCCTTCTTTCTTGTGGTAAGGAAACAATGACCGAAGTTGAAGAAGTATTATCAAAAACGAATAATAGAATATATATTGCGAGTAATCCTAGTAATGCGGTTATTTATGTCGATCAGAGGAATTCTGGTTTAAGAACACCCGATTCTTTAAAATGGTTAACCGATGGCAAGCATACTCTCACAATCAAGCATAAATATTTTATAGATACCACGTTGACTGTTAATGTAAGTGGTGGAGCAATTACAAATTTAATTGTTGATCATTACAAAAATCCGGGCCACATGGGGAATCTTTCTTGTCTATCAAATCCGGAAAGTGCAGATATTTTTATTGATGATATTCCAACAAATATGAAAACTCCTTTTACTTTTAAAGGCTTATTGCCGGGAGAGCATAAAGTTAAGTTGGTTTTGCCAATGCACCGGGCAGATAGTCTTTCTCTAGTTGTAATAGGCGGGGATTATAAGACTGCTTATTTATTTCTTGATGACACAACCAAAGGACTTTACTACACGGGCTTGAACTCAAAGATTGCCTCAGATTACACTTATCCGATAGCTGTGGATTCATCAAATGTTAAATGGATAGGAACCGAAGGCCAAGGTCTAATTCGTTTTGACGGTAAAAACTGGTCGGTATATAATACAAGCAATTCGCCTATGACTTCGAATATTGTTAAATGTTTGTTTGTAGATAAAACTAGTCGATTGTGGATTGGACTTGATGGCGGATTATTTACATTTAACGGAAAAACTTTTATCGATTATTCGAGCCAATTAAAAAACAAATATGTTACTAGTATTGTGGCTGATAAGAATGGAGTTATTTGGATAGCTTCGTTTGGCGGGCTTCTAAAATTTGATGGTAATTCATGGCAGTCGTTTACAAAGAGTAATTCCGGTTTACATAATGACTTGATCTACTCGCTAGCTGTTGATAAACAAAATAAAATTTGGGCATCAACAAACGGAGATGGTATTGCAGTTTACAATGGTACTTTATGGCAAAAGTGGGATATGTCGAACATGGGAATTGGTACTAGAATTGGCGATGTAATACTTTCTGTTATTTGCGATCAAAACGGAATGATATGGGCAGCACATATGAGGGAAGAGTTGCAAGTAGGAGCTATCAAATCGGAGGGTGGACTTTCACGATTTGACGGTACAAAATGGACAATTATTTCAGTGCCTCAAATAAGCACACAATATATCATATCATTAAACGCTGATAGAAACAACAACAAATGGATTGCAACAAAATTTGGTCTCGGAAGATTCAATAATCTTAATGCTGCTTCTGTTTTCACAAAAGTCAATGCAAAACTTCAGACTAGTTATACAAATGCGGCTGCGCTGGATAGAATTGGTGATCTGTATGTTACTACACTTGGTGGCGGACTATCCAAATTGAGAAAGGATAGTTTTTAGAATCATTCAGATAGTCGATTTTGAATATCAAATTCATTCAATATTTTTCCGGTAATTCATGGGCCAATTTAAAAAGCACTATATCATTATATTTTGTTGTTTGATTTTCCTTCCATTAATAATTTCTTGTGAGAAAGTAGTTTTTCCAGGCGATGATGGCCCCACACCTATAAATAATCGTTTGTATGTTGAGAGTAATCCCTCCGGCGCTTCAATTTATTTTGATGGTCGCAATTCCGGCTTCTTAACTCCGGATACAATTAAATGGCTTCCCGAAGGAGAACATAAGGTTACTCTCAAACATCCGTTTTACATAGACACTTCAGTTGTGGTCTCGTTGAGCGGCGGTTCCCAAAATTTACTTAGAATTGATCATTTCTTGAACCCGGGGCACCTCGGCAAACTTGAATGTGTTTCATATCCACCCAAAGCGAATATCTATATAGATGACAAATCGCTTAATAAAATTACTCCAACTATCATTACCGCCATGATACCCGGGATGCATAAAATAAAATTTACTTATCCAATGCACCGTTCAGATAGTGTGACAATGCCAATCATTGGTGGTAAGCTAAGCACTTGTTATATCTTTTTGGATGATACAACTAAACGAGTAATCTTTAACAAAAAAAATTCTCCTCTTTACTCCGATTACATAAGTGCTGTAGTTGTTGATTCTAACGATATTAAATGGATTGGGACTGATGATGAGGGATTATTCAGATTCGATGGAAAAAATTGGAGACATTATAGTCAATCGAATTCCAACCTAAGATCGAATAACATCACTTGTCTTACTGTAGATAAGAATAATAACATTTGGATCGGATTTGGTGATGGACTGATGATGTGTAACGGAAATTCATTTGTTGATTATTCTGAGGGGCTTACTTATAAAAATGTAACATCTCTTAAGACAGATAAGAATGGTAAAGTATGGATTGGTACTTTTTATGGTCTTAATTGTTTTGATAGTGGTTCATGGAAAAAATATACTAGCAGTGATCTGGGATTGGATAGTTACATTTATGCGATTACAGTTGACATTAATAACAAAGTCTGGATTTCTCGTAACGGAGGACTGAGTATTTACAACGGAAGTTCATGGACGTTCTTAGAAATATCGAACATGAAATTGCCGCAAAATTTTGGTAGAGTTATTAATGCACTTACTTATGATGGTAGTGGGAAAATTTGGGCAAGTTTTTTACGTGAGATGAATAATGACGGTTCGGCAGTTGTTTACGATGGCGGTGTTGCATATTACGATGGTATATGGAAAGTATTTTCTGATCCCTTAATCTCAACTCAGTTTGCAACCCATCTCCATACTGATAGGAATAATAATAAGTGGGTGAGTACAAAATTTGGTCTTGGCAAGATTAACACATTCAGTATCCCGTTCTTATATACAAAAGCTAATTATGATTTCCCGTTGGACATTATGGGAGCTGCTTCTTCTGATGCCGGAGGTAGCATTTATGTGGGAACACGAGGTGGCGGATTAATTAAACTAAAGCAATATTAAGCTTGGCTAAACACCTATCCTATTCTTAACCCAATTTTCTAAACCGCCAGCAATAATTAATTCTTGTGCAGCTTCTCCAATTGCTCTGATTAAGTAAATCATTTTTTCTGTTCTAATAGCTGAATTAGCAAAATCGATCGTAGCAGTAATTTTTGTTTTTACTGTTAACTTCTCTGTTCCGAATTTCAATTTCAAATCGTTAACAAGTTCGGGGCATTCAATAACTAGTAATCCATTATTCAGAGCGTTGCGCTTATATGTTTCATTAAATGAGCCAGCAATAACTAATTTTATTCCGCTATACTTTAATGCTGTTGCTGCTTGTTCGCGTGAGCTGCCGGTGCCGAAATTAAATCCGCCGACTAAAATATTTCCATCAACCACTAACTTGGCAAACTCCGGATCGTAATTCTCCATTACAACTTTTGCTTGTTCATTTGGAGTAATATCATCATTGTATGTGTACTTGCCCGGATAGATTCCATCTGTATTCAAGTTGTCTTGATAACAAAAGATTACTTCGCCACTCAATTTAGCAGGGAAGTTATGCAGCAATCTTACATCCTCGCATGCTATATCTTTTCTTTGGTTAATTATAATTGATGATCTGATCTGCTTAGAAGAATCATCAGTCCATTCATAATTTATGTAACCGGCAACGGCCGATGAAGCTACAACTGCTGGTGAAGCAAGATATGCTTGAGCATTCGGAGAGCCCATTCTTCCCTTGAAGTTTCTGTTTGTTGCAGAGATTCCAACTTCCCCATCTTCAAGTAGCCCAATTCCTAAACCAATACAAGGTCCGCATCCGGGAGAAATTGGAATTGCGCCAGCATCAATAAGAGTTTGCCAATCTCCGCGTGCTTCACTTTCTTTTTGAACTTCGCTAGATGCAGCGCCAAGATAAAATTCTACATGCTCTGCAAATTTTTTGTCTTTTACAATCGAAGCAGCTTCTGCAATATCATCCACTCTTGAGTTAACACAAGAAACTAAGTATGCTTTATCAATTTTTATTTGCTTCTTCTGCAGTTCATTTACAGAAGACATCTTCTTAACAGAGTTAGGTCCGGATACAAATGGTGATATTGTAGTGAGATCAATAGAAATCTTTTTTGAATAGAATGCGTCAGCATCAGCTTTCAGCAATTGATGATTTGCTTCCAATTCTTGAATCGACACATCATTAATTCTTGGATGAATGTACTCATTCCCGTGTTCCGTTTTCCGTTTTCCATTTCTGTTCTTCAGCCAGTCGATTGTAACTTCATCAATTGGGAACAAACCAACAAGTGCGCCCCACTCAGTAGTCATATTTGCAATTGTTAACCTTTGGTCTATACTTAAATACTTAATGCCATCTCCAACAAATTCAATAGCATGATTGAGCACTTCGTCTTTGTGAAATAATCCGCAGAGAGAAATAATCACATCTTTTCCAGTTACACCTTTTCGAAGTTTCCCGGTAAATTCGACCTTAGCAATTGGTGGAACTTGCCACCAAGTTTTGCCTGTCGCCCAGATAGAAGCTGCATCTGTTCTCACAATTGGAGTTCCAAGACATCCAATTCCACCATACATGTTTGAGTGGCTATCGGACGCAACAACGAATGTTCCCGGGAAGGCGTAACCTTCCTCAACCATAACCTGATGCCCAATGCCTCGTCCGGCCGGGTAAAAGTCTGCACCATAAAGTTTCGCAAATTCTTCAATCTTTCTATACTTCTCTAAATTCTTTTCGCTTTTATTTTGAATATCGTGGTCGAGCGTGATAACAACTTGCTTGGGATTTGAAAGCTTTGTAGCACCAATAGATTTAAACTTTGGAATAACAGCGCCGGTATTGTCGTGTGTCATAACAAATCCGGGTTGAATTGTTATGTAATCACCTGAACGAACAACTTGGTTCTCGGATAAACCCAATGAATACTTCTGTGCTATTTTTTCTACTAAAGTCTGGCTCATTTTATCTCCGAAAGACAAGAAAGTAAAATGTCAAAGGTGAAACGTCAAGCGTCAAAACTATTTTGTACTACTAAGTAATTTTGATAACTGAGCAAATACAGTATTTAGCATATCCGAAAGAAGCTTCTTGTCGATACTTTTTGTCAAATTCAATTTCTCGCAAATTTCGAATTGAGAATCTAGTTCAACCAGCGAGGAACGTGCTATCTCAAAAAATCTTTTCCTTTCATTTGCGCTTTTTCTTGCCGCTCCTTCTGCCAAATTTGACAATACCGAAACAGAAGCTCTTTGCATTTGACTAACTAATCCAAAAATTTCAGTTTTCGGAAAAGTGCTGGTAATTCTATATACAATGGTAATCAAATCAAGAATATTAGAATAAACTTATAACTTTTTATGATTTAGGACTAACATTAAGTTCACCTTTGACTTTTCACGTTTGTTTTTTGAATTTCGTTTGTCACTTATCCGTTACAGCTTTCCAATCACTGCATCAGTAATTTGTTGTGTACTAGCCGCACCTTTAGAGAACACATCTGCGCCCCCTCTAAGTTTCATCATGTCGTAGCTTTGCACTTTGCTTTCCTCCACTACTTTTGAAATGGCATTCTTTATTTTAACTGCTATTTCACTTTCCCCGATATGTTCAAGCATCATTACGGCGCTCATAAACATAGCAATTGGATTTACTATCGAGGGGTTCAAATTTTCATACTTAGGAGCAGAACCGTGAGTTGGTTCGAACACTGCAACTGATTCTCCGATATTTGCACTGCACGCAAAACCTAAACCGCCAACTAATCCGGCAAAGCCGTCGCTTATAATATCGCCAAACATATTCTCCGCTACAATCACACCGTAATCTTCCGGGTTCTTTGTAAGCCACATCATTTGCGCGTCAATATTTGTATCCCATAAACTTATACTGGGGTATTCTTTGGAAATTGCTTTTGCAATTTTCAGCATCATGCCGGAAGTTTCTCTAAGAACATTTGGTTTTTCACACACAGTAACATTTTTATATCCAAACTTATTCGCATATTCGAACGCAGCGCGAATTATTCTTTCGCTCGCTTTTTTTGTAACAATTCTTGTTGATACTGCCATTTCTTCCGATGGTACATCATTAAAGAATTTCATTTTGGGATGAGATTCAAGCGCATCACGCACTTGCTTAGGTGGATTAGTCCACTCGACTCCGGCGTAAAGTCCTTCTGTATTCTGTCTAAAGATCACAGTATTAATCAACGGTTCATCAAAACTTCCGGATGAATTCTTTCTAATGAAATTAAGCGGATTGCCTTTGAAGGAAATACACGGACGAATACATATGTCAAGATTAAAATGCTGGCGTAATCCAACTATAGGTGAAAAATATACCAAGCCTTTATCTTGAAGAGAGGGAATAAGTTCTTTTTTGGCTTCATCGTTCGGCTTGCTGGTAATTGCACCGAACAAAGCAATTTTATGCTCTGCAATTAAGTCTATCGTGCTTTGCGGAAGCGCGTTGCCTTCTTTACACCAAAATTCCCATCCGATGTCTCCCCAAACATAATCGGCTTGGAAACCGGCGGCCTCCAGAAGTCGAATCGCTTCGGGTAATACAATTTTGCCAATGCCGTCGCCCGGCAAAGCTACAATAGTTCTCATATTCTCTCGAGTTTAGGAAATGAATAAAAACGTTGCAAATATAATTAAGCGTGGAGTTTTATTTCATCGAAAATTGCTTTTACTTTTTCCAATACTGCACCAAGTTTTTCGCCATGCTTACTTTCTTTAACTGCTTTTTCAAATGCTGTAAAAGGGAATGGTTCATTCATCAAGAGCCAAAATGCGATATTGCTAATTGCAGCATTCTTTTTCCCGAGAATAGCCTTGAAATCGTAAGAGAAAGAAACGTTCGTTTGTTCATAATGAACTGAGTTATCAATTAATATTGAGGTATTACTCCCAACACGGTTCTTAACGTAATCATATCCGTTTTGTGAAATGACGAGTAGTACATCCGGTTCATTGATTCCGGTATAGAAAATTTCTTCCGGTGAGAAGATTAATTCGGAAACTGAGAATCCGGTTCCTACAGTAATTGGATAATCACCTTTCTTGGTAACATGAAGACCGGAATACATTGCTGCTTTAGCAAGTAATTCTGCGGCAGATTGAATTCCTTCTCCAGCTGATCCGGCTAAGATGAGTTTTATACTTTTTGTTACTGAATGCTTACAAGTTTCAGAACCAACTTTTGCTTCTCGGCTAATTAACGGTTTTTGAGAATTTTTCGGTAAAGAAAAAACATTGTTCGCGTTTACAAATGATTTTTCGAGGTAACCGAGATTTTCAATATCGGAATATTTTTGTACACCGTAGGATGGACACACTTCTAGAATTTCAATCAAAGAAAATCCTTTAGCTGAAATTGCAACTTTTAATTTCTCGGCAACATCTCCCTTGGCAATAATTCTACCGGAATATGTTGCGCCGGCTTTATGCGCAATCTCTACAATATCAAAAGGTCTAGTGAATGCGTCTGCTAAACCATGATCAGCTTGAAATGTCTCGTTCGAAAGACCGCTGAACTGCCCGCCGGTCATTCCGTAAATCTGATTATTGTTTACGATCAAAGTCAGATTGAAATTTCTTCTGGCAGCTTCAAGCAAATGGGCAATTCCAATTGTAGCACCGCCATCACCTTGAATTGCGATTACTTTTTTCTTTGGATTATCAACCGCAATAGAAATTCCGCTAGCAAGCGCACAAGCTCTACCATGCAATCCATGGATTGTATGACAAGCTAGCATCGGATCTATTAATCCGCAGCAGCCGATATCGCTGACCACAATTACATCTAACGGATCGTAATTGAGCGACTCTAAAGCTTTAGCCAAACTTAGTGTTACTGATTGGTGTCCGCATCCCGGGCAGTATGGAGAGTTTTTATCAACTAACATGCTTGAAGACATCTTTCGGCTTCCTTAATTATTTCTGTAGGTGAAATCATAGAACCAATTTTATTTACTTTGGAAACATTCTTGGGCGGATTGTTTCCATAAATCATTTTAACAAGAATTCCGGTTAAATTTTCTTCAGCAAAAATTACGTTCTCATACTTGTTGATAATCTCCATCAAATCTTTTGCAAAAGGAATAATTGTTTTTAGATAAAGACCGGAAACATTAACGCCGGTTTCCCGTAATTGTCTAACTGCTTCTCGAGTGGCCTCAGCCGTGATATCGTAGCTGACAATTAATAATTGGTTATCCACACTGGAATCATATTCATACATCAAATATTCCGAAACTCTGCGCTGGATTTTATTATGAAGTCTGATAGTGTTTCCTAATGCAGCTTTTGTAGCTTTCTTAATCGTACCGGAATCATCGTGAGTGGAAGAATTAATTCTCACTTGATGTTCATTGTTAGTCAGAGGAAGAAATGGGGGCACAAGTTTTTCGTCAGAGTCGTAAGGAATGTATGGTTCACTTCCATTGTATAAATCATATTCAGCTTTTTTAAGTTCCGGCAATGAAGTTAAATCGATGCTTCTCGAGGTCATTATCATTTCTTTTGAAGTTAACAGCACAATCGGTGTACGTAGAGTTACTGCTGTGTGAACAGCTTTTTCAGTTACAGTCCAGCAGTCTTGCAGATTAGAAATTGAAAAAACCGGAATGTTATACCCGCCGGAGATAAAACTATTAAGCAGTAATAAATCGCCTTGCGCACCAACTGTTGCAGAACCGGTGCTTGGTCCCAACCTTTGTGCAAGAACAATTACCATCGGCAGTTCCATCATAAAAGACATGTTCAGCGATTCAACCATTAAGGCAAAGCCGGGGAATGATGTTGCGGTTGCGGCAAGTTTTCCGGCAGAAGATAAACCGGCAATCCATTGCGCTACGGAAATTTCATCCGGGGCAAAAGTCATTGTTGGAAATCTTTGGGATGCGTATTGATTAACCCAATTTGCGGGAGTGATAGGATAACTAACGAAAGCTTCAACGCCCGATTGAACCAGCGCTTCTACAATTAATTTGCTTCCATCAACTAAGGAATAATTTGAGCTCATAAAGGATCATTTTTTGTTGCAACAAATTTAAGACGAGTTTTTGTGATTTCCTCGACCAAAAATTAGAGGTTATAATCCATTTGGAGGCTAATACGGTTATCCAAATTCCCCGGAATTAGCGAAGTTCCGCTACCAAGGAATTTCCCATCCGGTTTATATAGCTCGGAGTATTTGATAGAAAGATTAAAGCCGTAAGGCGCACTGTATTTAACAACAAAATACCAGCGCATACCTTCTCCATATAAGCCGGGATTTGTCATCACGCCGGTTAAGTCGTTTTCAAATTCGTAAACGCGGGAATTGTAAGAATCAGTTTGAAAGAAAACGAAACGTGTAGAAAACGATAAATATTCTGTTGGCGAATACTTTATGTCTTGGAAAACCAAATAACCGTTATCTTTTGAAAGAGGAGCTGTTGGAACCGAATTAACAAATTCAATTCTTGAATGCAGTTGAAGATTTTTCAACGGTTTGTAATAATAATCGCCTCGTATATTTTGTTTTCGGTTAGGAGTCAAACCATAAACATCATTCACTTGTTCGGCAACTTGCTTTACTTCATTCTTGTAACGAAAACGTAATTCGGCATTTTTATAGGGCTTGAAAGTGTAGTAAACTAAAAAGTCATTACCTTCTGCCGGAAATCTAAATCTATCACTTACATAACTAAATTTGAATTGGTCAAAATAAACGTTGATTGTACCGTAAGTTGATTTCCATCTGGCTCCAACATAATAACCGCTTTCGTTTTGAGCAAAATCTCTTTCTCCAAAACCATTTGAGTGTAAGTTCCAATAATCTTTTGAATAATTTCTGTAGGCTATAAGGAACGAGAAGCTTTGATCTACGGCAAAATCAAGTGAATTGAGAGTTGCATAGGTTTTGTTTCGAAAGGCTGTTTCACCCGTTAGACTGATTTTATCATAAAAGAAATTGTAGGTTGTAGAAAAATATGTAAACGAATTTCCTCCCGGTTCAAGAATCGATTTATTTTCGAAACTATGATCGTATTTAGTGTTGTAGATAAGAAAACCGAGATTTCCAATTTCGCCAAAGTTATAACCTAATGTAAAACCGGTAACTCTCTCGTTTACCTTGTCTTTCTTATTAATTTCGGTTTGAGTTCTGTGCAGTCCATCAATTACGAGCGATGTAATTTCTTTCGATGCTGAATCAACCGAAGCGTCCAAAAATCTTGAAGAGAAAAACGCTCCAAGTGAAAAATTATCGAATTCGGTCTCTGCGGAAACTCCCCGGAAAAATTGATTCTCGTCTGCACTAAGATAGGGGACTAAACCGCGAGAATTTCTTGGCAGCACTTCTACTGCGTCGCTTCCTTTCGAAAATGCATAGCGGCTCCACAATGCTAATCCTTGTCCAAATTCAAAAATATAATCACCCAAAACAAAATTCTTAATTAGATCTACATCTTTCATTTGAAAATGAAATGAAGTGAAATCGTTTAACTGCTTTTCCCCCGGGTCCTTTTCAATTAAAGCTCCAAGTCGTAATTTGTTTTGGCGACTGAGAATTAATCTATTGTACAACTTCCATCTAGAGTTTGGATAAGTACCATCTTCAAAGGCTTTATCTTTCTGAAAATCAAATAATGCGCGCGATCTGAAGCTAAGATTCAGCATCTGAAAATTCTTATCAAAAATTTCATTAAACGAAACCGGCTGCTCATCGCCAAGTTTCAAAAAGGGCATAATTTTTTGAATTAGATCAAAACTAACATTTTCAATAAATCTCATCTGTTCTATGTTGTAAATTCCTCCGAGAATGTTCCTATGACGAATTATTGCCGACGCGGTTGCTCTATCTAGGAATGGAATTTTTAAGAGATCATTTATTGAAGAAGTGTTTAGTTGCAACGGATTTTGAGTTAAGTATTCAATTACATCGAAGAGCTGAGAATCATCAACACCTTCAGTTGCGTCTTCTAAAATTGTTTCCATGTTTTGCTGAACAGCAGTAGTATCAACTTGCGCAAAAAGGCTAGAACAAAAAACAAATACTAGGAGTAATAGATTTTTTTTCATAGTCTTATTTAGCAAAGCGAAGGATTAATCCGAATTGGTGTGTTAAACCAAGATAGGGATGAGTAGTTACAGCGTAATCAACTTGAAGAAATTGATAGATAATTCCAAATCCTCCGGAGAAAATATTGGGTTCGTTATGCGCACCAAATCTGAGTCGGATAAAATCCAGCATAGAATATTCCGCTCCAATTCTAAGTGAAGGATTGTACCCAACTTCTTTTCTTAGAGCTGCGCTGAAAATGAATTCTTTAATGGCTTTGAGATATACACCGCCCGAAAGTACAGTCGGCAACTGGCCGGATTCATCCGAAAGGGTAGAGCGGGTAATATTTTCAATTGCGAATCCAAAACCAACTTGTTCATTAACATTTGCAATACCGCCGAGGTTTAAGTATACAGTTCCTCTGGTTCCATAATTTTTTATTGCCAGATTTTTATATACTGCTGTTCCGCCAACAAAGAAATTTTCTGTTATCTTTCTTCCATATCCAATAGCAAACTGAGTTTCTTTGTACAATTCAAATCCGTAAATAGAAAAACCGGCACTGAATGTTCCGTAAGGTGTTGGCTCTGAATATGCCGCATAAGCATTAGCCAATTCTTTAAGAGAGAATGGAGCGGGTGAGTAATACATTCCTACTTCTCTGCTTTTTGCCAGTGCCAAACCGGCTGGGTTATTAAAGATTTGGAAAACATCGCTCGAGTAAGATGCGTCGGCGTGAGCCAAAGCAACTTGTCTGGCTCCGGGATTAATCTGAGCGAAACTTTGCAGAGATAGGATTAGTAGAAGAAATGCTGTTTTTAGGAATCGATTCATAGGTACCAACTTAAAAGATTGTTTTATTTTTCTCAAATCTATATCTTAAAATTAAGATAATTCTTGGAGTTTACAGATGAAGAAATTAATTGTAGCGATTTTATTTTTTATTGCCTTTAATATGACCCAGTTAGCGCAAGAACTCGATGCAAATGTAACAATTAACACAGAACAATTGGCAACCTCTTCGAAAGAACGGCTGGATAATTTTGTGAACCAAATTCAAGATTATCTTAATAACAATAAATATACAGGCAAGCCGTGGGAAGGGGAAAAGATCAAATGCAATTTCAACATTTTCTTTACCGGCGGCAGTGACGATGTAAATTATACTGCACAATTAGTCGTTACCAGTCAGCGCCCGGTTGAGGGTTCAAAACTAAACTCACTTATGCTTACAATTATGGATAATCAATGGTCATTCCGTTATGAAAATGGACAAGCGATGTATTTTAATCAAAGTAATTTTGATGGTTTAACCAGTTTTCTTGATTACTACGCATACATAATCATTGGATTCGATTCTGATTCCTATTACGAATTAGGCGGAAATGATCTTTTTCAGAAAGCATTAGATATTGCTGTTAAGGGAACATCAAGTAAATACGCAAAAGGTTGGGCACTTGAAACCGCTGCGTTTAACCGCCGTGCTTTGGTTGATAATTTACTCAATTCAAAGTATCAGCAATTTAGGGCAGATTACTTTAACTATCATTATAATGGTTTAGACTTACTAAATAGTAAAGATCCCAAAGACCGCGCTGTTGCTTTGCCAAATATGGTTAATCTAGTTAAGAATCTTGAAAAAGCTAAAGATAAAATTGATTGGAGAAGTACACTATTAAAGGTTTTTTTTGATGCAAAAGCCGGCGAGATTGCTGAGTATTTTAGAGGAAGAGTCGATCCTTTATTATTCACAACTTTGAAAAGAATAGATGCTCCACATACATCTAAGTATGATGAAGCATTGAAATAAACATTTTAGTAACTCACCTTACGCAGAGTTTGAACTTTTGGGACTAAAGTCCAGATTGTTTTTCGCGTTGAACTAACCCCAGACTTAAGTCTGGGGTTAATGCATTAATAATAAACTTCGGTTTTAGCCACACCTTTCATAACGTGAGTTAGTAAAATCGAATCTATTGGATTGACTTCCGGTAGATTCGATATTTTTTATATATGATTCCGTTCATAACTTCTGCACCTCGGTTCATCATTGCGTTGTCTTCAAGAATCCAGCTCGCTTCGCCAAGTAAAATTCCAACGTTTGCAGCCCGGTTTACAATTTCCCAATAGAAAACAGCGTCTAAGCCTCGCTTCTGGTATTCCGGAATTATTCCTAGTATAAGTACACGCGACCATGTCATTTTTTTCTTATGTGTAAAAATTTTAAGAAAATTAAAAGGAAGAAGGCGGCCGTTGAATGATTTAAAGATTTGATTGTAATCTAACATAACTAAAGCGAAGCCGACTAACTTATTGTCAATTTCTCCGAAGAGTATTAGTGATGGTTCAATCAATGGTTTTAAGTCTTTCGCCAAAGCATCAATTTCATCTTCGGTCATTGGAACGAAGCCCCAATTCTTTTCCCATGCTTTATTGTAAACATATTTTACTTTGTCTAACTCTTTCTTAAACTCTTTTACATTCATCGAATATACTTTGAGGCCGGAACGTTTCTGAGCAATTTCTGCAACACGTCTTAACTTTTCCGATTGCACAACTTTTTGATTCTCAAGTTTATACGCGTAAAGATCTTTAGCTTTTATAAATCCATAGTTATCACAAAGATCTAAATAATACTTCGGATTGTAAGTCATCATCAATCTAGGTTCATCATCAAAACCTTCTATTAACATTCCATATTCTTCATTTGAAGAAGGATTAGCCGGTCCAAGCATTTCATCACAATCATTTTTCTTTAACCATTCCTTGGTTGCATCAAAAAGCAGATTAGCCACGTTCTGATCATTCACACATTCAAAAAATCCCCAGAAGCCGGCTTTATCATTGTGTTCTTGGTTATGAAGATCGTTCTTAATTGCAGCAATTCGACCAACCATTTCACCATCTTTTTCGGCAATAAAAAACTCTGCTGATGCATGCTTATAAAAAGGGTGATTCTCTCTATCCAATAATCTCATTTTATCAAAAATGAGTGGTGGAACCCAGTACGGATTGCCTTTATAGATTTTCCATGCAAATTTTATGAATGTTTTTATTTCTTTTTTGGTGTGGATTGCACGAATAGTAACTTGAGGCATGCTTTCTCCTTGAGATAAGTTAGGTAAAGCACTCACCTTGGAGATGAGTGCTTTACCTAACAAGAAAGAGTTTATATTAATCCGACTTCTTTACCAGCTTTTTTAAATGTATCTAAAATAAAATCAAGATGTTCATCTTCATGAGCTGACATGTAGCTAGTTCTCATCATTTGTCTGCCTTGAGGAACGCCGGGTGAAATGAATACATTAACGAAAACTCCGTAATCATAAAGTTTGCGCCACATCTGGAATGCTAGTCCATCATCACCAACAATTACTGGTACAATTGCTGTCCTTCCATCTATGATGCGAAATCCGGCTTCTGAGAATCCTTTTCTCATTTTATCGGCGTTCTGAATCAATCGTTCAACACGCCAAGGTTCAGCTTCCAATATATCTAGAGCAGCTAATGCAGCAGCAACAGATGCCGGAGTAGGGGACGCACTAAATATTAGAGCAGATGAGTGATGTTTCAAATAATTGATTACACGTTCCGGCCCAGCAACAAAACCACCTAATGAAGCAAAAGTTTTGCTAAAAGTTCCCATAGTAAGATCAACTTCTTTTTCAAGATTGAACTCACTTGCTGTACCTCTTCCACCTTTTCCAATAACACCTACGGAATGTGCGTCATCAATTAGGGTTCTTGCATTATACTTTTTAGCAAGCTCAACTAATTTTGGAAGATTAACAATTTCCCCTCCGGTACTGAACACTCCGTCACTAATAACTAATTTTGGTGAGTCGATTGGAAGTTTTGCTAATACACGCTCCAAATCTTCCATATCGTTGTGTTTGTATCTTTCTAAATTTGCTGTTAATCCCTTGGCCATAATTTGACCGGCAACGATACATGCATGGTTGTCTCTATCGGAAACCACATATTCGCTCCTTCCTTGCACCAAAGTTGGAATTATTCCTTGAGCTGTTTGGTAACCGGTGCTAAATAAGAGGACAGATTCTGTCCCAAAAAACAGAGCAAGTCTTCTTTCTAATTCGATATGTAAATCGAGCGTACCGGTGAGATAACGAGAGCCGGAACAACCGGTACCATACTTTCTAACTGCTTCTAATGCTGCTTCTTTTACTTTTGGATGAGATGTGAGCCCTAAATAGTTATTAGATCCGGCCATAACAACTTTTTTGCCTTCAATCTGAACAACGGGCCCTTCATTTTCTTCAATAGGTCTGAAATATGGATAAAAACCAATCGCTTTTATATCATCAGCGCGAGTAAAATCGATACATTTTTTGAATAAATCCAAAATACCTCCGGATTATTTTCTTAAAAACTAATATTATTTTTGGTGAGTTAGTTCGTTTTAACGAAATTTCGGTTGGGAATATAATCAAAATGGACGAAAATTTACTTATGAGCTCTAAAATAATTTCAGTTGTAACCGGTGCATCGGGATTTGTAGGCAGTCATCTGGTAGACAAACTTCTGGCAGAAGGACATCATGTTAAGTGCATTTTACGATCTTCAAGTTCTCGCAGATGGCTTGAAGGCAAACCTATCGAAATTGCAGATTGCGGTTTGTTCGATAAAGAAGCTTTGAAAGATGTTCTTAAGGATGCCGATTATTTATTCCACATTGCCGGTGTTGTAAAAGCAAAAGAGGAAAGCGAATTCTACAAAGGGAATGTTGAATCAACAAAGACATTGCTGGAAGTTCTTTCCGAATTAAACTCGAAGATAAAACGAGTCGTAATTTCCAGTAGTATGACTGCATGTGGACCATCTATTGATGGAAAGCTTTGTACTGAAGACACAGTTGAACATCCAATTACAACTTACGGTAGGAGTAAACTAGCGCAAGAGAAAATGGCTATGAGTTTTAAAGATAAACTGCCAATTTCGATTGTTAGACTACATGCTGTTTACGGCGCCAGAGATACTGAAGTCTATCAATTCTTTAAAACTTATCAATTGGGCTTAATGGCTTTAATTGGCTTTGATGAAAAACACTTGAATCTTATTCATGTGCAAGATGCTGTAGATGGGATTTACGGAGTTTCTATTTCTGATAAATCGGTTGGTCAAAAATATTTTTTGGCGTCGGAAGAAATTTATACTTGGCCACAAATTGGAGAAGCAATAGCCAAGGCAATGGGTAAAAAAGCATTTACTTTAAGGCTGCCGCATGTTTTAGTTTATACTGTAGCTGCAGTTGCACAGTTCTTTGCTATGTTTAGTTCAAAAGCTGCTACTTTTAATTTGGAGAAAGCAAGGGATTTTGTACAATCCAACTGGACTTGCGATGTTTCCAAAGCGAAGAAGGATTTTGGCTATATTCAGAAAGTTAAATTGGAAGATGGAATAAAACGTTCTATAGATTGGTACAAAGAAATGAAATGGCTGTGATCAATTTTACTTTTTGAATAGAGAAGGTGACTGTGGCATACGTTGCAGTCACCATTTCCAAATCCTTCCATGTTTATCACAAGTTGAAAATCCTCCAACAAGACCTTTACAAATTCACACTCAAGATTCTTCGATTTTTCATTTGCGATGAAAACTGATTTTATGCGGCAAGATGAATTCGTTGTCAGATGATCGATATGCCAGTTTATTACTTTAGCTCTTCTTAGATGTCGTTCTAAACGTTGCCGCAAATTCTTTTGTGCGCTACCGGAATAATAGTAATAACCTTTTGGAAAAATGTGACCGGCAAATTTCTTGGCTTCAATCTGAAATGAATTTTTTAGGTAAAGCTCTAGGAGATAAACTCCGGAATTCTTCTCAGTTGTTCTTAGCACCCTCTTTTATCCAAGTCTTTATTCCAGTTATTTGATTTTTTGTTAGCGGTGGCCAACCAACGGGTGGCATTGGCGAAGTAGTCCTACCTTCAATAGCCCATACAAGTTTGCTGTTATCCGGCAGTTCCGGGAAAACGATTAATACATTACTTGTCGCTTCAGCATGATTGTCTAAACTCAGTCCTCCCGCAATATCTCTTGAACTATGACAGCCGGCAGTGTTACACTTTAATTGGAATAGCGGCTGTATATACTCTGCATAACTCACATTAGATGCGGGTATTACTCTTGAATCAATATCATCATTTGTAAGTGTGTCATCACAAGACACAAATGCAAGTCCAACAATGAAGAGAGCGAATAGCAATTTATAAAACTGTTTCATGTTAACTTTTTTTGTTTCAAAGATATTCTTACCTGAACCGGAATTCAATCCTTTTTAGTTGACACTAAAAAATATATTTTGAAACAGACTTTAGAGGGAAGTATGAAAAAAACAGTATTGTTCTTATCAGTTTTACTGACTATTGCAACAATTTCATTCGCTCAAGATTTACTTCAATCCGGCCCAATGGTTGGCTATTCAACTATGCGGGAAGTATGTCTATGGGTCCAAACTAAAAAAGAAGCCAAAGTAAAAATTGGTTATTGGAGAATAGATAATCCGGTTAAAAAGAGTTTTACAAAAGAGATGGTTACAAATGAAGAGTCGGGATTTTCAACAAAATTAATTTGTTCAAATTTGGATGAAGGGCAGACTTACAATTATGAATTATTCATTAACAGTAAAAAAGTTGTAAGACCTTACGAGCTAAAATTCCAAACGCAAAAACTCTGGCAGTGGAGAACAGATGCGCCAAACTTTTCCTTTGTAATTGGCAGCTGCAACTATGTTAATGAACCGGGATTTGACAGACCGGGAAAGCCATATGGCGCTAATCATGAAATATTCAAAAGTATTGTTGAGAAGAACCCGGATTTTATGATTTGGCTTGGAGATAATTTCTATTACAGAGAAGGAGATTGGGATTCTTGGAGCGGAATTATTCATAGGAATACTCACACAAGATCATTGCCGGAGTTGCAGCCTCTTTGGGGTTCGGTTCATCATTACGCTATTTGGGATGATCACGATTTTGGTCCAAACGATAGTGACCGCGGGTTTTGGAATAAAGAGAAAACGCTCGAAGCGTTTAAAATATTCTGGCCTAATCCATCTTTTGGTGTAAATGGAAATCCGGGCATTACCACTTACTTTCAATGGAGTGATGTTGAATTCTTTCTGCTGGATGACCGGTATTATAAAACGCCTAATGATAGGAAAGATGATAAAAAAGTAATACTAGGTAACGATCAACTAAACTGGCTGATAGATAATTTGAGCACAAGCAGAGCACCATTCAAAATTGTTGCTGTTGGCGGGCAGTTTTTAAATACGAATACAATGACTGAAAATTTTTCTCGTGTGCCGCAAGAAAAAGAGAAAATTCTAAAAGCTTTGGAAGCAAATAAAATTGAAGGTGTAATATTTATTGATGGTGATATTCATCGCAGCGAAATTTCCAAATTAATTAGAGAGGATGCGTATCCAGTTTATGATTTTACCGTTTCGCCATTCACTGCCGGTCCCTCGAAAGTATATGAGAATTCTCTTCGTATCGAAAATACGGCATATGCTGATAGAAATTTTGCGAAATTTGATGTAACCGGAAAAAGAAGTGAAAGAAATCTTAAGTGTACACTATTCGATGTAAATGGGAAAGAAATTTGGACTTATACAATTAATGAAAACGAATTGAAGTATAGAAGTAATTAAGTATAACCAGTTGTGTGAATTAAGCTTTATGAAGTCAAAAGCAATTATTTAATCAAATAATGGAACGCCGATTGAACGGATTTATCATGATTTGAACGGATTGATTTTGAATAATTGCTTTTAACTTCTCTTTACCAATTTTCCGAATCTAATTCACACAACGGGTTAAGTATATATTTGAAAAAAGTTGAAAGATCATTACTTTTGCAGTAGTTCTTACAAATGATGGGGCTATAGCTCAGTTGGAAGGCGTCCCGAATAAAATTCGGGAAGGTCAAGGGAAATTGAGTGTAGCTACAAAAAGTTTTTTGAAATACTGGGGCTATAGCTCAGTTGGGAGAGCGTCCCGAATAAAATTCGGGAAGGTCAAGGGAAATTGAGTATAGCAACAAAAAAGTTTTTTGAAATATTGGGGCTATAGCTCAGTTGGGAGAGCGTCTGAATGGCATTCAGAAGGTCATCGGTTCGAACCCGTTTAGCTCCACAATTTTTCCCACCAAAAAAATGTATTACGTTTATATTCTATTCAGCATTTCAACCGGCAAGTATTATTGCGGATCAACAGATAATCTTGAAAGAAGGATACATCAACATAATTCGGGATATTCTAAGTCTACGAAAGGCGGTAAGCCTTG
>JAZDFQ010000055.1:0-3811 GCA_043807765.1 Ignavibacteriota bacterium
TAAGAATTATCCATTTCTACGAATCAAAAAGCCGGTCGAAGCATTCCAGAAAAAAAATGTAGTTCTCTTTATTATGGAAAGTTGGAGTGCTGAATATATTGGCTCGATTACCGGATGGGAAAGCGATACTCCATTTTTCGACAGCCTAGCAAAAAAATCTATTCTCTATACAAATTTTCTAGCTAACGGGCAGCGTTCTATTGAAGCAGTTCCTTCTATACTTGCTTCACTACCGGCCGTTTTCCCAAGTTCCATAATTGGTTCCAGAGCCGAAATAAATAAAATTCGCGGTCTTGGTTCTATTCTAAATGAACATGGCTACACAACTTCATTTCATCATGGCGCGGCAAAAGGCTCGATGGGATTTGATGCATTTGTTCCAAGTGCCGGCTTCTTAAATTATTTTGGGAAAGAGGAATTCGTCGGTTATGCCGATTCATTGTATGATGGAGTCTGGGGAATTTTTGATGAACCGTTCATTCTTGATGCTGCGAAAAAAATGAATTCTTTTAAGCCCCCATTCTGTAGTGTGATTTTTTCATTGTCTTCACATGATCCTTTTAAAATCCCGCACAATAGAAAAGATTTATTCAGCAATTATAAAAGCAAAACTGATTTTCAAATTGCAATGCGTTATTCCGATTACTCACTGTCAAAATTCTTTGAGTATGCACAAAAGCAGTCATGGTATAACAATACAATCTTTATCATAACAGCAGATCATACAATGTACACTGCTAGAAATGATGTATTCTCATCCTTTCATATACCTTTATTGATTTTTGATCCTTCAAATGAAGTTCGGAAAATTGACACAAAAATGGGAACACACATTGATATCTTGCCTACAATAATCGACTTGCTACACGTTCCAACAATTCATGCTTCGATGGGAAAATCATTGCTTGATAATTCTTTGCCCGGCTTTGGTGCAACCACATTTTACCCTACGTTCCTCTTTTTTAACGACAGCAGTTTGTATGTTGATGATTTTGAAAAGAGAAGAGAGTTTTACCTGAGCTTCAGGGAAACATCAGCAAAGAATAATTTTTTTCAAAAAAATATAAGCGAGAGTGATGAAATGCAGCGCAAGCTGAAGGCTTATGTACAGGCGGCTTCGAGAGCAGTGAATCAAGACTTCATTTACAAACAGCCAAAATGATATCTACTTAGAACTCACTGAATAATAAATTTATTGTCACACTGAGCTCGTCGAAGTGTGACAATTTAGTTCGTAGTGTCATGGTTCGACAAGCTCACCATGACTTAGTCTTAATATTTCAGAGAAATCTATTTTAGCAGTAGCATTTTTTTTGTTACGCTATAATTTTCAGTTCGCAACGTATAGCAGTAAAGACTACTCGTTAATTGAAAATTGAGAATTGAGAATTGAGAATTGTAATACCCGGGTTGTTTAAATTCATTAACTAAAGTTGCAATTTCATTTCCTAAAACATCGTATACTTTCAAACTTATGTGGCTTGGCGCTTGTACCTTATAGCTAATTGTAGTTGCCGGATTAAATGGATTAGGATAATTTTGATACAACTGAATTTGAGCCGGAATTTCTCCGGTTTCAATGTCTGTCGGTTTCGCAAATTTCCTTTCAATTAAATTCCATAATTCATTTCTTCCATCGTCATAACCGAGTGCCCAGATTCCAACACCTTTAAGATTTTTGCTGATTGCTAGATCATACTTAAGCGCTAAGCTTGAATCGTTATCATACCAAATTTGGTTCCAAGTTGTGTCTTGCCAGCGAATCCAAGGAGTGCGGGAGAGATAATCCCAAATCTTTTCCTTGCTGTTATATCCGGAAATAATATCGTTGAACAGAACACTTTTCACAAATCCTTTTTTGGTTTTAGCAGTATCAACAGCAGCATATGCATTGGAACTTTTAGTGCGCCAATAATTGCCGTAATACGGAACACCGAGAATCAATTTGTGAGGAAGGTTCTGCACTACCGAGAGAAAATCATTCGCATTCGAAAGCGATTTTGTTAGGTTAAAATACCCGCCCGTTATTGGTGCCGATGGACCGGTTGTTGGGCTCCAGCTTCCGTAGAAATCGTAACCCATGATAAATATGTAATCCAAATTTGTTGCTATCTGATAAAAATTCCAGCCCCCAAAATTTGCTGCCGGTGCGGCAAAAGAAATTTCCGGATTAATACTCTTTTGCGAAAAGTATTTTCTCATTTCAATAAAGAAAGTCGTTATAACTGTACTTCTATCAGCTGTCTTAACATTCTCAAAATCAATATTAATTCCATCAAAGCCATAAGCTTGCATTCTCTGACTGAAATTCTCAAATAGTTTATTTCTGCGTTCTTCGTTTGTGAATAGTGAATGGATTGCATTTGCATCGAAGCAAGTTACTGCCATAACAAGTTTAACATTGTTCTCTTTAGTTTTGGTTATCAAATCGGTCCAAGGCCAACTGAGCGGATTTTGAATATTGCCAAGGCTATCTGCCTCAAAAGAAAAAACAGCAATGTGACTAAGTAGATCATAGCGCAAATAGTTTTGCGATCCGGTTAGATATTTCCACCAAGGCAAATATCCAAATACAGTCTTATTTAATTGGGCTTTCTTACTCGATTTGTCTACAGAATATTCTACAGGCTTAGCTTGAAATGAATTCTCTTTATAATATTCATTTTCATACTGATGGATAGATGTAACTTGTGCATTAGTCAAAGAAGCTGCAACAACAAGCATAAAAAGTAAGTAGAGTGGTTTTCTATTCATTCAACAATTTCATTTTTGCTCAAAATATAACAATAAAAAACCCCGCGTGAAATCTGCGGGGTCTTTTTCGTCTAATTACTAAATACTCAATACTGAATACTTGCTTTATAGTTCATCATATCCATCTTCAATTCTGCTCTGTCTTTCTTGATCCATCATTCTACTTTTAGTATCCAGTCTGTAGGTTAAACCGAGATTTACCATGCGGGAATCCATCAGTCGCTTGCTAATAGAAGTAAAGTTGTTTGCGGTTGTTTCCGTATCAAATTTTCTAGTGTTAAAAATATCAGATACACGTAATGTTGCGCTTAGTTGTCCGTCAAGAAAATCTTTTCTTAGCATCAAATCTACCCAGTACAATTCTTTCATTTTGGATTGAGATGATGAACCGCCGAAGAACATTCCTCCTCCACCGAAACCACCTCCACCACCACCTCCCCTCATTCCACCGCCGCCCATTTGTAACAGAATTGAAGGAGAGTTGTAGAAAATCATAGATTGTAAAACAAATCCATCACCTAATGTAGCCTGAGCGTTTAACATTGTACGCCAGCTATTGCTTTCTCTGCTTCCGCCTAATGTTCCGTTATCTTCTACTTTGCTGTTATAAAAAGAAAAGGTACCGTTAATTCTCATCCAGTCGCTAATAGGCTGAGTAACAATAAACTCGGCACCGTAAGAACTTCCTTGCGATACGTTTTCGTACGTAGAATATGTAATACCGGAAGGCATTAAAGTAGAAATTGTGCTAATCAAATTATCATTGATACGATAGAATAAATTTGTAACAAGCGCAGTTTTACTAAGTACCGTTGTATAACCTAACTCAAGAGAATTATAAAACTGAGGTCTCAAGTTTGGATTTCCTTTTACAATGTTCAAGGAATCTGTTCTATCTTCGTATGGATTTAACTGCCTGTTCTGCGGTCTATCAATTCTCTTGGAATAACTCAACTGAATTTCATCAAAGTTGCCAAGCGAGTAACGTAAATGAACCGTTGGATAAACTTCAAAATAATCTGCGGTAAAAGACTGGCCCTTTAGCGGATCTCCACCA
>JAZDFQ010000056.1:0-33527 GCA_043807765.1 Ignavibacteriota bacterium
GCATTGTTCGCATGTTGTTGGGTAGCCTTGAGAAACATGGTTTGGCGCCGCTGTATATTTTGCTTGATGGCATGAATAACAAGCAGTTGGCGTTCCGGTCAATGTTGTTGTATGGCATGAACCACATTTCACTGTAGTATGTGAACCAAGCAGCGGAAACTTTGTTGTACTGTGATTGAAATTGATTGTTTTCCAATCCACCGGTGTATGGCACTGTTTACAATCCTGTGGATAATTCTGAGCAGTATGATTTGGTGCTGTTGTATATTTTGCTTGATGACACGATACACATTCTGTCGGTGTTCCGATAAAAACAGTTGTATGGCAACTATTACATTTCACGGTTGTGTGAGAACCCAGCAACGGAAATTTTGTCGTAGCATGATTAAATGTTACACTTGACCAATTAGTTGTGCTGTGGCATTGTTCGCATGTCTGGGGATAAGCCTTAGCAACATGTTCCGGTGCGGATGTGTATTTTGCCTGATGGCAAGAGTAGCAGTCAGTTGGCGTTCCAGCATATCCTTTTGAGTGACAGCTATTACATGTTACACTTACGTGTGAGCCGGTGAGTGGAAACTTAGTTGTCGCATGGTTAAACGTAACGTTCTTCCAATCAGTCGTATTATGGCATTGTTCACAAGTTTGAGGATAACCTTGCGATACGTGATTTAGTGCCGATGCAAACTTTGCTTGATGACACGAATAACAAGTTGTCGGCGTACCGGTCAATGTTGTTGTATGGCATGAACCACACTTCACAGTAGTATGCGAACCAACCAATGGAAACTTTGTTGTACTGTGATTGAAGTTTATTGTTTTCCAATCCACCGGTGTATGGCACTGTTTACAATCCTGTGGATAATTTTGCGAAGTATGATTTGGTGCAGCCGCAAACTTGGCTTGATGACACGATACGCACTCTGTCGGCGTTCCGGCAAATCCTCCGGTATGACATGCATTACATTTTACTGTTACGTGAGAACCCAAAAGTGGAAACTTTGTTGTAGCGTGATTAAACATCGTTGTTTTCCAATCAGTCGAGTTATGGCATTGCTCGCATGTAGTTGGGTAGCCTTGAGATGCGTGGTTTGGTGCCGCTGTATATTTTGCCTGATGACATGAATAACAAGCCGTCGGCGTTCCGGCAAATCCTCCAGTATGACATGCATTACATTTTACTGTTACATGTGAACCCAAAAGTGGAAACTTTGTTGTAGCGTGATTGAATGTAACACTCTTCCAATCAGTTGTTTTATGGCATTGTTCACAAGTTTGAGGATAACCTTGTGCTACGTGATTAGGCGCCGCTGCAAACTTTGCTTGATGACATGAATAACAGACTGTTGGGGTTCCGGTAAGTGTTGTTGTATGGCATGAATTACACTTCACAGTAGTATGCGAACCAAGTAACGGAAACTTTGTTGTCGAGTGATTAAACGCCGTCGCTTTCCAATCTGTCGAGTTATGGCATTGTTCACACGTAGTTGGATAACTTTGAGAAACATGGTTTGTTGCCGTTGTATATTTTGCTTGGTGACACGATATACATTCAGTGGATGTCCCAGCATATCCGCTTTGATGACATTGAGTACACGAGACAGTAGTATGTGCACCTAACAAAGGAAATCTCGTTAGAGAATGATTAATTACTCCTTGTTTTGAACCGGTTGGATGGCATGCATAACACGCTCTGCTCTGATACGAATACCCATTCACACCTTGATGTTCATTATCCATATCCGTCTTTGCGTGTTCGTGGCAATTAGTACATTCATAATTCTGATAGTTTGTTTGATCGAGATGGCAATCCGAACAATTATTCCATTTACCTTTGTGCTCACCACTATAAATTGGAAAATATTTTCCATCATGATCGAATGTTGCCGGCTTCCACGCGGTTGATGTATGGCAAGTTTCGCATTGAGTTGAGAATTGAGCTGACTTGTGATTTGGATTCACCGATGCATTATAATTAGATTGATGGCAATTAACACACAGGCGTGCAGTTGAATTGTAACCGGTGGAGTGACATTTACTGCATTCATTTCTAATTGAATTGTGAGCTCCAAGCAGCGGATAAATTAAATCGTGATTTGAATAGGAAGCGGGTTTCCATGAACCGGCGCTAACGGAATGACATATCTTGCAATCTTTCGAAAAATTTAGCTTGGTATGATTAGGTGATTGTACAGCATCGTAGTTCTTTTGGTGGCAAGAAGAACATTCTTGCGATAATCCTTTGTAACTGCCTTGCGAGTGACAAGTAAAACAATTTGAGATGTTATGCGCTCCGGCAAGCGGAAAGAAATCGTGAATAATTGAAGTTGTTAACCAAGAAGGTGAAGTAAAGTTATGACACTGACTGCAATCTGTTGAGAAGTTTGCTTTTATATGGTTAGGATTATTTGTTGCCGCATAAGTGTTAGCATGGCAATCAAAACATCTAATTCCAACCGGTTCAAAACGCAGCTTTGAAGCAGATTTATGACATTCTATGCAATCTGCTTTTGCATGGTTACCGAGAAGAGGAAATTTCCCGATAAGATGTATTTCTGTTACCTTTTCAATAATCCACGTATTGGGATTATGGCAACGGGCGCAATTTTTTCCAACAGTGTTTTCATGAATATCAGAATGACAGTCGGAACAATTCGCTTTACCTTTCTTTTCCGTAAAGTTGAGACTGTTATGGCAAGATCTACATTTTAGATTTTGATGTTGGCCTACTAGAGCAAAACCAGTTTCAGCATGCTTAAATTTCATTTGAGCCGGTTGAATAGTCCAGCCATCTACTGTATGACAATCCTGGCAATCTCTTTTAAAGTTACTTCCATGCGGAGATTGTGCGAAGCAGACGGAAGCAAATAAAACTGCAATTATAAATGACAGAGTGCGCATTTGACCTCGCCAAATTTATACTTGATGTACTTGCCTTTTTCATCGGCAACTTGCTTGTGGCACTTGTAACAATTTACTTTAGAATGCGCTCCGTCCAGTGGAAATGATGTTTTGCTATGGTCAAACTGTTCCGGCTTCCAATTGTTAAATTGATGACAACTCTCACATTTAACAATACCATTTTTTATGAACTGTCCTCTATGAACATCATTATGGCACTCAATACATTCTGATTTTTTCTTAAAACTAATTATTACTCTTTTTTCAAACTCATTTCTAACATGGCATTTTGTACAGCTTTGCGTCAAATGACTTCCCAACAATGGAAACTTTGTTAAACTGTGATCGTAGGTTACTTCCTTCCACTGATTGGTAGTGTGACATGCAAGACAATCATTATTCTTCAACAAGGCATTAGGAATTGATCCGCCATGAACTTCGCTGTGACAACTGCTGCATTCTTTCTTTTCAATTTTGAATTTCCACTTATCATTCTTGAAGTGACAACTTTGACAAGGCACAGCAAGATGAGCTCCGGTTAATTTGAAATTAGTTTTCGCATGCTCTTCAATTGTAAATGAAGTTAACTGAAATCCATTAACATCATGACAAATTCTGCAATCGGTTACAGAATTATTCTTTACAAAATCACCTTTATGATAATCGGCATGGCAGTCAATACATTTTTCATACTTCGGCTTAACATGCAATCCGCTTGTGTGGCATTGCTTGCATTCAACACTAGCGTGTTTGCCAAGTAGTTTGTAGTTTGTCTTAGAATGATCGAAGCTATCTAGGTTCTTTATTACTCGGAATGACTCCGTAACGTGACACGAATTACATTTCGGTCCGAATTTACCTTTGTGAAAATCTTGATGGCAAGAAGAACAATTAGCGAAATCGATTCCCTTAAATTGCTGAAGCTTCTGCTCATTCTTATTTATTGTCGAATGACATTTCGAACAATCAACTTTTTGATGCGCTCCATTTAACACAAATCTTGCTTTATCATGATTAAACTTAACTGCCGGCTTGAAGCTTTCCATTCCATGACAGTTCTCACAATTATTTCCCAAACTTGCTTGATGAACATCCGTATGACACGAACTGCAAGCAGCTTTTAATCCGAGAAAAGTTCCTTTGCGTTTTTTGATTTTTTCATCAGTAACGAATTTAGGAGTGTGGCATTCATAGCAGTCTATCTTCGCATGTTTCCCGGAAAGCTGGAAAGATGTTTTGGAGTGGTCGAAACTCTTTGTGTTAATATTTACAATGCGAAACGTTTTACCGTGATGTTCACTATGGCATTGAATACATTTTTTGCCGGTTACATCCGCAGACGAATGAAGCCCCTTTTTACTTTTTTGAAGCTGTGTAATTTCTGTATGACATGTTAAGCACTCTGCATTTCTAACTTGTCCCCCAATGTTATGGCATTTAGTGCAATTGCTCATTCCTTCCAGATGCGAATGTGCAGCAGACAAATCGCCGGGAGAAATCTGAGCTATTAACTCTTCGTAAATTCCTAATGAGACAATTACAAATAATATTAGTCTTAATGCTTTAATACCGCCTCTCCGTATTTTTTAGTAATTCTTATACCAGCTTTGGTTAAGAACTCGTTTGGTAATTCACCGCCCACAAAAACAAAAATTAGATCATTAATTAAACTTTTTTCGAAATGCACACCATCATTTTCGAGTGCAATCGTAACAGACTTTTCGGTAATATCAGTAACATTGGATTTGAACACAACATCAACCTTCTTTTCCGATTCAGCTTTCTTAATATTTTCAAAGTTCTTTGGTTTAATACGGGAGAAAGATTCACCTCTGTACGAAAGAGTAATCTTATTATTGCCTTCCATCAACGCCAAAGCGGCTTCAATTGCAGAATCGCCGCCGCCAACAACTAAAACATGCTGGTTGTTTATTAATTCCGGTTCAATTAATCTATAAGATACTTTTTCTAATGTTTCTCCTTTAACGCCAAGCTTTCTCGGTGAGCCTCGTCTTCCAATTGCAAGCAATACTGAATTTGTATTTAACGAACGACTGCTGGTTTGAACTACAAAATGATCTTCATGCTTATCAATAGATAAAACTTTTTCATTTTCGTTGATTGTAATATTGTTTTTAGATAACACTTCATTCCAAAGATCGAGCAGTTCCGGTTTAGTTATTTCAGTGTATTTTACTTTCCCATGTAACGGAAGATGCATCGGGGCGGTCATAATAATTTTCTTACGGGGAAATGAATATACAGTTCCTCCTAAACTATCCTGTTCAATTGTAATTGCTTTCAGATTTTTTTCCTTACAAGCAAGCGAAGCAGATATACCGGCTGGGCCTGCACCTATAATAACAACATCATATTCCGCCGATTTCGAACGAGATAAATTCTTAGAAATATTTTCGATTGCTTGCGCGCCTTGTATTACGGCATTTTTTATTAAGCCCATACCGCCAAGCTCGCCGGCAATGTAAATCCCTTTTACGTTTGTTTCGAAATCTTGACTGACATGCGGTAAATCAACTCCACGCTTTTCTGTTCCTATTACTAATGTAATCGCATTCAGAGGGCATGAATGAAAGCACGCACCATGTCCTACACAACGCGAAGCATTTATTGTGGCGGCTTTCCCATCAATCAATCCGAGAATATCTTTTTCGGGACAAGCAGCAACACACGATCCGCTACCAATGCAGATATCAAGGTTAACCACGGGGTGTAACGAAACGGGTTCGTGAAATCCAAGTTCTTTTGCACGTTCTATCTTCTCTTTTACTTTCTTGGACTGCTTCTTACCTTTTTTCATCTGGAAATAAACAAGCAGAAAGATCAATAAGATGACAACAGAATACGTAACGATATTTTCAATTAATACTTCCAAGCATTTACCTTTAGAATATCCAGCGGTAGCCAAATGCTACAGTTATTCCAACGTGAAGAATCATAATTATGAGCATTACAATCGCAAAGGGAAGGTGGATAATATGCCAGTACCTAAACATTTCGTGAACAGAATGTAACAAACTAGTTCTACGTGATAGCACCAATTTGGCATTGCACACAGATGAAATTTTCTTGATAGATTTTTTGGAAATATTTTCTTTTTTCAACTCCATCTTCAGTTCTTTAAGAACTTTACGATTCGCAAAATGATCTTTTATTGTCAACGGAATTATTGTGAAAAGAGTAGCTGATTTATAAACCTTTAGCGAAGTAAAATACTCTAGTTTTACAATTAAAGAATTATCGAGATTGAATTCATTCCGTAACTTATCGCCATAAGATTGATTAACAGCTTTTAATTCTTCCAACGAATATTCGTTTCCTTGAATTGTGCGGGGAATCTGGACATATATAAAGCGCCCGATGATTCCGCTAACTACAACAGCAACCATGCACCAAAAACTAATTGCAACAATTCCACCAAACTTAAATGCCGTATGGAAGAGAACGAGTAATGGCCCAATGCTGCAAAGAAAAATGTGAAACTCGAGCCAGTTTTTTATTGCTCCGGCACGAGACAACATTTTTAATCTTTTGCGTAACATATAAGTTACAACACCAATGAGCATCATTAACGAACCGATAATTCCTAAGCCATGGCCAAGAAAACCACTGGGCTTTAAAATGGTATGTGCTGAATGAAAGAATCTCTCTTCGGTAGGTGTGCTGTAATAATCATAACCGGTATAAGTGAGATATACTGTTAATGCAATTCCTACTAATAAATAGATCCAGTGCTGAATTTTGGTCATTAAAGTCTACAATCCTTTTTTGTAATAAGATTTTATTTTTAAACTAGGTAGTGTCTGTTAACAATTAGTCTATGAATAAAGCGGAGCTCAAAAAGAGATATTATTAACAGCTCTGGTTCAACCTAAAAAAGGTGAATTTAATACCGGTGGTTTCCAAATCTTGAAATGAAGTTTTTTTGGAACAGAAGTATTGGAGATTAACTGAACGTTTAAGAAGGATCTTTCAACCTCATTCTTAGAAGTAGTTGATTCAAAAGTATGATCGATTTGGCTATGAATAGTAATATTCACAGAATTTACTCGGTCTTTGCTTTGCAAATCCAGCTTAGACTCTATCGCATCGTGAAAACACGCTACAACTACGAATATTAGAAGCACATACTTTTTCATAAGCACAAAATAAGAGTTTCTGTCTATTAAATCAACTGAACGTCGATTCTAAGACTGATCGATATATTTCCAGAAATAAGATGGAGTAATCATAACTAGCAATTCCAGCTCTTGTCCGCAGCAATTATCAAATCAAGTTACAGTGTAGGAACAAATGTTATAGAGAATTTTCCTTGTCCGAAAGTGCGCTAAGTAATCCGCCGACAAGTAAAGTAGCAAGTACACCAATAAGTGTAAACCACGTCCATGCAACTAACTTCAAAGAGATAACCGCAATCATAATAAAGATACCGGCAACAAAGCCAGCAAGTGCATCTTCTTGCTTGGCCTTCCTCACCAATAACCCTAGAAGAAACGTACCTAATAACCCACCATACGTAAAAGACGCAATACTTAATGCAAGTTCAACAACTGCTTGAGTCGTGTTCATAAAAAATAGAGCGGTAAATACTAAGAGTATTGCCCACATAATAGTGAACATGCGGCTAATCTTTAATTTTGAGAGTTCACTTTTCTCTTTTCCAAAGAATGGAATGTATAAATCCATCATTGTTGATGATGACAATGAGCTAATAGAACCGGCAAGTGTAGATAACGCGGCAGCAAATAAACCAGCTATCACAATTCCAAATATTCCCGATGGCAGTTGTTCAATTATAAATTTCGGGAAAACAGTATCCGACTTAATATTCATTTCTCCGTAAAAAGCGTAAAGCATTACACCAACTACTAAAAAAATTGCGAACTGAATTATTATTATTACGCCGCTACCGATAATAGCTTTCTGACCTTCCTTCAAACTTTTTGTTGTAAGCAAACGTTGAACAATCAATTGATCTGTTCCATGAGATGCCATCGAAAGAAACGCGCCGCCAAGTAGTCCACCTATTAATGTATATGGTTGACTAAAAAATCCAGCGATGCCATTTTCAAATCCAAGATTAAATATGGAAAGTTTTCCACCTTCAGCAGCAGAATTAACAACTGTTTCCCATCCACCCGGAATTAGATTGAGAAGATAAATACCCGCGAATATTGCTCCTCCCAAGTATGTAAGCATCTGAATTACATCGACCCAGATTATTCCTTTAACTCCACCAGTATAGGTATAGATAAGTGAAATTACTGCCATTATTATAATTGCTTGCGGATAGCTGATATCAATCATCAGTTTAAGCGGAATTGCTGTGGCAAAAAGTCTTACTCCATCAGCCGCAATTCTTGTGAATAGAAATACGATTGATGCAACCGATCTTGTTTTTCCGCCGAATCTTTGCTCTAAAAATGTGTAAGCTGTCTTTAGCTCACCTTTGCTGTAAGCCGGTAGGAAAACAAACGCTACTATTATTCTTCCAATGAGATAGCCGATAGTAACTTGCAGAAAATTTAGATTGGCAACGTATGCAAGTCCCGGAATTGAAATAAAAGTAAGCGTACTTGTCTCTGCGGCAACTATGGAAAAACACACTGCCCACCAAGTAACAGTAGATGAGCCTAAGAAATAATCTTTAACAGATTTTTGCTTTCCGCCGGAGATAATTCCAAATACTGCAATACCAATTAAGTATGCGATAATAATTATATAATCAATTAGACTTCCTTTCACTATAAGCACCTATATGAAATGGACACAAATTTAACTTTGATATTTTCATCCAATAAATACAATTTAAATTTATGAATAGCATAGTTTTTTTGGTAATTAAGAAAGAGGGACTTGAAAACGAAGCATAGTTAAAAACAAATTATAAATGAGCTGAAAAGATATTTAAATCACTAACTAATCAGCTAGAGTGCTTCATTTTTACTAATTATGTAATTACGGATAAAGATTCCAGATTCGCTAAGAAAACTTTGATTCCAATTTCCGGTTGCACTCGCTCCCGATTTCAATGCTGCTGACGATTCATTCTTATCTATGATTGACCAATTACAACTGCTTAACTTATATGTTTCGAGAAAACTCAACCAATTATTTGTCTCTGTATAATTTATTTTTCCATCTCCACTTGCTTCGCTGATGCCAAATTCTGTAACAAAAAGTGCCACTCCGGAATTCATAGCACTAATCGCTTTGTTTCTTAATGACTGTGTATGAGTACTTGTATAAAAGTGAAGAGAGTAAGCAATGTTGGTTCCAATGATTGGATCTTTTGCCGCAACATCAACATCTTGCGACCAGTTAGATGAACCAACAACAATCAGATTAGTTTTATCGTACTGCCGGATTGTATTTATCACTTCAGTTGAATAGGGTTTAATTACAGAACTCCATGATACTTGTAGAGGTTCGTTATAAATCTCATATATGATATTTGGATACGCTCCATACTTTTGAGCGATTGAAGCGAAGAATGTCTTTGATTGTTGAAGGTGATCTTGTGCATTGTGATCGTGCCAGTCAACTATTACATAGATTCCCAGCTTTATGCATGCGTCTATAACAGTTGTAACCTTTTTATACTCAGTTTGCTGATTTGTTAAATAACCGCCGCTCTCTATTCCCATTGATGCACGCACAACAGTACATTTCCAATCATCCCTTAGCCATTTAACACAACTTTCATTATAAAAACTTCCTCCCCACTGACTCCAGAACAAACTCATCCCTCTAAGCACTGCAGTATTATTGTCTTTATCTACAATTTTATTACCCAGAACTTTTAACGCACCAAGGTTTTCTACAACAGTCTTTGTTGAAGAATCGGGAGAAACGTTTGTATCGTCCTTGCTGCAGCCGAAACTAAAAAGTAGAAACGAAATACAAACCAAAACAATCTTTGCCCTACTTTTCAATTTCGAGATCTTTTTCTCCATCATAAAAACTCCGGTATTAGATTTATGATCCTTTATAAAAAACCGCCGCTTACAACAAGCGGCGGTTTTAGGAGGAGCTACTATAAAACGTAACTCAATTATTTAATCAGCAACATTTTCTTTGATTGGACAAACTCGCCGGCATTTATTGTGTAAACATAAACTCCGCTGGAAAGTCTTGAAGCATCAAAGCTGATATTGTAAGCACCGCTATTCTGAAATTCATTAACCAAACTTGCAACTTCACGCCCAAGCACATCATAAACTTTCAAGGATACAAATCCCGGTTTCATAATTGAATATTTTAATGTTGTTGACGGATTGAAAGGGTTAGGATAATTCTGATCTAAGGAATATTTGACCGGTACAGCATTTTCTTCAGCACTTGTTATTGCTTCCCATTTATCGCCTAACCATGTATTTGTCCATCTGGAAACATCTGCCCAAGATTGATCTTTATTTTCATTTGAATATGTCATAATCGCATCACGGTTGCCGGAATCGTTATCGTTGATAGAAAAATCAATAGGAATACGGAATCCTTCCTTAACATAAATCTGATCCAATGCATCTGTAGCCGCATCACGTTTATTCATTAAATCAGCCAGAGGAATTTTTGCTTCAACAATGTAGCCCGCCGGAAATTTTATATCCCAATAATAATTGGCACCCGGTTCGAGCAATTTTGCAACTGCTGAATTTGGCGAATCATTTCTCAAAGCTGCTTTGTTAAATCTGAAATGATAATCTGGTGTGCCGCCTCTTCCATACCCAGAATGAGGCATTCCGTGAGCATCATATAAACCAATAAATAAATCCGGAGAATCATTCAAATAAGTTTCTGTCTTAACATCGGGATTAACAACATCATCATCAACATCGAAAGCTACATATAAGAACTGTTTGTCTATTGCGATGTATGCGTTTACAGAAAGGTCCGCATCATTTGTAACTTCTGACTCTGGAGTAGCCAAGAAAGCAGTAGCATTTGAAAGTTTTAGACTTATTGGAGTAATTGCGCTCCACTCATTCAAATTACCATCTGCCTTGAAATTAACAGTAGCAATTGCAACTGTAGGAACGCCCTTAGCTTTGTTTGTTGTAGCTGTGGAGGTTGAGCTAACAGGACCAACATTACCTGCCTTATCAGTACAAACAACAGCATAATAGTATGTTGTATTCTGATCTGTTTTAGGAGCTTTGAGAACGTGATCGATTGATTGAGCATTTTCCAATACTCCAAGTTTAACTACTTCAACACCAGTTGCTTTAACATCTGTGATTACTTTAGTGCTGTAATAAATATCATATTTTTCATTTGATTCATTTGGCACATCCGACCAAAGAATCAAATTAGAATATGTTCCACTGCTTACCGTTAAACCTTTTACAGCGACCGGTGCTGTTTTATCCGTTTCTTGATAACCGGCTGGTACAAGAAAATCGAACATAGTTGTTCCTTCAGCTAAATCATTTGTCTGAACACCAACAGAATATTCAACTTTGAATCCTGAAATAGCATTTAAATCAAATTTATTGTTGCCGCCCGGACTTTGACCGGAAGGATTTACAAATATTCCTTTTTTTACATCCCAAGACTGAACTTCAGTTGCAACCAAAGGGATTTTCACTAAAGTCCATCCAAAAGTTTGATCAATATCAACACCCAACAAGGTGTACCATGTTTCAGCTGCAGCACTTCCCTTGTCAATCAGTTCGAATCTAACAGTTACTTTTCCTTTTAGAGTATTTGCTTTAACATTTTTAATAGCTAAGAATAGATTCTGATTAGCAGAAATGTTTACACTGCTCGGGAAATCGACTTGGAAACTACCATAGCCGCCCCAAGATTCGCTGGCATGAACTTTATAGTCCAGCTTCAAGCTGGCTTTACCTTCAAAGAGATCAGATGTTTCATTGCTAAGTGCAATCACTCCTTTGTTTCCGGAAGCCCAGCTCATGTTATCGCCTTTTGCATCGGCAGAACTTTCAAACAAATATAATGGTGTGTACTGGCTACCCTCGAGAGTCATATCATCATAATAAACAGTTCCCTTTGCTAAATTATCTCCACCTATTACACCAGATGTCCATTCAATTGTATATCCAATAACTTTATCTAAATCTAACACTCCATTGTTCTTTGTACCGCTCCAACCGGGAAGTGAAAGCCCTAAATCATTTTGAGGTGAGCCTTCACCAAGATCTTTAAGAGGAACTATTAACTGCTTCCAACCTGGAGTTGCATCATATATTAGTGCGGTCTGAAAGTACCAATCTTCACATTGGGCATTTTTATCAGCACCACTGAAATAAGCACTTGAACCACCAGCATCATGAATCTTTAATCTCATTTGAACTGCGCCATTCTTATCAGAAGCTACGGCGTTGTAATACCAAAGACTTATGTTCTTTGCCATTGAAAAATCTAAATATGTTTTCGAGGCTACCGGAACTTTGTATTCCATTCCGCATGAACCGCCCCATGATTCCGAACTATTTATAACCCAGTCAACCTTCATTGATTTGGAGCCATCATGCTTTTGTGTTGCATCATCGGAATAAGTTATCGAACCGGTTCCGGTGCAATAGGGCTTTTCTCCAAAGTAAAGAGTTGCTTTTGCATCCTCGAAAGAATAAATCTTAGCTTGCGCGTAAGCAGCCGCAACTAAAATAAAGAATATTGAAATCGTGTAGAGTTTCTTCATACTGAACTCCAATAAAGTTGATAAATAAATCATGGTGAAAACGAGATTTAATTATCCATTAACGTACCACACCACTATTTAGCATGGTAAACGTTTACATCAAAGGATAGCTATGCATTCGATATCCAATTTATTTATCATTCTGATAATGAGAGTTATTAATTCAATAACGCATTAACCTAAATTCAAGTTGATTAATACTTTGTGAATTCAAATAGACTTGATCTATTTAACAAATATATTGTCACTAAAATGTAAGCTGGTGATGTGATGAGCACGCGAATATGCAGTTCAGAGCATTTTGGTAAAACTGATTTATTTGTTATGAATGATAGTTTTTAATTTTTCTCTTCTTTCCGCACACCAAGCAATTTTCTTTATGAGCACAAAGAATAAAGCCGCATTTAGAGCACGCCCATTTTTGTTTTTCATCATTCACAAATTTCCTAATCCCGGCACTCTTTATTGTGTCAAGATTCTCAATCATGCTCATTCCATATCTTGTTTTGTAACGCTTATCAATATGTTTAATTCTTGAGCATGGATATTCTTTGCAGCTAAAACAATACTTGGATTTGCCCTCTTTCAGCATTTCGCAATTTCTTATTGCACAAGTTGAACAATGATTTACTTTGGGAGAGCCGGTAGAAATACATCCGGCACAATGATTCTTTTCTCTATGATGAGCCATGCACAAACCGCAGTTCATTCCGCATGGAGCAATTAAAGAAGTTTTTAGAACAACATTAATATTCATAAAGACTCTCAACACTTTAATACTTTGAGTCAGTTGGCCTGTACATATTTATTAAACCGATCTTCTCTATCAGTTCTTTATAAGTTATTGGAATAATTCCTTTCTCCGCAATTAGTTTCTTCAGCATAGGATTAAGCAAACTTTCCAACTCTCCCTCTCTGTGCTTACTCATCTCTTTCAATCCAAATTCATTTAGATCCTTCATCGCGTTCATCTCATCAGTTTGTAAACCGACATGAACAACTTGTAGATTTACACCCGGCTTTAAACTTTTTACATATGCAATAAGACTATCCTTCTTTTCCCCAAGAGGCGCAGTATAAGTTATGCTAGAATAAGTTTCATTAAAGTAGCCGGACATGCCAAGCTTATATTCCTTAGCTAAGCTTTCAACAAGTTTACGAAGTTCATCTGTTTGAACAGCAGCGCCCATATGATAATCTAAATAGTCAATACGTATGCCGGAATGTAGGGCGCGTTCTATTTGCGCACGGAGTTCTTTTTCTATTTCTTCTTTTTTAGGATTGTTTGCAAAAAGTTTTGAGCGAGAAGGAAAGAAATAACCGTTGCTATCCACCAAACTTGGAACCGCTTCTTTCCCAAGCACTGGTCCCCATCTATAATTTTTCCATTCTGCATTTAATGTAAGATGAACACCAACGCCGACTTCGGGATGCTTCTTTAAAATATTTACGGCTTCTTGATACCAAGGACACGCAAACATTACAGATGTTGAGAAAGGAATTCCCGTTTCGATCACTTTTTCTATTGCCATATTAAGTGTGTGGCACATTCCCATATCATCGCACCGGATCAAGAAATATGTTTTGGTGCTATCAATCTGACCGGAAATTTTAAAGGATAACAATAAGAACACACTTACGATTAATAAACTTTGTCTTAGCTTCATATATTTCTCAATCTGAATTTTAGATGAGTAAATATGTTCATTTATTTTCAAAATCGGTATTGTTAAAAACTATTTTTTGGCGTGATAGTTTCGTTCAAAGGCGGCAAAATAAAATTTAGAAATATTACTGAACCTTAATTGTATAGTTGTGATTCGCGTAAAGATACTTTTCAATTCTATAGTGAGTAGGTTCTGTACTGCTGCAGCTTGTGCATCCCTTATTTTCCACACCTCTGTATTCAACCTTAACAGTGCCCAAGTCCCTTTCGTTTACAAATAGAACTTCCCCATATTTAATTTTATCCGGACTAACCGCACCAACTTTAATTGAATCGAACAAGAACTCATTGTTTACTTTTAGATAAAAAAACCCGGTTGAATCTGTTAAGTAAATAGGCTTCTCATTGGATTTATTCATTCCCTTACACTGAATCCATTCGTTTATAAAATATTTTTTATTTGGCAATCCGAATAACTGCAAAGTATAGTTAGCATTTTTCTTCGTAACTGTGTTTTCCAGATAGCCGGAAACATAATATTCATAATACGGAGGAGGGAGCGGTTCATTGGCCAATCCAATACTCATGACAAAGGATAAAAGTGTTAACCTCAAAGCTGAACTTATTTTCATGATTTATTCCCAACTAATTTTCCTTCTCAATTAGCTTCACCAACAGTTTCATTCGCCCTACTTTAAAAGAGATTCCACATGAAATTGTGCGGAAATTCCGAGTTATATACTCGTTTCTCTTCTAGCAGTTTCCAAGACTTCAATTACTTTTTCTTTTGTGGGCATTAGATAAATATTATGTATTACTAAAAAAAGCGCCGGCAATAAACTTAACCAGTTATAGCTTGCTGCATATATTTGATTGTCCATAACCGATAAGAGAAAAATGACACCGCCGAACAACGCGCTTCCTTCTACCATGGCAAGTTTAATAATGTGCTGAGAGCTGTACAATCCAATATATTTTCTCTTATCCGCGTTCTTTTCATCAAAGTTTTTAGCGCCAACCAGCATAGACTTTGCAACAATTCTTGAACTGATTGTTGTGCTCATAAATATTGCTGCAAGCACTATTAACATAGTATCAATTAACGCATTATCATAGTTGGGTACTTTGCCCGAACTATTGAAAAAGTATAAGTAGAGACTAACGGCAACAAACAACAAAACGCCGGCAGTCATTGCTATTGTAACAATTTTAATTGGACGAATATCTTCTTCCGTAATCTTTGATTCTAATTCCGATATGTTCATTAATTCCTCAATTATGAATGTTTAGTAATCTTGTTTGTAATATGAGCATGTACAGTTGAGTCGTGACTCTCTTCCCGCATAATTAATTAGCACTTATACGTCAAGTAAAGAAGTTCCGATGTCATCTATGTGCGATCTAGTCAGTTATTTTTTTAATGAATAATTCTCCAAGGTCGATCTAAACATATATCCCGGCCTTCCGTGGTAATCTTGAGCTATTTCCTGATAGTCAACCACTCCAACACCGGGGACAATTATTACCTTATGAACTTCAAGTCCAGTGCTATAATTGTATTCAAAGTACTCTGTAAATATGTAGTTATTAATAGCATAATTCTTCTTATGATGAATTGCATAAACAAATATCCCACCAGTATCGCTGCTTTCTTCCATTCGATACGCTATTCCATACCTAACCGCTGCTATTAACTTAACTCCTTCCGTGTATTGATTTGGCACCCATGTAACAAACCGTGAATATATTTTATTATTTTGCCAATAGTAGTAGGAGAAGGACATTTGCCCAATTTCTAAGCCATCAACAACATACCATACTTTATTATTAATAACCTCTTCTTTGATAATTCTTGTCTCATGAAATGATACCTTAATACTATCTTCATAAATTAATGAATCAACGTAACTCCATGTATTCCCTATTTTAGTTGGGAAGTACTGATCTACTGGATTAACTACTACAATATTATTAACTACCGGTGTCACAATTTCATCTTTGCACGATAACACGAGCATACATGCTAAGATTAATAATGAAATGTTCTTCCTCATTTTTCACCTACGACCGTTGTGTCGGGATTTTCGTCCCGACATATAATTATTTTACTTATCGCGTAAAGGACGAAAGTTCTGACGTTACGAGAAGGAAATTTTTTCAGAATTATATCTATCTCGCATTGATTTATATTCAGGTATTGCTTTATCAGTATCATGGGAGAAATAGTTTCTATCTACAATTCTATCAATGACATCATTTGGGTCATGAAATAATACTGAAAAATGTTCTATAAGATTTCCTTCCCGAGTTTTATTTGTGTACAAAGTTCTCGTTACAATACAGTAGTTGTTCACAATAAAGAATTTCAAGTCCATTTTATCTTTATTATCAATTGGAAGATTATGAATAGCACAATTAATTGATCTGTCATATACAGTTATATCACTCATTATTTCCAAGAACGAATGACTAAATTTATTTATATAATCAGAATAATTTAGATAGCGTGGAAGAACAAAAATATCTACTCTTGCTGCTGAGTCATTATTTAGTATTACCAATTGTTCATTCACTTGATTTGCATAATGTGGAAATTTATAACTGGAAATATTTTGGGGAATATAGTAGCTACATATTGGAAACATGAAAATCTCTTTTATTGTAATAATTCCTACATGGCGGGTAAAACACTTTTCCTCACAATTTTCTTTGAATCTTATAATAGGCAATTTAATTTCATTATTATCTTTGAAATAAAAGCCATGCCACGATATTGCATTAATCTTTGCAAGGCATTGTCTAAAACCTTCTGCCGTTGATAAACAAGCAATCTCAAAATAATTCTTCTTTCTATTACCCACATCAACCATTAAATCTAAATCACCTTCGGAATCTTTGTATCGTATATCTGGGGACTTACATTTCATTGTTATAAGTAATTTATTGTTTCTGATGATTCTAAATTTATTCATATCAAAGGTCTAGTTATTGATTCTCATGATAGATATTCGCCCTCTAGTGTCGAATATCAACCGGCTTTATTTAGTTTATTTTTTGTGAATCAATTTATTTGAATGAAATCTATATGAACTCTTTGTTCTACACTCTACGTTCTTCGTTCTCCTCCCCGGAACCCCGTTGCTGTTTGCAACTTAGTAATTGTGCTTTGGAAAATCAATGCTTTAATCTGAGTAGCAGAGTGCCAAAGTGCCATAGAGAGTGAGAGAGTGATACTCAAAGAAGTATTTAGTATTGAGTAATTAGTATTTCAAGCCCGAAATTATGGACTTGGAAAAAAGATTCCCCATTTTTTTTAAGTGATGCCAAATAGTGTTATTTTTGAGGCGTATGAAAAAGCTATCTATTATATACCGACCGATTTAGAAGAAAGAGGGTTTGCAGAAATCCTATTTCTCTTACTTTCGAACAGTTTTGCCACCCAATAAGCTTAATAAAATTTTAATCCGTAAATAGGTTACAGTAATGTCTAGTGCAGAAATAACAAAACGTAAAACATTCGCTATCATAAGTCACCCCGACGCGGGCAAGACCACATTAACAGAAAAGTTTCTGTTGTACAGCGGCGCCATACAAATGGCGGGCGCGGTAAAATCGAACAAGATCAAGAAAACAGCCGCTTCCGATTTTCTCGAAATAGAAAAACAGAGAGGCATTTCGGTCGCTACTTCCGTTCTCTCTTTCGATTACAAAGATCGCAATATCAATCTTCTTGATACACCGGGACACAAAGACTTTGCTGAAGACACATACAGAACATTAACTGCTGTTGATAGCGTAATACTTGTTATCGACTGCGTTAAAGGTGTGGAAGAGCAGACTGAAAAACTGATGCAAGTCTGCTGTATGAGAAAAACTCCGGTTATCATTTTCATAAATAAAATGGATAGAGAAGGTAAAGACCCTATTGAACTGCTTGATGAACTTGAGGCCAAGTTATCAATCAGAGTTAGACCGTTAACGTATCCTCTGGGAATGGGTGTCAGTTTTAGAGGCGTTTACAATATTTACAAAAACACATTTGCTTTTTTTCATTCCAACAAAACTAAAGTAGAAGAAGATGTAAAAATTTTTAACGGACTTTATGATGACGGCTTGGATGAAATTTTTGGCGACGATGCAAAGAAGTTAAGGCACGATGTTGAACTTGTAGATGGCATTTACGAAAAATTCACTCTGGAAGAATATTCAAAAGGAAATTTAGCTCCGGTATTTTTCGGCAGTGCGCTTAATAATTTTGGCGTTAATGAACTGCTTGAAACGTTTGTTGAAATTGCTCCTCCTCCTAGAGACAGAGAAACAACAAAGGGCACAGTTAAGCCGGATGATAAAAACTTCAGCGGATTTGTTTTCAAAATTCACTCCAACTTGGATCCTAATCACCGGGATAGAATCGCATTCTTAAGAGTTTGTTCGGGCAAATTTGAACGCAATAAATTTTATCATCACGTTAGGCTTGATAGAGATATGAAGTTCGCCAATCCCGCTTCCTTTATGGCTCAAACAAAAACAGTATTGGATGAAGCATTTCCGGGCGATGTTATAGGGCTCTACGATTCGGGCATTTTCAAGATTGGAGATACTCTTACCGAAGGAGAATCTTTTATGTATACCGGAATACCAAGTTTCTCTCCGGAAATATTTAGGATTCTCAGAAACAACGAGCCGTTCAAATCCAAGCAGCTGGCAAAAGGAATTCAATATTTAACAGATGAAGGATTGGCGCAGTTATTCACACAGAATCTCGGCAACAAAAAAGTAATTGGCGTAGTAGGCGAGCTTCAGTTTGATGTGTTAAAATACCGCTTGCTTCACGAGTATGGCGCTAATGTGGATTTCACTCCGATTGCTGCGTACAAAGCATACTGGTTACGGTATGAAAATAAAGAGGATATTGAATTCTTAGCGCGCGTTTATTCCAACTGTATTTACTATGATAAACATGATAATCTTGTGTTCATTGCGGAAACACCTTACTCATTAAGAATGGTGATGGAGAAAAATCCGAAGGTACAGTTCCTTTCTGCTATAGAGCACAATGATATGACTGCTGCTATTGAGAAGGATGCGTAAAGAAAAGATTTCTTTATAAAATAAGTCAACTTAGAGATTATAAAATTGCCGGATAAATTTATCCGGCAATTTTGTTTTAAGCCATTCACTAACTTTTTGAACTACCTAAGATCGTACTTATTAAACGCAACAAAGGCTCCTCCAAAAGAAAAAAGTGTAAAGAACATCATCAGTCCAATATCAATTATAGTAGGAACAACCGCTTGCGAAATTGTATGATCCGGCTGTGTGAACTTTGGCACTTCTTTTAAATCGAGAGAACTTTCATCTCTTCCAGAACTTACTTTAACTCCGCTCTGAGAATCGATAGAGATTCTAAACATGCCCGCTTGCCCGCCGCTCTCCTTCTGCTTCTTTTGCGTAAAAGTGGAAAATGTTTGCCGAAAGTTTTGAATTTCTTTTTCATATCTATTCTTCAAATTGATATCCGAAGTAGAAAGATTCATTGCGGCTAGCTGAAATGAGGAAGCCGGAGAAATGCGGGAAATATTTAAGGCTAAATTTTCGAGAGTAGCTTTTCTGTTGCGCGCATCCTCGCCAACTTTATTTGAATATTCGGTAATATCTTTTTGAACGTCATTCCGAACTTTGTCATCCTCTTCAAACCACTTGTATTCGTTTGCTTCCCGGTAGCTTTCTCTTTCAGCTTCACTCATGCCTTCCATTTCCGCATTACGCGCGCGCCAAACTTTTTCAATTTCGCCATAATGCTTTTCCCATCTCGCTTTGGAAAATGAATCCTTCTGGCTTTCAAGTTCTGCTACGGTTGGAACAGAAACAAATTGAGATGCGGTCATTACTCCTATTCTTGGTATAATAAATACAAGAGTAATCCACGCGACTAAGAGAATCATAAACGAGACGGAAGAATATTTTGTGACCGCAGAAATCAATATCCCGAATGCGATAAAGAAAGTTAAATAGAGAAGGGATGTTGAAATCAGCAGAACAATTTTAATCCAGTGTGCGGCAGATAAAGGTACTTTGAAAACTACAAGCAGCAGCAATCCAACAAGTATTGGTACAAGAAGAGGGATTACTAATCCAAGCCAAGAGCCTACAAACTTAGCCGAGATAAATGTAGAACGTGGAATTGCGTTTGAAAAGACCAAGCGCATTGTTCCATTTTCCCTTTCGCCGTTTACCGTATTATACGTAAAGAGAATCGCGAACAGAGAAAAGACAACTGTTACAATGAAAGTGAAATCCATATAACGGAACACTGCAAAGATTGGATCATCCGAATAAACACTGTTCTGCAATTTGGAATCTTGTCTTTCATTCACAATAGAGTAACGCCCAATATCGTAATTAACACCGGCAGAAAATATCTGCATCGGATCGGGCTCTCTAAATGCTTTTGCGGAGAGACTCATCCAAGAACGGGCTTGTGTCATTTCCGTCTTAGCTAAGTTCTGCGCGGTGTTATACTGCTCCATCATATTGAAATATTCATTTATTCCAATACCTATGCTCAATAGAATTAAGAATGAACAAGTAAGAAATGTCGCTAAAAATTTCGGACTCTGTATAATGTTCTTTAATTCTTTTTCAACTAAAAGTCTAAACATTGTTCCTCCTCAATTTAGCGTAAGTCAAATTTTAGAAATCGTAAATAAGCGGCTGCAAAAAAGATGATATTGAAGACAAACAGTAAGCCGATATCAATTAAGCCGCTGCCGAGCGCAGCAGAAAAGGATGCTGGTTTGAATTCAAACTTGGGAAGTTCAGCCGGATTAATTTCGGGCGGTTTCTTATCGCCGTCTGTGCGTATAACAAACATCATTCCCCCGCCGCCGGTTGTCATTCCGGTTTTCTCCTGCTGAAACTTTGCAAACTGCTTTTGGTAATTATCCGCTTGCTCTCTGTAATTGGAAACAAGATTAAGAGAGGTTCCGGCAAAGCTTGATGCAGCCAGTGAGAAACTTGCACTTGGAGAAATGCGTGCTAAGTTAAGTGCAACTGCTTGCTGCACTTCCTGTCTATTAATTCTTTCCCGGTTAAGTTTTTCGTTGAACGATTTTGTTTTTTCATCCCTTGCCTGATTATTCTTCTCCATGAACTGCTGAAATTCTTGCATGAAGTTGTCTTTGTTAGCAGGACGAAATCCGCTAAGCGAGTTAAAGTGTTCCCGGTTCAGCTGCATCGAAAATTGATTCTTCTTTGTGTTCAGTTCATCAATTAAAGGAACGTTTACCGCGCGTCCGGCTATAAGAACAGATGTTTTGGGAATAACGAGCACAAAGAAAATCCATGTAACAAGAAGGAGAAGAAAAGAAGTAGATGAATTCTTTGTAATGATTGAAACAAACACAGAAAGATTAATGAACACGCTGAAGAGTAAAAATCCGGTTACAATAATCAGAAACAATTTCATCCAATCCTCGAATGACATCGGCACGCCTAGCACCAGCAATAGGAGAAATCCGATAAGCATAGGAACAAGTAATGGCAGTATCAGCGCTATTGTTGAGCCGAGCACTTTACCAAGGATAAATGTATCGCGCGGTATGGCATTAGAAAAAACTAGGCGAAGTGTTCCCCTCTCTTTTTCTCCATTGATTGCATTGTAGCAAAATAGAATGGCGAAAAGTGATAAGATGATTTGAAAAAGAAAATTCAGATCGAGAAAACGAAAAACCGCGAAGATCGGCTCTTCATTGTATTTGCTGTCTTTGGCAATCAGTTCTCCCCTTCCTTGCATCCCGATGTTTCTTCCAACATCGTTGGAAATTCCGGAAACCAGTGAAGCAAGAGGAAGCGGAGGCAGAAATATTTTATGGTTTATCATTCGCCAGTCTGTAACGCCAGACATTGAGCGGATATTTTCCGCTACCGCCGCATCGTACTGGCTTTTGTTTATCTGATAGTTTTTAGCGCCCACATAAAATGTAATTAGTATTAGAAGTGCGCTAACTGCAAAACTATAAACAAACTTTGATGAACCGATAATTTCCTTCAATTCTTTTTTAATTAGTAATGAAAGCATTTTTTAATCCTCATTAATTTGCTTTATAATTTTGGTTAGGCTACTTCTTCCATAAAACCGGCCATATATTCAACATATAGCTTTTCGAGGTCTGCGTTTTCCAGCTCGGCTTTCGATCTCTGCATAACAAGTTTTCCATTGTTCATAATGCCGATAGTATTTGCAATCTCTTTAGCACGGAAGATATCGTGCGTAGACATAAGAATTGATTTTCCTTCATCGCGCAGTTCATCAAGCAGCGTCATGAATTCAAGTCCGGCTTTCGGGTCCAAACCCGATGTAGGTTCATCCAATAAAATTGTTGGAGAGTTTTTGAGAATCGCTATTGCGATTCCGCACTTCTGTCTCATCCCTTTTGAAAAACCTTTCAGCTTTTTGTTGTGTGCATCTTCTTGCAAACCAACGCGAAGCAGCACTTGACGGTAATCATCTTTTGTAAGATTTGTTTTGCCGCCGAGACGAGTAAAGAAATCAAGATTCTGCAGAGCGGTAAACTCGGGATAGAGCATTACATTTTCAGAAACGAAAGAAACATGCTTCTTTGCTTCCAGCGGCTGCTGATGTGTAACGATTCCATTAATTTTTGTTTCGCCGGATGTAGGCTCTATCAGATTTAGAAAAATATTTATAGTGGTTGTTTTGCCGGCACCGTTGCCACCAAGCATAGCGTAAATTTCACCTTGGTGCACTTTGAAGTTGACGTTATCCAATGCCAGCAGACCATCTTCATATTTTTTGGTAAGATTAACAGCTTCCAGCATCGGGAATTCTTTTTTCTCATTTAGAATAGTATTCATGTTACCCTCTTATTTTCTAGAAAGTTTTATTCCGAACACAACTATTACGGAGACAAGTCCGATGATGAGAAGCACCAAAAGGATTGTTCCAAAAATGTTTTCGGATTGTTTTACTTCAATTGTTATTGTCTTGTCTTCCGCTTTAACTAATTTTTCATCGGAGATGCAAGTTGTACGCAAGCGGATATCATACTTGCCGACCGGAACATCATCCGGAGGTGTAAATGTTATTACAACACGCTTATCTTTTCTGATATCGAGCGATTCAATAATCTGCGGCTTGATTTCCTTTGTCCAGTTGATCGGAAGATCAAGTTCAAACTCGATATTGTCTAAGCGTCTGCTACCTTCATTTAGAATTTCCAGCGGGACTTCAATCTTTTCTCCCGGTAGTGAAGTAAAGTATAACTGATTAGCGTTTACTTTTAGCTCACCTTTGCCGCGCGGTGTGATTTCCAGTTTGAGATAACCGAGATCGAGTTTCTCAATGTCTTCTTTCGTATAGATTTTATCCTGCCGGAATTCAATTTCTTTAGTTCTTTCATATGGAACTGCAACTACAAAGAATGAAATCGGCTTATCAATCTGAACATCACCAGTGGGACGATCCGGTAAGTAGACTTGAAGATTTGCTTTCTTAGTTTGGCTGCTCTCGGTAAATTTAAACTGGCTAAGCTTTGCTTGCGTTACTTGATCAACAAAATAATTATTGATCTGCTGCGGAAGATTTACAATCTCGAGTTTGTACGTATTGGATGAACCGCTGAAAAGTTCAAGATACATAGAGAATGATGCCGTGCCACCGAGATCAACCTCTTGCGAGAATTGATCCGATTGAAAGAGCACACGGTTAGCCGATTGGTCTTTCTGCAAAAATATTTTTGGCGCGCGCTGTGTGCCGGAACCGTAAATAATATTTACTGTTACTGCGTCTAGGTCTTGAAGCAAAACAAAATCAATTGTTCTTGGTTTTCCGTAATCAAGTTCTTCTATTTTAGATTCATACGGCTGACTGATAATCGCGTTGGCTTCGTTAAGGAGAGATACATACACATCGTTAATTGTTTCCGGCTGAAGCGACCTAAACAATTTGTCATCAATGTTGAGCAGCTTCTTAAATTCCTCACCGCCGCCGGAAGTGTTGGCAAGTTTTAATCTAACATGCTTTTTGCCATCTTTAGTTTGATACTTTACCGCTTCAACAACAGAAACATACTGCTGTTCAAAAAGAACCGCGAGCAAAGCTTGCTGGTAATTTACTTCGGCATCGGAGTAAGCGCTTTTAACACGCTCAAGTTCTTTCATCGAAATAAACTGTTTTTCAAACATCGTTTGATTTCTTTCATACTCGGCCTTTGCCGCTTCAAATTGTTCCTTTGCTCTTTTCAAACCGAGCAGTCTATACTTATCATCTTTAGGATTATAGTAAGAGCCGGGATTTTGCGCGAATGATTGAGACAAACCGAGCAGCATTAATAGTAGAATAAATTTCCGCATCACAACCTCTTTAGTATTTACTTTTGTTTGATAATTACCTTGCCCGATTTCTTAAGCGAATCCAGATCCATTTTCTTACCACCGATTATCACTTTCCCGTTTTCAATTTTCATATTTCCTTTTCCGCCCTCTTTGCCATCGGTTATAAATCTCATAATCTTTTGTCCTCCCTTTGCTTCCTCGGCTTTTTTGAACTCGACAATGAATCTGTCCTTATCCCGCTGAACAGCTAGCTTCACATTGTCCCCGGTTTTTATTTCGCTGTAATATTTTTTGAAGTCATCGATAGATTTAATTTTCTTTCCATTGACAAATAAAATTTCATCCCCTTGTGCCAGATCAAGATTTTTGTATTCACCATCTCTCTGATCTTTATCCGGTATTGGCCCAATTACGACTTTTCCATTTTCTGCAAGCACAATTCCTTTAATTTCGGGAAGCATCTGCGCCTCACCGGCATTAAATATTTGCATTCCTTTTTCTTGCGCTGACATTATTAATGTAATGATCAGCAATAATGAAACTGTTTTTAACGCTCTTCTAATCATAATTACTCCTTTGAGATTTATTGATGCCTTTGAATGGCAATCATATCGAAATTGTTTCTGGAAGTAATTAGCAGAAGAGCTTATTTAACATATTTTAACAGAATTTAAGATTTATTAAGAGTTGAATTAGCAATTGAAGTGACGCAATGAAGCAATTGTGATGTTGTTTTTGAAAGGAAGAAATTTGTGGGAAATAATTATGAAAACAATGTGAAATAATTTTATTACTCTAAGCCTTCCGTTTTTAACGGAAGGCTTAGTAAATATATTTTTAGTTCAGTCCTCTTTTCTTTAGCAGTGCACTAACATCCGGTTTCTTTCCTCTGAACTTTACATATAAATCCATCGGGTCTTCGCTTCCCCCTTTTGAAAGGATATTTTCTCTGAATGAGTGTGCAGTGGTTTGGTCAAATAATCCTTTTTCTTTAAAAGCTTGAAACGCATCGGAATCCAATACTTCTGCCCAGATGTAACTGTAATAACCAGCCGAATATCCACCGGCAAAAATATGCTGAAAGAATGTGCTTCTGTAACGCACACCAATTTCGGGCAGCACACTAATTCTATCTGCTAGTTTCTTTTCAAACTTTTCAATATCAACCGGCTGATCTTCGGTTATAGAATGATAATCCATATCAAGCAAAGTAGCGGTTAAATAAGAAGTAGTAGCATATCCTTGATTAAACTTTTCCGAGTTGCGAATTTTTTCAATCAAGTCATCGGGCATTACCTCTCCGGTTTTGTAATGCTTGGCAAACATTTTTAATACTTCCGGTTCGGTAACCCAGTTTTCCATTATTTGGGATGGAAGCTCAACAAAATCCCATGCAACACTTGTTCCGCTTATTGAAGGATAGGTCAAGTTAGAAAGCAATCCATGAAGCGCATGACCGAATTCGTGAAAGAGTGTTTGTACTTCATCAAGTCTAAGAAGTGCTGGATTATCAGCAGTAGGCTTAGAGAAATTGCATGTATTGTAAACTACCGGAGTTATGAAATCTCCGCCTATATTTGACTGAGCTCTGAAATTATTTGACCATGCACCGGAGCGTTTGGAATCGCGCGGGAAATAATCTGTGTAGATAATTCCAATGTGCTTTCCATCCCCTTCTTTAATTTCGAACACTCTTACGTCCGGATGATAAACGGCAATATCTTTTCTTTCATCAATTTTAAAACCGTAAAGCTTGTTTACTACCATGAACAAACCGTCAATCACATTCTCCAATTTGAAATAAGGACGAAGCATTTCATCGTCGAGATCATACTTTTCTTTTTTTAGTTTTTCGGAATAGTAAGCCATATCCCACGGCTGCAGAGTGAATTTGTTTCCCTCCTTGTCAGCCAATTTTTGAAGTTCTGCAACTTCTGTCTTAGCAACCTTTACAGCCGGTTCCCACAGTTTCATTAAGAAGTCGTAAACCGCTTCGGGATTTTTTGACATATACTCATCTTGCGTAAACGCCGCATGAGATTTATAACCAAGCAGATTGGCTCTTTGAAGACGAAGCTTTACCATCTGCTCAACAATTTTCTTGTTGTCATAGTCATTATCGTGGTTGCACTTTAGTGTATTAGCGAGATACATCTTTTCGCGCAGTTCTCTTTTATCGCTGTATGTCATGAAAGGAGCTAAACTCGGTGCTTGAAGAGTAAAGACCCATTTTCCTTCATAACCTTTTCTCTTTGCATCTTCTTTAGCTGCTGTAATTGCTGTAGGAGGCAAGCCGGATAAATCCTTTTCATCCTCAATTACGAGCACAAATGAATTAGTTTCCTGGAGTAAATTATTTCTAAATTTTAGAGAAAGCATCGTTAGTTCTTCATTCAGTTTCCTTAGTTTGCTTTTGTCTTCTTCATTTAGATTAGCTCCGCTTTTAACAAAATCGCGGTAATATTTATCTAACAGTGTTTTCTGCTCTGTTGTTAAACTAAGAGAGCCCTTCTTTTCATAAATCTTTTTAATGCGGGCAAACAATTTCGGATTCAAATTAATATCATCACCGTGCTGCGAAAGCATCGGGGCCACTTCAGAATATATTTGTTGTAATTCCGGATTTGTATTCGCACCGGTAAGGTGATAGAAAACGCCGCCTACGTTGCTCAACATTTTACCGCTCTGCTCAAGTGCTTCGATTGTGTTTTCAAAAGTTGCTTCTTCCCGGCTGCTCACAATTGCATTTACCTCCTCTTTCTGAAGTTCCATTCCCTCGATAAATGCCGGCTTAAAGTGTTCACTTTTTATTTTATCGAAAGGAGGCGTTTTAAATGGAGTTTTCCATTCCGTGAAGAAAGGATTTGTGTTTTCTTTTTCATTATTAACAGCAAGCAGCATAATTGGTAACCCTAACAAGATTAAGAATATTCTTTTCATAATTATACCTTATTTAATTTAAAATTTTTACTGCCGGTTGACTAAAACAGTGTTGGTTTAGACGAATAGCCGAAGCTTATGTTTGGAATTAATACGTAAGCGGCTAATAACAAATGTGAGCGGCGGAATTCCAGAAGCTTGGTTTTGAATACTTAGTGATTAATCCGTTGAGTGAATTAATCACTGTATGCAATAAAAGTAATTTTTTGATTGATAAATAGAACGCAGATAAAACAGATTTTTTGTGATTAACACAGATTAAATATTGAAAAGTTACTTTTGCCGGTATTATTCAACTTTTTTTAATTCACTCAACGGGGTTATTGATTACTAACTGAAGTTACGCAAGAGCTGAACTTTATGAAGTTTTCTTAGTGAAACTTGGTGACTTTGTGCCCTAGTGGCTCGATTTCTAATATTTTCTTTTGCCACCAAGTCACAAAAGCACCAAGAAATCACAAAGTGCGTAACTTCAGTTACTAATTGCATATGCATGAAAACACTAGTAACGTTATTGAGTTTTGCCAAATTCAATTTTGGCGATAACCTTTTCAAGATCATCGGCAATTGTTGATCCGCCATAACCGGACTCTACATAAACTACTTTGCTTTCTTTATTAATCACTAACGTTAAGGGTACTCCGCTATATTTATATGAAGAGAATATTCTGTTTTCTGAGTCTAGTAATACCGGAAAATTAAATTGATGCTCCTTCATATAACTCTTAATGTTTTCCAACTTTTGCCCGCTTGCCGGATTTGTATTTATTGTCAAGAAAACAAAATTATCATCATTCTTATGAGAAGCATAAAATGGTTGAAGTTTTTCAAAACTCTTTAAACACCAACCACAGTAAGTATCCCAAAATTCAAGCACAACTATTTTGCCTTTAAGCAAAGAAAGAGTAATTGTTTTTCCATTTAGGTCGGGTAAGGCAAAGTCGACAGCTTCAATAGGCTTTTCAAGGAAGTTAGAATTAATCTCCTTTTCTCTTTCCGCTAAAAAGGAAGTCTTGTTGAATTTAATTATTTCTTCAGCTTCTTTTTTTCTTTCCGGGGTGTCTGCAGTTAGACTTAAGACTTTGTAAAGCATTTCCTTATTGTAATAAGTTAATTTCAGCGCTTGCTTGGCTTCTTCAAATGCGTGTTTATTCTGGCCTAACTTAAGCAGCATCGAAAAGTATGATTGATCGCTAAAAAAATAAAACTCATTGCCAAATATTTTTTTTGAGAGATCAAAATAAACCAAAGCTGAATCATATTGGTCGATCAAAGAATTGGCGAAGCCCAAGTTGTTATACGCTATCCCAATAAAATTTTTTCTCTCTTCTAACCACGCGCTTGGAATTTCATCCTTTTTTCTATCAGCAACGCTAGCATTTTGATAACCTTTGATTGAATATCTTGTCATACCTATTGAGATGCGCAGTAAATTTCTCATTTTTATATCATCTTCGTTTAGCATTAAGCGTGTATTGAGTTCAAGTTTAGGCGAGTATTGACTCACATTTGAAAGATCAGAGAGCATTCTTCGCGACGCGGTAATCGTTTCTAACCAATCCGGTTTGCGCCACTCCTTTATGAATTCGGCAGCCCGTTCATAATATTTTGCTTTTACTAAGTTCTGAAAATAATCTCTCTGCAAAGTCTCAAAAATTTTAGTTCCCTCTGCTTTTTTTATCAACTCATAAAGCTTATCTAGTTTATTTTCATCAGCTCTCTTGAAAAATATACTACCTCTTTCCGCTAAAATTGCAGCTGTATTTTGGGGATCAATCTGAATAATCCGCTTAAGAACATCATTGGCATTTGTAGTGTCTTTTATTTCTACATATGTAGAATAAATTGTCTCCAAGAGTTTTAGATTATTCGGGTAGGCGGTTAACAATGAATCCATTTCTACTTTTAGCTGAGTAGTATTTATCTCAAATTTTCTAAAGTACCAAGTATTAGCTAGATTTTGTGGATCGCCCGGGAATAATTTTAATTCAGTCATCATTCCAGTCTTATACTTATCCATGTCCTGCATACGCCTTATCAGTCCATGCGTCATGTATCCGCTTGCGTAAGCTCTGTTAGCACCCTTCACTGGATCCCCATTTTTATCAAAAACCAGCAAGTCCCAAGCTTTATCATCATTGCAGTCAATCTTTCTAAAGTCCGGTGTGGCAAATTGAATTGCCATGGCTCCGGCTTTTTCATTAGTGAGCTTTAAGGTAGTTGTCCAGAATGATCCGTTTTTCTGCATCAAGTATTCTTCGGTAACTAATCCTCCTTCTCTAAAGAGGTAAAGAACATCCATATATAATGAATCAACACCTTGCACTTGCGATTTTTCGCCCGGTATGAAGCGAACGAGAATGTTATCTCCATAGGTTGGTTTTTCCGGAGTAAAGAAAACTTTAGAGCCTATTTTATTCTTAGTATTTGATTGCGCAAATGTAATCGCGCAAACGGAAAGCATTATCAAACAAAAAATAGTTTTATTTATCATCTTAGAAACCTCTGTTGCCGGCATCTCTGCCGTCATCTATATTTCTATCGCGTCTGTCTTTATAGTCATTGAACATGTAGGAAATGCCAATTCCTATGCTTCTGCTATTCAGCATCCGGTAGGAAGTCCTTGAGTAATAACTTCCTCCAATATTTTGCGTGTCATATTTCTGAGAATTGAGCAAATCGTTTACGCTTATATTTATACGAAGTTTGCGATCCATCATAGTTTTAGAAAAATAAAGAGACACATTTTTAGTTTCACCCCTTATCATTCTACGGTTTTCAATTTGAGGAATATAGAATAGAGAAATGTTGGCGTCTACATCCCACCATAGCTTAAATCCTATATAAGCATTTAGAGTGTAATTCTTTTCTGTTAGCGATAAATCTTCCTTAAGGAACTGCCCCGATTGTTTTGAGTAACGGTAGTTGAATGAGATGTAGCATGAACTTATAAAATCGGGTAGTTTAAATGGCATCATAGGAGAATTGTAATAAGGCAGAGTCAAATTTATTCCGTAAGACTTATCAGTATTAAGATTTAGGTAAGTCGAAATTATTGTACTGTCGTTTTCAGTTGTCATTGCCGATGTGAATGAACCGGTGGTGTAATTATAAAACACACTTATATACTGAGAAAAATTTAGTGCAACAGAATTTACGTAAGTTGGTTTCAGTTTCGGATTTCCAGCCGAGTAATTATTAAGGCCCAAGTAACGGCGAAATGGATTTATATAGTATATCTGCGGATAGGTTACTCTTCTAAATGCATTTACACTTAGCTGGTACATTTCACTAAGCTTATAAGATAGATTGAGATTCGGAAAGAAACTTAGAAAGTTCTCTTCAAAGTTTGTGTTCTGTGTAACTTGCTTTCCCTCGGTAGAAAGATTTTCTGCTCTCAATCCAAACTTAACATCAAAGTCACCAAGTTTATGTGCATAAGTTAAGTAAAGTGCGTTAATGCTTTCGTAATACTTAAAAAGGTTGCTAAGATTCAGGCTGTCCAGCCATGTGCCGGTCCGGTACGAAAAATTATCTACGTTGTAATCGTTATTACGTGTTCGGTAAGTGAAATTGTAACCGGCTTCCAATCTGTTTGCATTAATCGGTAAAACGTAATCTGTCTTAAAAATAAAAGTCTTTGCTACTACATCAGTAATGCTGTTTTGCAAATCGGGTCTACCTACTTTATTGCTATAGTCGAGATTCATTTTAGAATCAGTCGGATTACCGAAGACGGTATACATAGCATCGAAGAGCAGTTCATTTCCTTTAGCAGCAAATTTCTTTTTATAGAATCCATAGAAAGATAGATTACTATTGGTGCCGGTATTATCGTAAATAGCGTTGTAGTTATACAGAAGTACATTGTCTCTGTTATTTACGAAAGAATTATTACTGCTTTCCGAGTTGTACTTATAAGCATTATAGTTTACGTAGAAAGTTGCCGTATTGCTCTCATCAAAATCGTAATCAAATCCTCCTTTGAAGTAACCGGAGTAGTATTTGTTATCACCTTTGCCAACCGACTTTTGATAGTACATGTTTGGGCTCGTGTAAACATATCGCTCGGAATTATTTGAGTTTTCTCCGGCATAGTAACTACCAAACGCTTGAGTAAAAACATTAATTTTACCGGCTTTATAATTTAAGTACGTTCCGCCGTAACTATTTTTATTTGACGAAGCATTTAATGTGAACATTCCGCTGTAGTTGCTGTAGGCTTCTTTTTTACTGATCAGATTAAGAATGTATGTTCCACCCTCTGCACTTTCTTTTGCGCCCGGGGCAAGAATTACTTCAACTTGTTCTATCATGGCAGCCGGAAGTTGAGCCAGCATTTCTGCGGGCATATTATATTCATGCCCATCCATCTGTAGTTTTATTCCTTGTCCACGCACAGAAATTTTATTTGTTGAAGGCTCTACTTCAACCAGACCAGAATTTTTTAGTGCTTCAGTAACTGAACCGGAATTTCCCGGTAATCGATCCATGTTTATTATTTGTCTATCGGCATGAAACTCAATAAGTGGTTTTACCGACTTAATGACTACTTCCGGAATTTTTATTGTTGTTGCTAACAGTCTAATTAAACCTAACCTCGAAGATTGATCTAGCGCTACGGAATCAATCACTTGAGTTTGATAACCTACCATTGAAAACTTTACGCGGACTTTATTTTCCGGAATGTTTTCGATTGTAAAATTTCCCTTTTCATCGGTAGCTATTCCCTTTATTTCATTACCGGAAAGTCTTGATATCACAAGAACAGAAACCCCGATAAGCGGTTTACTCGTCATAAGATCCGAAACAGCTCCAATAATTTTGAATGATTCCGTATTAGTTTGTGCGGATAGAAATGAAAACGATACAACAAGAAGCAGTAGAAGAGTGGAACGGAGTTTCATGGCAACCCCAATTGAAGTTTCATATTAGTTATTTATCAAAGACGTTAAATGTACAAGTGCATTCCGGATTCCCCCGTAGTTGTTATGAATGGAACCCCATTAATTTTAGTTTCAACTTACTTATAGAGGACAAAAATGTCAAGAATGATGAGGGGGAATTTATTGCTCCACTAAACTTTCGAATTAAAAAAATTGGTTGCAAAATTGATGATTGAGTTCTCTTTTAAAACAAATTTTTGTAGGTTTGAGACCTCAAAAATGAAGTATAAACACTGGAGAGTTGGCAGAGTGGTTGAATGCGGCGGTCTTGAAAACCGTTAAGGATGTAAGTCCTTCCGGGGTTCGAATCCCTGACTCTCCGCCAGAAAAAATAAAACCTCGATTATAGCGAATAAAAGCTGCCTTCGAGGTTTTTTATTTTATACGGGGTCGGCTTAGTTGGTCAAATTGGGTGTATTTTATGTGGACTTGGCAAAAAAATGGCACAAGTTTGTAGTAGAAAAAACATAATTCATGACGACGGTGGAAAATTCACCACCCTTTGAAAATGGAGAGTTTTCAACAGATATTCAAAATATGATTCCTCTTTAGTTTTGAATTTTATCATTCACTCCATTAAATACTCAAGCAAGTATTCTAATTTGATTCCACGGTAACTAATCAGTTTTATTTTTGCGAAACTTAGAAATCTATCCACAGAATTCATTTGGTGTTTTCCTGTAGCATTTGAAAAGGAATTAATTATGAACGAGTATAATGAACCATGCTCTTTATAACATATAAAATTCAACGTATAGAAGATATTACTGTTCGGTTTTGTATTAATGGATAACTTCAATTCTCCATTATAATCAAACAGATATATTAAGTCACGGTTTTTGATCTTTACTTTTTTATTCTGTAATAACTGTTGTCGTGTATTCTTAATTAAGTCACTGAAGTTACGCAAGAGCTGAACTTTATGAAGTTTTCTTAGTGAAACTTGGTGACTTTGTGCCCTAGTGGCTCGATTTCTTATATTTTCCTTTGCCACCAAGTCACAAAAGCACCAAGAAATCACAAAGTGCGTAACTTC
>JAZDFQ010000057.1:0-6469 GCA_043807765.1 Ignavibacteriota bacterium
GGGATTTGTATCGTACTTGGTTCCAAACTGACTAATATTTACATCGTAATAAGTATTAGAATTGATTACGTGAGTAAACTTTAGACCGAAGCCGGAACTCATTTTTTGTGAAGGTGCCCAATAATCGGTAGCATAAACGCGGGAATCCAGATAGCTTGCGCCGGCTCTGATATCAAGTTCACTTGCAATACCGCTGGCAGATCTAAACAAACCCGGTCCGCCGCTTCTTGAGCTTCCGGTTCCCCACTGCTTTCCGGAAATTCCTTCAATAGAAAGTTTCATTCCAGATTTCAGATCGGAGATAACTTTGAATTGGAAGTTGTAATCTCTGTAGGCATCTGTTGATAAAGGAATGTAATACATATCCTGTGTACTTCTATAAGAACCAATAAAAGTAAGATCGCCTAGATATTCACCAATAAGCGGAACCGGGCCGCTAAAACTTACATCTGCATCATAATCCGGTTCTGTAATATCTTGCTGTCTTCTATGCTGCCACATAAATAATCTTTGTGCGGCTTCAGGGCTTAAATCATTAGTAGGATCATTATCAGATAACAATTGCTGCGAAACAGTATTCCATCCTCTAAATGGTTGGTATTGGCGTTTGGTATAATCATCCCAAGCACCGTTATCAGTTCCGGTCCAGGCTACAGCATCATCAAGATATGGTCTAATCCAATATGAATTATAGGAGTTCACAGCATCGCCAAAATGTTTTCTATCACCAGGACGATATCTACCAAGAAACGATACAGAATATTTTTGTTTATCGCCTTCTTTGGTAACAACGTTAACCAAACCGGAACGAATGTTGCCAAACTCGGCATTAAAACCGCCGGTTTGCACTTGAATTTCTTTTACAGAAGTGAAACTGATTCCGGTGTAAGGTGTATTATCTCTTTCATCGCGTAGAGTCATACCATTAACAACAAAAGCTGTTTGATCTGCACCGCCGCCTCTAATTACCGGTCCGGAAGAACCGGAAACAACACCGGCTTGTAATCCGATAACACTTGCAACACTTGCAACCGGCAAGTTTTCAATTTCTTCAACGTTAAGATTAACACGGCTGGAAGACACGTCTCTGTGTACGATTGGTTGCTGAGCTACAACAATCACTTCGTTGCCTAGAATAGCTTCTTCGCTTAATGAAATATCGAGGTTTGTAGTCTGGTCGATATTAACTCTTACATTAGTAATCGTTGCGGGTGCATAACCAATGTATGAAGCCTTTACGGTATATGTTCCCGGAGAAACATTTTGAATAACAAAGTAGCCTTCAACATCTGTAGAGGCTCCAGTGTTAGTACCGGTTAGCATCACGGTTACACCAACAAGAGGTTCTTTTGATTTAGAATCAATTATAAGACCAGAGATTTTTCCTGTAGTTCCTGCCAAAAGTTGAATCGTGTAGAACAAGGTAAGAATTGAGAGAAGTAACAATTTTCTCATATTCGAAATCTCCTTAATTTCGGAAAAATGAATCAAATAGAATTAGCTTGTGTAAATTAGAAATTACAATACATCTATTATTGTATAAAATCAACTTACTTAGAACTTAGAGAAACACACTCTCTACTTAACAAACATCATTTTTTTACTTGATATTTTTGAGCCCGACTGAAGCACATAAATGTAAACACCGCTAGGTAAATTCTCCGCCTTAAACTCAACCGAATATGAACCCGCGCTTAAATTTTTATTTAGTAATTCTGAAACTTGCTGGCCAAGGAGATTATATATTTTTAATACTGCCAACCCGCTTTCCGGAATAGAGAAGGAAATTTGTGTGGTTGGATTAAACGGATTTGGATAATTCTGTTTTAAAACAAATGCTGTTGGTACCGCTTCTTCATCAACACCGGAAGAAGTTAAAGTCTTAAACTTGTATGGCTCGGCTAATCCGCTATTGCCGTATGAATTGAGGGCCATTACGGACCATGTGTAAATTTTATTTTCGTTCAACTTTTTAAGAGTAACTGTAGTATCCGCTAAAGTTGTATCTACTACAATAATCGACGGAAGAATTGATAATCCATCAGCTACTTGCAATCTGTATTTTTCCGCAAAGTTTGTTTTATTCCAAACTAAAGTTGGTGTAAGTGTCAAGTTGGTAGTTTTATCAACCGGCAAAGCTAAATGAGGGGGAACCGGGAATCCGGTAGTGAAACTTCTTACTTCCGAATAATCACTTTCGCCGGCTAAGTTAGATGCTGTAATTCTCCAATAATATGTTGTCTGCCCTTTAATTCCGGTTACAGCCTTAAATGTATCCGCAATGTTCGCTTGGTTCACAACCAGATTGGTAAAGTTGATATCCGTGGCTAACTGAAATTTATTATATGTAGAGTGAGCAGTGTTTTCCCAAACAAATTTGATTGTATCCTTTTGGTTTACTGCCAAATCAGCCGGAGAAATTTGCAACGGTTTTGTAGGCGCATTTATTTGAACTGCGACTACATTACTAATTCCACTTTCATTGTAATTTCTATCCAGCGAAGAAACTGCAAAATACATTGTTGTGCCCGCAGCATCCTCTGCTGATTTCAGCGCGGCATATGGAGTACCAACTATGTTATATAAATTGGAAGAGTTATCAATATCCGACTGCTGAACACTTACAGAATTAAATTTGTAAACAGCATACATAAAAGGATTTTCGTTATCACTGGCTTTTGTTGGTTCTGTCCAAAAAAGACCATCTCCTCTCGTAGCAATTAATTTTTGCCACTTAAGATTTGTTGGTGCGTTTGGCTTTACTTGATCTTTCCAGTTCATACCCGGTACCAAAGCTGGTGTTTTGAAATATTTTGCTTTCAAAGAATCTGAAAAGCTTAACGTGTTTGCCGGAATATGTTTTGCGCTGAACAAAACAATGCCGTCAACTTTACTATTATTTCTATTGGCCTTTAATTGATTCGGAAGTTCGGTTAAGGCATAGCTTCCAAAAATATTTCCGGTATAAAAATGAAGGTTGTATTTCTTAGTTGAATCTGCCCACCAAGGCATTAGTTTATTATAATCTTGATTCCCACCAATTTTCCAATATAGCTGTGGAATAAGGTAATCAACCGTATTTTGTTTGAGCCAGGCTAGCGGATTAGCATAAATTGCACTGTAAGCATCCATACCGGTTATTCCGGAAGGAACTCCATTTTTCCAAATTCCAAAAGGACTAATTCCAAATTTCACATTGGACTTAATGGATTTAATTTTGTCGCTAATAGCTTTCATTTGGATATTTACGTTATCTCTTCGCCATTCATTTTTATCTGTAAATCCTCTCGGGTCAGATGCAAAAGCTGGATCATCTAAAGCATTATTGGCAGAACTTGCAGTCATATTATCCGGAGGATAAGGATAAAAATAATCATCAAAATGAATTCCATCTACATCATAGCGGGAAGCAATATCTTCAACTACACTTACATTATAATTTCTAACTTCAGGTAAACCGGGGTTTAGAATGTATAGATTACCAAATTTCAATATCCATTCGGGATGAGTATTTGTAACATGCGATGCGGCTCTTTCGTAGGTTGATACTTGTCTTGCTCTGTATGGATTCAACCAAGCGTGCAGTTCAAGCCCTCTCTTGTGAGCTTCTTCAACAGCAAACTTTAGCGGATCAAAGTCTCCCGATGGTGCAACTCCTTGGATTCCAGTAATCCAATGTGACCAAGGCTCGATGTTCGATTTATAGAGTGCGTCACACTCCGGACGGACTTGAAAAAAAACCGCGTTTAATCCGGCACCTTTAATATTATCCAGCATATCTGTAAGATTTTTCTTGAGTGTTTCAACTGGTTGCCCAGTTGAAGAAGGCCAATCTATATTTGTTACGCTTGCAATCCACGCACCTCTAAATTCTCTTTTGGGGTTCGAGTTTTGTGCAAATATTGCTGTGTGAAGTATAAAAAGGAGTCCTACTAAATAGTAAAATTTTCTCATGAATATCCTAAGAGCCCTTTAAGAGATTGAAACGCATGTTTAATTTGTAAACTATACAACTGATTTCAACTACCCTAATGTGTAGTTTTAATTTTTGGCTACCGGTCTTAATCGTTAACTTTTGTTTTATCTTATAAAATCCGAAAAATCAGACGATCTACCACTTAGTAAGTATTCTTAGTTTTTGACCCTTATTAACCGCCTCTGCACGGCTGTGAACATGCAATTTTTCATAGATGCTTCGAATATGATACTTGACACCGTCTACCGAAAGAAACATTTCTTCTGCTATTTTTTTGTATGATTTCCCTTCGGAAAGCAAATTCAAAATTGTTCTTTCTTTCTCGGTTAAATTATCTTCCTCGTACCGCGGTTTAAATTTATGAAACGACTTCAAAACTCTCCGGGCAATTTGCGGCGTCATAGGTGAACCGCCTTTTATTGCTATTCGAATCGATTCAATCAGCTCTTCCGGTGAAACAGATTTATGCAGATAACCTACTGCGCCGGCTTGAAGCGAGCCGAAAATACTTTTATCATCATCTTGAATGGAAATCATTATTATAATCGGTTTACTATGACTGCTGCTGATTATCTCAGCACCTTTAATTCCGCTAATGCCGGGAAGATTAATATCGAGCAAAACGATATCGCTCTTCTTAAGTTCTTCGGATTCCAGCGCTTCCTCGCAAGAACCGAAAGTGCCAAGTACAACAAAATCTTCTTCCGCACTAAGTGTGGATTCCCACGCAGTTCTGGCGAAGGCATTGTCTTCTATAATTGTTATTCTAATCATCAAATATTTTTTTTTGAAAAATGGATAAACGTAACTAGACAAACACTACCTATAAAGGTAGAAAACTAAATCTTAATAGAGAAAAGCCATTTTGTTCCTTTATTCTCCGATGTAATTAATTCATACTTTGCCTTAAGATCCTCGGCGCGGTTTTTAATATTAACTATACCATTGCTGAATGTTTTTTCTCCTTCATTAAAGCCAATTCCATCATCTTCTATTGATAAATCAAGTGTCTTCCCATTATAAGTGAATTTTATCTTCACATTTTTGCACTGCGAATGCTTAACAATATTGGTTATGGTTTCTTTGCAAATGCACCATAAGTGCTGCCTATTCTCCATAGATATTGATTTATCCGGCGCAACATTGGGCAGGTCAATATTATAATTGATTTCTTTTGAATCCAGAAGATCGGATGTATAACGGTTGAACTTGATAAAGAATTTGCCAAGACCATCTTCTTCCGGATTTACTGTCCAGATTAAATCTTTAATATTGTCCTGTGCGTTGGCGGAACTTTCCATAATCAAATTCAAATACTTAGAAACACTTTCCGAGTTATTTGTTTCTTTTTCTATTGCACGCACAAAATATTGAATGCTGGAAAGTGTTCCTCCAACTTCATCATGCAAATTGCGCGCAATTCTCGATCTCGTACGTTCAATACCAACAAGTTTGTTCAGCCTAATTTCGTAGAATAAGAATATAACACCCAATAGAAGTATAAAGACGATAATCCTAAACCACAAAGTTTCCCAGTAAGGAGGAGTAATTATAATTGTTATAGAGCGCTCAACGTCACTCCAAATTCCATCATTGTTTGAGGCAACAACTTTTAGTACATATTTACCGGGGTTCAAATTTGTGAACTTAGCCGTTCTATTATTTGCGTCAACAAAAACCCAGTTATCTAAAAATCCTTCCAGTTTGTATGCGTATCTATTCTTTGATGGAATTGCGTAGTGCAGTGCGGCAAATTCAAAACTAATTACTTTGTCTTTATAAGAAAGTACAACTTCGTCAAGTTCATTCAAGGGTTTAGTTAACGGAGAGTTCTCTCCCATCTTGACTTCTTGATCCATTATGGTAAGCTTGGTAAAGGCAATTTGAGGTTTGTAAGGATTATCAATTATCTCGTCCGGATAAAAGGAAATCAATCCGTTGGAATAACCTATAAACATCTTGCCGTCGTTGTTCTTAAAGTAAATATTTCCATTCAATTCCATTGCAGGCAAGCCATCTTTAGTACTATAATTTTTGAAAACCTTTCTCGCCGGATCGAACTTACTAATACCGTCGTTGGTTCTAATCCACAAATTTCCATGCGCATCTTCTTGAATGCTGTAAATGGTGTTATCATTTAATCCGTGATTAGTAGTATAATGCTCGAAGTTATCTTTTTCTCGATTGTATCTGTTCAAACCTTGGTAAGTACCTATCCACAAATCCCCAGCTTTGGATTCGTAGATATTATAAACTCTATCGTTAGAAATACTAGTGCTATCGTTTGCCAGAACATGATAATGCCTAAATGTTTCATCCTTCTCGTTGAAAACATCCAATCCGCCAAAAGTGCCAATCCAGAAAACTCCATGGCTGTCTTCAAATACAGACATTACTCTTGAATCGCCGAGCGAATTAATATCGGGTTCATAGTGAATATATTTTTTAATGCTATTCTTTGTCGCATCGTAAATAGTTATTCCACCCGCTAAA
>JAZDFQ010000058.1:0-15729 GCA_043807765.1 Ignavibacteriota bacterium
GAAGTTACGCACTTTGTGATTTCTTGGTGCTTTTGTGACTTGGTGGCAAAGGAAAATATAAGAAATCGAGCCACTAGGGCACAAAGTCACCAAGTTTCACTAAGAAAACTTCATAAAGTTCAGCTCTTGCGTAACTTCAGTTATATAATCAAAAAATGGAACGCGGATAGAACGGATTTATCATGATTCCCGCTGATAAATTTTTGAATAATTGCTTTAAAATTCCTTTTGTCAATTTTCCGAATCTAATTCACACAACTGGTTAAACTTATTTAACAAAAAATTATTTTTATACTTTCAAAAATATTTTTCTCTTGTGCATGAACCAGAGAATAACCCACTTAAGCAGAACTAAGATAATTCCAAATACAACAGGTTGAAGCCCGGCTGTAAAAAATGATATTAAACCGGCGAACACAAAATTAACTGTGTAGCCAAAATCAACAATGTTGCTTGCAAGGTAAATTGTTATTGGGTTCATTCCGATTATCAAAAAAAAGAATGCCCACTTTTTATAACCTTTGGCATCTATAATAAAGTAAAAAGCGCTCAGCAGTAAAATTGACCATCCGGCTGTTTTAATAACAAATGAACTCGTCCATAAGTTTTTGTTAACCGGAAGAATAAAATTCCAAACAAAAGAAAGAATGAGCAGAAGAATTCCGGCAGCGAACAAATAGCTCGATTTTTTCTCTTTAGAGAAATTTCCGTTTTTTACGAATGTGCCGGTCAATGCACCAATTAGTGCAGTTGCTGTTGCAGATATTTTAACTAACCAACCTTCGGGATCATGAATCTCAAGGTACAATTTGCCGGGCATAAATCTTTGATCGAAAAAGGCATTTATACTTCCTTCCATAGTAAATGGGTCTCCACCGTATAGGAGGGGAACAATTGCTTGCAATCCCCAATAGCCAAGCAGTATTCCAATAACCCAATAAATCTGCTGTTTCCAATTTGTGTTTAAGAAAATTACTGCGGCAAAAAAGTAAGCAATACCTATTTGTCCCAGCACACTTGCAAACCGTATGTTTTGAAACTTCCAATCACCTAGTCCGTTGTAGATAATACCCATAATAAATAGCGTTAGTGCTCTCAGGAAAACTTTTGCGTAAATATTTTTTTTAGGTACTCCGTTTTCAAGCTGTCTTGTAATTGAGTATGGCATTGCAACGCCGGAAAGAAAAAGAAAAAGGGGAAAGACCAGATCATAAAATTGAAAGCCGTTCCAGTCAACATGAGTCAGTTCATGAGATATCGAAATTAACCAGCTCCAGCCGGTATATTCTTTGAGCGCATGAATAATTGAATCTCCGCCGATTATCCAAAACATATCAAATCCTCTTAATGCATCAAGGGAGTGCAATCTTTCCGGTTTAGCTGATTCCATTTTCTTCTCAAATATGATTTTTGAAAAACTAGATGTATTTACCAATACAAAATAGTAAGCATTATCAACAAATCTTAAGTCGAATTTGTTAAAATGCTGTAAGCGTATAGATAATGGAGGTGAGCGATGGAATTCAAATTCGAAATCGATAAATTATTTGAGTTACTTCGCTATTTTCAAACTGTTGATTGGAATTATGTTTAGCAGACTTGCTTACTATCTGAAGTTACGCAAGAGCTGAACTTTATGAAGTTTTCTTAGTGAAACTTGGTGACTTTGTGCCCTAGTGGCTCGATTTCTTATATTTTCTTTTACCACCAAGTCACAAAAGCACCAAGAAATCACAAAGTACGTAACTTCAGTTACTATAATAATTCCTATTAAATGATATGAACTTTTCTTGGGAAATGGTAACTCATTAATATGAAATTGAATTCTCTGCTCGCGATATCCATTATAGTAGCTCTAACAAATCTTAATTCATTTGGTATTGGTGAAGAAAAGAGTAAGCAGAAACAGTCTTCTGCTGCCGATATACCAAAGTTTTCAATTGTTTCTTCTTTTGGTTGCGATACCAACTATATCTTTTTAGGTCCTACTACTTCTTCTGCGCCCTACGTAATGATAATCGATAATAAAGGAACTCCGGTATTTGTTAAGAAAGCGAAAAGCGGCGTCTATGATTTTAAACCCCAGCCCAACGGTACTTTATCTTATTACGATAGAGGAGGTGATTGCTATTATTTAATGAATAAAGATTATGAAATAATCGATAGCATAAAATGTCTAAATGGTATTGAAACAGATATTCACGAATTGAGAATTCTTACAAACGGCAATTACTTAATTCTTGGTACCGATACTCACAAAGCGGATATGAGTAAAATTGTTGAAAACGGAAGTACATCGGCAACTATTATTGGATATGTTATTCAAGAAATTGATAGACACAAAAAAGTGATTTTCGAGTGGAGAACATGGGATAATTTTGAAATAACAGATAGCTATACCGACTTAAAGCAGAATACTATAGACGTAGCCCACGGTAATTCTATTGAAGTGGACAATGATGGAAACTTTCTAGTTTCTTTTAGGAATACTCAAGAAGTTACAAAGATTGATAGGGCAACCGGCAAAATTATTTGGAGGTGGGGCGGAAAGAAAAATCAATTCACATATATAAACGATGTGCTGGGATTTTCGTGGCAGCATGCGGCAAGGAGACTTACTAATGGAAATATTATGCTTTTCGATAACGGATTTAGAAGAGAGCCTTCTGCACTTTCCTTTTCGAGAGCACTTGAGTATAAAATAGATGAGTTAAACAAGATTGTAACTTTAGTTTGGCAGTATAGAAACACTCCCGATATTTACAGTATTGGGCTTGGCTATTCACAGCGATTAAAAAACGGTAACACTTTTATTGCTTGGGGAGCCGCAATTCCGGCAATAACCGAAGTAACAAAAGAGGGTAAAGAAGTATTCGAATTATCCTTTGTTGATAACTATTCTACTTATAGAGCTTATAGGTTTCCATGGAAACATAAAAAAGCTGATAATGCTGCAAACATAGCTGCATCTGTTGATAAATGTATTCTTGAGATTGAAAACAATAGGGAAATTGCCTCTAGACTTATTACCTTAAGAAATCCAAATCCCTTTGCAGTTGTTGTAACTTCAGTAACAAACAATGAGCGTTCCTTCTATATTCCATATGAGTTACCGGCTGAGATTTCAGCAAATGACAGCCTCAGTTTTACAGTTTATTACAGGCCAAATCTGGGGGGCAAATCTGAGGATACACTTCATATAGAAACAAACTACAATAGTATAATAATTCCGATAGCCGGGAAAATATCAACCGATATTTCATTGCAAGAACGTGAAGTTTTCACTGATTTCAAACTTGAGCAAAACTATCCAAATCCCTTTAATCCGGAAACAACCATTAGCTACAAGGTACAAGCGGCAAGCAAAGTAAGCTTAAAAGTTTATGATGTATTAGGACGGGAAGTTGCAACACTTGTGGATGAATACAAGCAAGCGGGAAGCCACAATTGCAAATTGAGAATTGTGAATGGAGAATTATCCTCAGGCATCTATTTCTACCTTTTACAAGCCGGGAGTTACTGCGAAACCAAAAAATTCGTTTTAATGAAATGATATTTCGATTGCGGAAAATGATAAGACCGCGCCTTTGCGTCCGCCAAAGGCGGATTGCGAGAAAATAATTATCCACGCTTATTTTATCTTCAACAAATTTTCTTTTTTCTAATGAACGATCTGGCGTGAAATAAAAAGCCGCTCATAAACTCCCCTCGGAATTACTCGCTTACAGTCTTTATCACTCGCTTAAAGCATTTAATTAGCTGTGAAAATATTTTAGAACTATTTTCTTACCGTTAATCTAAACAAAATAGGGACATATCAATGAAAAAGATTCTTTACTTCCTCTTTGCGGTAGTACTTGTAGTAAATCTAAAAGCTCAACGGGTTTTAGATAGTTATGATAAGGCTCCGGAAAATCCGGCAAAGTACTGGACAATTCTTAACGGAGAAATTGCTCAAGGTGATATTTTTAATTTGACTTATGTGACCAGCCCTAAATACAAAGGTGACGGTGCTTTGAAAGTTGATTTCAAAACTTCAGGTTACTTCTCTTGGGGTAATTTTGTAGGTGCTGAACAATGGTGCCCGGATTCAACCGGGACATATGATTACTCGGGGTATGATAGCTTAACATTCCGCTATTATATAGATAAACCGGTTAGTAGTGATATTAAAATGATCTTTAGATTCTGTCTACTTGACGTAAGTAATTCTCCTAACGGCGCTTCTACTATAGTACAAACAGATTGTGAAAAGTATTTCAGCTTCTTAGATATTCTAAAGAACGCGAAGCAAGGTTGGAATTACATTTCTATTCCTTTGGTGAATAACGACAACCTGGAAGGAAAAGGATTTGCTCAAAGAACATGGGGTGGAATGCAGCAAGGTAATTCGCAATTAGATTTGGATATGATTAAGGGATTTGTGTGGGAATTTGTAGTAGATGAGCAGACGACTAAAATTGGTGAAGGTACAATTATTTTTGATCAGCTTGAATTACATGGTGTACAAAGCAAAGCGCTAACCTTCTTTACTGGAAAGGCTATTCCTTCAAACTTGGTTTTCAATCCGGGAAGAGCTGGTGCATGTGTTGTAAGTAATGAACAATCGTCAAATCCTAGTACCCATCTATTCTCTCTAAAATGGACAACACCCGGTCAGTGGGATGGACCAATCTGGGCATTCAAAAAACCGGTTAATTTGATGGAACAATGGAAACTTGATACGGCAAAGTTCAAAATCAAAGCTCCGGCTGGTATTGGAGATTTAAGAATAATTTTCCAAGATGCCGATACTGACAGCACTTTAAAGCAAGACTATCCATTTGAAGCGGCTTATGTTTTAAAAGCAGATGATATGAAATATGACGGTACGTGGAAAACAGTAAAAATTCCTTTAAGAGCATTTGATAAGAAAGCCGGTGTTTGGGATGATGCAACCTCAGCTCAAGTTGACGGAACATTTGATACTACAAAAGTTTGGAGATTTAAAATTCTTAGAACAAATGACCAAAGATGGCAAAACCAAATTGTTTATTTAGATGAAATATGGACCGGTTCACCGGTGTTCGATGTATTAGCTCCGCAAGCTCCGGCAAAAATTAATGGCGCCGCCGCCGCAAAGTATAATAATCTAATACTTTGGGAAGATGTTCCTTTTGAACAAGGTGAAGTCTATAACATCTACTGCAGTTTGAAACCAATTACAAACTTAACATCGCCGGATGTTGACCATATTGGTATTAATATAGTAGAGAATCAACAATCGTTAGATCATACAATAATTGCACCGGCTACGGATCAAAATGTAACATATTATTACGCAGTCGTTTGTACAGATGCTGCCGGTAATGTCGGTCCTATGACTACTTCCAATACCGGAACTACTAACATTGCAAAAGGTATTGCTGTTATAAACGAAACAGTTCCTTCCAATTTCAAAGTTGATGGCGCGCTAACAGAATGGAGTTCCATTACACCGTTCACCATTTCTAAAGCTGCCGGAACAACACACATTCCCGATGGAATGGGATATGAACTAAAGGATGATGCCGATTTCTCTTTTGATGCATATTTGGCTGTTGATGAAAACAATCTTTATATAGCTATAAATGTTAATGATGATGTACTTTTTGAAGATCCGACCAACAATCTGGATTTGTCATATTTATATGACGGTATTGATGTTTTCTTAGGGCTTTATGATTGGAGAGGTGAGTCTCACGTTAGCTATCAAAAAGGCACACAAACAGATTACCATTTTAGATTTAACAAATGGGGAGTAATCTTAGATCAAAGCGGCGGCGGACTATTAATTGATGATAAATCTACAGACTTCAAATTTGTTGAGAGTTTTCCTTCCGGATATAAGTTAGAAGCAAAAATTCCATTCGCAGCACTTGCCGCTAAGTTGTCTACCGGATATACATTCAAACCGAAAGTAGGAATGAGAATTCCAATTGACTTTATTGGTAACGACAACGATGGAACATTGCCTGCACAAACCAGAGAATGTGTATTAACTTATTCTGCTAAGAGTAACGATCAATCATACAGAGACGTTTCCGTTTGGACAAACACTTGGATTGGAAAAGCATGGACAACCGGAATTGAAAGAGTTGAATCAAATAGTATTCCTATAGATTATCAACTATCGCAGAATTATCCGAATCCATTCAATCCTTCTACAATTATTTCGTTCGGAATCAAAAACAGCGAAATGGTTTCTATGAAAATTTATGATGTTCTCGGCCGCGAAGTAAAGACTTTGGTTAACGAATTCAAAGCTGCCGGTAACTACAGAGTGCAATTTGATGGGTCAAATCTTACTACCGGAATTTACTTCTGCCAAATTAACTCCGGAAGTTTTTCAAAAAGTATTAAAATGATGTTGATTAAGTAGCCCTCCTAAATTGTGGGATAAAGCTGAAGCTGGCTTTGTCCTGCATTTTTTTATTGCGTCAGATTCAATAATATATGGTCGCATAATCATTTCCGATTTACGAAATGAATCTAAACTCAAAAATATTTCTGGTGGTGAAATGAAAAAGAGTACAATCCTAATTGCTTTTCTAACTATGATAGTTTCGCATGCCCTTTCTGCACAAGAGCTAAACATTATTCCTAAACCGGTAATGCAAAGTATTCAAGAAGGCAAGTTTGTTATCACTGATAATTGTGAGATAAATATCTCTTCGGGCAATAAAGAACTAATTAGACTTGCTGATAATATGAGAAGTGATATTGCAAAACGGACCGGCCTAAAACTTGTTGCTAAGTCTGGCTTTGGCGGATCTGGTTTTTCAATTAAACTGGATGATAAGCTGATAAAAGAGAAGGATGGGTACTCACTCACAATTGAAAAGAATAATGTGTCTCTAGTTGGCAACAATGTTCAAGGCATATTTTATGGTATTCAGACAATCAAAATGATTTTAGCTCGCGACAAAGAAGTATATCTGCCATGTTCAAAAATTTATGATTATCCACGTTATTCCTACAGAGGCTTTATGCTTGATGCGAGCCGCCATTTTCAATCTGTAGCTTTCGTTAAAAAAACTCTAGATATGATGGCCAAGCTAAAGCTAAATGTCTTTCACTGGCATTTGATTGATGATGAGGGTTGGAGAATTGAAAGTAAGAAGTATCCCTTGCTCAATAAGATCGGTTCTTATCAAGATTCACTTAATGCAGTTGAAAGAAATGGATATTATACTCAAGAAGAAATTAAAGAAGTTCTGAAGTATGCTAAGCAGCTATATATCAAAGTAATTCCGGAAATCGAAATGCCGGGACACTCGATAGCGGTAATGAATAGTTATCCGGAATTACTTTGTCCAACCGGAGATGGTGGAAAAACATTTTGCGCCGGTAACGAAAAGAGTTACGAGTTCTTAAAAAATATTTCTTCGGAAATTGTTGATTTGTTCAAACCGGAAATTCTTCATGTTGGCGGAGATGAAAGACCTAAAGGTGTTTGGGAAAAATGTCCTAAATGTAAAGAGATGATTTCAGAAAAAGGTTTAGCAAACGAAGATATGCTTCAAAACTATTTTATGAAGGAAATATGTAACCATATCAGCAAAAAAGGAGTAAAGACTTTAGCTTGGGCGGAAAATATTAAAGATGGCATTCCACAAAATCAAATTGTAGAAGGATGGCATCCCGGCGAATCTTGGGAAGCGGCAAACAGAGGCTACACTACTGTGAATGCCGATAATTGGTACGTTTACTTCGATTATCCAAGTTATCCGAGAAATGACAAACCTTCTTGGATGCCGGTACTGAATTTAGAAAAGGCTTATTCTTTTAATCCAACACCGGATTCGTTGGATGTTGACAAGAGACACCTAGTTATTGGTAGCGAATGTGCTTTGTGGACCGAGCAAGTGTTGGAGTATGATGTTCAACATCATTTGTTCCCGAGAATCTTAGCCTTTACCGAAGTTGTATGGAGTTTACCAGAGAAGAATTATCCGGAATTCTTGAATAGAGTGAAGAAAGTGAAAGCATATATTAATTCACTGGGATTTGAGTTTGAAAAAGGTGCTTGGTAATCTGATGAAGATGTTTTATTACGCTGGAAGGAGATAGCCGCATTGGATATAAAGGATGTGACAATGATGAGAAGTTCAGTCCAAGCGGCTGAGAAACTTTCTGACCCGAATATATTCGATTTTAATTATTCGAAAACAGCTACAAAAATTGAAGCGGTACCGCAAACAAAATGGAGTAAACTCGATTTTGTACTTTCTGTACTAATTGTAACATCTGTTATTGTAATTTATATTTACTTTTCGCCCTACGGAATTGCCGGATAATCAAAATGGCAGTTATATGTATTAATGTTGGTCAAAGAGAAAAATTGCTCTAACAGTTAACTATAAGTACAATAAACAAAATGGCGTATTCAATGAAAAAAGTATTCCTATTAACATTCTTTTTCTTCTCACTTGTTTATTCTCAAACCGAGCTAAAGCACCTTAACAGTAATCTTTCGATTGAAAAGAGAATTGACTTTCTAATTGCCAACATGACTCTCGAAGAAAAAATATCCCAGCTAAATTATGATTCTCCAGCGATTGAAAGACTTAAGATTCCAAAATACAATTGGTGGAATGAATGTTTGCACGGCGTAGCGAGAAACGGATTAGCCACTGTGTTTCCTCAAGCAATTGGTTTGGCCGCAACCTGGGATAAAGATTTGATACACGAAGTTGCTACTGTAATTTCTGATGAAGCGCGTGCAAAGTATAATTTTGCCGTAAAGAATAATCAGAGAAATATTTATCAAGGGTTAACTTTTTGGACCCCAAACATAAATATCTTTCGCGATCCAAGATGGGGCAGAGGAATGGAGACATATGGTGAAGATCCCTTCTTAACCGGATCTATAGCTGTTCAGTTCATCCGTGGACTTCAAGGAGACAATCCGAAATATTTCAAATCAATTGCTACCGCTAAACATTTTGCCGTTCATAGTGGACCGGAACCGGATAGGCACACTTTCAACGCAGAAGTTAGCGAGTATGATTTGCATGAAACTTATTTGCCCGCGTTTAAGATGAGCGTTCAAAAGGGAAATGTTCAATCAATAATGTGCGCTTATAATAGTTTGTATGGAATTGCATGTTGCAGCAATAACCAATTAATTGATCAAATTCTACGCAAAGATTGGAAGTTTAATGGCTATGTTGTTTCCGACTGTTGGGCTATTTCCGATATATATCAATTTCATAAGCAAGCGAAAGATGCGGCAGAAGCTTCGGCGCTATCGGTTAAGGCCGGTACCGATCTGGAATGCGGAGCTTCTTATCCTTCGTTGATTGAAGCCGCAAAAGATAAAAAGATTGATGAAAGCCAGATTAACATTTCTTTGCGAAGATTGCTTGAAGCCAAAATTAAACTTGGAATGTTCGATCCGGAAGAGAGAGTGCCTTTTTCAAAAATTGAAATAAGCATATTGAACTCTCCAAAACATAAAGAAATTGCTGAGCTAGCCGCAAAAAAATCCATTGTGCTTCTAAAGAATGAGAACAATACTTTACCGCTAAATAAGAAAATAAAAACTATTGCCGTTATTGGACCAAACGCAAATGATGAAGAAGCTTTGGTGGGCAACTATAACGGAACTCCCGCCGATCCCATTACACCATTAAAAGGTATTCTGAATAAAGTTGGCAAAAATGTAAAAGTTCTTTATGAGAAAGGGTGCGATCTTGCCGAGAACATGCCCGGTTTTGATCTTATACCTATGCAAAATCTTTTTACTACTATTGATAAAAAGCAAAATGGATTGATTGCTGAATATTTTGATAATGCAGAATGGAAGGGCGATCCAGCTGTAAGAAGAATTGATAGTATTGTTGATTATAAATTATTACTAAAGAATAGCGGTGAAGTAAAAGACAAACAAAGTATTAGATGGAGCGGTTATCTTATTCCCGATAAACCGGGTGAATATTATTTAGGTGGATATGGCTACACCGGCTTCAAACTATTTTTTGAAGATTCACTGCTTATTGATTTTTACAGCGATCATCACCCTATAAAGACTTATAAAAAGTTAAAACTCGCCAAAGGCAGAGCTTACAAAATCCAAATTGATTTTCATTCTACGCTTGGTTATTCACAGATGCAGCTACTCTGGTCTCTGATGGATTCAACTTCTGAAGAGCGCGCAGTCAAAATTGCGCAGCAAAGCGATGCTGTGCTAATGTTTATGGGACTATCTCCGCGGCTTGAGGGAGAAGAAATGAATGTACCGGTAAAGGGATTTGTGGGAGGAGATAGAACTTCTCTAGATTTGCCGGAAGTTCAAGAAAAGCTAATCCAAAAAATTAACGCACTCGGCAAACCCGTTGTCTTAGTCTTGCTTAATGGAAGCGCTGTAAGTATTAACTGGGCTAGCAAAAATGTTCCCGCAGTTATTGAGTCGTGGTATGGTGGACAAGCAGCCGGAGTTGCAATTGCGGATGTTTTATTTGGCGACTATAATCCTTCCGGAAAACTTCCGGTTACATTTTATAAGTCGGTAGAGCAGCTTCCCGATTTCAAAGATTATAACATGAGAAGTATTTCTTCTAACGGTAGAACTTATCGCTATTTTACCGGTGATGCGCTTTATCCATTTGGATTCGGATTAAGCTATTCGAAATTTGAGATTGGTAAAGTTTCTCTAGATAAAAAAATACTCTGCGAAAGGGATTCTATAAGACTTTCTGTTGATATTAAAAATACGAGCAAAATTAACGGTGAGGAACTAGTCCAACTTTATGTGAAAGGGATGACAGATAACGGCGCAATAAAATCGCTAAAAGGTTTCGAACGTGTTCAGTTGAAAGCCGGGCAAAAGAAGACTATACTATTCACAATCAATGATGAGACACTTTCTGAATTCAAAGAGGGAAAGGGGTTTGAAGTTGCTAAAGGAGAGCATGCAATATTAATTGGAACATCATCAGCAGACCCCGATATGAAAAAAATTATGGTGATTGCAGAATGATTTTGCAAAACCAAGAGTCATTAGTAAATCCATTCAAGCGAAAAGGCGTATGAATAAAAAACGAATATTGCTGTTACTCTTTCTATCATGTTTTGTTTTCGCATCTCAACTATTCTCAAAAAGTTATTGGAGCGGAGAAGTTAGAACAAAAGAATCTTATTCTTATGGAAGAATTGAAACCAGAATGAGGTCTGCCGGTGCGAGCGGTGTTACATCCACAATTTTTACTTACAATATCCTTTCGAGTACTTACAATGAGATTGATATTGAAATAATGGGAAAAGATAATAACGAAGCTCAGTACACAACTTTTACTCCGGATGAAAAAGGTGTGAACTTTCGCCAAGCGTTAAATTTTAATCCTCATGCCGCATTCCATGTTCATGCAATTGAATGGACGCCCGATTATGTTGCATGGTATGTTGACGGTTATGAAGTTCACCGCGATAACTCAGACCGTATAAGAACTCTTGGATTGTCTCAAGCAATCATGATGAATTTCTGGATGCCTAATTCCGTTGAATGGGCAGGCACGTTTAATGACAGCAGCATTCCTCTTTATGCAATGTATGACTGGGTTAAGTTTTATGATTACACTCCGGGTGTGAATAATAATTTCACTCTAAGATGGACGGATAATTTCGGCACGTTTGATAACAACAGATGGGTTAAATCCAACTCCACTTTCGGATCGAACTTATGTGATTTTAAAGCGCAAAATGTTTTGGTAAAAGATGGCTATCTTATTCTTTGTATGACAAGGGAAGGGCAGACGGCAAGTTATAATTCTCCGGTAAGTGATATAGATGTTGACGCTCCTTACGCAATGAGCGGCTGGATTTATAAAGATAATCTTAAAATTCGATTCTCGGAAGAAGTGGAAAAAGCTTCTGCCGGAGATATATCTAATTACATTACGCTTGGCCTAACTTTGTCTAATTTCTCTATAAGTTCATCGAATAGAATTGTTTCGTTTGATGCTACCGGAGCTTCGGCGGCGGGTATTTTTCCGGTAGGAATTAGAAACATTAAAGATTTAGCTCCAACACCAAATCAATCAAAACTAAAAGTCTTGTCCGTAAAAAGTATTCATGCGTGTCCAATAATTTCTGATATAGGTGATACAAGCACCGGCAATAGCTCATGGCTGCGAGAGCAGAAATGGGATGAAACGAAAGAATATGGCTCGATTGGCGGAGATTTAAGAAGCACCAATGGAATAACCAGTTCAAATGAATATGAAAAGCTTTACAAAACTGCTAACGAAGGAATAACTTTTTACAGACAGAGATTGAAAAATGGTTCTTACAAAGTAAGATTACTTTTTGTTGAACCTACAATCAAAACTACCGGCGGTAGAGTTTTTGATGTCTATGCAAACGATAAACCGTTAATACAAAATCTGGATATTTACAAAGAAGTTGGAAGTAGTTCTCCGCTTGAAAAGGTATTTGCCGGAGTACAAATTGAGGACAATCTTCTGGAGCTTTATTTCTTTGCCAAGGCTGGATTATCTATTATAAGTGGGATTATAATCGAGGAAGAAACTGGTACTTCGGTAATTAAAGAAGAAATGATTCCAAATCAGATTGAACTAAACCTATTCCCGAATCCGTTTAATCCAACTACAAGTGTGCAATTTACTTTACCAAAACGTTCGGATGTAAACGTAAGAATCTACGACGGTTTAGGTAAATTGTGCCGCGAGTTAGTTTCGAAAAAATATGAAGCAGGCGTTCACACTCTAAAATTTGATGCCTCCGGGCTTTCGAGCGGGATATACTTTGTGCAATTATCTACAGTTGATAATATGCTGACTAAAAAAATTGCTTACTTAAAATGATCAGAAGTAGCTAAATTGAAATTAGTTTTGTGAAAGCATTTCGGACCAAATAATAAAAATATTCAGATGGAAAAATCTCTGTTACTTTAGCAATGACTATATTACATAAGCGAAGCAAGAATTATACATTGCGTAAAAACGCACGGAAAGTTAGTAATGCAACAGTGAAAGCAGAGCCTTTGAATATTCACACCCGGTTATTTGATGAAATTCCCTCCCCAATTCTCATTTTGGATTCGCACAATCTTGCTATAAAATATGTTAATAAAGCCGCCTCTAAATTTTACGGTTACACCAAAAGTGCTTTCGAAAAGCTCAACATTTCTCAAGTTGAAGTTTCTTGCGGATTGCAACCCCTTTCCAAAATAATTCATATATACAAACAAAGGCAATTTAATTCGCGCCACAGATTAAAGGATGGAACAGCCCGCAACGTAGAAGTTTATAGCAACTTGGATATCTCATTTAACGCGATAGTTCTATATATAAATAATCGGGAAGTTGATTCGAAAACAATTGCTGAAAAAGAAAAACAACTTGATGAGATGAAGATGCGATTCTTATCAACATCGTCTCACGAATTTCGTACACCGCTTACTACAATATTTACTTCATCGGAATTGCTTCTGCTAATGGGACGATCAATAAGCGAAGAGAAGTATGTCGATTATATTGTGCAGATTCAAAATGCAGTTACATATATGACCGGCTTGCTGGACGATATTCTTACTATAAACAAGACGGAAATAGGAAAATGGAAGTTTAGTCCTACTAAAATTAACTTATATGATTTTTCGACTAAGATGATTGAGGAAGCAGAAAGCAGCGGATCCTACAATCATAAAATTAATTTACAATATGAACTTAAGACTAAAGAGATGATTGCAGACAGTAAATTGCTTCAGCACATTTTGTCAAATCTGCTTTCGAATGCTGTAAAATATTCTCCGAAAGGGGGAAACATTGTTTTTCGAATTAGAAGTTTAAAATCGGATTTGGAGTTTACTGTAACCGATAATGGAATTGGTATTTCCAGACAAGATCAAAAAAATCTTTTTGAAACATTTTATAGAGGAAACAACACCGGTAAGATTGAAGGGACAGGACTCGGGTTGTCGATTGTGAAAAGGTGTGTCGAGTCTCATGGCGGAAAAATTACATTTAAGAGTGGATTAAATAAAGGTTCTGCATTTGTGGTTACAATTCCAATGTTGACGGTAATATAAAACAGTGCAACAGCAAGCATCAAAGTGAGCTATAGAACATGAAAAAAATATTGATTATTGAAGATGAAACTCCCGTTCGTACGGGAATAAAGGATTTGTTGGAATTAAAAAATTACAAAGTGATTACTGCCGAAAACGGTGCTGAAGGAATCAGATATGCGAAAGAGAATTTGCCTGATGTAATTATTTGTGATATAAAAATGCCCGAAATGGATGGCTACGAAGTATTAAAGAGAATTTCGAAAGATGAAGCGCTTTCCTCAATTCCGTTTATATTTTTAACAGCAAAAGCTGAAGTTACCGATATGCGTTACGGAATGAATCTGGGCGCCGATGACTATATAATTAAGCCGTTTAAGGCTGTAGATTTATATAAAGCAATTGAAGTTAGACTTGCGAAAAGCAGTAAGACAAAGAAAAATTCTTCGCCAAGTAAGACAGCTACTGAAGAATCGGAATCTAAAAAGAACATTGGTGAGCATTTGTTCATCACAGAAGGAAATAAACCACAATTCATCAAGATACATGATATTGAATGTATTGCGGCTTTTAACGAATACACAAATGTTTATCTAAATAACTCCAAAAAACTTATTATCAGAAAATCCCTTAAAGAATGGGAAAGTGTTCTGCCGGATAATATGTTCATCAGAATCCACCGATCAACTATAATTAACTTTGAGCATGTGGATAGAATTGAAAAATTCTATGATAGATCATATCTGGTTTACTTAAAAAATATCAAACAGCCATTTATAATCAGTCAGCGTTATTTAACCAAGTTGAAAAAAAGTCTTTTCTTTTAATAAATGATAAGATTTGTCAGTCGCTGCAAATTCACAGCCAAATTTGCGCGCTTACAGCATTTAATTTAGTACCCGTTCTATCTTTATTTAACTTAAACTGCGTAATATTAATCGGCTTTGTATCGATTTCTTACCAGAAAGTAGTAGCTGAGATTTAAATGAAGCTAGCTTAGTGGTATGAGTACATGAAATGGATAATCATTTTTTAGCTTCGGAAACAGCAAATAACTTTTCATCAGTTAATTGGGAACCATAATGGTAACAACGAATAACAATACTCAAGCAAAATCAAACAACTATTTGTTATCGATAACAATAATAGGTGTGTTGTTTTTTATTTTCGGATTTGTAACATGGTTGAACGGATCTTTGATTCCATTCTTGAAAATTGCTTGCGAACTTAACCAGATAGAAGCATACTTTGTTACATTAGCATTCTATATCTCTTATACTGTAATGGCATTGCCCATGTCAGCGGTGTTACAAAGAACCGGGTATAAAAAGGGAATGGTACTTGGACTTCTAGCAATGGCGATAGGTGCACTCATTTTTATTCCGGCTGCACAAACAAGAATTTATGCTTTGTTTTTACTCGGACTGTTTGTAATGGGTGGAGGATTAACAATTCTTCAGACCGCATCCAATCCATACATAGTGGTGCTGGGGCCAAAAGAAAGTGCGGCAGTAAGAATTAGCTTTATGGGAATCGCTAACAAGTTTGCCGGAATATTAAGTCCTCTAGTTTTTACTGCGATGATGCTGCATGGAATGGAGAGTTTCAGCGATGAAAATCTTAAACTCATGGACGCGGCACAAAAAACTATTGCATTCAATGAATTAGCCTCACGCTTA
>JAZDFQ010000059.1:0-192738 GCA_043807765.1 Ignavibacteriota bacterium
GATTTGTCTAAAAAGTGGACGATGCAAGTTCAAAATTGGGCACTTGCTCTTTCTCATTTATCTGTTATCTTTAATGAAAGAATTGATAATGTTCTTTAACTACAATTTCCATTTACACAAAATATTTTACAGACTCTAAAATAAAACTGTTACATGACAAAATTTACAATGCAGATGAAGCATGGCCTAAAGAAGCAGTCAAAGTTGTAGGTGACGGTTATTTTGATGGGAACAACCATATTATAACTATTGCAGTCAGCCCCATTCAGTATTATCCTAAGTCAAATAAAATTGACGTAATAAACGAAGTTGAATACACACTAAAAACAAAAGGCAGCAATAAGAAAATAGAAATTCCCGTTCGTGAGCCCGAGTATCAAGAACTATACGATAATGCTTTAGCCTTTTTAGTGGATAATAAGGAAGAAATTCCTATGTATTCTGTTAAAAGTACTCCGAAGGGAAAAGAACAATCCTTAAAGAAAACTACTACTTTAGCTTATGGCTATCCGTACGTAATAATAACAACAAGTGCTTTAGCACCGAGTTTTGATAAGTTTATTAAATGGAAAAAAAGAAAAGGTGTAAATGTTGGAATATTTACTGTTAATGAAATTGATTCCGCTTATTCAGGTGGTGATGCAATATCGGGAATAGATGATATAGCAGGTGGTATAAGACAGTTTTTAAAAGCCACTTATTTGCAAGGAACTGTTTTTGCCCTTTTAGGTGGAAAGGCTGAAGTTGTACCAACAAGATATGGAACTCGTTCACATAATTGTTGGACTTCGTCAAAACCGGATGATTATAAAATTCCAGCAGATATTTACTACACTGATTTTAATGGAAATTGGAACGTTGATGGTGAAGATGATAGTACTGACGTAGATCCCGCATATTATCGCTGGCAATCAATAATGGTAAATATTCCTAATAATCCATTTGGTACTAGTAGATACGGAGAACCTGCAGACGAATATCTAGATGGGCTTAAAATGTGGTCAGGTGACAATGTTGATTATTACGCTGAAATATTTGTTGGGCGGCTGCTTTGTTCCACATCTGATGAAATACTCAGATGGACAGACAAAGTAATAAGATATGAGGAAAATCCTGGAAAGGGGAATACATCGTATCTGAGCAGATCTCTAATGACACAAGCAGATGAAATGCAAGATCAAATACACGGAGCAATTACAAGTGATGCAGAATACTTAGCTACTTATTTGCCTACTTCATTCACTAACACTATAATAGAAGAAATGAATAATGGTTATTCAATTAGTACTGCGCCTACTGGTAGTGATATTATTACAAGCGTAAACTCGACAAAATATGGACTCTGGGGTTGGTACAATCATGGTACTGCAGTTAATATTCGTGTTAATTCAAATGAATATAATACTACTGCTAATGGGTACGAAATAACAGGAATGGATTCGTGGAAGTTTGATAATGCATATGAACCAGGAAACGGACTGGATAATCTTACTAATGCAGATTACCCTATGATTGTTTATGCCACTTCTTGTTTGGTTGCGCCTTTAGATAACTATGATGGATCAGATGATTATGAGATGGGAAAAAACATGGCACAATGTTTTACAACTGAATTTACTTCAGGGGGACCGGCATTTTTAGGCAATTCTAGAGATGCTAATCTAGGTGAGGGCTCAATAGTTAACAAAAACTTTTTAGACGCAATAAATAATGGACATTATTATCTTGGTGCATCAGAATCTTTGTCAAAGTCAAGTACAACTCATGGAACAAATCTATCCCATAATCTTATCGGCTGTCCGGAAACAAGTTTGTGGACTGCAACACCGTCATACTTTACTAATGTTACTATAACAGATAATGGTTCTTGTGTTACAGTTAGCACCGGGGTTTCAAGTTCTGTTATTGCAGCATGTAACGTAAACTCGAGTCCCGGTTACTTATCACGTATAGTTGGTTCAACAGCTTATTTTAATACCAGCTATCGCCCGCTGTATATTACAATAACAAAACAAAACTATATTCCATACACAGCTATTACGGGCGGCACATTCGGGCAGAATTTAACTATTGATTCAGATGAGACTTTGTACATTCAAGCTGGAGCGAATCTAAGTTTTCCAAGCGGTACCGGTATTATTGTAAATGGTAAATTAAATGCAATAGGTAGTTCATCGAGTAATATTACCTTTACAAGAAGCGGTTCAAGTGGTACATGGAATGGCATACAATTTAATGTAGGAAGCGGCGGTACAATTCAATACAGCACTGTGCAATATGCAACAAATGGAATATATGCTTACAATTCGCCTACGTCACTATCTGTAACAAATAGCACTTTGCAGTATAATGGTAAGGGTATTTTTTGCGATTACTATTCAACACCTGTCTTACATCATAATTTGATTCAAAATAATTCCTATGGCGTTTTTTGCAGTAATTATAGCTCTCCTACTTTTGCTCCATCATCTACCAGTGGAAATGTTATAAGAAACAACACAACAAATGGTATATACGCTCAATATAACAGCAGTCCGTCTTTTGGAGGAAGTAATTTAGGATGGAACAGCATATATGGGAATACTTCGTACGCAGTGAATGCATATTATGGCTGCAATATAAATGCTATAAATAACTGGTGGAACACAACAACTCCATCTGTAAATACTTACTATTCAACAGTAACAGTCAATCCGGTTTTGTCGAGTAATCCAAATTATAGTATTGTGTCAAGCGACAAAAGTACTAATGAAAATCTTATGAAGACCCTAAGTCAAGAATTTGGTGATGATAAAATTAGCACGGCACTTGATAAACAAAAAGATAAAAAATATGAGGAAGCCATTCCCTTATTCTTAGAGGTATTCAAGAATAACAAAGACGTTCTTCTAGGTAGATATGCACTTAGCAAAGTAGAAGAATGCTTTACACAAGCAGGAAAGAAAGATTACTTGGATTATTCAAAGAAAGAAATAAAACCGCTACTTAAAGAAGGAACTGAAACTTATGTAGTTGCTTTGGAATTAGAAACCCACCAAATGGTTAATGCCGGGTTGTATAAGGAGGCAATTAACAACCTTCAAACCATATTAAAAAAACACAACCTCAATAGTGAAATTGATAAGCATACTTTATTTACTTTAGGTGCATTTAACAGCTTGTATTGCGGAGACAAAACATATTCGGATAAATATTTTGGCGAGTTAATAAAAAAATATCCTAAGGATGAGCTTGTTAATCAGATTGAAATAATAAAGAGCTTAGGCGTTGTATCGGGAAATGATTCAAAAAACGATGGTGCGGTTTTGCCTTATGGTGAAGCAGTAAGTGATAGCGCTATAACTGAAAAATTATTTTCGAACTATCCAAATCCTTTTAACCCATCAACTAAAATTACTTTTACACTAAAAGAAAAGGGAAGGGTTGGTCTTAAGATATATGATATACTGGGCAAAGAAGTTGCTAATCTTGTTGACGGTGTATATGAAGCTGGTAAACATACGGCAGCATTTGACGGAAGTAACTTAGCTAGCGGAATTTATTTTTACCGTTTGACTACGCCTACTGCTACAATAACAAAGAAAATGATGCTCGTTAAATAGCAGAAAGGTAAAAGGTTCAAGGAACAAGTTCAAAAAGAGCCCCGGTGAAAAACCCGGGGTTTCTTTTTATTTACTGTCACGGAATGGTCCGCGTCAGCAAGAGAAATAGTTAACTCTTCCACATTAAATGTGCATTTATAGGTTCAATCCGATTGGTTTGAACGATTTGCCGGGCTTTCTGGAATACATTTGCCCTCGAAAAAATTAACATTGAGGAAAAATGAAACGAATTACGCAGCTATCCCTTCTCTTTATTCTGATATTTTCTTTTTCAGCTCAGGCTCAAGAAACAGCACTAACCGGAAGCATCAAAGGTAAAGTTGTTGATTCTGAAACCAAACAACCGCTGATTGGCGTTAACATATACATTCCCGATTTGAAAACCGGATGCACAACGGATTTGGAAGGTGAATTTTCACTTCCAAAAATAATAGTTGGAAGCTACAGTCTAGTTTTTTCTTATGTTGGATATGAAAAGATTACTATCCCCGATGTAATTGTGCGATCTGCAAGAATTACGTACGCCAATGCAGAGCTAAAACCAACCGATATAAACTTAGATGCAGTAGAAGTAAAAGCCGGATACTTTTCGCGAACAGAATCTCAAAGTATTAGCGCAACCTCTTTTTCTTTTGAAGAAATAAGAAGAGCGCCCGGCGGCGCCGGAGATGTAAGCAGAATTATTTTCGGCCTCCCTTCTCTAGCTAAAGTAAACGATACAAAAAACTCTCTCATTGTCCGCGGCGGTAGTCCGGTTGAAAACGGATTCTACATTGATAACATCGAAATCCCAAACATCAATCACTTTCCGGTGCAAGGTTCGTCGGAAGGTCCAATCGGAATTATAAATGTTGATCTGATTGAGAATGTAAATTTCTTGAGCGGCGGATTTAATTCTTCGTACGGAGACCGGCTTTCTTCCATAATGGAATTGAAGTACCGCGAAGGAAATAGAACTACTACAGACGTTCAGCTTGATATGAGCTTTCAAGGTTTCGGTGGAGTTATCGAAGGTCCGCTTGCTGGCGGAAAAGGCTCTTATGTGCTTTCGGCAAGAAGAAGTTATCTGGATTTAATTCTTGATTTGATGAATGAAAAAATCGGGATGCCGGTTTATTCCGATGTTCAAGGAAAACTTGTTTATGATCTTTCCGATAAGCACAAAGTTTCTATCATTGATGTTTTCTCTCATGATAATCAGTTGATGAACCAAGCAGATGCAATTGAAAACAAAAATTATGTTTACACGGATTATTCGTACAGCACAAACACCGTTGGCGTTAACTGGCAATATTTGTGGGGAACTTCCGGTTATTCAAACACTTCTCTATCACACACATTCCGCAAAAGCGATTTCAGATTTTATCAAACCAGAGATGCACAACTTTTGGTTAACAATAAATCTCTCGAGCAAGAACTGAATTTCAGAAATATCAATCACTGGATTGCCGGCAAAAACGTTAAACTTGAATTTGGCGCTGACGCAAAATATTTCGTCAACAATTACAATCAGTTTTACAATGAATACAAAGATTTGCTTGGGCAAACAACCCCGGCGCTCACAATGGATAAAACACTCAACACATTTCGTGCTGGAGGTTTTGCAAATCTAATTCTCAAACCATTTGATAACGTTACCTTCACACCAAGTGTGCGCGTTGATTATTATGATTTCAACAAGACGACTAATTTCTCTCCACGCGCTTCCCTTGCGCTAAATCTTGATGACGCAACTTCAGTTACCGGAAGTTTCGGTGTTTATTATCAAAGTGTTCCTCTTATTCTTTCCGCGCAGAAAGATGAGTTTAAGAATTTGAAGAATCCGAAATCAATTCAAGCAATAATTGGTATAACAAGAATGCTGGGAGAAAGCACCCGGCTTACTTTAGAGTTCTACAACAAGTCGTATCACGATTTTCCGGTTGATCCAACTCAGCCGAATCTGTTTTTGTTTGATCAAGCAGCAATGGAAAATCTTTTTCTCCCGCATCATCAATTGTTAAGTGTTGGAAGCGCCAACAGCAAAGGTGTTGAGCTAACTATTCAGAAAAAGTTAGCAAAAGATTTTTACGGATTGCTCAGCGGCTCATATTCCAAAGCAACGTATGAAGGTTATAACGGAATTAAGTACGACCGTATTTATGATAACCAATTTAATTTTGCAATTGAAGGGGGCTATAAGCCAAACGAAAGCTGGGAGTTTAGTTTGCGCTGGCTCTATGCCGGTGGAGCGCCTTACACACCGTTCAATGAAGCCGCTTCGCATGCTGCATTCAAAGGTATTTTAGATGAATCAAAGACAAACAGCAAGCGGCTGCCGGATTTTCATTCGCTAAATATTCGTGCGGATAAACGTTTTCATTTTCAATCATCAACTCTAATTGTTTACTTAAGTGTTTGGAATGTTTACGCGCGCGAAAACATTGCGGCTTACATATGGAATGAAATTGATAATAAACTTGATAAAGAAAAAATGTGGGGATTGCTTCCGCTCTTCGGAATTGAGTTTGAGTTTTAGTCAGAGGATTTTTTCCGGTACTCCGAAGGTGTTGATCCGGTATGCTTCTTAAATATTGTGTTGAAGGATGATTTAGAACTAAATCCCGATTCGAAAGCTATGGCAAGCAAACTGTAGTTGGTGTAATCGGGATTTGTTATTCTCCGTTTAAATTCTTCCACTCTGTAATTGTTGATGAAGTCGTAAAAGTTTTTCTGAAAAGCCGTGTTAATTGTTTCCGAGAGATTATGCTTGGAAACACCAATCTCCAACGCAAGCTGATCAATGGTTAATTCACTGTTCAAGAAAGCTTTCTTGTTCTCCATCAAAGAGATAAGCTTTGTTTTTATTTCTTCAATCTGGCTTTCGCTAAGATTCGACTTGCTATACTTTTCTTGTTGAGGAGTTTCATCTGCAACTTTTTCTGCGGCAGAAATACTTTTCTCGCTCTTTGCAAACATTTCCGGTTGATATAGCGCTCCGTAACCAACCGCGTAAATAAAGATTGCGACGCTAAAATAAATAATCTCGTTTGAAGCACTATAGCCAAGACCAAACATGGCGGTATAAACAAATGTAAAAGCAACAATCAGCCAGATTATTGTAACACCAATAATTAGATTCTTCAACCAGTTAAGTTTTTTTCTTTCGATGTTGGAATATGAATTTTTTATCCGTGCATTGAACTCTTTAAGAAGCTTTAACGAATACAAAGTATAAATTAATCCGTGTATTGGCTTAAAGGCGCTAATTGCAATAAGATCAATTTGCAGATCCGATATATAAACGCTTATCTGTTTAATCTTTTCTTGTTCGCTTAAAAAGTAAAATGGAGAAACACATAAATGCGCCAACAGAAATGGTAAGAAATGAACCAAATATTTTGCAGAAAAATTCTCTTCTTTGCCGGTTATGAATTTTGCATATAGATAAAAGATTGGTCCGTAGATAAACGGAAACCCAAAGTTGGCGCCAAAAATTACCGGATAAGTTTTGTACCAACCGGCAGCAAACGAATACACACTTAGCAAATCGAGCGATGAGAAGAACATTGTTACAGATAAAACTCTGTTCGCCTTAATGTTGTTCTTGCTAAACAAAAGAAACACTGTTAGCAAAAAACCTTGTATTGCCGCAAATAGCATAATATTTCCAACCCAGCCGCTCACTAAACATCCTTTCTATTGAGGGGCAAAGATAACTGATTTGCCGGTTATCAAAAAAAGCTAGTACCGAATATTGATTGTATTCTCACTTCAACAGATTTATATTCGCCAATTAATTTTTGAGACAAAATGAAATTCATAAAATTTTTTCCCCTTTTGATCTTAGCGGCATGCAGTCATTCACCGCAATTAACCAATCTGGATACCGCAAAAAGTTTAGTGCGCAATTATTACGAATCCGGTACTTACGATAGAGAGTGCGAAACTGCCGTAACTCAAGGAATTAGTGAAATAGAAAGTAACCCTATTCCGGAAAATGCAGCAGCAATTTTTGATGTAGATGACACGGCTCTTTCCAATTACGAATCATCAAAGCAAATTGGATTTGGCTATGTTCCCTCACATTGGATTGCATCAATGGAAAGCGGTGAAGCGAAGGCTGTCCCTCAAACAAAAAGATTCTATGATTGGCTGATTTCTAAAAACATAAAAATGATTTTTCTAACCGGCAGAAACCCGGAAGCATTTACACCGACAAAGAAAAACCTTATAAATAGAGGCTACGCAAAATTTGATACATTAATTGTTAGGACAGAAGCCGAAAAAAAACTTCCGGCATCTGCGTGGAAAGAAGCCATAAGAAAGCAGCTTACCCAAAAGGGCTATAACATTATCGCTTGCATTGGAGATCAGTGGAGCGACTTAAGCGGCACATTCACCGGCGTGAAAATCAAGCTTCCAAACTATATCTATCTAATCGATTGATTTATTTTGCTTCTGCAGCTCCGAAGTGTGGCGGCCTCATTAGCAATTGTAAATTCAATAGGCAATAGATAAATCCTTCAGCCTTAACAACTGCAAGCAGATAATCTGCCGCTTCAACTTGGCCGAGAGACGGAACACTATCTATTTCCGAAACTTTAACATCACAAACCATATCTACCGCATCTACAATCAACCCTATTCTAATATTGGCGCCTTCAATAACATCTTCAACAACAACAATTCTAGTTTTGTTTGTAAACTCAACTTCCGGCAAGCCAATTTTCAATCGCATATCAATCACAGGAACAATCATACCTCGTAGATTAATTACCCCTTTGATGAACTCCGGAGTGTTTGGTACGCGTGTAATTGCTACCGGCTTAATAATCTCAATAATTTTAATAATATCTATTCCATAGCGCTCACTGCCCAAAATAAAGCGGAGATATTTTCCTTCAAGATTCAGAAGTGTCTTAGTTTCTAATCCGCCGCTAGAACTCTTCGAGCGGTTTATAATTTGCTTAACCTTTGCCGCAATGTCTTTTTCATTAACACGACTTTTGGCTTGAGCTTTTTCTTTATCTGTGCACACTGCATCTGCAAATCGCATATCAACAAAACTGTCTAGGTCGATGATAGAGCCAATTCCCATGTGATCGTGCATATAGTGCTGGATAAAATTGAGATCACCTTTTACCGGATATAAATTATTTGTTTTAATTCCTTTCGGCTCGGTTAAAACATTTTTAAGAATTGGTACTTTAAGCCCAAGCTCTTTTTTAGGATCAAGAAACTCCACGCCGATTTCCGCTGCAAAGTTTGGTTTTTCATCAATAAGCTTACCGGCTTGAACTAGATACTTTACAAATTCTTGAACGGCGTCCGGATAATTTTCAATAAACTCTTGTTGAACTGCAAGCACGCAGCAAGGATGATTTTCCCACAGCTCGCTTGATAAAAACTGCAGTTCTGCTGCGCCCGATGCAATCGCTTTGGTGCCAAGAGGTTCAGCAACTAAAAATCCGCTCGCTTCTTGGTTGCCCGTCATAAATTCTTGCATTTTAACCGGTGCAACAACTTCAAAACTTACATCTACATTTTTCTGTCCCGTTACGCCCGGTTTTAATCCAATATTATTAAAAAATGCATGACCGAGCATATTGTGTACAGACATAGTATGTGGAATGTAAAAAGATTTGTTTCTGTAAAACTCAGCGCCCTCTTCATCATCTGCGGTTTTATTTTTTACACAGATGCTTCCGTTTTTGTGCGCAAACAAAATCAGTTTCAACGGAACTCCATAATTATATAAATCCATCGCAAGAGGAGCTAAAATAAATGCTGCATCGGCAGATTTATTTTCCAGCGCTTTTGCGACCGCATTCCAGCTGGCCAAACATTCTGTTTCTAGCTCAAAATGTTTAGGAGTGATTTCGTTATTCTTAATAAGCCCTTTCAAAACACCAAGCGTAAGGTGATCTGTAATCTGAATATGAATGGCTTTGATCTTTACTTTGCCGGCGCTTGTAATTTTTGATTCGCGGTCGTAAGAAACAGCTTCCACCTCTTGCTGTTTAATTCCGAACGCTTCTTTAATCTTATCAAGTAGTTCAACATTGTTAAACGGCTTTGAAATAAATGCCGACACACCCGCTTCGAGCGCTTTTTCAACTTCTTTCTTTTCTCCACGTCCGGTTGCCATAAGAAACGGAACTGCTTTTGTGGCTTCATTTGTGCGAACCCATTTTAGCAATTCAAAGCCATCCATCTCCGGCATATTCCAATCACTGATTATCAGCGCAACATCAGATTCCTTCTCCAAAATTTTAATTGCAGATAATCCGCTGTTAGCTTCAAGCACGTTTTTGAAATCAAGAGAATTAAGAGTTTTGATTTCCATCATACGCATTGCATTGGCATCTTCAACCAGTAAAATTTTTATTGATGAGCTAAGTTCCATCGTAAACCATTCTTTTTTAGTTAGAATCTGTCCTCATTGTAGAATAAGCGATTCTCGCCTAAGCGGAGAATCTCACTATTATTATCGAACAATTTTCACGTTTTTAAACCGATTATGCTTTTTTTCATTTAGAAAATGGTTTTAGAATCTCCCCTAGTCTCAACCCGTTTCTCTTTAGTATCGTTTTAATTAAGTTGGTTCTGGTTTTCTAAAGAATATGAGTTGAAACGAATGAGCTCCTTTTCCTGTCCGCATATTGATGCAAATCGTTTTTGCAGCCGGTTAAACGTTGAATGTATGCCCGGAAGAAAAGGATGTGTGTTAGGTAAAAAAGTATCGTTTGCAATTCCGGCAGAGAAAAGAAAACTTCCGGGCGAGGAAAATAAAACCAACGACCCGTTTAAGAAATATAGACGAAAGAAAAAATAAAGGATAAGACATTGAAAAAAATTTTTGTCGTTGTTGTTTTCATCTCCGTAGTTGCTCTGGCACAATCGCCTATTCCTAAAGATGCAAAGCTGGAAAAAATTTCCACCGGACATGTTTTTGTTGAAGGACCGGTATGGAAAGATGGTGTTGGTTTGCTCTTTTCAGATATGGGTTCCAACTCTATCTGCAAGTGGAATCCGGAAATCGGGACTACTGTTTTTATGAAGCCTTCTTTTGTTTCCAACGGATTAACATATGATAACGACGGCAATTTAATTATGATGCAGACCGGGAAGCGCCGAGTTGCGCGACTTGAAAAAGATGGAATAGTACAAACTTCTTTAGCTGATGAGTTCGACGGGAAAGAATTTAACAGTCCGAACGATATTGCAGTTAAATCAAGCGGCTCAATTTTCTTTACCGATCCCGATTTTAATATTCCTCAAGGCGAAAGCGCTGAACTAAGCATTAAAGGAATTTACAGACTTAGTAAAAATGGTTCTCTCAAGCTTCTCGATGATACTTTTGATAAACCAAACGGAATTTGTTTTTCACCGGACGAGAAAAAACTTTATGTGTGCGAATCACCCAGGGCAATTGTTTACGTTTGGGATGTTGTTAACGATTCAACAATTGCAAACAAAAAGCTATTCTACGCTATACCGGAAAAAGGTTACGCCGATGGAATGAAAACCGATCCGGCTGGAAATCTTTACTGCACCGGTCCCGGCGGTGTTTGGGTAATTTCTCCCGATGGAAAATTGCTCGATAAAATCGCTACGCCGGAAACCCCGACCAACTGTAACTGGGGCGATGCAGATAGAAAAACTCTGTACATCACTGCTCAAACATCTGTTTATAGAATTAGATTAGTTAAATAAATACCGAGGAATTATGAACCGCTTTCTTAAAATCACCAGCTTACTTTTTCTTTTAATTGTTTCATTTGCTTATTCGCAAGAACTAAAACTCGAACCGAAAGTAATCGTTCCGGCAGATGTAAAATGGACCGTCACCGCAAATGGAATTCAAACATCAGTTCTATACGGTGATCCCACCAAAGCCGGCTACTATGTTATGTTTTATAAAATTCCGGCTGAATTAAAACTACCGCCTCATTTTCATCCTGAAAGCAGAACTGTTGTTGTTGTAACCGGAAAATTTTATTACGGATACGGTTCAACATTTGATGAAAGCAAAATGTATGAAATGCCGCAAGGAACTTATTTTACCGAGCCGGGCAATCAACATCATTATGCTTACTCAAAAGCGGGAGAAGTGTTATTGTACGTTGCGGGATTTGGAACAACTGGAACAACCTTTGTTGAACAAAAGGAAAAATAGATTTCAATGAATGAGAAAATTCGCTGGGGAATTATTGGCTGCGGCGATGTAACCGAAGTTAAAAGCGGTCCCGGCTTTCAGAAAGCCGAAGGCTCCGAACTTGTTGCCGTGATGAGAAGAAACAAAAATCTTGCGCAAGATTACGCAAGCAGACACAATGTTTCTAAATGGTATGGTAACGCTCAAGATTTAATTAACGATCCGAATGTTGACGCGGTTTACATTGCTACTCCTCCTTCATCACATAAGAAATATGTCTTTGATGCTGCACGCGCCGGCAAGCCCGTTTACGTTGAAAAGCCTATGGCTCTCAACTATAGAGAATGTTTGGACATGGTTGCGTTCTGCGAACAAAATAATGTTCCTCTGTTCGTAGCTTATTACAGAAGAGCTTTGCCAAGATTTCTAAAAATAAAATCTTTGATTGAAGAAGGTTCGGTTGGTGAAGTTCGTTGCGTGAACACCCGTTTAAGACAAAAGCCAAATGAGAATGATTTATCTCGGCTTGAAAACTGGCGGACAAATCCATCCATAGCCGGATGCGGATACTTCTGCGATATGGCTTCACACACAATTGATATTCTACAATTCATACTTGGAGAAATTAAAGACGCTAAAGGAATTACAGGCAATCAACAAAAACTTTATGAAGCAGAAGATATTGTAAGCGCATCATTTGTTTTTGAAAGCGGCGTTCAAGGAACGGGAAGCTGGTGCTTCAGTTCTAATCAAGAAATAGATGAAACGGAAATTGTTGGAACGGATGGAAGAATTGTGTTTCCAACATTTCAACTAATTCCAACAATTTTAGAAACAAATAATTCCAGAGAAGAATTTGATATTAAAAATCCTCCGCATATTGCTCAACCATTAATTCAAACAATAGTTGATGAGCTTCGCGGAGTTGGTAGTTGCCCTAGCACAGGAAGAAGCGGCGCATCTGCAAGCCGTGTAATGGATAAAATCCTCGGACGCGAAAAGATGAATACGTTAGCACCATATAAATACATCTAACTATAAGGAGAACCAAAATGGCAACAACAAAAGAAAATTTAAAGGAAGCATTTGCCGGTGAAAGTCAGGCAAATCAAAAGTACCGTGCATTTGCAAAGAAAGCAGAGAAAGAAGGATTTCCGAACATCGCGAAACTATTTGTTACAGCAGCAGAAGCTGAAAGAATTCATGCAGAGGGACATCTTGGTTCACTTGATGGAATCAACTCTACAGTTGAAAATTTGAAAGCCGCAATTGATGGCGAAACATACGAGTACACAGAAATGTATCCACCGATGCACGAGCAGGCTGTTGCAGAGAACCACAAAGCTCAGCGCATGTTTAAGTATGCGCTCGATGCAGAAAAAATTCACGCGGATTTATATAAAATGGCATTGGCTGCTGCAGAACATGGAAAGGATTTAGATGTTGGCGAAATTTATCTCTGTCCGGTCTGCGGACATATTGAGTTTGGCGAGCCAAAAGATAAATGCCCAATCTGCGGCACATTGCCGACAAAGTATGTGAAAGTTGCATAACATTTTTTAATTAATGGTGACCTTCTATGCGTAAAATATTTTTACTCGTATCAATGCTTTCTTTTGTTTCTCTGATCACGGCACAGAACATTAAATTTATTGGAAATCCCGAATTAGTTTTTCCCAATCTTGTCTCTACTGAAAAATCTGAAATCAAGCTTACATTTAGTCCCGACGGAACAAGAATGCTTTGGGGAGCGATTGGCTGGGAAAACGGAACCGGCGGCTGGGATATTTGGGAAAGCGTAAAAGAAAATAATCAATGGGGAACGCCGCAATCGGTTTCATTTAATTCAACAAGCAATGATTTTGATCCTTGCATTAGCTTCGATGGAAAAGGTGTTTATTTCTTTTCGAACCGTGAGAATGGATTTGGCGGCGATGATATTTACTTTGTTCCGTTTGATAACAAAACCAGAACTTACGGTTCAGCTATAAATCTTGGCGAAAACATTAATTCTAAAGGTGATGAATGGGGTCCGGTTATTTCGGAAGATGGAAACATATTAATGTTTTGCACAGACGGACGGGGCGGATTAGGCAAGCATGATATTTTTATTTCAAAACTAGAAAAAGGAAAATGGCTTCCGGCTGTGAGTATAGGTGAACCAATTAATTCTTCGCTGGATGACTTCGATCCCGTTTTCTTAAGTGATGGAAAGTCCATTGTGTTTGCTTCCGAACGTTCCGGGGCTGATGCTGTTGACCTTTATGTTTCTGAATGGAAAGATAGTACGTATTCGACTCCGACAATTTTGGATTCAACTATCAATTCGAAAGAGTATTGGGATTTCGGCTGTTCTGTAAATCCGCAAGAAAAAAACGTTTTGTACTTCAACTCGCACAAACCGGATAATGGCATTGGCAAAATTGATGTTTACAAAATCAAATATGTAATTCGTAATAAATAATATTGCTAAGCGATCCATAAGGAGAAGAAATGTCGGAATTTTCAAACGTAACGGTAGTAAAAAAAGCCAATGTTTATTTTGATGGAAATGTTACAAGCCGTACGGTTTTATTTACAGATGGAACAAAGAAAACTTTAGGAATAATGATGCCCGGCGAATATGAATTTGGAACAGCAGATAAAGAATTGATGGAAATTCTTGCCGGAGATCTGGATGTTTTGCTTCCGGGTGAACCAGAATGGAAAAAATTTGTTGGCGGTGATTCGTTTTACGTTGCTGCAAATTCCAAGTTTAGTTTAAAAGTTAACTCGGTTACTGATTACTGCTGTTCTTATATCAAAGAATAGAACCACGAGCGGCTCGGCAAGAGCCGCTTTAATCTTCGAAAGCAACATTTGAAAAGTTTGGAATTGGATAAAATTTAATAGAGTTGATTATGGACTTAATAATTATTTGGTTGATTCAAGCAATTATCTGCGCTTGTTTTTGTGGTTACATAGCGTTTCAGAAGAAAAGAGGTGTGTTAGTTTGGATAACATTAGGATTCTTATTTGGTATTATTTCTCTTATCGCTCTAGCCGCTATTCCGTCCACAGAAAATACTAGCACAAATATTTCCTCAAAGGGAAATTCACTCATATTTAACCCTCAACATCAATCCATGGAAATGAGTGCGGTTGAAACGTGGGAGTGTTTAAATTGCAACCACATTAATTATTTATCACTACAAAAATGTTCACATTGCAGAACAATTAGACAACATGAATCAAGCTAATAGTGTTTTTAGAATTCCCGCTTCTCGAGTTGAAACTGAATTTTTGCGCGTTCTACTAAAGAACGGATTCACAGAAGACAAATCAAAAATTCTCGCTAAAATATTTACTGAGAACAGCATTGATGGAGTTTACACACACGGAGTAAACCGCTTTTCTAGATTCATTCTTTATGTAAAAGAAAAAGTAATTGATGTAAATGCCGAACCGGAATTGAAACACTCCGCCGGAGCTTTGGAGCAGTGGAACGGAAATTTAGGCGCCGGAATTTTGAACGCGCTTAAGGCAACAGACCGCGCAATGGAATTAGCTAATCAGTTTGGAATTGGATGTGTTGCGCTTGCAAACACAAACCATTGGATGCGCGGCGGAACTTACGGCTGGCGCGCGGCAAAAAATGGTTTTGCTTTTATAAGCTGGACAAACACTCTCGGCTTAATGCCGGCTTGGGGCGCAACAAATCCAAAACTTGGAAACAACCCGATTGTATTCGGTGCACCCTTCAATGATGACGCAATTGTTCTTGATATGGCAATGTCTCAATTCGCTTATGGAAAAATAGAAGCCGCACAAAGAAGAAACCAACAGATGCCAATGTTTGGCGGTTATAATAAAGATGGAATTCTTTCTACCGATCCCACAAAAATTTTAGAATCGCAACGACTTCTTCCGATGGGATATTGGAAAGGTGCCGGACTTGCATTACTAATTGATTTGTTAGCAACCATTCTTTCCGGCGGAATTTCTACGCTAGAAATAAGCAAGCAAAAGTATGAGCATGCGTTGTCACAAGTATTTATTGCAATGGATTTATCTAAACTTGGGAACGCCTCATCAATTACCCAAACCATAAATCAAATAATTGATGATTACCACACATCAATTCCGGAAGATGACTCGAAAGAAATTCTGTATCCCGGCGAGCGTGTTTTGAAAACAAGAAAAGACAATTTACTCAACGGTATTCCGGTTGATGAAGTTGTGTGGAAAGAAATAATTGAATTGTAGTGACAGAGAATTACAAGCCCAATGTTCCAAATGCTTCAGTATGTTTTTGTGAAATGTTAATAATATCAAACTTAAGTTCTAATGTGTTTTTTAATACCGCGAAAGGCTTTAAGCTCCTAGCATCAGAAGTGACAAAATGTTTTATTTTAATTTCTTGGTTTGCTTGTGCAAATAATTTAGAATCATTTGAAATTAGCAATCTTTCAGTTTGCTCTAACTCTCCCCTCTGTTTAGCTGTAAACAAAGCGCTGGCAAATTCTCCTGTCTTTTTAGCATGATTAACATTAAAAGGTAATATCTGAAGATTTTTCAAAGGTAGTTGTTCAATGCTTCCCCTTACACAAAACTCTGCAATACTAATTGTAGAAACAACCATTGCAATTTCTTTCTCGAGAAAATATTTATAGTAACCATCTGCGTTAGAAAAAAGAACATCATTTTTGTTAAGAAATCTAAGGAAGAAGCTAGTATCAAGAAGCACGCTTTCAAGCATTGTAACCTCTAATATCTCCCAACCAATCTTCTTTATCATTCAACCATTTCATAGCCTTAGCTCTTAAGCTATCCAAATATTTTTCATCGTAAATTGTATTATAATTGATCAACTCATCAAACTTCAAACTGCTTTTATCAATCTCTCCGGTTTCAGTGTTTTGTTTACCAGTTGCTTTTATACCATAGGTTTTATACAACAAATTTTCATCTGAATCTGCTAAAAATTGCTGCGGAGTTTGTATAACAACCGTTCCGAATTCATCAGTTACAAGATGAATGTTGGCTTTTTCTTTGCCGCCTGCGTTTGTAATTTTTCCGTAAAAATAAAATTCCGCATCAGCCCAATACGCGCTGTTTCTAATAAAGTTTGTACCTGTATTAACTTTAAGTGTATTAGTTTCAGACAATGAGGTAGAAATAGTAAACATGTAATCCCGTTTCAAAGCTGTTTCTTGAAAAGCTTCTACTGCTTTGGCTGAACTAACATCAAGAAAGTCTATATTCCCAGATGAGGCAATTGTTCCCAATACAGCATTGAAACCAATAATGGCTTGAATACCAGTCTTAAAAATGTGCTTAACAGATCCTTCTTCTATTTTATAGCTTATTAGTGGGCGGTCTTTTCTTTCCCCTGGAAACAACAGATGCTCTGCATGTTCAATAATCGAAACTACTTCCCGAATGTCATAAGCATCAGGAGTTAATTCTAAGTTTCCTTTATTGCCAGAAACTCTTATTTCTATGTATCCAATCTTTTCCATGATTAAATTTACAAAATATCTGTATTTGTGCAATGTCTCCATTTCTCCGTTATAGGGCATCCCGTAGCAAGTTTTTTTATATTTGCCCCACTTATTTAATAATTAGAGTAGATTAATGCACCCGAAGAATCTCGAAAATATTCCAAAAGCTTACAGTCCAAAAGACACCGAAGATAAATGGTACAAATACTGGGAAGATCATAATTTATATCATTCAGAAATAGATGAAAGCAAACCGGCTTATACAATTGTAATTCCACCTCCAAACATTACCGGAATTCTCCACATTGGACACATACTTAACAACACACTGCAAGATATTTTCATCCGCTACAAGCGAATGATGGGCTTTAATGCTTGCTGGGTTCCGGGTATTGACCACGCGTCAATCGCTACCGAAGCAAAAGTTGTTGCGCTTCTTAAAGAACAGCACATTACAAAGGATAAAATTTCCCGCGAAGAATTTTTAAAACACTGCTACGCCTGGAAAGATAAATATGGCGGAATAATTTTTCAGCAGCTTCGCAAAATTGGCGTTAGCTGCGACTGGCAACGCGAGCGCTTTACAATGGATGATCATTACTACAAAAAAGTAACTGGGGCTTTCGTAAAACTTTACAAAGATGGCTTGATCTACCGCGGCTACAGAATGGTTAACTGGGATCCGGCTTCAAAATCAGCCATCAGCGATGAAGAAGTATTCTACAAAGAAATTCAAGGCAAGCTCTGGTATTTCAAATATCCGGTTAAGGATACAAATGAATTTGTAATCGTTGCTACAACCCGCCCGGAAACAATGCTTGGAGATACCGGCGTTGCTGTTAATCCCGAAGATGAACGTTACAGACACTTGGTTGGCAAGACAATAGTTCTTCCAATTGTTGGAAGAGAAATTCCATTGTTCGCGGATTCTTATGTAGATAAAGAATTTGGAACCGGCGCAGTTAAAGTAACTCCGGCTCACGATGTTAATGATTACGATATGGCTCACCGCAACAATCTTGAAATGATTAACATCTTCAATGAAGATGCGACAACAAACGGAAACGTTCCGCCGGAATTTCAAGAGTTAGATAGATACATCGTTCGCGAAAAAGTTGTGGCGAGAATGGAAGAGCTTGGTCTTGTTGAAAAAATTGAAAGCTACACAAACAAAGTTGGTTACTCTCAGCGCGGTAATGTTCCTATCGAACCATATTTGAGCGAGCAATGGTTCATGAAAATGGATGAGCTTTGCAAACCGGCTCTTCAAGTTGTGCAAGAAGGAAAAGTTAAATTTCATCCCGAGCATTGGGTTAAGACTTACGAACATTGGATGACAAACATTCGCGATTGGTGCATCTCACGCCAGCTTTGGTGGGGACACAGAATTCCGGTTTGGTATCATAACAGCACAAAAGAAATTTACTGTGATGTAGCTCCGCCGGTGGATATTGAAAATTGGCATCAAGAGGATGACGTTCTTGATACATGGGCATCAAGCTGGCTTTGGGCTCAAGATGTTTTTACAAGCGAGAGCGACCAGAAATATTATTACCCGACCGATCTTCTTGTAACCGCGCCCGATATTATTTTTTTCTGGGTTGCTCGTATGATTATTGCCGGAATGCATTTCATGGGTGAAGTTCCTTTCAAAGATGTTTACTTCACAAGTCTTGTTCGCGATGAAAAAGGAAGAAAGATGAGCAAGTCGCTCGGCAACTCTCCCGATCCCCTTGATCTCATTGAAGAATATGGCGCCGATGCTTTGCGTTTTACAATGACATACATCGCCCCACTTGGTCAAGATGTTATGTTCAGCAGTGAAATGGTTGAGATTGGAAGAAACTTTGCCAACAAGATGTGGAACGCCGGAAGATTTTTGTTGATGAACGCGCAGAATATTAAAATTGATCCGCTGCTTAAACACAAGCATATCGATTTTACAGACAAGTGGATTGCTTCCCGCTTTAATAAAACAATTAAAGATGTAAATGAGGCACTCGATAAATTCGAAGTGAACGCTGCATCAAAAATTATTTACAGCTATGTGTGGAATGACTTTTGCGATTGGTATGTAGAGCTTGCAAAGAACCGTTTGTATAATGGAAGCGAAGAGGTTAAATCGGCTGTTCTTTCACGTGCGATTTCTCTTTATGAAGACATGCTTAAGCTCGTTCATCCGTTTATGCCATTTATCTCGGAAGAAATCTGGCAATTGCTTGACGAGCGCAAAGAAGGACAAAGTATTTCGATATGTGAGTTTCCAAAGTTTGACGCATCGCTGGTAGATGAAACAGCCGAAAAAGAAATCGAGTTTGTGCAAGAAGTTGTAACCGCAATTAGAAACATCCGCGGCGAAATGAACATTTCTCCCGCTAAACCGATTAATGTTTTCTTGAAAAGTACTGCGGTTACTTCTGCGCAAGAAAAATATATCAAATCATTAGTAAGAATTGATACTCTAACGGTTGATGAACATCTTGATAAGCCAAAAGCATGCGCTTCTGCTGTGGTTAAAGGCTGTGATATTTTCATTCCGCTTGAAGGATTGATTGATCTTAAAGTTGAACGCGCAAGAATCGAAAAAGAAATTGCCCGCATTCTCGGAAGCTTTAACGGTGTACGCAAGAAATTGGAAAACGAGAGTTTCGTTTCCAAAGCTCCGGCTGAGGTTATCGAACGTGAGCGGATGAAAATGAATGACTGGCAGAAGGCTCTTGAGAAGCTTCAAACGATTCTGGAAGATTTAGAGTAACCGAAAGAGGCTTGTTAAAACAAGCCTTTTTTGTTTTTACAGAGTTTGTTTTTCAATAAATTGAAACAACGATTGTTTGGAGGAAGTATGTTTTTTACACTATTACTCGTAACGTTCGCGCTGGCAGTTATTACGTCTTTTATAATTGCAAAGTTTTTTGAAAAACCAATTGGAAAGATTCTAAACAGAATAATTGCTGATGACATTAGCGGTGCATGGCAAAAATATCTCAAGTTTGCAATTTATGTCGTTGGTATAAGCGGAGGAGTAAGAATTTGGGAACTTGAAAAATATATTCAGCCACAAACTAAACTTTTACCCCAACTAGCCTTAACAAATGAAAGATGGGTTTTGGAAATTTATAGAACGATTATAGAGACTTTACAAAGCACTGCTTGGATGCTTCTAATATTTTTTCTCTTTGCGATGATTGCATATGTAATTGTAAAAGTATTTGAATTAAAACAGAACAAATCGGCTAGCTAATTCTGTTTCTTTCATAATCTTTTTTAGCAGCAACGAAAGGCTGACGATGGCATCAAAAACAACAATTGAATTAGACAAACACGGTTACATTTCACTTCTAAAGCGTATAAAGTTTTTCCAAAACACAGTTCAAGAACTGACAGAGAGAAAACCTCTTCAAAAACTTTTAGACCAAATTATTTCTGCTAGCAAAAAACTTCTTGATGCCGAAGCGGCTTCGCTTCTCTTGTTCAACAAAGAAGAAGGTTATCTCTATTTTCACACTATGGTCGGTGGAACGGAATCTTCTCTCAAGTCGAAAAGAATTTTGATTGGGGAGGGTATTGCCGGGTGGGTTGCCGAAAAGAAAAAGTCATTAATCATTAACGATTGCTATGGGGATGACCGCTTTAACAAAGACTTTGATGTATCCTCCGGATTCAGAACAAGAAATATGATTTGCGCGCCTATGATTCAAAAGGAAAGTTTTGTTGGTGTTATACAAGTTATTAACAAAAAGAACTCTGGTGATTTTTCCAAAGAAGATTTGGATTTATTTGAATCTCTTGCCGCACAATGCGCAGTTGCAATTGAAAATGCACGTTTGATTGATGTTGAAATTAAATCCGAACATACTAAACACGAAATGGAAACAGCTTGGAAAATACAATCCCATTTTCTCCCTCAAAAATTGCCGAGAATACATAACATTGAAATGTCTATTCGCCTGAAACCGGCTAAAGAAATTGGTGGTGATTATTTTAATGTAATAAAGATTAACGAAGAGAATACTTTGTTTTTTGTAGCAGATGTATCTGGGAAAAGCGTCCCGGCAGCTTTAATTGTTTCAACAATTTATAGTTTTCTGCAAATCTATTTTATTGTTCAAAAACATAATTTCGATCCAATTGAAATGGTGCAGTCGTTTAATAGATTTTTAATCAATTCGACAACGCCGGATAAATTTGCAACGGCATGGTTTGGTATCTTCAATTCAAACTCAAAAACTTTGCTAAGTATAAGTGCCGGTCATAATCCTTCCTATTTACTTAGATCAAACGAAAATACACTAACAAAACTATCCGCCGGCGGATTAATGTTAGGAAGCATGGACTTCCCCTTTTCGTCAGAAACTATTCAGCTAGAGAAAGATGATTTAATATTTTTCTACACAGACGGAATTCCGGAAGCGATGAACTTAAGCGAAGAAGAATTCGGTGAAGAGCGTTTTGAAAGATTGTTAATTGCTCATCGCAATTTAGAACCTAATGATTTATCTAGAACAATTTTTGAGGAAGTTAAAAGTTACCGCGCTGAAGCAGAACAAAGCGATGACATCACTCTGGGAATAATAAAAATACTATAATCATGATAATTGAACACGAACCGACCAAACAAGACATTATTGAAGCTCACGAACGAATTAAGAATCAAATTCGCTATACGCCAATTTTATCATCCTCGCTTATTAATAATATAGCCGGTTGCGAGCTTTATTTTAAGTGCGAAAACTTTCAGAAAGTTGGCGCATTTAAATTCCGTGGGGCAAGCAACGCGGTTCTTTCTCTCAATATGGAAGAACTTCAAAAAGGAGTTGCTACACATTCATCGGGGAATCACGCGGCAGCTTTAGCGTTAGCAGCAAAAATGAGAAATGTTCCGGCTTATATTGTAATGCCAAACGCCGCTCCGGAAATAAAGAAAATTGCTGTACAAAGTTACGGGGCAAAAATTATCTTCTGCGAGCCTACACTGCAAGCACGCGAAGAAACGCTTGCGAAAGTTGTAGAAGAAACCGGTGCTGCTTTTATTCATCCTTACAACAATTATTCCGTTATTGCCGGTCAAGCCACATGCGCCAAAGAAATTCTTAAAGAGATGCCGGATTTAGATTATATAATTCCTCCGGTGGGCGGCGGCGGATTAGCAAGCGGAACTTGCTTGAGCGCAAAATATTTTTCCGATACAACAAAAGTAATTGGTGCTGAACCACTTGGTGCCGATGACGCTTTCCGTTCTTTGCGGGATAAAACAATCTATCCTTCTGTAAATCCCAAAACTATTTGCGATGGACTGCTGACAAATTTGTGCGGTAAAACTTATTCCATCTTGAGCCAAAATATGGAAGAAATCTTAACCGCTTCCGAAGAAGCAATCATCGAAGCGATGAGATTAATTTGGGAGAGAATGAAAATTATTGTTGAACCTTCCGGCACTGTTACACTTGCTGTTATTTTGGAAAACAAGGAAAAGTTTGCCGGAAAAAAGATTGCCCTAATTCTTTCCGGCGGTAATGTTGATTTGAATAAGAAATTTTGGCTTTAGTTTTGTACTGTTAGAATTTTATTTCATCAAAAGTAGTTTCTTTGTTTGCGAAAATTTTTCAGCGTTTAGCTTGTAGAAATAAATGCCGCTTGTTAATTGAGAATTACGAATTGAGAATTGAGAATAATACGTTCCCGCTTGCTGATATTCGTTTACTAAAGTTGCTATTTCTCTTCCCAATACATCATACACTTTTAGACTTACTTGGCTTGCTGCTTGAAGCTTGTAGCCAATAGTAGTTTCCGGATTAAACGGATTTGGATAATTTTGTTCTAAAAAATAATTCGTCGGCAAATTTTCACCGTTTTTTATTCCGTTTAATTGCTTTTCATACTCTATTGCCAAATCGAAAACTTCTTTAACAAATTGTGGAGCTACCAAATCATCCGCCTTTGCGTTAGGATGACTGTCTGAAGAACTTGACGCATACTGTGTTTGTAGTTTATAATCAGCTCCAACCAGCTTATGAAAAAAATCAAACACATAAATGTTTTTGGGAAATTGTTTTATCTCCTTATCTAATCCGGCGGCGAGCGTGTCTTTAGCCCACAAACAAAAGTCGTGAGACCGTTTTGCCTCTGTGCTATTTGTTGAAGAAGCAACGAGCGGTGCGTTTGTCCAGATAACAAAAAAATTGCCCGGGTAATTTTTCATTGCACGAACAATATGCCGCCAGTGCCACTTGTAATTGTAAACGCTTTTGTTTTCCGGATTAAGCGTATCAGATGGAACTCCGTCGTCCCAAATATTTGAAGAGGGGAAACATGATTTTATCACAACTATTTTATTCGATTGCAAAATCTGTCTAATATCGGCGTCAACTAAATCTTTGTTCTCGAATATTTTATGCCAGCGCTCCCATTCATTGTTCCAAGGAGTTTCCGGCCAGCTTCTCTCGCTTAAAGAAACCGCATGCTGACCGGTAAGATTATGTGCGGAATTGTACTTTGATATTTCATTAGAGACACTTGTAGTTGAACCACCGTTCCAAATACATCCGCCGGTTGAGTGATGAAGAAAAACTCCGCTTCTAAAATAATTTGATTGCGAAATAAGCAAAGAACTTCCCGCAAAAAAAATAATGAGGAATTTTCGATAAGCACTTTTCATTTTATTCTCACCGATAATTAAATAAATCGTTTACTGATTTTCCATCCGCAAGAAACTGAAACCAAAGCTATTTTACAAAGACATCTATCACACGAGAAAGGTACTCGGTCTATATTGGGATTGATTCATCTATCCGTACATCCTAAGTAAGCAGTTCACTTGTTGTCGTTGTAGAAGACAAAAAAGCTTGTCGAAAAAACGATTGTCTCATTTTTCCGACTGTATTGTGAATTCAGCAAAACTTTCTTTGCTATGAATTCTTTGATTATTTGATCGTCCAATTTATTTTTTGTTTATACGGGTCTTGTTTTATTTCATAACCGTTACTTGTAGAAACTATTTTAAATTCTCTCAGCTCATCATTCGGTAGAGCAAACAATCCTCCTAAAGTTGATTTATCAGACGAAAAAACCCGCAGCTCTATATTTTTCCAATCCATCATAGACGTGCTTTGAGCAACAGCAATATGTGGAATAACGGAGTGGTCTTTAACCAACAGAATAATAGGAATTTTGCCGGCTTCAATTTGATACCAGCGCGCGCCTTGGTAACTTTTTTTCGTTTGATAATCAATCCACTTACCTTCGGGCAGATAAACTCTTCGTTTAGTATTCTCCTCAAACAAAGGAGCTACGAGAAAATCAGCACCAAACATGTATTCATCTTCAATCAACCAAGCGGTTGGATCCTTCGGATATTCAAAGAAAAGGGTGCGAAGCATTGGCCAGCCATTCTCAGAAGATTTTTTTGATTGAGCATATATGTATGGCATCAATGAATATTTTAATTCAACAGCTCTTCTAAAATCATTTTCAAATTCTACATCGTACGCCCATGGTTCACGCGGTGGTTGACCATGGCAGCGTGTATGAGATGTTAGCACACCAAAAGCGAGCCATCTTTTATATAAATCTCGCGGTGCTGTTTCTACAAACCCGCCAACATCATGACTCCAATATGTAAAGCCGGACAAGCCAAAAGAGAGGCCGCCACGAAGTGTTGCCGCCATTGCCGAGTTTGTATTTTCCGCATCGCCGCCCCAATGAAGAGGATAGCGCTGGCTTCCCGCCCAAGCACTTCTTCCCCAGATAATATTCTCGCCGGTAATATCTTTAGTAATTTCACTCACAACTTTGTTATAACGTAAAGGATAAAGATTATGCTCGTAAAATCCGGTGCGGCCGGAAGCATAAATTCCATGAAGCGGTGCATCTTCACCAAAATCTGCTTTAATTGCTCCGACACCTAATTTCAATAAATTTCCCAAAAGGCTTTTATAATACTTTACAGCTTTCGGATTGCTGAAATCAATAACTGCGTCTTCGTAAGGAAGTACACCGCTTTCATTTTTTACTATGAAACCGGAATCAACCAATGTTTTGTAGATCGGATTCTTGCTTGAAAAATAGGTCATCTGCCAAAGACTGATTTTGAATCCTTGCTTATCTAAATCGGAAATCATTTTGGCTTCGTCATTAAAACGTGATTTAGAAAATTTGTAATCACACTGCCAATCAGTTTCGAACCAACCGGTATCTAGATGAAGAACATCGCTTGGAATTTTGTGCTCTCTCAACTTGTTCGCAACTTCCCGAACTTCAGATTCTGCTTTATATGTTATGCGACTCATCCATAAACCAAATGACCAAAGCGGGGGAACTGGGCTTCGTCCAGTAATTGCAGTGTATTCCGAGAGTATTTCTTTTGGTTCACCGATAAACACAAATAGATCAAGAATTTCATCACCCGTGTAAATAATATTAGATTGATCATACGAATGGCCAAAATCGAAAGTTACCGGTGTGCTGGTATGAACAAACATTCCGTAACCATTGCTGCTTAAAAAAAATGGTATTGGCTTGTACATACGTGTATTTTGAACTCCATTTGCATCGCGTGTGTAGAGAATTATTTTTTGTCCTCGTTTATTTAGGCGAGTAAACGACTCGCCGCATCCATAAATTTTTTCATCATAAAAAAGTTGAAAGCTGGCGGCTGTAGTCCTACCCAAATCGCTTGAGCGGCGAATAAATGAAAATGGAATATGCGGCGTGAATGATTTTGAATCGTTTATGTTGTTGGTGCGGGTTAACAATTTCCCTTTTGAATCATACAACTCTATGTGCCATGGCGACTTTATGATTTTCAATATTCCATATTCGCTTTTGTAAACCACAACACTATCGTTTTGAATTACTTTCCACGAGTTGTCTTTTGCTACTTCGCCGACAAGCATTGGAGATGGTCTGTCTTCAAATGGCACCGAGCGTGTTGAAAACCGGATTCTAACTGTTCTGGGAGAAGCAAAGCTAACTTCAATTGGCAATATCGGATTTTCATCAAAGGCGGAAGCGGGAAACTCATTACTCTTGGATGGAGTTAATCCAAGATCAATTTTGTTAAATGAAAGACTGGGTTGTCTTACGAACCTTCGCCACTCCAAAGAACCAGAACCGGTTACTGCGTTAAAGTCACTTATTCTGTTTCCAACAAAGTAAGTTGATTCCAGCTTTTGAAAATCCAAGCTCACGTCAACTTGATCGCCGATATTCTGAGCTAATATGCTGTTACAAAACATTAAACCAATCAGAGATGTTAAGTAAATGAAAATTTTCTTCCGCATAAATTCTCCTAGCGTAAAGGCAGCAAATTATTTTGTGAATATTTCTATAGCCTTACCCAAACACTCAACCTCGATTGGTGTAGATTCCATCAATTGCCCATCGGGTGTAAGCAGTTTGTTTGGCTCTGTTACTATTTTTATATGCTTAGCTTTGAAGCACTCGACTTCTTTCATTTTTATATGATCGCCTGTAAAAATTTTGGGCAGTGCTTGTAAAAGTCTAATTCTGGTAACTTTATTCAACAATGTTATATCAAGCAAACCATCATCAATAATTGCAGATGGCACCATTAAGAAATCCTTTCCAGTGTAGCGTGAGTTGGAAATTTCAGCAAATACATTTTCTCTTTCCAAAACCTTTCCATCAATCTCAATTTTTAACTTATAGGCTTTCAGCGAAATTGTACGATACAAAACTCCAAGTATGTATGAAAAATGCCCCAGCGCTCTAAGTTTAAATGCAGTTTTTGCAACATCTGTTACAAAGCCAAATCCGAGTATGTTAATAAAGTAAAACTGTTTGTTGTTCGTTTTGAAGAACCCCACATCAACCATTTTTGTTTTGCCAAGTGCTACTGTTTTAACAGCTTCCGCCAATTTGTCCGGATGCAGATCAAGGTCGCGCGCAAACGCATTTCCTCTTCCAATAGGAATTACGCCAAGAGGAATTCGCTTAGCTGATTTGTTTTCGAAATACCCGTTAATAGTCTCAAATAAAGTTCCATCGCCGCCGGAAACAACAAGAGCATCGTAATTAGCGAAATCTAAATCTTTTACCAGCTCTGTTCCGTGACCGGCATATTTAGTTTCAACAGCTTCATAACTGATATTATTTTTGTCCAACTCACTTTTTATCAAAGAAAAATATTTTGCGCCTTGCCCACCGTGGGCAGCCGGATTGTTCAGATAGAATACTTTCATTCAACTCCTTATTCTGAGAAATGATTAATCACTTTTGCAACGTGTTCTTCGCAAATTTTGCAAAACGGTTTTGCTCCTTTGCTAAACATTAAGCAATCAAGCATCGAGCGGTACATTCCGTTAGAAGAATAACCGGCCCCTTCAAACACACCAACTTTATTCCAATACTTGCTCTTCATTAAATATTGATCTACTTCATCGCTGTGAAGTTTGTCTTTCGTGTTATATTCGTTTTGCACAGCATCAACTTCATTCTGAGGAACGCGGTTACGTTTCAGCTCCGCTATTTTCTTGTTAAGCTCTCTTCTCTCTTTTTGCCACGTCAAATCCATCTTATCATAATCCTCTTTTTCCCATTTGGTAGGAACATCAATTCCATCTGATAAATATTCTTTCCACTTCACATTTTTCGTATCAAGTGCGCGAGTAATGTTTGGTTCAACCGGTTCAAGTCCGGCTGTGTAAAATTCATTGTAAGCTACATCGCTGGTGTAATATTCATCAGCCAATCCGCCGAATGAGTGACCGAACTCATGCAAGAAAATGTAGGGCGAGAATTGATTATCAGAAACGAAAGTGCAGTAGAAATTATAGATTCCTCCGCCACCGTAACGAGGCGAGTTGCACATAATATAAATTGCATCGTATGGAACCTGTGCCGCGAGATCGCGCATTGATTTATTGTCTTCGGTTAAAACGTAACGCTCTGACCCAAGCGAATAAAATGTAGTGCTCAATGTTGTATTCTTGTAAATGTTAGCACCCGGTTCATCAATGCCGCTATCTTCCGAGGGCTTGAACACACCATAAATGTTGAATTTGTTTTTACGCGATTTATATGGCTCTTGAGAAAGGAAAATATCCGTGTAGCGTTTTAAATCTTTTTCGAACTTCTTTTGATCTTTAGCGGAATAACCGTCGCCTAAAATTACAACGTCAACTTTTGCGTGCGGGTCGCCGCTTATATGCGATTTGTAAACCTTAACCGCTTTATCTTTCACATTGTCCTTGATGATATATAAATCCACCGGATCAATTTCCATTGAGAATACTTCGTTCAGTTTATTCTGCTTATCTCGTTTCTCCAGCACAAACCTAATTTTGTTTTTGGGGAATGGAATAATTGCGCTTTCGTGATAAGTACGCTTTATTCCTTTGGATGCTTCATCGCTCGTTTGGTATTCTTTGAAATAACTGTCGAACCCGATCGAATAAATTAGTTTGCCGGATGCGGCATTATAAACTTTGAAGTAGTATGCGCCATTATTAAAATTATCAATCAAGTTTTTTGTGCTGCCCGCCCAAATTCCATATTGATAAATATGATCAACCGTTACTATCTCTGTAGAAGAATCCCCAATATGGAAATAATCAATGCGCATTGTCTGATCTACAAAATAATCACTAAACAGAACTGATTGAGCCAATGTAGCTGCAACCAAAAACATTGCCCAAATAACCAAGATTTTTCCAAATTTCATTTTTTGCTTCCTTTTGTTTTAATCAAAATTAAGGAAAGCTGTGAACCAAACACAAAAAAACGGCAAAAGATTTACCCATGCATAGGGAGAATGAAATCTTTATTTTGTGCGCGTAAATAAACGGATTAAATGTTTAGAAAAATAGAAATATGCTTGCTTGTTTTGCTTCCGTTCGTGCTGTTTGGACAAGACGATTCCCGTTTCAAAATTGCGCGGGTAAAGTATAATGGCGGCGGTGATTGGTACAACGATCCTTCCGCAGAAGTGAACTTGCTCAAGTTCGTTGCACAGAATACTAACATCAAAACAAATCCAAAGTATGAATTTGTGGATTTATCTACCGGAAACATTTTTGCTTACCCATTCTTATTCATTACCGGACACGGAAACATTGTGTTTTCTGATGTCGAAGCAAAAAAGCTAAGAACTTATTTGGAAGTCGGAGGGTTTCTTTATGTTGATGATGATTACGGACTCGACAAGGCTTTTCGTCGTGAAATGAGAAAAGTTTTTCCGGAAAAGGAGCTAATTGAACTTCCCTTTAGTTACGGACTTTACAACTGCATGTTTGATTTTAGAACCGGTCCGCCCAAAACACACGAGCATGATAAAAACGCGCCTCGTGGTTATGGCTTGTTTGTTGATAAACGGCTTTGTGTTTACTATACTTTTGAAAGCAATCCGAGCGATGGCTGGGTTGACCCTGAAGTTCATAAAGATCCACCGGAAAAACGGGAAGAGGCTCTTCGCTTTGGAACAAACATAATTGTTTGGGCGTTGATGAACTGAAAAGCGTTGAACCACAAAGGACACTAAGAAATGAACGAGACTGAGTTATCAAACATTGCAATTGGATTGGCGATAAAAGTTCACTCAGCATTAGGTCCCGGTTTATTAGAATCTGCATATGAGGAGTGTTTGTTTTATGAACTTCAGAAAGCGAGCTTTTTAGTAGAAAAACAGAAACCAATGCCTTAGGTGTATGAGGCAATAAAACTAGATTGCGGTTACAGAATTGATGTAATGGTTGAGAAAAAATTAAGACTTAAGTTGAAATCTGTAGAATTATTAAATGACGTACATCTTGCTCAACTATTAACTTATTTGAAACTTTCGAATTGCAAATTAGGTTTGCTAATTAATTTTAACGTAGCGCGATTAAAAGATGGAATAAAAAGAGTGATTAACACTTAGCGACCTTTGTGGAAAGCGAAGCGCCTTTGTGCTCTTTGCGGTTTAAGAAATTTTGAAAAGAACACTGTGGTGAACGACAAGAAAGAAATGAATAGCTACTTACAGGAAATAGAAAATAAACTTCGCGTAGTTGTAGAACGGGAAAAGCGAAGAGAGGGTCTAAGCAAATTATTTATTTGGATTACAACCTTATTTCTGGTGCTGTTTTTTCTAGTTGCTGTAGAAACTTTTCTTAATCTTGATAGTTTAGCACGAACAGTTCTGTTTTTTGTCTGGATTTCACTTGGATCTATTTATTTACTAGCCGCAATAGTTTATCCTTTTGGCAAGGATTTTTATTCTTACCTAAAGCCAAATTTCGTAGAAACAGCTAAGAAAGTCGGCTCTCACTTTCCAGAGATTAAAGATGAGCTCGCAAACGCTATTCAGCTATTAGATCAGACTGGTTCAAACTATTCCAATCAGTTAGTAGAAGCCGCATTTGAGCGCGTTTATAAAAAATCTGCGAACGTAAATTTCGTTTCTGTAGTTGATTTTTCCCGCACGAAGAAATTATTACGTCTTACGACAATAACTGTAGTTACAATAATTCTCTCACTGGTTTTAATTCCCGGATTAAGTTCTGCTGCTTATCGCTTGTTTAATTATGAAAAGGACTTCTCGGCTCCTCCGGCATTTATTTTTAAAATTACTCCGGGAAACAAAGAAATTACTAAGGGAGACAACGTATTTATTCAAATACAGCTTATTGGTAAGCAACAGGAAAATTTAATTCTCTATACCAAATCAACGGAACAGTCGGAACCATCTGAAATCAAGCTTTCCCAAGATTCACTCGGATACTTTACTTACGAATTGGTTTCTCTGAAAAGCTCTACCGATTATTACGCAGAAGTCGGCGGTTTAACCAGCAACACTTACAAAATATCTGTTTTTAACCGCCCAATTGTCACATCTTTTGGAGTAACAATTATACCGCCGTCATATACTAAGCAACCATCAACAACTCAAAAAGATAATGGAAATGTTTCCGCATTGCCCGGAAGCAAAATACAGCTTGCAATTTCCTCTTCGCGCGAACTCAAAAAGGCATCAATTGCTTTTAGCGACAGCAGCAGCAAACAGATGAAAGTTAATTACACAAATGCTTCTTCGGAATTTTATGTTGAGAAAGATGTTAATTATCAAATAATCATCAAAGATGCGCAGAACATTTCGAATACAAATCCTATTTCCTATTCCATAAAAACTATAGCTGATTTATCTCCTACTATTGAACTGCTTTCGCCAGCAGCAAATATCATTCTGGGAAACGAAACTAAAATTTCTCTAATCTCAAAAATCAGCGATGATTACGGTTTCTCGCAGATGAATCTTAATTACCGGCTTTCTGCTTCTAAGTATAGACAAGCAACCGAAGAGTACACTAAACAGCCAATTACAATTTCAAAAGAAAAGAAGGAAGATGAAGTTTATTTTGTGTGGGATTTAGCCCCCCTTTATTTAGCCGAAGGTGAAGCATTAACCTTCTTTTTAGAAGTATTTGATAACGATGTAGTTCGCGGTCCCAAATCGGCCAGAACCGAAACGCTCACCATAACTGTTCCATCATTAGAGCAGCTTTTAGCCAAATCCGAAGATGCTCAGGAGAACTCGGTTAAAGAACTTACCGAAACTCTTAAAGAGGCGGAGAAACTTCAGCAAGAAATGAAGAAGATAAGCGACGATATGAAGCTTAACAACAAAGAGATTTCTTGGCAGGAAAAGGAGCGCGTAGAAAAAGCCGCTGAAAAATTTAAAGAGATTGGCGAAAAGGTTGAAGATATCTCGCAAAAACTTTCCGATATGCAGAAAGATTTAATGAAGAACAATCTTCTCTCACAAGAGACTCTTGAAAAGTACAATGAATTGCAAGAGTTGATGAACAAGCTCGACAGTAACGAATTGAAAGCTGCTCTAAAACGGCTGAATGATTCTTTGAAAAATATGATGCGCGATAATGTTCAAATGTCTATGGAAGAAATGAAAGCCAACGAGGAGTATTTTAAGAAGAGTATTGAGCGAACTCTAAATTTGCTAAAGAGAATTCAAGCCGAGCAGAAAGTTGATGAGTTGATTAAACGAACTGAGGATATTTCTGAAAAATTAGATAATCTTAAAAAACAAACCGAACAGAGTAATCTAAATGATTCTCAAAAGAGGAATGAACTTACCCAAAAACAGAAAGATGTTTCCGAGAGTCTGGATAAGCTGAATGACGCAATGAAAGATGCTCAAGACAAAATGAATGAGCTGAAAGATATGCCGAAAGATGAAATGCAGAAACTTTCCGAAGAGTTTGATAAACAGAACAACGAAGAGCTTTCCGATGAAGCAATGAAAGACTTGCAGCAAATGATGAAACAGCAAGCAATGCAAAATCAGCAGCAGCTTTCGGGCAATATGAAGAACATGAAGCAGCAAATGAAAAACATGCAGTCAGCTATGCAGCAGATGAATCAAACAAAAACGTTCTTCGATATGGCGAAGATATTAAACGATCTTCTCGATCTTTCCAAGCAACAGGAAAACTTAAAAAACAAAACCGAGCAGATGAGTCCTTATTCTCAAGAGTTTAACAAAGCCGCGCGTGAACAGAGCGAAATTCAAAACAGTCTGAGTAAAGTATTACAAAATCTTAGCTCCCTTTCTCAAAAGACTTTTGCAGTTACTCCGGAAATGGGAAAAGCTCTGGGAAGCGCTTATTCGGAAATGCAGCAGGCAATTTCAATCATGCAATCTGCAAGCGCCGGACTGGCTTCACGCAACCAAACCAATGCAATGGCACAACTAAATGATGCCGCCAGCATGCTAAAAGGTGGAATGGACCAGATGATGCAAGGGGGCCAAAGCGGCGGAATGATGAACATGATGCAGCAGCTTCAACAAATGTCGCAACAGCAAATGAGTTTAAATCAGCTAACACAAATGATGAACCAAGGCAAGCTTTCGCAAGAGATGATGGGCCAGATGCAGCGGTTAGCACAACAGCAGGAAGCTATACGGAAGTCCCTAGAACAGCTTAATCAAGAAGCCAAACAATCCGGGCAATCGAAACGGCTGGCCTCAAATCTCGAAAAGATTTTGAGCGAGATGAAGGAAGTAGTAACAAACTTGCAATCGGAAAAAATTGATGATGCATTAATTAGGCAGCAAGAGAAAATACTTTCCAAACTTATTGATGCCCAGCGTTCTGTAAACGAAAGGGATTATGAGAAGAACAGAAAATCCGAATCGGGACAGAACACCGCACGGAATACTCCACCGGAGTTAATGCTTTCTACCGAAGGGGGTAAAAACAAACTTCGCGATGAACTACAAAAAGCAATCCGTGAGGGTTACAAAAAAGATTATGAGGATTTGATTAGAAAGTACTTTGAGGCACTGCATAACGTGAAAAGTGAAAAGGCAAATTAAAATACTCCTCTCCCCTTTGGGGAGAGGTTGGGAGTGGGGCTTTTTAATCCCATTTTAGATATTTTGAATCACCAAGCAATTCTTGAATTCTGCGCTGAACAATTTCGTCTTTCTTTTGCTTGCGCACTTGAAGCGATTCTTTTAGTTCTTGTAAGCGTTTTTCTAAAATTTTTACTTCTTCTAGCTTTTGAACTTCTCTGATATCAAACAGTTTATTAAGAACACCTTGAAGTTCATATTTCAGTTTCTGCTGTTCGGGTTGTTCTGCATTTTTACATTTAAGAGTTAGCAATTCCATGTCGATTTCTAATTCTTTCTCTTTTTTATATTTTTCTGAAAATCCTCTAAGTCCAAATACTCCTTCTGCTTGAGCAAATCCTGTCGAAAAGACATTAGCATGAGAAGATAATCTTAGTAATTGTTGATATTTTTCTTTATTCAACTTTTTAATTTCTTCAAGCTTTGTTTTCAATTCGGACGTCAAATTTTTTAGAAGTTTTTCTTCTTCCTCTTTGGACAATTCTTTGCCTTGTAGTGTATACGCTTGCGCAAGTTCTTTGTACAAACTTTCTGTTTCTCCAAGTGAATAACCCGAGCTCTGCGGCAAAATCGTTTTGCCTCCAAACAACAATACAATCACTGATAAAAATATTTTCTTTTTCATTTTATCTCCTTTATTTGCTTAAAATTTATCTGCTTGCTTTTCGAGTAATTGAAGCCGTTCATCAATAGCCTTTAATTGATTGCTCCATTCATCATTATTTATGATCTCTATTCTTTCCTTCACGTTGTCAATCTGCGTATCTATCTTTGTTCCTTCCCAATCCAGTAATTCACTTGAAACGGTTTTAACCGGGTTTTGTCTTGGTGTTATTAATGAAACAACTATTGCAATAACAGCCAGCCCGCTGATTAGGGCAAACTTTGTTTTGATTGAGAATTCTTTATTCTTAAGCCAGATATGTTTTAGAGAGAACTTTCTGCTTTGCTTTATGGCATTACTTACTATCAGCTCAAATTTTGAGTCGAAAATATCTTCAGTCAACTCTTCTCTACAAGTTTCCAATAGAGTGTTTTCACTTTGTATAAGCGAAGAACATTTTGTGCAATACGCAATATGATTATTCCAAAAGTCCATTCTTTCTTTAGGTAGACTTTGTTCCATGTAGAGCCAAGTCTCATTTTCAAAATCTTTGCAAATCAAATCTTTGGGATTAGTCATTTTCTTGTCCTAATGCTCTTTTTATTTTTTTTATCGAATAATTCATATGAGATAACACTGTGTTTATAGGTTCATTTGTTGCGGCCGAAATTTCTTTGAATGTCATTCCGCTGTAAATTCGCAGCAAAAAAACTTCTTTTTGTTTTGAAGAAAGATTATGAACAACTTTCTCGATCATTGCTTTGTTTTCTTTTTTTACCAATTCATGATGGGGATTACTATCGCTTCTTAACTCATCGGGCTCAAAATCAATAATTGCTTCATCCCGTTTTCGCTTTCTCAGATTATCCATTGCGGTATTGTGCGCAATTGCAAATAACCAGGATGAAAACTTTTGTTGTTCGTTATACTTTTTAATTCCTTTCCACGTTTTAATCAGCGTTTCTTGGAACAAGTCTTCCGCTTGAATTCTGTCGCTGCTCAACTTAACCAGATAAGAAAACAATTGCCGCCGGTATATTTGTATTAGCGAACCGAAAGCCGAAGCATCACCGCTCCGACACTTATTTATGAAAATCTGTTCTTGAGTTGTGCTCATAAAACTCTGTTTTCTAATACAGTAAACGAGACCGGTTTACTTTTATTGTGCTGTTTCTAAAATTATTTTAGCAACTTTTAGGGATGTTCCTTTGTTGTACAATTATACATCATTGGGGTTGCATCAAATTAGGAAATTATTGTTATTACAACCGCTTATTTTTATAAACCGAATTAACTGGAGAAAATTTCATGGATATGTTTTTAACCCCGGAAATGTGGATTGCTCTATTAACTTTAACCGCGCTCGAAATTGTTCTTGGTATAGATAATATTATTTTTATTTCCATTCTTGCCGGAAAACTTCCCCATGCCCAGCAAAAAAACGCTCGGCTTACCGGATTAGCTCTCGCAATGTTAACTCGCGTAGGGCTTTTATTTTCCCTTAGCTGGATTATGAAACTTACCCAGCCACTGTTTACAATTACCTCACAAGAAATTTCCGGGCGCGATATTATTCTAATTGCCGGCGGTTTGTTTTTGCTTGCAAAAAGCACTCACGAAATACACTCAAAGCTGGAAGGTGAAGAGGGCGGTTCTTCCAAGCGCGTTGATCCGTCTTTTATAGGAGTAATTATTCAAATCGCTTTGCTGGATATTGTGTTTTCTCTTGATTCGGTTATTACTGCAATCGGTATGGTTAGCAATTTAGGAATAATGATTGCTGCTGTTGTTATCGCAGTTGTTTTTATGATGTTCTTTTCCGGCTCAATAAGTGGTTTTGTAGAAAAACATCCAACAATAAAAATTTTGGCTCTAAGTTTTCTTTTATTGATTGGAGTTACTCTTATAGCAGAAGGATTCGATCAGCACATTTCAAAAGGATATATTTACTTCGCAATGGCGTTCTCGGTTTTTGTCGAAATGCTCAATTTGAAAATGCGCGGCAAATCGTCTCCGGTTAAACTTCACGAAGAATATGTTAAAGAAAAATAGAATTTACTGACGAGGTTTCTTTAGTTCAAAACGGATTACACCCGGCTCGGAACCATCTCCGACGAAAGTGAATCCGTTTTTCTTTAATACACCTTGTGAAGGAACTCCCTCGGTAAGTGTCTCTGCAATTACCTTTTCAACATTAGGCTGATCGAACGCCCAATTAATTAAGCCGGAAACAGCTTCTGATGCATATCCTTTTCGTTGTTGATTTTCCACTATTGAATAGCCGGTTTCAATTGTGTTGGTTTTATCCGGCTTTCCCTTGAAGCCAATATTTCCAATTGCTTTCCGCTTTACTCCATCAACAAGAATTATATACCACATTCCGTATTCCAGCGCAGCGGGATTATTCTCGGCATAGTTTAAAAAGAATTCAGCAGAAGCTTCGTCGTTTAATGGCGGGGGCCAGTTATCCGGAACTTCGGCGTTGAGTAGTATTGATATCTCTTGTTTATTAAAAACTTCTGCTCGAGCTAATTCAAGATTTCCGCATACAAGTTCAAGTCTTTCCGTTTTTACAATTGTACTCACTTAGTTCCTTAGAAAATAAGTTTATGATTATCTATGTTCTGTAAATATTGCTTATACTTTTCAAGTACAGTCTTTCGCTCCTCTTCGGTTATTCTTGCCGGGCTAAAACCAACATACGGCGGAAGTGTCTGCATTCCAACAAAGTATAGCATTCCGTGATTTATATGATAAAGAATTGTCTCTAGGTTTCCATTTTTGCCGGTTGGTCCGTAAGCCGCTTCGGGTCCGCCGGTTGTTAGACAGCAAAAAGCCTTTTTGTTTTTGAACGATCCGGCATCGTATACTCCCTTTCCGGCTCCATACGAAAAACCCATTGCAAAAACTCTATCAACCCAGCCCTTAAGTATTGCCGGTAGAGAAAACCACCAGAGAGGAAAATTGAAAATCACCAAATCTGCATTAAGAAACTTTTCCATTTCCAGCTTCACTTCATCAACAAACAAATTATTGTTGTAGGCGTTCACTTGTTCGAGCTGGTATTTAAAAAATTCTTTGTTGTTCACATCTGCAAAATCATTTAATCCGCCAACCGGATTGAACTTCATCGAGTACAAATCAGAAACAACTACTTCGTCTCCTTGTTCAAGAAAGAAATCGGCAGCTTCGTTTTTTAATGCTGTGCAAAAAGATTTCTCTTCCGGGTGAGCGTGAATTATAAATACATTCATAATGATCTCTTTCTTATTTTGCGATTGAAAGGTAATCAGATTCTAATACTATTCTATGAGGTAATATGAAATATTTCTTAATCGCACTACTTTTCTTTTCTTCCATAAACGCACAGGGTATTGAGCCAACTCAGCTGGATCAGCAAATTATATCGTTCTCATTTAATGAAAATTTCAGTCAAGCCATAAAATTATCTCAAGAACAAATAAACAAGAATCCTAATTCACCCAAGTATTACTACTATATGATCAATGCAAAGATACTTGAGTATTATCAAAAAGTAGCGGCACTCTCGCCGGAAAAACGGGACGAAGGAAGAAAAACTTTGAATGGCGAGATAATTAAATACTGCGAAAGTATTGTTGATAAATTTGAAGACTCTTCCCTAAATACCGAAAACAAATTTTACTTTTCCATTATATACGGATTTCTCGCCCGAGTTTACGGAGTTGATGGCTCTTGGTGGAGCGCCTTCAAAACGGGGCTAAAAGCAAAAGGATTGGCTGAAGAAGTAATTAAAGCTAGTCCCTATTTTTATGACGCATATCTGGTTGTGGGAATGCTAAACTATTACTCCGATAGATTAAGCGGTGTTGCCGGATTTATCGCGGGCGTACTTGGTTTTTCCGGTGATAGAGAAAAAGGACTAACACAACTACGGTTAGCTTACGAAAAAGGGTCAATCACATTTGGGCTCGCGGCTCAAACCCTAATTGAAGTTTACTCCAATTTGGAAGACAATGAAACTGCCGCAATTCCAGTATATGAAAACTTTCTAAAAAGATTTCCGGAAAACAAAAGAACTCTAAATGCATATTGCCTAGAATTGTTAAGCGTTTGGGATCTTAAAAAAGTTGAATTTATTATCAAGAATGATAGACAGAATTTGGTTAGCGAATTTGTCCGTGCAAAATTCTATGATATGCGTGGCGAATCGGCACTCGCGATTAAATTTGCCGAAGCGGCAATTGCAGAAGAAAAACACCAGCCACGTGGAGCCGCTGGCTCTTCCCGCTACATAGTAGTTTACAACGCTTGGCTAACCGGAGATAACGCCCGGGTTAAAAAACACTTATCTGAACTGAACGAAAGATCGCTGGAAAATTTTAATCTCTCTAGGAAATATGAAAAAGTAAGCAAGTGGCTTCACGAATTAACAGTTCAGATTGCCCTTGGAGAAAATCAAGCCGAATTTGAATCTTACGTTAAATCAGCTCCCAATTTCCTTTATGCTAAAGAACTCTCCGATCAATACAATTTTTTGATGGGTTTATATTACTACAAAAACAACATATTGGATAAGGCTGAGTTATGGTTTAAAAAATCCGTTCCCTCTAATAACGAACGTGAGAGAAATACTGCTGTAAAATATCTTCTGGAAATTTATCTTATAAGCACTGTCGAAAAGTCCAAAGCAAAATATCTTGCAGATGTTATAGATGATATTGATAATGATCGATTGAGTTATAGGGCAAGAGATTTGGAGAAGAAGTACAATCTGTGATTATTTGACTAACTAGAGAAGAGAAATATGTCAATCCCACTATCACAAGAGATTCTTCTCCCGCCGAGGCGGGATCAGAATGACAAATACTACAATTATTTATTAGAATGAAAGGCCACTCTGTTTCCTTCGCTATCAATAAAAGTTGCCATATAACCGATCTCTTCATTTACCAGTGTTTTTAGCATTATAACTTTACCACCCGCCGCTTCAATCTTCGAAAGTGGAATCGCTAAATCTGGATTTGCATTAAGATAAATCATTGAGCCTTCCGCACTTGGAACACAAACATCTCCTTGAACAAGGGCTCCGCCAACTCCCTCTCCCTCCATTGGAAAGAAAGCCATCTCGTACCCACCCATGTTCATTTGGTACATGGAGTCGTAGCCCATTACTTCGTTATAAAATTTTATTGCACGCTGCATATCCGATACCGGAATTTCAAACCAGTTTAAAACATTTGCCATAGTTAAGCCCTTCAATTTTGTTGTTGAGATGTACACTGATAACAGTTTTTTGAAAAGAGAAGTTCAGCAACAAAACCGTTAACTCTTATTTCTCTTGAAAATGACAAACCGCTTTCCATATTCCATAGGCACTGTATGTTGGCCAATCGCAAGTCTTTTTAGAACACGATTGATTTGCGACGGATAAAGCAGAACATCCTTTTTGCCTATAAATCCGTTAGTAGTCTTTGAAGAATCGCACGAATATTTTATGGCTAGTTCACCAAAGTCACTTCCTTCGTCAAGCTTTTTTACTACCACTACAGCGCTATCGTAAGAATCGCATACAATCTGCGATAACATTAAACAGCAAGGATCCTCATACTGAATTTTGACTTTTTGAACAAACCAAATGCTCACCGGGTTATTCTCGAGCCTCGCGGGTTCGTACTTCCACTTTTTAATCGAGTTAATCGCGAGGGAATCCCAATCGGGCAACCCGCTTCCACTTAAAAGAACAGCTTTAGCTACTCTTCCTTTTTCATCTACCAGCATTCTAATTACTAAACGAAATTCCGGATCAATTATTCTTTGGGGGATTTGAGGTAGTTCGGTCTGTTCTAAAAGGACTGGAAAGCTTGAATTTGTTTCTTCGACTTGATATGATGAACACCCCATTAATAAAACCGAGCAGAACAAAACAACTATCTTTTTCATAACGCACCCCTTTTTTTGAGTGATTAGAAAATAGTTTTGCTTTCTTATCTCTCTTATGGAGTTACCGTATATAAATATTTCCTACAGTGGAAATGTAAGTGGATTTTTTATCAAATACGATTCATTTCGCTTCTATCGAAAGCTTTAAGAATATGCCTTCCCCTTGCCTTAATTGCGGGAGCCCCATTTATCATTTGTTTTTCAACTTCATCCCGGACACTTTTAATTAACTTTGGGTCTTTCAAAGCAAAATCGGCAAGGGTTTGCATACACATTACTTTCACAATTATGCTTTCTTGTTCATCAAGCCATTTGTAAAGTTGTGCGGAAGCAATCTTTGTTTCTTTTGGTGTGAGTTTTAGCAGTCCAAGCATTGAAGCGATGTGCCAGACCACTTCTTTTTGGTTAAACGCTTTTAGATTTTTAAGAATAATCGCTTTCCTTTTTTGAATATACTCCGGGAATTTGCGGGCGACTTTTTCCACCGCATCCGCACACCGTGCGCGAATTACTTTGTCTTCGTGAAAAATGCCGTTGAAAACCTCTTCGAACAATTCCGGATCGCTTGTAACAAGTTCAACAACTTCGTTTGATTTGCCTATAGAGCGAAGATCGTTTCCTTTTAGTAAATCATAAATGGTAAGCATTTATTTCTCAACAACTGTTATCTCATCGCCAACTTTTATCTTTCCGCGTCCTTCGTGTAGCAGATTCATGCCAAAGTTAATTTTATTGCCAACAGTTCTATAAGAAGAAAGCGTCCTAAGAGGCTCATCAGACTTTTGGGCAGTGTTCTGATCGATTGTTGTTACAACACATCTGCCGCAAGGTTTTACACCATAAAAGATTAATTCGCTGATAGTAAATTTTTTCATTTCATCTTCTTCAAATGGCGCGCCTCCGGTAAAAACCAAATTCGGACGAAAGCGGTTTATTGGAATTTTTTCTTGGAGCTTAGCATTAAGATCATCAAGGGATGCTTGTCCGATTATTAAAAAGGGATAGCCGTCTGACAAACTTGTAATTTCATTATTAGCTGCGAAGCTTGTATCAACTAATCGTTTAGTTTCTTCCGGCATAAACACTAGCTTGCATTTAATGTTAAGGGCTTGACTAAACCATTCATCTGCAATTGTGTTCACTTGAAAGAGTTCTACTTTGTCATCCCAAACAACAGAATCTACTTTTCTTCCGGTTAATTCATTAATTCCAACACTGAATTGATCGGTGTTCTTAATGTTTCGAAAAAATAAAGTGTCTTTGGAAAGATCAACTTTGATTAACGCCATTTGCGGATGTGTTCTTTGTGTTAGGAACTTGCCGTTAAAATCGACCAGCATCCAGCGCCGGTCATATTTTAATCCCCTGTCTGTAACTTCCGCTTCTTTAACGGATATTCCACCTAATGACTTTATAGGATAAATAAAAATTTCGCTTAACTTTTTCATCAATCCTTCTTAATTAAATTGTTTTGAAATAACTTAAAAATTCTTTTGTATTCATCTGTCCAGCTGCTTGGTTCAACAAAGCCATGGCTTTCAACCGGATAAACGGCAAGCTCCCAATTTTCTTTTCCAAGCTCAATTAATTTTTGTGATAGTCTAACTGCATCCTGAAAATGAACATTATCATCAACCATTCCATGACAAATTAAAAGTGCGCCTTTCAATCCATCCGCATAATAAATTGGAGAGCTTCTTTTGTAGGCAATACTGTCGAGCTGTGGAATATTCAATATGTTGGCAGTGTAGCCATGATTGTAGTGTGCCCAATCTGTAACCGGACGAAGCGCCGCACCAGCAGCAAAAACATTTGGCTCTTTGAACATTGCCATCAGAGTAATAAATCCGCCATACGAGCCGCCATACAAACCAATTCGTTTCGCATCAATTCCATGATCTTCAACTAAGTATTTCGCGCCCTCAACATTATCAGACAAATCTTTGCCGCCCATGCTGCGGTAAATATCTGTTCTCCATTTTCTGCCGTAGCCAGAGCTTGCACGGTAATCAATGTCAAGAACTGTATAGCCATTATCAACTAATAAATTATTAAACATATATTCTCGGAAATACTCGCTCCACCATTTGTGCGCGTTTTGCAAATATCCCGCACCGTGAACAAAGATAACAGCGGCTTTATTCGATTTATGTTTTTCCGGTTTATAAAGTCTCGCATATACATCTTCTCCATCACTCGCTTTAAAAGTAATTACACTTGGCTCTTTCCATTTGTAAGAATTAAACTCTGCCGATGTTGAATTTGTAATCTGTTTTGGAACCGCACCGGTTCTGTTATCCATCAAGTATAATTCCCACGGCTTGTTTGAATAAGAATAACGCAAAGCGATCTTAGTCTCGTCGGGTGACAGCACAACATCATTATTTCCCGTCAGAGAAGTAATTTTATCTGCTTTGCCTCCATCAACAGCTAATTTGTAAAAGTGTCTTTCGCCGGGATGAACTTCACTAGTAGTTATATAAAAATAATTTCCATTGTTGGAAAGCTGAACTTCGTGTACTTCATATTTACCATTTGTTAATTGCTTTCTTTCACCACTATCAACATTAAGAGTATATAAGTGAGAATAACCGGTTTCTTCAGATTGGAAATAAATCCTCTTGCCATCATTCAGCCATCCTATGCTCGCATTTCCCCAGCCAATATTTAGTCCGCCTATCCACGCTTCGTCGTGTTGTCTCTCTAAGCATTTAATTTTCCCGGATGAAAGCTCTAGCGAAACAATCCATCTGTCTTTGCTGTCTTGTGATCGTAAGACAATTATTCCGTTTTTTCCATCTTTGGAATAGATTGGTCCGGTAAATGATACTTCTCTAGCTTTTTCTTTTTTGGTTTCTTTCTTTAGTGAATCTTTCGATGTAATATATTCCGTTAAATATTCAGGCTTATCAAAGATTCCCGGCAGTGATTTTACCTCAACAAAGTAAACCGAATCTTGCTTTATATCATAAATTCCGAACTCATAAGTTGTTTGCTCGGCTCCAACATTTGTTCGCGCCGGAATATCTTGAGTGTAGCCGGTTTCTGTTATATAGTTTGGGACAATAGTTGACTTCGGGTTCTTAGGCGATTTATCCAAGCGAAAAGTCACATAGTTTTCGTCCGGTGAAAGCATAATCATATTTACATTTTTCTCTTGAATGTATATTTCTTTAGGACGCTTTACAGCAAAATGCTTCAGTAATTTTTCTTGCGCTTCATTTTTCTCTTTTCTTTTTCGTATAATCTCAAACAAATCAAGTTCTTGTTGTTTTAAATACCTTTCAGCTACACTTAATTGCTCACCTTGTTCGTTTCGTTTGACGCCTTTTCTAAAATCCGTTAATTGAATTGTTTCACCGCTTTGAGTATTCCACGAAAACAAATTTCCGTTAAATGTGTAAATGATCTTTTTTTCATCAAACGAAAATCTCGGGTTTGATTCTCGGTCATTAGTGTTGGTAATTTGCTTTTGTGTACGGCCCTTAATATCGAACAGAAAAACGTCGCCATTTTTTTCAAACAACTTTTTCGTTTGGGCTTTATTATATACGCCATATTGAGGAATAACACTTTTTCTTTCTTCAAGTGACAGCGCTTTGATTTTTCCGTCTTTAATGGAATAGCTGAACAAAGAATCGTCTTTGGCAAAAGTCCGGTTCCAATTAAAATATATTTTTGAACCGTCTTCGCTCCAATAAATGTTGCTTGGGGAAGTTCCCATCCACCTGAGATCGCGCATAATATTTTCAATTGTTAGCCTGAATTCAGTCGGTGAATTTTGCGCAACTATCGGCAGATTGATTAGAAAAAAAATTGAAATTATTATTTTTCTCATAGCTTACATTTCTTTGAGTGATTGTTAATTGAGAATTTTCATTTGTTTCAGAATTTTTCTTGGGATTTCGTCTCTAAGTTTAGCCGCTTTTTCGAAACCGGACGCTTCAATATTAAAAGCAAAGAAGTAAACATTTCCTTTGTTTTCAACATATCCAACTAGCCATGCAATCCATACACCATCTTCATTGGTTCCCGTACCGGTTTTAAACTTCATACGGGAATTTTTGTGCTTTTCCTCGGGAAGAATATTCTTAACAATATCAACTGTTCTTTTCGCGAAGGGGAGTTTATAATCATAGAATCGCTTTATAAACGCTACTTGCTCTTCGGCCGAAATTTTAAGCGAGTTATCGAGCCAGTACATATCAACTTTGTCGCCAATTAGGCCGTTACCATAACCTATGTCTTTCAAATACTTGGCTGATTTTTCCTTACCTACTCGTCTAGCCAATTCTTGATAATATGGAACGCTAGAATATTTAATTGCAGTCGTAAGAGTATTATCTTGGTTCCATCCTTTTCTCCAGCGTTTTATTCCATCCCACTTAATTACAAAGTTCTCATCCGGAATTACACCGGATTCAATTCCAAAAAGAGAATTAGGGATTTTGAATGTAGAGGCCGGAGTAAACCTTTCTGCAGCGCGCGGCTGGTTATATCGATAATATATTTCTTTCGTTTTATCATATATGATCATTGTCCCGGTGTTTTTGCCAAACAGTTTGGCCGCTTTTAGCGAATCCCATTGAACGGCTTGTGTGTCAACTGAAAATAAGATTGGGATTAAGAAAAATAATTTTCTCATTGAAAGCTCTCCTTAAAAATAGAATAATCTTGAGGTGCTTGGGTGCTTAAATATAACTCGAAGTATTCTCCATTGAACAAGCGTCTACTTGTTTTGGGGATAGACGGTTCGCGAAACGAACTACCAAAAACGCCCGCCGGTCCAAATGGCGATTTATCTTTTTTCTGAATTATAAAATATATTTTGTTGAACCAGCGCCAGTAAACCGGGGCCAATGTGGTTTGACGAACCGCGTTGTTTCTGAAAACCCAAGTTGACCAAAACTCCAAACCGTGACGGGCAACAATTAAAGACCGTTCCTCTTCCGGCAAAACATTTTTCATCTTTATCAATTCTATGTAAAGTGTTTTGTTCATATTGGAATAATTTGGTCTCCCGAAACTCAGAATAGTTGAGAGCGATAAAACGATAATCAAAAAGACAATCATAACTTTTCGTGTAATCGCGGAGTTAATATTTATGTAAATAAATGACAGCAGCGGCAGCACAGTTAAATACGAAATAAAATATAACCGTTGCGCATACTCTAGGCCAAGAAATGGCGAGGCTAGAAAAAGCGAAAGCAATATCATTGAGGCAATAAACCCTTTGTAGTTTCTATTTAACGATCTCGGTCTCTTGAAGAACAATATCAACGACGTAATTGCAATAGCATTCACAAATGCCATTGTGATTATATCTATCGGTGATATAGCGGGCTGCTTGTTAATTATAAAAACGAAAACCGGATTGATAAATATCTTCGAAGGAATTTCGAGCAGTGAACTAAGACGCCACGGACTAATAATATTTATTACTGCAAAGGCGAAAAGAAAAACAATTACAGCAGAGATTATTCCGGTTAGCAACCGCTTCCAGCTAAACTTTAGAGCTTGTGTTATCAACAAATCAGTAGCAACAATTGCGATTGCAACACCAATACAACCGTAATGTGTAATGGCTGTCAGCAAGAAAAATAGCGCGGTAAATAAAATGTTTTTAAGCGACCGTTCTTCGTGTACTTTTAATAGCCAGTATAGTAGACAAAAGAGCCAGAGCAGCCCAAGGCTGTTTTTTTGAAAATCGGAAACAAGCATAAAAAAAGATATATACAAAATCGCGAATGCCGCAATTACGAATTTTGGAAAGCGATTTACTTTATCGCCAAAAAGCTTTTGTGTAAGCAAATATGCTGGAATTACTGAGAGAGGCGGAACAACCGAATCAAATACGCGCGATGCAAAATCAATTGCGGAATTTATATTCATTAAACCTAGTTTTATCGGTATGTATGCTAAACCGGCTTCAAGCCAAAACACTAAAGGGAATTCTCTGTTAAATATATTCCCCTTTTCTAATATGCTTCTCACTAGAACTAAATAATAGGCACCATTTCCTCCTCCGATATATTCAGTACTATAATTAATTTTTAATCTTACCGCCGCGGAAATAAAATAAAGCAAAGCTAAATATTTCCAATCTGCTTTTTTGAAGGCGCTATTTTCAATGTACATCGCTTTTCGCTTTATCTATTTGAAGAAATTCAACCGGTGCACCGTTATCAACTATAAACGCAACCATTATTCCTTCCGAAGGACTATTCGGCTCTATTAATATTTCCCTTCCTTCTATCGCCTCTTCAAGATTATCAACTTCGAATGCTACATGAGGAACTGATTGTACAAGTTTGTTTACGGGCGAATCTTCTTCGTAACGCATCCATTCAATTTTATATGGACTTGTATCGTAGCCAGCAACATATACTTTGAATTTTTCCAGATAAACTTCCCCTTCATGTTTTTCTTTGGTGGGTATTCCCAAATGATGGTAACGCAGATTGTTAAGATCCATTTTTTCTCAATACTTGGTTTATCGAAAAATATGGAATCTTCTGCTAGTTAAGAAGCATATTGACAAAAGGTATATCTATTTTCCCTTAAAACCTTTCATATAATTTCTAGTAAAGTCGCTTAATACTAGTTTTCCACTTATCTCGGCTCTTTCTTCAAGGAGCGAGTCCCAATTTTCTGTTCCTTCCCAAAATACTTTTTTCATTTCAGAAATTGCTTCCGGACTGCAAGACGATATTTTTTTTGCGAGCGCTGAAACTGCTTCATCAAGATCGTGCTTGTTGGCAAAAACTTTTGTGAACAAACCGGCTTGCTTTGCCCAAAACGCATCGTGCCATTCGGCATCAATAGACATTGTGATAAAATTAGTCTTGCCGATTTTTCTCTCTACAGCAGGACCAACAACAAATGGGCCTAAACCAAGCGCTAGATCGCCCAACCTAATTGAGGCATCATTAGTAGCTAAAGTGTAGTCTGCTGCTGCTGCAATTCCAACTCCACCGCCAACTGCTTTAGCGTGAATGCGGGCAATTATAAATTTTGGACATTTTCTCATTGCATTTAGCAATAGCGCAAAATTCATAAAATATTCTTTGCCGCTTTTATGATCTTTTATTTCCAGCATTTCATCGAACGAGGCGCCGGCACAAAAGGATTTATCTCCTTCACTTCTAATTACTATTACGTGGGCGTTTTTATCGTGAGCGAATTTATTTATTGAATCGGTTAGTTCTTTGAGCATTCTGCTAGGCAAAGAGTTACTTTGAGGGTGAGAAAAACTTATCGAGGCCACTCCTCCGATATTGCTGACAGAAACTTTACCGGATTTATCCATAGTACAGTCTCCTTAATCATTTTACATTCCACCAACTATATACTCTATGTCTTCAATTTTGTCAATCAAAAAATCTGGTTGTTGGTTAAGCAAAAATTCTTTGCTTCTATAACCATAAGTTACCGCGCAATTATTAGCACCGCCCTCTTTACCGCAAACAATATCCATTTCAGTATCTCCAACAATCAATGTGTTTTGCGGTTTTACTTTTAGATCTTCGCAAATTTTAAGAAGCGGTTCCGGTGATGGTTTATGAGCAATACCCGGTCTTCTTCCCATTACATAATCAAAATAATCAATTAGCTCAAAGTGTGAAAGGAGAAGTTCTGCTTGGTCTTGACCTTTAGTTGTTAATAACGATGTAAATATTTTTTTCTTTTTCAAAATTGAGAGTATATCTCTTACGCCGGGATATACGTAAGAAGAATCCAGATAATCGAAGTAGTGCGATTTATAAATATTTATAAACTTCTCGAAATCCGGAACAGTAAAACCAAACTCCCGGAAAATATCTTCGAAGTGCCAGCCGATTTTCTCGTAAAATTTTTCTTCCGGCATTTCTGCATCAATTCCAACTTTGTGAAGAGCGTGCACTGTGGTTTTATAAATTGTCTCGTGAGAAGAAATTAGAGTTCCATCGAGATCAAAAACTACAAGAGAAATGTTCATCATACTCAAAGATTATTTCGTAATTATTGCCAAGCGCCAAGAACTACTCCGAACAACAAAAAGACTATTAAATGATAACCTCCGTCAACAAGAACAAGCCTTAGCGATTTTCCTTCCAGCAGGGCATTGATGGTCATCGTGGTTAGCGTAAATCCAAACCAGCATAAAAACCCAATTCGCATTCCTTCTGTTACGGTTGTGGCGTTTACATAAATCATTATACGTGCTAGTGAATATGCAATTACTAAATATCCTATAAAAGAAATGCCGTACGTTTTTAGCGGTTTAGAATCTTTGCGTATCTCCTCTTCGTTTTTTTCCATTGAGTCCAGCCACATTTTGCCTAGCAAAAAGGGACTATACCAAAAGTAACTAACTGTCATTGCAATAATTCCGCACGTAAGTACGGCCAAATAATTTACTCCTACTTCTAAGGTCATTAATTCACTCCATTTTCCGTTGTGGTTAACAACCCCCTTTAATTAAGCCGCTACAAATTAGTCTAATCTTTATAAATTTTTACTACCGGAGCGGAACCATTTATCAAATATCCCCGATACATTCCCTCGGTATTGAAAGGCATCGCAACATTTCCATCTTTATCAATTGCTATTACACCGCCGGTTCCTCCAAGCTTGGTAAGTTTAGTGCTGATTACTTCATTCGCCGCTTGATCCAGTGAATAATTTTTATATTCCATTAGAGATGAAATATCTTTAGCTACTCCAAGACGAATGAAATATTCTCCGTGTCCGGTTGCAGAAACGGCACAAGTATTATTATTTGCATAAGTGCCGGCACCAATAATTGGGGCGTCCCCAACACGTCCAAACTTTTTCATCATCATACCGCCGGTAGATGTACCCGCGGCAAGATTACCGTTTTTATCAAGTGCTACGCAGCCAACAGTTCCATGTTTCTGATCTTGAGCTTCTTTCATTTTTAGATATTGATGCCATCGCTCTTCCGTTATGAAATACTTGTTATCAACAAGTTCGTAATTGTTTTGTTTAGCAAACTCTTCAGCGCCTTCGCCAATCATCATAACGTGTGCTGATTTTTCCATAACAAGCCGCGCAAGATTAATTGGATTTTTAATATGCTTAACTCCCGCAACAGCTCCCGCCATTAAAGTTTTACCATCCATTATAGAGGCATCAAGTTCGACCTCCCCCTTTTCTGTTAGGACCGCACCTTTGCCGGCGTTAAACAATGGCGAGTCTTCCAGAATGTTTATTGCCGCATTAACTGCATCCAGCGATGTTCCGTTAGCCTCTAAGATTTTGTATCCGGTAGAAAGAGCTTCGTTAAGTTTTTCCACGTAAGCCGCTTCTTTTTCCGGCGGCATATTTTTCTTTAATATTGTCCCCGCGCCGCCATGAATTACCAAACCATATTTTTGTTGCTGGGCAATTACTTGAATGCAAAAGAGATATATTAATAAAAATGAAACCATCGCGATGGGGATTCGCTTAGAGGCACACACTTAACACTCCGTTAAATAATTATAAATGAAGTTATCCCGTATAGAGCTTAAAATCAATTATAGTTTTGTTTGTGATTTTAGAATTAAGTTGGTGTAAAATTTTCAACAATGCTTGAATGTAATAAAAAAAAAAAACGTAAATTACAACAGTTAATTACGAAGCATTTTGGATGACTAAACCTGGGAGGTTATATGCAACTCTACTTCAGCTTAACTCTTTTTCTAACAGCTATTCTAATAGCTCTTTCTTGCAAAGAAGAAATTACCACACCCGAAGAAAAACTTAAAAACCCTACGGAGATGGTTTGGAAAATAGATACTCTATATTATCCCGACAGCTATCAAGTCTTGATGAAATCTATTTGGGGAAGCTCTCCTGATAATGTTTGGACATGCGGCTTTCACGATAGAAGCAAAGCTAGTGCGTGGCATTATAACGGTAAAGAGTGGAGTTATTATGATCTTTCTAAGGACATAGATAGAAGCGCATTAAGTTTGGAAAAAGTATATAGTTTCAATCGAAGTAATGTTTGGATGGTTGGTCAACGGCTTTTAAGCTATAATCCAACCACAGATTCTTGGGTAAGAAAGCCCCTTGTTCTAAATTTCAACGGTAATAAATGGATTGAGCATGAGATAAAGATGCATAACATGTGGGTAAATGATGTGTGGGGCAAAGATCAGAATAATGTTTATTGCGCGGGTTTTGGAGAGATTGTAAAATATGATGGAGCCACTTGGAAAAAAGAAATCATTGGAGATACAACCTTAGTTATCAATGGCGTGCGGGAAACAAGCCAGAACAAGTACCTAATAGCAGTAAAGCCACAAACGGCAAACACCCCCCACACTACCTATTTTTACAAATACGAGTTGAATAAATGGAAAATAATTGACTCAACGTTATACTCAAGAAATTTTGGACAAAAATTATACATTTCAAATAGCGGTAAGCTGTACAGTTACGGAGATGAAGGAATTTTCTTGAATGAAGGAGGTCAATGGCTGAAGCAATATCAGTTAATAGCCGAAGGTATGATTTCAGTGAATGATAAATATATTATAGCTGTCGGTCAGGGGGGGCAAGCACTCTTTAGCGATGGGACCGCTTGGACTAAAATAAAAGATATTAATGTTCCCTCGGCAGTTTATACTTCAGTTTGGAGCAATGGAACAGAGGTCTTTATTGTCGGGAATTTAGTTAACACCATCCCTATGAAAACTATTGTTTGGCATGGAAAATGAATTTTACGGAGGTGCCGGAGAAGGCAAACTAATAAATAGAATTACTGAATAATTATTGTCTGTTATTTCGAAGCATCTGAGAAATCTTGCAAAAACAAAGTTTTCTCCCTTCGGTTGAAATGATAAAACGAATTTTTCAGAAGACACTAATAATTAAAAGGCGGTGCTAGTAACACCGCCAAGTTGCAAATAAAAAATGCCTTGGGTAAGACATAAGAGGGATTTCTCCGCCCTTTATTATTTGCGAACAAAATATAACCATTTTTTAACGAGGTAACTATGAAAGGAAGACTTTTATTCATTTTTGTACTATTTACGACATTTGTATTCGCGCAAACAAAAACGCTTTATTTTACTTATCCGACAAACGGAGCGGTAATTAGTATTCCGGAAGGACAGTCTAGCGTTTCGGTAACCATACAATACTCATATACCGAAATTTTATATGAAAACGAAATACATAAGCTATACGCAGATCAGACTTACACATCTGATGTTTATCCATACAATCTGGTATCTACTCCACCAGTAACTTGTACATTAACAGCGGGAACTTATACTTGGAAACTTGAACGCTATCTTTGGATACCAGGTTTAGGTGCACAGCCTTGGGGTACGCCAGATCAAATAACATTTACAGTTAGACCATCAATTACTGTGCGGACAAGTTTCGGAGGAGGACAATTGTTAGTGAATTCGGTATCGAGAGATCATGGTTATAATTTTACTCCAGAGCCCAATTCAACAACTTATTTAAATGTTGAAGACCAAACCTCCGGTGATTATTTAAGAGTTTTCACTCAATGGACTGGTGTTTCGGGCAGTGCCTCAACTAGAAACAACTATGTTAATGCTCCAACTGCTGATAGCAAAACATGTACTGCCAATATGCCTAAACAATGTAATATCACTCTATCTAATCCGGGGCATTCAATTTCCTTAAATGGTAATACATATAGTTCTTCGGTTACAACAAATGTAATAGAAGATAACTCTATTTCGCCAACCGCCGAGTGGTACTTTGTAACTAATGGAATTGAATATGTTTTTCTTGATCAATGGAAAAGAAGTTCCGGGCAAATTGTTTCCCCTATAACAGCAACACAACACGAAACCTTTACTCCAAATTACAGGATTCAGGCATTAGCCCCGGGTGTTACATTCGGAACAACAATTGGTCAACCAATTCAAATCAATTGGACCGACAACCCCAATACCTATGTAACGCAATATAGGGTTTACAGAAAAGTTTATTCTAATGGGTCGTGGAGTTCAGATCAACTGCTGGGAACTGTAAACAGTGGTGTTCAAACTTTTACTGATTACGATTATAACTTGTCGACATGGCGTGACAATATTTGGTTACAATATGGTATAACAGCCTACTATTCCGTAAACAGTTCATGGTCTGATGGTGGAGCCAACACTTATGTTTACGGTACAGTGGGTGCTTCTATGCAAAATAATGATTTAGCTTTAACTAAAACAGAGAGTGAAGTTCCGGTTGAGTTTGCAATTAGTAATTATCCAAATCCATTCAACCCAACAACAACAATAAATTACCAGTTGCCAAAAGATGGAATGGTAACAATAAAAGTTTATGATGTGTTAGGTAAAGAAGTTGCTACTTTGGTAAATGAACATAAGAGCGCCGGTTATTATAAAGTAGATTTTGATGCAAGTAAGTTAACAAGCGGTGTTTACATTGCTGCAATACAAGCAAGCAATTTCAGCAAATCTATTAAGCTGCTGCTTACCAAGTAATTAGTATTCAGTATTGAGTAGTTAGACAAAAGGCTATAAGCCGCACAAACAACGTGCGGCTTTTTCATCAAATCATCCTAGGTGCTTTTTTCAAAAGTATATTTTATTTTGCCGTCAACAAAATCCCTAAGTGGGTATTATGAAAAAGATTTGTTTGTTTGCCTTCGCGCTCGTTGTTTTTTTATTCCTCACAAATACGTCCTTCTCGCAGAGCAAGAAAAAGAAAAGCGAAGAAGAGGTTTATAAATTCGAAATGATTCACCAGGTGAAAACGGCACCGGTAAAGAACCAGGCAAAGACCGGAACGTGCTGGTCTTTTGCAACAACATCTTTCATCGAGACAGAACTTTTACGCATGGGAAAGGGTGAACACATTTTATCACCGATGTGGTTTGTGCGCTATGCTTATCCCGAAAAAGCCAAGAAGTTCGTTCGTTATTCCGGAACAACAAGTTTTAGTGTTGGCGGACAAGCGCACGACGTAATGAATGTTATCCGCGAGAAAGGAATGATTCCCGAAACTAACTACAAAGGAATGAACATTGGCGAAGATGAACATAATCACGGTGAAATGGCTGACGTTTTAGAAAGCATAGTTAACGCAGTAAAGAGAAACAAAGGGGGCAAAATTACTCCACGCTGGCAAGAGGTTTTTGAATCTACACTAAATATATATCTAGGTACACCACAACATGAATTTAATTACTTGGAAAGGAATTTCACTCCGAAGGGTTTTCGAGATTCGCTCGGCTTTAATCCAAATGATTATGTTGAATTTACTTCTTACACGCATCATCCTTTCTATTCCCAATTTGATCTGGAAATTCCGGATAACTGGAGCCATGATAAATACTACAACATTCCGTTTGGAGAAATGATCGCTTTGATTGATACAGCTTTAGCAAAAGGCTATTCTGTTTTGTGGGATGGCGACACTAGCGAGAAAAACTTTGACCGCAAAAAAGGGCTTGCAATTGTTCCGCAAGAAGAAACTCCCGAGGTTGTAAGCGAAGACACCGACGAGAAGAAAGTTGAAGAACCGGTAAAAGAAAAATTCATCACACAAGAAATGCGTCAAGAAACGTTTGATAATCAAACCACAACCGACGATCACTTAATGCACATTACCGGCCGCGCGAAAGATCAGCGTGGTTATAATTTTTATTATGTTAAAAATTCTTGGGGAACCAAAGATAAAAAGTATGACGGCTACTGGTACATGAGTGAAATTTATGCACGATTAAAAACCGTTGCTGTAATGGTTCACAAAGACGCTATTCCCGGATGGTTAAGCTACAAGTTGAAAAATGCTAATTGAAGTTTAAGCAACGCTCAAACTTCTTTCAGCCACAATCCTTCGGGTGTTCCAATAACTCCGGCGTCTACCGCTACGGCTGAAGCTTTTTGAGAAGATGTAAACGCTTTCGCTTTTTCAATATCCCGGACTTTGAAAAAAACAGTTACTATGTTTGGCTCAAACGCATTGCGCATAATTTGGAGATCGTAAAAGCCGGCTTCTTCTTGTATTTCTTCGTGAGATTTGAAAACGGCTAACCATTTTTCGAAATCTGCAACTTTATGTTTTACTATTAAGTAGTTCATTCTTCTTTCTTTCTTTAGTAGTTAAGCCAATTGTTAGTTAATCAAATCCGGATTTACAACTACGTGTTTTATAGTTTCTCGTTTAAATGTATAGGTGATGTGAACTTTTCCATCGCAGCTTTGAATTACCGCCGGGTAGGAATATTCACCCGGTGCGTTTTCCAGCGTTAACACAGGATGCCAATTTTGTCCATCAACGGAAATTGCAACGTTCATAGGCGTTCTTAATCCGCCCCATTTCCCCTCTATCATTCCGGTATGATTATAAACCAGCAAGTGTCTTCCGTCTTTTAATGTAACCGCATCAATGCCGGAGTTTGGATTCGGCAGATTAGTAGAAACCATTTTGCTCCACGTCTCTCCATTATCATAAGACCAGCTTTGCATTATAAATCCTTGTTGAGAGCGACACAACATTTGCAAAGTATCTTTTCCGTGAAGAAGTATTGCGGGTTGAATTACAGAAATACTTTTGTCCTTTAACAAATCAGTCCGCTTCCATGTTACGCAATTATCATTTGAAATTTCAACGTGAACATTCCAGCCATTATTCTCGCTACTGGATGGTGAGATAATTTCTCCGTTTGGCAGCAGAACCGGTTTGTTTTTAATTGGACCTAAAATATTTTCCGGCAGCCGTTCCGGCTTGGACCAGGTTAATCCATTATCGTTAGATGTAATAACCATTCCCCACCATTCTACCGGATTAGGACCAACTTTGTAAAATAGCATTACCGTTTTATTATTGATACAAAACAGCACGGGATTCCAACATGGAAAGCGTTTGCTCTCGTTTATTATTCCGTTAGCAACTTCAACTGGTTTTGTCCATTTACCATTTACTTGCCGCGATACCCAAATACCAACATCCGGATTTTTTTCTTCTGTTCCGCCAAACCAAGAAACTATAAGCCCATCCGGTGTTTCCGCAATTGTTGATGCGTGGCATTGTGCGGTGGGCTTGCCGTCAAGGGGGTAAATGAATTCACTTACAACATAACCCGTTTGATTAATAACGCTATCTGTTGTTTGTGCAAAAAGAATTCCGGCAACAAGATATGCAACGACAAAAAAGTGATGCTTTGACATTAATTATTCTGTCTCTACTTTTTTGATATACACAGCATAAAAAGTTTCCATTGCAATGGTAAGCGAAAGAACAAACAAAAACATCGCTACAATTGGAACGGGATTTCCGGTTAAAACAAAACTTCCGGTTTTCAACCAGCCGTCGCGCATTAAAACTAAGAAAGCCCAGTTGCTCATTAGGAACATCCAAACGGCGGGAACAAAGGCTACAACCCAAGCATATTTAAACTTAGCGGTTTTGTAAAGCCATACTGTAATTCCAATCAACGCAAGTGCAGCAAGCATTTGGTTGCAAGCTCCGAAGATACTCCAGAAAACTTTCCAAGCCGGAATTGGATTTCCCGCCGCATCGTTCATTGTTGATGTTACAAAAAGAAGCGGAACAAGAATTGAAATGCCTGTTGCAAAATATCTCCCGGATTTTGTTTTCCAGCCGGTTAATTCTTCAACTATGTAGCGGCATAAGCGTGTGCAAACATCAAGTGTATCGTAAACAAAAGTTGTGAATGCCATTAAGCCAAAAGAAATTCCCAGCGCGGCGGGAATTCCAATTAGTTGAACAAATTGACCGATACCTGAAGCGTAAATAAAATTTGGGGAAGCTTTTATCAGAGCGCTGTCTTTCGTGAGAATCATAACACAAGCAAGAGAAACTACAGCAACCATTCCTTCAAGAAGCATCATTCCATAACCAACAACTTTTGCATCGCTTTCTTTTGCAAGCTGCTTAGATGTTGTGCCGGAACCGACAAGTGAGTGAAAGCCGGAACAAGCGCCGCATGCAACGGTAATAAACAAAACCGGAAACATCGGGAACCAGAAATTGCCAAGATTGCTTTCCGAAGAAATTGTAAACGCCGGATATTGAATTGTGAATCCACCGAAGATTAAACCAATTGCCGCGGCGGCTAATGCTGCATAAAGAAAATATCCGCCTAAGTGTCCGCGCGGCTGAAGCAAAACCCAAACCGGAATAATTGAAGCAACAAAACAGTAAAGAAGAATAAATCCGTTCCATAATTTTTGTGTACCGTGCAAAGACCATCCAAACCAAGCGCTAAGATCAAGAGGAATTGAAGGTCCAATCCAAATTGATAAGCCAACCAGTGGAAGAAAGATTACCGTTGCCAACGTAAGCGAGAGTTTAGTTTTCTTAAGAAGAATTCCCATGATAACCGGAAGAACCAAATAAAGAAGTGACGATGTTGCAATTGCGCCGCCGCCTACTTTGTCTCCGTTGTCAAGCGTTATTGTTCCAACAAACGAACTTGATGTTACATCCGTGAACGCGACTATTACATACACAAGCGTAACCCAAATAAAAATCATGAATAAAATCCATGCGCGCTTGGATACGTTAACGCGTACAACTTCTGTAATTGATTTTGCTTTGTAGCGGATTGACGCAACAATAGAGCCCATATCGTGAACACCGCCGATAAATATTGAGCCGAGCACAATCCATATTAACGCCGGAACCCAACCGAATAATACTCCGGCTATAATTGGTCCGGTAATTGGCCCAGCCGCAGCAATTGCCGAGAAATGCTGCCCCATTAAAAATTTTGAATCGGCTGGAACGTAATCAACTCCATCGTTTATGCTTACTGCTGGAGTTGGCGTTGAGTCGTTAAGATCAAAAACTTTTTTAGCTAGGAATGAGCCGTAAATTTTGTAAAAGAAAATAAATATCAGTGCGGCGCCGGCTACAATAAATAGAATGTTCATATTATTCTCTTAGGAAAGGTTTTGTTTGCGGCACAAAATAAGGGTTTACGCTGTAAATGAAAACACGCGGCAAAAAGAAAGCCGCTCTGGTTTTTGATAGAACGGCTTTCCACTAAATTATTTCTTATTGAAAATACTTTGCTAAAGTTTGTTCTAGATTTTGTCCTCTTAGATCACCTTCCATAGCAATTATTTTTCCATCTTTATCAACAAGTATTGGTCGTGGAATTCCAATAACTTCGAACGCTTGAGAAATTTTTCTTCCTTCAACATTGCCAACAAAAGCGTTCTTCCAAGGCATTTTCCATTCACCGCTTCTAAACTTCTCTACATCTTTTTCTGAGGCATCGGATGAAAGACTAAGTATTTCGAAACCCTTGTCTTTGAATTTCGCATAAGCTTTGTGCATGCTTTCCATCTCACCAACACAAGGGCCGCACCATGTAGCCCAAAAATCAATCATATAGATTTTGCCAAGCATTGCCTTCTTTGAAAATTTTACATTCTTATCATCAAGAGAAGCTATTTCGAAATCCGGGATTTCTACTCCTACTTTAATTTTGCTTTCAATTGGATACTGTGTTAGCATTTGTATTACTTGTTCTGTTTCACCAAGGTCTTTCTTAATTATTTCATGAAGCCTTTTAAGCTCTTCGGTATTTGAAGCATACTTTGCGCTGGACAATTTGCTATAATAAATATTCATTTTAACAATATTGCTTTTGGATGCTTTCAAAAATTTTTCTTCGTTTGCTTTCCATTTAAATTGTGGTAGTATTTGGTAATAAGTACTGTACGCTTGCGGAACTAATTCCCAAACAATACTTTGAGGCGAAATAGATTCGTAAAATTCAGCCGCTTTGAAAAAATCATAATTTTTTGTTTTGTTCTGAAAGAAGGTAACATAGTTTAATTTGTAAAAATCACTTAATTCAGTGTCCTTTTCAGCTTCGGCTTTTTTTAATATTTCGGCAACTTTGCCATCATCGTCAAATTCATATCCATCAATTTTTTTGTTCTTTTCATAATATTCTCTCATTCGCTTCGAAGCTTCTAGTCTCAGGTCGTTATATTCTAACGTTTCTTTAGTTACTGCTTGCGATAAGACATCTCCCTCCATTACTACTTTTGCTTTAGCCTCTCCTTTTTTCAACTTCGCCGGATCAAATACAATTACTGCTTTTCCATCTTTGACCTCAACTATAGATCGGAAATCTCCAGTGGAATCATTTTCAAATTTATTTGTTTCCGGTGCATTAATTGTTCTATTGCCAGCTTCAATTTTACACAGCTGATATTTTACAGTAGGCTTATCTGTTTTCACTTCATAGATATATGTACCATCATCTTTCTTCGTCATCTTTTCTGCGGAGGCAAAATCGTAATTGTTAAAGTCTCCCATTACAGAAACTTCATCTAAAGTATCTTTGTACTTATAGTAATCGAGTGTTACATATATTTTAATTTCCTTATTTCTGCTGTTAACAACTAAAGTTGTTTCTGCTTTGTGATCTGGAATAGAAAACAATACTCTATTTACACCCGGTTTTGTAATAGTAATAGAATATGTTCCCATGTCGTCACATTTAACAAAACCTTTTGCCTGTGATGAGAATTCTCCCATAATTCCAACTAGAGCTTCTTTAGATGGTTTTCCATTAGCATCTAGTAACTTGCCCGTGACTTTTGTCTGTTGTGCAAAAGTATTAACTGATAACAGCGCTACTAGTAAACACGCCGCTTTAAAGAAAGTTCTTTTCACTTATACCTCCTAAACTGTTATTTGATTAGAATAAAAACGAAGCTGACTCGGGTTTTATTCCCCCACTTAAGTTAACTGCAAAATATCTCTTGGAAATTAAACTATCAAGATTTTTTATGGTATTATTTTATCATCTTTTTCAGTTTATCAATCTCATCACGCAGCATAGCGGCGCGCTCAAATTCCAAATCCTTAGCGGCGGCAAGCATTTCTTCAGTCATCTGTTCAAGTAAATCTTTGCGCTGGTCATCACTCATGTATCTAATAACCGGTTCTGCAACTTTGCTGAAGGCTTCTTCTTGTTTTTCGTGTTCTTTCTTGCGCACATCCGCAATAGAAGTCGAGTTCATAATTTCTTCAACACTCTTGTAAATTGTCATTGGCGTAATGTTGTTTGCTTCGTTGTATTCTTGCTGAAGTTTTCTTCTGCGGTTAGTCTCTTCAATCGTCTTGCGCATAGATTCCGTAATCTTATCGGCATACATTATTACTCTGCCATTTACATTACGCGCGGTTCTTCCGGCTGTCTGCATTAGCGAGCGCTCGCTTCGCAAGAATCCCTCTTTGTCCGCATCAATAATTCCCACTAAGGAAACTTCCGGCAGATCAAGACCTTCGCGCAATAAGTTTACGCCAACGAGAACATCAAAACCTCCTATGCGCAAATCGCGGATGATTTCAACTCTTTCAAGCGCATCAACTTCGCTGTGAATGTAGCGCACTTTAATTTTCAGCTTATCGAGATAATCCGTTAAGTCTTCCGCCATTTTTTTTGTAAGAGTTGTAACTAGAACGCGTTCTTTAAGAATGACACGCTTTCTAATTTCACCAATCAAATCATCAATCTGTCCCTTAATTGGACGAACTTCAATTTCGGGATCGAGCAAGCCGGTTGGACGAATAACTTGTTCTACAAAGGCTCCGTGCGATTGCTCAAGTTCGTAGTTAGCCGGTGTTGCACTAACATAAATTACTTGATTCGTCATCCCTTGAAATTCCTCAAACTTGAGGGGGCGGTTATCCATTGCACTCTCCAAGCGGAATCCATGCTCAACCAAAACTTCTTTACGGGATCGGTCGCCGGCATACATAGCGCGCACTTGGGAGACTGTTACGTGGCTTTCATCTATTATTAATAAATAATCTTTCGGAAAGTAATCGAACAAGCAGAATGGTCGTGAGCCGGGCGGACGTGCATCCATGTGACGGGAATAATTTTCAATTCCGCTGCAATAGCCAATCTCGCGCATCATTTCTAAATCATATTTAGTGCGCTGCTCAAGCCGCTGTGCTTCAACGTATTTTTCTTGGCTCCAGAAATAACGCAACCGTTCCTTAAGCTCTTCTTCAATAGTTTGAATTGCTCTGTTAACTTGATCTCTTGTTGTAACAAAATATTTTGCCGGATAAATTGGAATGTTTTCCACTTGCTTAATTACATCGCCGGTAATTGAATCTATAATTGATAGCCTCTCAATTTCATCACCCCAAAATTCAATTCGGACTGCTTCTTCATATTGGTAGGCGGGAATTACTTCCACAACATCACCGCGCGCACGGAAGGTGCCGCGTGTAAAATCAGCATCGTTGCGTGTGTAATAAATATCTATCAGATTACGCAAAAGCTTTCTGCGCTCAATTGTTTGTCCTTTGCGCAGAAATAAAATCTGACGCGCGTATTCTTCCGGCGCGCCAATACCGTAAATACAGCTTACGCTTGCAATAATAATTACGTCACTTCTTCCCTCTATCAAAGCTGTTGTTGCTTTCAAGCGAAGCCGGTCAATCTCTTCGTTCACTGCAAAATCTTTTTCAATATATAAATCCCGCTTAACAACATAAGCTTCCGGCTGATAGTAATCATAGTAGCTGATGAAAAACTCAACCGCGTTATTGGGGAAGAATGCTTTGAATTCCGAATATAGCTGCGCCGCTAAAGTTTTGTTGTGAGAAATAATCAGCGTTGGTCGGTTGTATTCTTTAATAACGTTAGACATTGTGTAGGTCTTGCCGCTTCCGGTAACACCGAGCAGAACTTGATGTTTGTCTCCCCGCTTCAATCCTTCCAACAATTCTTGTATCGCGCGCGGCTGGTCGCCCGAGGGCTGATAGCTTGAAACTAATTCGAAATTTGCCATAAAGACTTTCTCTAATTCAACTTCAAAAATAACATTAGCAATGGAATTTTGTGAAAATATTTTACGGTGCCTCTAAGTATTGCCCCATGAAAATTCTTAATTTTGCGCATTCAATTTTATTTCTACAAGAAAACTCGAGGTTAATGTGAAAAAACTAACTGCTTTTGTACTAATAATTACCTCTCTCTCTGTTTCTGCACAAACCGTAGATACCGTAAAAAGCAGCTGGGTTCCTTCTCTTGTAACAAGCATAGGAATTAATCAAATTGCTTTCAGCAACTGGGTAAAAGGTGGCGAAAATTCAATAGCTTGGACGCTAATGGGAGATTTTCATTATGATAAACCAAGCAAAGAATGGTCATTCAAAAATTCTATAAAGGCTACATACGGAAGATCAAAAATTGGCGGCGCTACTTATAGAACAACAGATAACGATTTATATATTGAAAATGTTGCTTCTTATGATCTCGGTTGGGCTGCAAGTCCATTTATTTCCAATTCGATCAGAACTCAGCTTGCAAGCGGTTTTGATTATAAAGTTACACCAGAAATGGAAATTGCCAACTTTTTCGATCCCGGCTATATAACTCAAACAATCGGTTTTACTTATGATAAATATCCGAGTATTGTTACACGTCTCGGTATCGGCTTTCAAGAAATAATTACAAATAAGTTTACGCAGTATTCGGATGATCCTAATACTAAAAACGAAGTTGAGAAATTTAAATTTGAAACCGGTATAGAATCCGTAACCGATGTTGATTACAAACTAGAAGAGAATATAGTTTTCAAAAGTAAAATTCGTCTTTTCTCTCAATTCAAAAGTCTGGATGTTTGGGATGTACGCTGGGATAATATAATTGCCGCAAAAGTAACAAAGTATATTTCCGTAAATTTTGGCTACTTACTTATTTACGAAAAAGCGCAATCCGCTACCACACAGATTAAAGAAGGCTTACAGATTGGTTTTGTTTATAACGTATTATAATTCCCGGAAGACAAATGACGATTAAAGAGAAACAAGACACGATTGTAAAAGAGTTTGAGCAGTTTACCGACTGGGAAGAAAAATATACACGCATTATAGAGCTAGGCAGAAAAATGCCGGCTCTTGATGATTCCTTCAAAACTGAGAAGCACAAACTTAGCGGCTGCCAAAGCCAAGTTTGGATAAACGCCAAGCTTGAGGGTGGTAAAATTATTTTTGAAGCTGATAGCGACGCGGCTATTGTAAAGGGGTTGATCTCCCTTCTTGTTGATGTTTACTCAAATCAAACGCCGGATGAGATTCTAGCTAATCCACCGGAGTTTGTTAAAAATATTGGTATTGATAATCACCTTTCTCCAACACGCAAGAATGGACTTGGCGCAATGATGAAACAAATCCAGATGTATGCAGTAGCTTTCAAAGCGATGGCGGTAAAGCGTTAATAGGTTATTGTACTTTGTTCCGTTTCGAACAAGATAGTCGAGACTCTAAATAAAACAATAGATATATTTCACCCAGAGAATGACAAAACTTTTAAATGGGTGTAATATGATAGCCGCCTCTCTTGGTTCCCTCCCTAAACTGAAGCACGTTCAGATTATCAACAAATTTTATAGAGACTTGATAGGAACACAAGACTATAAAAAAGTTGCGCAGCTTGCTGTAAATGCTCTAATGAAGTACAGCAATTCTCCTTCGGTTGCAATATTTCAGTATTTACCGGATAATAAAGAATTGCTTTTGATCGCCTCCAAGGGTTTTAGAAACCGCGTTAAAAAAGCCAGCCGTGCTTTTCCGGTAGACGATAGCTTTACCGGTATTGCTGTAAAATCAAAAAAAATTCTTTTCTTAAAAAATATTACCGCAGATAAAAGAGTCAATCCGGCAGCAAAAAAAGCTTTAACAAAAGATGGGTTTAAAGCTGTTATTTCGATACCACTTCTTTACAACAACAACGTTATTGGCACCGCTAATTTGATATTTCACGATGATTCCTATATTAACGATGTAGATAGAGTAACATTAACTACGATTGGAAAAACAGTTGCGTTGGCTATGGCCAACGCCAACAATGTTAATAAAATAACTCGGGAGATAGTAAAACGTACCGCCGCAGAAGAAAAGCTTAACGCCAGTCAGAATAAATACAGAACACTAGTTGAAAACATAAATGACCTGGTGGTAAAATTTGATACTACAGGAACACTTCTTTATGCTAGCCCAAATTACCGTGAAATCTTTAATGTAAAGCACAAAGATATTATCGGAAAAAAGTTTCTTCCTCAAATTCATTCGGATGATTTACCAAGAGTAAAAGTAGTTCTAAAAAAAGCATTAAAAGCCCCCTACGTTCTTGAACATGAAGAAAGAATGCTAACAAAATTTGGGTGGAGATGGATTCAATGGTCTAATAAAGGGGTGAATAACAACTCCTCAAAAATTCAAGAAATAATTGCCATTGGTCGGGATATCACAGAAAAAAAAGAAACTGAACTTGAACTTATTAAAAGTCAGAATAACATTAAGTCCATCTTAGAAGCAATTCCCGATGTTCTATTTCGCTTAAATAAGGAGGGCGTTTACATAGATTACATTGCTCACGAAAAAAATCCTCTGCGAATTCCGAAGCACTTAGTTATTAACCGCAACATTTCTGAAACCCTTCCGCCCGAAGTTTACAAAGAAGCCTTAAAGAAAATCCGTAGCGTTATTAAAACCGGCATTCCCGATATCTTGGGATACAGCATGAACCATAAGGAATCTTTACGACATTTTGAAGGAAGAATTATTAAAAGCGGACAAAATGAAGTATTGGTTATTGTTCGCGACATTACCGACATAAAGAAATATCGAGAAGAAATAAATAAACTTGCTCTTATTGCAAGAGAGACGGACAATGGTGTGTTAATAACAGATTCGAATCATAAAATTGAGTGGGCCAACGAAGGCTTTACAAGAGTTACCGGATATACGCTTGAGGAAGTAAGAGATAAACGTCCCGGCGATTTCTTGTTAGGCGAAGAATCTGACCCGGCTTTAGCCAAGCAATTTGAAGAAACATTAATGAGGGGAAAGAACATGCGAGCTGAAATAATTAATTATCATAAAAACGGTAATAAATTTTGGGTTGAGCTAAATGCCCAACCCGTGCTTGATAAAAGCGGAAAAGTTAGTCGGTTCATTTATATGCAAAATGTTACCACCCAAAGAAAAGAATATGAGTTGAGACTTAAAGAGCAACAAGAACGGTTAAGTGAATTAACAAAGCATCTAATTTCTATGAGAGAATCGGAACGGGCAGATATCGCTCGCGGCATTCACGATGAGCTTGGACAAATTGTAGCTGCGATTAAAATGAATCTATCTTTTTTAATTAATGGAATAACGGATTCGAACGATAATTTTCCACAAACAGATTTACTCGAAGAGCTAAAATCTATGTCTAGAATGATTGATAAATCAGTTATTTCAATAAGAAGAATTATAAAGAACTTACGCCCGGAAACGTTAGATAAGCTTGGATTAGTTTCGGCAATAAAACAACTACTGGAAGATTTTAAGGGGCTAACCAAGATCAAATACCGGTTCAATAAAAACTTTGAAGAGCTTAACATAGAGGGAGACAAAGCAATTGCGGCTTACCGAACAGTTCAGGAATCACTTACAAACATTATCAAACATTCCAACGCTACAAAAGTAACCGTTGGATTAAAATTCAATAAAGATTTATTGGAACTTCAAATTGCTGACAATGGAAAAGGAATCCGAGAAGAAGATTTACTAAAATCACACTCATTCGGATTATTAGGAATGAGGCAGCGAATTGAAGGATTAGGTGGTTCATTTAAAATATCGGGCAAAGCCTGGGCGGGTACAAATTTGGCCATAAAACTACATGCTAAACGTCTCAATTAACGTATTTGCAAAAGTTTTGATTTTGCTATCTTTAGTTGAAATTATTTTTGGGTTGATATGAAATGAGAAAAATTAAAATAATAATTGTTGATGACCATATTCTAATTAGACAAGGCTTAAGAAAAGTGGTCGAGTCGAATCCATTTTACGAAATAGTTGCCGAAACAGGAGAGGGATTTGATGTTATTGATTTGGTAAGAAAAAACGATGCTGATCTTTTAATTTTAGATATAAATCTACCCAACAAAAATGGACTGGATATAATTAAAGATATTAAAGCCGCGGGAATCAAAATTAAAGTGCTTGTTTTAAGCATGCACCCCGAAGAAAAATTTGCCATGCGCTGTATTAAGGCCGGCGCTTCGGGCTACATCAACAAAGAAAAGGCTGCCGATGAACTTCTTACTGCAATTGATAGAGTTTCTCACGGCGGAAGATACATTAGCGAGAGACTTGCAGAAGATATTGTGTTTGGAATGGCAGAAAATAAAAACTCAATACAAAATCTTTCAGATAGAGAAATAGAAGTTCTCCAGAAAATTGCATCGGGGACTTCTCAATCCAAAATTGCGGAAGAACTAAATATTAGTCCGAGCACCGTTAACACTTACCGAGCGCGCATACTGGAAAAGCTAAATATAAAAACAAATGCAGATCTAATTAAATTTGCAATTGATAATGGATTGACACAATAAATTAAACACCTTCCGAATTGTAGTATTATCACTACATGATTTGTATCATTCAGCCTACAAGCGATCACCACCAAACACCATATTTTTATGTTCGATGGAGTAAAATTTTTTAATCAGGATAACTGTATGAATATTCTTATTGTTGAAGACAATCCGGAATTACGCAAAACAATTAAAAAACTCGTTGTTAATTCCGGTTTTGATTCAACTATTTATGAAGCGGACGATTCTTCTAGTGCACTTGCTTTGTTGTGTGAGACAAAGCCAAGTATTACAATACTTGATCTTAATCTAAATGGTGAAAATGGAATGGACTTAATTCCAGAGATAAAAAATATATATGGATCGCGGGTAATTGTATTAACTAACGAATCCTCTCCGGCCATTCGAAAGAAATGCTTAAAAATTGGAGCCGACTTCTTTTTAGATAAATCAATGGAATTTGATAAAGTGCGTTCCTCAATTAAAAGCTTATTACCTTCCGAAAACTAATTGTAGTAATAACCCCACACAGTTACGTTTAATTGTTACAAAAATTTCATTAATTCCACGATATTTTACATCGAGACCATACATTAATTTTTCTGTGTAATTTTCAAAGGGCAAAAATGTTACAAAAGATTCTTTCAAACAGAATCAACCGACTTTCTTCGTTTTTTTTATTCAAGAAAACAACTTCAACCAACGGAATAAATAACCATACTAACAATGGTTTTAATGAATTCGCAGAATCATTCCCGCTTGCTACATTTGAAACAAATTTATGTGGTAACATTACCAATGCTAATTCTAAAGTTCGCGAGCTGTTTTCTTATGATTTATCCGAGTGTCTTAACGGAAAACATCTTTTGGATCTAGTAGTTCAGGAATTCAAGGTCGACTTGTATCTCTATTTCGACGAGGTTAAGAAAAACACATGTCGTGGATTTAGAAACTTCTTGTGTTTGAGCAATAACGGAATGACATTTTCTGCTTTAATCCACTTAAAACCGGTAGTTAAAAATAGCACCCTGATAGGAGTACGAGGAGTGATTCAAGAACTTAAACACCATCATGCTTCAATAAATTTTTTGAAAAACAACGAACAACCTATTCATAATATTATAAAATATTCAACCGATGCCATCTTCCTTTCAATGGGAAATAAGATTACAATAATTAATAAAAAATTCGAAGGGCTTTTCGGTATAACACAAAAAGATATAACAGGGCACAATGTAAGTTTTACAAATTTTGTTAAGCCTTCTTCCCAAAGCTCTTTTCTGGATTCTATTGAAAGTTTGAAAAATGGTTCCGTACAAAATTGCGTTCTTCAATTTAAAGCTATCGCCCAAAACAAAGAGGAAGTTGAACTTGAAGGTATTTTCTCCCGAATACAGCTAAGTAATGGGGCGGCAATTCAGGGCATATTAAAGGATTACTCGAAAGAAAAAAAAGCAAACGAGGTAGAACGTAGTTTAATTGAGGCAATTAAAAAAGCTGAGTCCGCTGAAAAGTTAAAGTCCGATTTTCTTGCGCAAATTTCTCACGAAATTAGAACTCCAGTACACACTATATTGGGATTTACTAGTTTGCTGGAAGAAGAACTAGCCGGAAAAATCCCTCAAGATCTTAAAATGGCTTTTGGATTTATTAACCGGGCAAGCAACCGACTGGTAAGAACTATTGATTTAATTTTGCTAATGTCAGAATTACAATCCGGAACATATGAGTCTGTTCCAAAACCTTTTGATCTTTACACTGATGTAATAGAAAATTTGTTTTCTCAATTTATATCTCAAGCACGCGAAAAAGGATTGGATTTTTCTGTTAGAAATAATTGTTATCGCTCAATAATTAAAGCGGATTACAACGGAGTTAAGGGTTTATTCTCTCACATTTTTGAAAACGCCGTTAAATACACAGAGTATGGTGGAGTGTATGTAGAAATGTTTTCAACTAATGATACACATGTTACCGTTTTAGTTAAAGACACCGGTGTTGGAATTACCGAAAAGTACCTTAAAACCATGTTCAAACCATTTTCGCAAGAGGATTCCGGTCACGCAAGAAAGTATGACGGTAACGGACTTGGACTTGCCGTTGTAAACAAGCTTGCGGAGATAAATAATGCAACCATCGAAGTATTTAGCAAAAAAGGTATTGGAACCGAATTCAAAATAAATTTTCGGTTGAATTAGAAATCGTTTATCACAAAAGAAACCGGCTTTTCATTTGCCGATTCTTAACATTCTCTACATTATTTAGAGACTTTTTTAAGCAACTTACAAATCCATCCTTATCGGCAAAATCATATTAGGTACACCTTTCCAATGTAAAATACGTTGGATTGCAAAGGCTGTTTCGTTGTGTAAAAATTTATGGTACCACTTCTCCATTCTGAAAGCAAGCTTTCCGCTGAACACCATTGAGCGGCGAAATTCCTTGTTCACGTTAACACATAGTTCAGAGCCCGCTTTTACTACATCGGTTCCAATTTCAATTCTGTAATCTGCTTTTAAACCAAGTCTTCTTGCCAGATCAACATATTTTTCCAGTGCTTCTTGTATTGACTTTTTGTGTTTCTCAACTCCCTCCTCCCCCTTAAATAAACCTTGATCTATAACGGCAACAGAAACAAAAATAAAATTCTTATAGAAATCGGGGAATTGACGAACTATTGTTAAGAAAGTGTGAACGCCAAATCCGTTATAGCTATTAACAAGTAAGATCGCAGTCATCTCTTTCGGATTAACCGGCTCGGTATTCGGTTGACCAATAGTAGGAATGTTGGTTAAGAGCTCATCGAACTTCTTTTTATCTGCATGAACTCTTAAATAGTGTTTTCTAATAAAGTAACACAACACAATAACTGCTGATGTAATTACAAGAGTTAACCAACCACCTTCTAAGAATTTTTCAGAAACAGTTACCGCTAAGATAGTTACGCAAAGAATTAATCCCGTTAGATGAACACTTAAATGTTTTTTCCAAAATTTTTCTTTTTTTCTATGCTTAATAAAGAGCCTAGACATTCCAAATTCTGAAATGGAAAACGTTAAGAAAACATTTATAGAATACATTATTACCAGAGCAGAAATTGAACCGTTAGTATAAATAAGTAGTGCCAAAGCGGCTGTTCCTACCATAATAACTCCATTCTGCATTGTAAGCCGTTCTGAAAATGCAGCAAATCTATGAGGAAGCCAAGAATCAACAGCCATGTTTGCCATAATTCGGGGCGCATCAATAAATCCAGCTTGGGCTGCAACCAATAACAATGCCCCTTCAGAAAATATTGTAATGACAGCAAATGCTTGTCCAAAACTCCAAGAACCAAAAAGGCTATCTGCAAGAACCGCATTCAAAGTTTTTCCGTGAGTTGGTGTTATACCAACTACTAAATACAATATGGCTAAGCCACCGGCAGTTATAGCTAGAGAAGATGCCATATAAATCATTGTTCGTTTTCCGGTTTGCACTTTTGGGTCTCTCATAATTTGTAGACCATTAGAAACCGCTTCTATTCCAGTATATGTTCCACCGCCCAGAGAATATGCTCTTAGCAAAATTAACATGACTCCAAAGAATCCTATTGTAGATAAATCTTTTTGCAGTCCCGATTGAACTTGATGAACTACGTTGCCCACCTCACCAAAGTGGCTAAAAAATCCATAGCCTAACAAAACAACGTGAGTAATAATAAAAGTCAAAAAGATTGGCGCCAATCCCATGATCGACTCCTTTACACCCCGCATATTGATTATTATCATGAATAATATTAAAAGAGCAGCAAAAAATATTTTGAAGTTGTGATATTCCAAAGGCAAATAACTAAACAGAGCATCTGAACATGCTGCAATAGAAACAGTAATTGTTAAAATATAATCAACTATTAAGGCGGCACCGGAAACCACACCGGCTTTTTCACCTATCATATGTGTAGCAACAATATATCCTCCCCCGCCATGCGGAAAGTGTTCAATAATCCGCGAATAAGCATAAGAAATAATAAACACGGTAAGTATAGTTGCTAACGCAATAAATAAGGCTAGGTAAGTATGTTGTCCTAGTGAACGGAATGCTTCTTCCGGTCCGTAAGCTGATGATGAAAGTCCGTCAGCGCCTAGACCAACCCAAGCGAGAAACGGAATTAATGCTAGTTTATGAAAAATTTTCGGATCGTTTATGTTTCGGGGCGCACCAAGAAAGAAATGTTTAACACGTGTTGACGTTGATGGCTGTCCAGACTCTCCAGACATATTATTACTCCTAATTGAAATTGCGGGTGCTAAAATGCGTAGAGAGTTTTGAATAACAATAGAAAGCTGTAAATCTTTATTCTTTCTTTATAATTCAATGTTCTATTTTATAAAATCTTTATATGCCGGCGTGGTCTTTATACTAACTTTATATTAGGGCTACTTATCTTTACAGTGCATTTATGAATTCTTAGGTAGTTTTGTTCAGTTACTTGTAAGATAGAAAATTTAAAGGCAGTAAAATGAATTCGAGTGATTTGACAAGCAAAAGAGTGGACGATGTTTATCCAAACAAAAATGTTTTTGTAAGGATTACAGAGCTTGGAAGGAAATTCTTTAATTCATCTTTTGGCAAATATTTTGGCGCGGCTGCAATTGTTTCTCTTGCCAGCGTTATTCTATTCTATTTGCATTTGCATATAGGATACCAGGCTATTTCACTTCTTTTTTTGTTTATTATTTCCCTTATGCCTTTAATGAATTTTGGTCCGGGGCCGATTTTTCTAGCAGCAGTTATGAGCGCCTTCATTTGGAACTTCTTTTTCATTCCTCCTTCTTTCACTTTAAGAATCGGGAAGGTTGAGGACGTATTAATGTTTGTTATGTACTTTATTATTGCATCTGTCTCCGGATTACTAATAACACGAATTAGAACTCAACAAGTGCTTATTAATCAACGCGAAAAAAGAACTGCCTCATTATATAATTTGGCAAAAGAACTTTCTTCATCAAAAAGTTCGGATAATATTGTAGAGTGTTCAATAAAGCAATTAAAGGAAGTTTTTGGGGCCGAATCCGTTTTTCTTTTTTTTGAAAATGAAAAGAAACTACAGCCCGAAGCACATCCATTCAGTACTTTCAAAATTGACCAAGGTGAGTGGAATATCGCTCAGTGGGTTTTTGCAAACTCGGAAAGAGCCGGCAGATTTACGAACACGATGCCAATAACACCGGCAATTTATTATCCGCTCAAAACCAAAACACTTAATCTTGGAGTGATCGGATTAGACTTTCCCGAAACAGCTTCTCTAGCGAGCGAATCTGTTTCTTTGCTCGAAACTTTTCTTTCTCAGATAAGTGTTGCTTTGGAACGCGATTTCTTAAAAGAATCAGCAAAACACACTTTGTTAATAACAGAGTCTCAAAAACTTTATAAAACATTATTCGACTCTATCTCCCACGAATTAAAGACCCCGGTTACAACCATAATTGGAGCGGTTAGTTCTCTCAAAGATGAAAAAATAATAAAGAATCCGTCAGTCCTTTCCAGATTGATTGACGAAACGAATATCGCGGCGGATCGACTTCAGCGGTTAGTTGAAAACTTGCTTGATATAACAAGGCTCGAAAGTGGAAATATTATTCCGAAGAAAGAATGGCACTCAGTTTCCGACTTAATTAATTCAGTACTTCTTCGCCTCAAGAATGAATCCGTAGAACATGATATTAATTTCTTCGTGAATGAAGAAGTGGAGTTAATTCAATTTGATTTTCCTCTGATTGAACAAGCATTAATCAACATCGTACATAATTCGATTGAGTATACTCAGCCCAATAGTAAAATTGAAATCTTCGCAAAGAAGTTTGCGGATAACATAATGTTATCAATTTCCGATAATGGTCCGGGATTTCCGGCAAATGCAATTAAGAGCCTGTTTGAAAAATTTTACCGCGTTCCCGGGACTAAGGCAGGAGGAACCGGATTGGGATTATCAATTGCACGTGGATTTATAGAAGCTCACGGCGGTTCAATAACCGCACAAAACAAAAGCGCCGGCGGTGCAGAATTTATTATTTTGTTACCAATCAAATAAGATTATATGGCAGCACAAAACAGCATAGTAGTAATCGATGATGAATCGCAAATAAGAAAAATTCTTTCAATCACTCTTGAAGCAGACGACTACAAAGTTATTGAAGCGGCTAAAGGCAAAGATGGGATTGTTGCTGTTGCTACTCATCATCCACAGTTGGTAATTCTCGATCTTGGCTTACCCGATCAAGACGGTTTCTCAGTTTTAAAAGAAATCAGAACTTGGTCTAACGTTCCCATAATAATTCTTTCGGTAAAAAGTTCCGAAGAAGATATTGTGAAGGCTCTCGATCTTGGTGCGGATGACTACATTACAAAACCGTTCAACACTTCAGAACTTCACGCGCGTATTAGAGCGAACATCCGACGCAATCAACAAATTGAGAATGAACCCTTTCTAATCAATGGAAAACTCAAAATTGATTTTTCCAAGCGCATCGTTTTGAAATCCAACAAAGAATTGAAACTCACTAATACTGAATATCTTCTTCTAAACTTATTCTTTAAAAATCTGGACAAAGTTCTTACTCACAATTTTGTTCTAAAAGAAATTTGGGGCCCGACTCACGCCGAAGATTCTCAGTATCTGCGCGTTTTTATTGGACAAATTAGAAAGAAGATTGAAGATGACGCTTCTCATCCAAAATATATTTTAACCGAATCCGGTGTTGGCTATAGAATGAAGTTGGTTAATTAAACTTTACTCGCTTGTAAATCTTTCTGCGATTTTATTGTTCAGCACATAAAGGCAAACTTGAATCGCCCCCTCTTCAGAGTACTTAAATTTAATCATCAAATTATTGATGAGATATTTTACCTGCTCTCTAGTTTTGTTATCATACTTTTCGAACTTTGGTGTGCCATATTCCTTAATTGCATTTTCAAATGAAGTGTACTGCAAGAATGGTTGGAAGATATGCTCTCGCAGATTCTTCATATAAGAATTATAGAGGTCAATATAGATTGGCGTTTCTACTAAAGTAACCTCATCTGCATGCATTTCCTGAACAATCGTTGTAAACTTATCAGCCAGATCCCTTCTAAAATTTTCTCTTTCCTTCTCATTTACTGATTTCTTAAATAAATGTTGTTCGAAAGAATTAAAATACTGATCTGTTACTTCAATGCTTTCTTGCGTATAAGGAGACAACAGCTTTTCACCGGAATCATAACTTAAAGCAAAAAGATAGTTTTGAATGTCTTTGCTTATTCTTTCTTCATTCTGATGGAAGAGCGACTCTTTTATTTGCTGCATTAAATCATAATCATACAGACGAATTATTGAATCAATAAAACCCCTTGGGATTTTAGAAGCATATTGATCGTGTTTTTCGAAAAATTCTTTGATATGGTTCATTGTAATTAAGATATGTTTTTTTACACCGTCGCTGTCTTGATATTTTTTTCTCACCTCATTATAAAATTCATTGAAAATATTAATAGACTCCCTTCCGGAAAAACCTCTGCATCCTTCAAGCTCAGATTCATTTATTATTTCGGTGCGTATTTCTTTGCTGAATGATCTTCTATCCCCGTCGCTCAAATATCCCGGTATGATATTATTATAAATACTAAGTTTTAATAGAAGAAGGTTTTCGTCACAATACTTTGCGTATTCTCTAGGATTCTTAATCCAATTTTTCATTGCGTCGGAATATGTGTTAAGTCTTGCGCTGATTATTATTTTGGCGAAGTTATCTATTACTTCCGGCAAGAATCTATTCTTGATTTGCTGACCAAAAGCGTGACAATAAATTTTTACTTCTTCGATATAATTTAGAATGTAGTTTACATTTATCTCTTTAATCCTGTCTTTGAAGGATTCTTTATTAATTATTTTTTCTTTGTCTTCCGGATTCATCACAGCAATAAATAATGAATGAACGTTCTCTTCGATGTCATCTACTTTATGAGTTCCTTCACTTATTATTCCGTGCAAATCTTGAAATCTCTTTTCGTTATATCCTTTAATATCCATCAACACAAAAACACCATTGTTGGTTTTGGCATATCTCGAATAAACGTATTCAACTAGGTTGCTATCTCTGAAAATATGCGTTAAATCATCGTGTATGGCATCGTTAGTATAAATTATTTTTTCGGGTTCTTTATCTCCGGGATTAAAAACACTAATTCCGTTGCCAAGTCTTCTATCAAATAGATACCTCTTAGCAAATAACATATTAAAGACATCTGATGGTGCCTCTAGTTTGGAAGCTAGTGCGTTATAAAGTGAAGTACAAATTGTACACGCGCTTTTTTTAAAGATCCACTCAAATTCTTTTTTGTTAAAGATTTTAATTTTGGCGTCGCCAACCAGAATGTTCTCTAGAACATCGATTCGTTGTTCTTTGGGTATTACTGTAATAGGATGATCGTGGCTGGGGCATGCTATTTCTATGAATGAGGGTTTTGAAATACCGGGCTTCTGTTTGGTTTTGGAAAAATATTCTTCAAGCGCTTCCTTTATTTCTGTTGATAGGTTTGGACCAAATTTAGTCTCGTCAATTTTCCAAAATATCTCATAAGTTAAACCTTCAGGCTGCCATGTAAACTCCTCAAATCGCCTGAGTAAATTATTGACAAACGTGCTTTTGCCGCTTCCGGGAGGTCCAATAAAAACATAAATTTTATTTTGTAGGGTCCCTTCTTTGAATGAATCGGCAAGTCTTAGAAGACGATTTGCAAGCGGAAGATCGGCAAAAAAAGGAGTGTCGGTATCTTTCACAAAAAGTTTTTCTGTATCTACATTTCTAAAATTAATACTCTCAGGATCGTCTGCATATCGATCTTCTTCAATTACATTATAATAAATCATGCTGCTGAACAACTGGAAAACATTTCTGAACATAAGCATCGGCTGCTCTCCGGCTTTCTGCAAGAACTCCTTAAAAGTAATTACAGTTCCGTGATCTCGCTTTTTCAATTTCGAGTCGAGAAAATTTAGCGCTGCATTAATATCGGGCTTTCTCTTTGTCATGATCAACCGAATTTTTGTCTCGTGACTTTTTTATCCTTTACCGTATATAAAACTCTGTTGAACACCGGATTTATTTTAATATCGCCGGGTGATTTTCCTTTATCAAGTTGTGCATATTGCCTTTTCATTTCGTCGTAGTCAAGCTCGGTCGTTTCCAGTTTAACCGTATCTCCCCACAGATATTCTATCCCGATCAATGTGTTCTTAACATAATCCCGATATAATTCTTTTCCTTCAAACTCGTGATTAATATAGAGAGTGCCGTTTTCTCTTTCGTGAAAAGCAACATGCGGAGGATGGTACAAACTGTCAAACATCATATGCTTGTAATCTTCAGCTTTGCGGCTCTTTACGTAATACTCTTTAACACCTTTTTGCATATTAATTCTTTGTCCAACTACCATAAGTTTGTGTTTATCAATAAACTCTTGATCAATGAAGCGGTTTACGAAAGTAGCATCGCAATAGTTTGCGCGTACATGAAAAATAAAATCATTGCCGCTTTTGGTGTCGGAGTCAAATGCCTTTCGTTCGTTGGCGCCTTCTAGTTTTTGGTAATCGTAAGTGTATTTTCCTTTATTAGCCATATCTTCAGTATGCATAAATAATCGCCAGCCAATGGCGTAAGGATTAAGTCCAACTTTAGATAACGCGGTTACTTTGGCGTTGATTCTAGCGAAAGCAACCTCGTGCCCTTTTATTCTGTCATCCATGAGGAATAATTTTTCGTGCCAGTAACTAGCCCAGCCTTCATTCATTATTTTTGTTCTCATCATAGGAGCAAAGTAAAGAGATGTATCGCGTACAATTTCGAAGATGGTTTTCATCCAAATATTTTCTTCTTTGTTAATGAACTTGCTTTCGTTCATTATGTACTGCATAATATCGGGGCGGGCATTATCATTTTCGATTTTTCTATTCTGGAATAATTCTTCGAATTCCGGATTCTTAAGTGTTACGTTATCAAAGAAAGAATCTTCTTTGCTTTTTCCTTCCTCTTCGTTCCACTTGTTGTAAAGCTCTATTTCATGAAGGAATTCTCTTAACCCTATTTTCTTTTCCGATTGAAGAAAATGATTGAAATAGAAATCAGCTTTCTCCGGCAGACTTAAGATGTTCTGCATATTTTCATCTTCAGCTAGATGACTAAAATAGCTAACAAGGTTATCAATGCTTTTCGCGAACTCGATAACGTAATCTACAACACGACCCTTTTGAGCCCTAAGCTTAGCGATAATTCTCTTTTCGGTTAAAGCCTTTTGTTTAAAATCATAGTCCCATGTTTTTTCGAAAAATTTATTGTTCTGGAAAAAATCTATATGGCCAATTACATGATAAAAAATCATCACGTTTAGCCAGTCGGGATTTGTGTCGTTGTAAAAAGAAATTACCGGGCGAGTATTAATAACGGTTTCGTATGGATTGCTAGGGTAAATTTCATATTCGCCTTTGCCATGCAGCACTTGAATATCTTGAAGCCAGTAATCATACAGAGTTGGAATCATATGCTTTGGACTTAGCTCAATTAAATCAACGTTGGTAACGTAATACTCAAGTGTATCTTTGCTGAAGCTTAAGCCAAACTCTCTGGCTCTATCTTTGCAGCCTTCCATAATCCGCTTAGTATGTTGGTTAATTAGTTTCATGATTATGATATCAACGTTTTTATGCTGCCTATTAATCTTTGCTCATCAGCATCTTCTGCTTTAAATGAGTCCATGTGAATAATTTTATTATATGTCTCCAGCATTTTAGAGCGACGTAAATATTTTTCTACTATTGAATTAGCACGGGAAGTGTAACTGTTTTCGGCTATAGTAATTCCAATCCGGTTGGCATAGTCCAGCATTTTACTGAGTTCTTCTAGGGCTTTACTACCATCGTCATCGGAGTCATCACCATCTGTTCCGTGGAAAATATAAATGTTATAGTCTTTGGCTAAGTTTTCTTCTTTCACAATTTTATTAACAAGTTCATAGCCGGAAGCGATGTCTGTTCCACCCGCAACATTTTTATTATAGTAAGTATAAAAGTCGGGTACTTCAACAGCATCGGTATCGTGAACAATAAATCTGCTGGTAACCCTACGCTGGTATTGATAAACAAGCCAGCTATGAATATAAACGTGCTGAGTTACAATCGCTTCGGTAGGTTTACCTTGCATAGAGCCGGAATAATCTCTTACAAAGAATATTATCGCTTGTGATTCGTAGTCTTTCTCACGTGATAAGGTTCTATAAACTCTATCTCTTGGTGTAACAATAAATTTGCTTGTATCAATTTCTTTTTTGACATCAATTTTATCCATTGCAAGATTAGTTTTAACAATTCTTTTCAGTGTGGATTTTTTATCAAGAATTTGTCCATGTCCCCGGTTTAAATCCGTTAGCTCGTAAGTATAACGGGTGAGCGCAGTTTTCTTCCCTTTATCTTTAATATTGGGGAGCTCAAATTGTTCCGTAAGAATTCTTCCTATTTCAAAAGCGTCGGCACCCGAACCGTGTTCACCACCTTCACCTTTACCGGCGCCCCCTTGTCCTTCTCCTTCATCAGGTCTAAGCGGCTCTTCGCCAATTACTTCTCCTTCTTGTTCATCTCCGTTGCCGCCTGTTGATTCACCTTCACCTAAATATGGCTCGCTGTTCCAATGATAAAATTTTTCTTCTGCTGCTGATGGAATAATTACACTCTTATCTTTTCCATCTTTGGAAGGCTTAACAAGTCTGCCGAGTTTAATCTTTCTGGGGAACCCATCTTTTTCACGTAGTTTGTCACGCTCTAAAAGCCGGTCTAAATCAAAAAGCCTGCTGGAAGATGAATATCCTCCGGGTTGGAGACCTAATATTGTTTCGGAATCATCATAATCATATATACCCACAAATCCCTTTGGAGCGAAACGAAAATAATCGAGAAGATTAACTTTTTCTTCGGTAATAGTCTTCCCGGATTCTATACTATCCTTCTTAGTAATATCAGCCATCAGAAGCGCTCCTTTTTAGGATTATGTCTGATGATCTTGAGTACAGAAAAATTCTATTGTTTTTTCAGCGCATGTTTTACAATAGCTAAGTTTGTTAGCCATTGTAGAAACAATCCGGTTGTATAACTTTTCGTTGTCTTCGTTAGTTCTATTTGCGAGAGCGCCAACCAATCCTCCGGCAGAAGCAATATCGGAGTTTAGTCTTGTATCGGTAACCGCTTTTACTAAATCAACATTATCCATAAAGTCGTAGTTTTTATCCGTCTGAAGTTTCTGCGCGTAGATTTTTCTGATCTGTCCTCTAAAAGACTCTTTCTGCTCATGAGTTTTCATTTCCAATTCATTTTCAACGGCGTTCACAAAGCGTTCATCAATTTTAATTGGTTGCGTTTTGCCGGTTTGCGGATCTTTATAAGTAATAATTTTATCCGGACCTAAATCGCTTCTGCCCATTCCAATTACCATGTTTACATACATCATTACATCTTTTTTAATAGCGGTTGGTTCATCCATAAAAGCGTTGAACATCTCCGTTCTAATACGCTTTCTATAAAGTCCCTTAGCTATTTTCATGTCTTCAAAATATTTTGCCCGGTCATTATTATCTTGAACATAATCCAGAATTACATCTTCAGCCGCTTTGAAAACATCGAGAGCAAACATACATTCGCCTTCATTCGTTTCCGGGAAACCGCGCAATGTATTTATCATTCTTGCTAAATCTCTTTGACCCAATCCTTTTTGACCAAATCTTTTTGTCAAATCAGATTCATGCTCAAGCTGCTCAACAATTTCTGCCAAAGCTTTTGCGCTCTTTTCTCCGGCAACTTCACCGGCAGCTAATTTCATCATTTCAACCGGCGTAAGTTTATCATCGAAACGAGGCAAGCGGCTTAACGTTACCACAACAGAAAGCGTATAAATTAAATTTGGATCAATGTGTAATTCTTTGCCGGTGAATGTTGTTTTAATTCCACCGCCAAGTGCATAGTGAGTTAATTCTTCCTGAAGTTTATAATTGGTGTTATGAGAAACATAGCAGAACTTGCATCTGTCTAGAATTGGTTTTTCCTCACCGTTCGATCTGTAATTTTGAACATCAGTATTGTTGCTGGTAGCTATGATAAAAGTATCAATAGGCCACTTAAATGCGTCAATTTCTATTACTCTGTTTTGAATTACGCCTAGATAGATTTTCATCAAATCGGTTTTGTTTTTAAAAATTTCATCTGCAAAGTGAACTCCGCCGCCGCCAACACGAGCTAGGGCACCTCTTCGAAGATCGAAACGGTATGGATTATTGGAATTTGTTATGTGCAACAGTCTTTGAATACTTTCTTCGCCAACTAGATCAACGCCGGAACTTGTAAGCTTATCTTTAGCGGGATACTTTCCGGTTATTGTTCCAAGTGTAGAGCTAATTGGAATCTTAACTACTTCAATGCATTCTTTAACTTTTGCAATATCTCCATCAAAGAAATTCTTAAAATCGTTAAGAATGAATTCCGTATCGGCGCCCAATGAACGGAAATTTTCATAAAAATCTAAAAATGATTTCTCCTTAAAGCCGAGTTTTAGGAATTCTTCTTTACTCTGTTCCGGCGAATCATATAGATTCATTTGCAGTATAACCGGGTCTTCGTATGACTGAGATTCAATTTCCCGTATCCCGCCGTAGCCGCTCAATCCATCCGGCAGCATGAATTTGAAAGTGTACTTATTGTTTTCCGGGACGCTGATAAAATCTCTGTACATTGCCGAAAGGTAATCAACAAAGAAAGTTTTTCCGTTACCCGGTTCACCAACAAGTACAAAAGCCATTTCTTTGCTTTCGCCCCGTTCGGCGGCATCTTTAATAAAGGCAACGAAACTGTTGATGACATCATACAAACCAATTATATGTTTCTTGCCTTCACGGAATTTTTGAAAATCGTATGTGTTTCTCCCGTTAACAATAATTTGTTTGATGTTGTCTTTATCGTTGAAGATCATTCGGGCAAGCGATTGAAAAACATTTTCGAAGTGGTGCTTTCCCTCTTTCAACTCAGTGAGGTAATTGTCCAAGGTTGTAGTTACTTGACGCATTACATCCTCCAATCTTTAGGAATTGCATTGCAGTACTACAAAAAGATAAGAACTATAGGGAAAATGGACAATGGAAGTATTAGAGTCAATTCTTTAATTAATAATAAATTTGAATGCTGGAAATGTAAAAGTTTTGTATCGACCCTTTATAAATATAAGTCGTCTGTTTCTGATGGATTTTTATCTGTATTTGATCAGAAAAACGCCTTTTTGCAATGTTTGTTCTTTTGTTAGATATCTTGGATTGTCTATTTGGCAAATAGATTGTTGTTGGGGAAAAAAACTTAACGCTTAACAAACAAAAATAATTTGTTCACCATTTTTTGTTTACTTATGCTTTCCCAAAAGCCCAACTTCCGGGCATTGATTGCATTCAAACTGAAGTGTTACGTGATGAATTCCAAACCCATCATCTAGAGCCTTTTCAATTCGAGCCCGAAGTTCATTGCTTTCACTAATTTTCATATCGGTGATATTTACATGGGCTTCTAAGTGAACATCATTATCGCCAACCATCCAAACGTGAACGTGGTGTATGTTATCCACTTCGGGAATTTTTTCAACTTCTTCTTGAATTTTCTCTACGTCAATCTGAGGCGGAACTCCTTCCATTAATACATGAATTGCTTCGCTCAAGATTTCATAACTCTCGTGAACAATATAAATTCCGATAAGCAAAGTTAAGATTGGGTCTATCCAGTTAATCTTCCACACAGCAATTGCGATAGCGCCGAGAATAACCGCAACGGAAGAAACAGAATCGCTGAGCAGATGCATATATGCCGAGCGAATATTGATACTGTCTTTCGAATCACGCTTTAGCAGAATTGTTCCGACAATATTTGCAATCAACCCAACGGCGGCAACTATGCTCATTGTTATAGGTTCAATTTCTTGCGGATTCATAAAACGCTTAACCGCTTCATAAAATAAGAACGCATATATTACGATCAATGCAGATGCGTTAATAACAGCGGCTAAAATTTCTGCGCGTTTTAATCCGAAAGTGTGAGTGTATGAGTTATCCTTCTTTTTTAACTGAATTGCGAAATATGAAATTATAATTGAAATTCCGTCGCTAAGATTGTGAAGCGCGTCGGAAATCAGCGCAAGACTGTTAGAAAATATTCCGCCGACTATTTGAACAACAGTAATTATGAAGTTCAGCATCATGGTGGTAAATAGCCTGCCGGTTGTACTATTTAATGCGTGCGAGTGGTTGTGGTGATGTTCGTGGCTCAAATTTGCGTTTCTATCTGTTATTGATTTCTCTTATCATTAAATTACAATTGCTTTTTGAAGTTTTCCATCTATTAGTAAAAAAAATGAGTGCTTATGAAGAATACTTTTTACAATGAATTTGATTTTGAGCGCTTGAAAAAGAGCGAGCGCGGAAATGATTACCGTTCACCTTTTCAAATTGACCGCGATAGAATTATCCATTCTTCGGAATTCCGGCGCTTGCAAGGAAAAACACAAGTGTTCTTACCCGGCGAATACGATTTTTATCGTACTCGACTCACTCATTCAATAGAAGTTGCGCAGATCGGCAGATCTATTTGCAATTATCTTTGCGCAACAGAAACCGACTTACTAACTGAGAATTACTTTATAGACTCCGATCTTGTTGAAGCAATCTGTCTCGCCCACGATCTTGGTCATCCACCTTTTGGGCATGCCGGAGAGCGAACATTAAACAGATTAATGAAGAAGTATGGCGGTTTTGAAGGCAACGGACAAACTCTTCGTTTAATTACTGAAAAATTTTACCGTAGAGAAGATCAGCATCGCGGTTTAAATCCTTCCAGAGCTTTTTTAGATGGAATACTTAAATACAAAGCAACGTTCAGCAATTTTAAGAACCCGGATAATCATTTTGTTTATGATGAAGATAAAAAATATCTCGATTTTGTTTTTGGAAAAAAGAAATACCGCAGCTTGCTAAAGGCCGCCGAGAAGCTAAACGAGTTTAAAAGTATTGAATGCCAAATTATGGATTGGGCAGACGACACAGCTTATGCGATTAACGATTTGGTTGACAGCATTTCCGGCGGATTCATAACGATAGCAAAACTTTCCCGCTGGCAAACCGAACAGCCGCTCACCGAATTTCAGAACAGTATCATCGAGGAAATAAACGGCTGGATTAAAAAGGGAAATTTCAAAGCTATGTTTGGTGCACAGATCGGCTCTTTTATAAGATCAACCAGTTTGAAGAAAAAGAAAACATTTATGGATGGCTTAACAAACAGATACAAGTATGATCTTGTCATTCCAAACGAAATTCTTGAAAGAGCAAAAATTTATAAAAAAATCTCTGTTGATCTAGTTTTTCGCTCTTCTGCTCTGCACCAAATTGAATTCAAGGGCAACTCAATGATAGAAAGCGTCTTCAATCTTTTTGAAAAAAACTACGTAACTACACTTGGCAACACTAAGCTTCTTCCCGATTTCAATGATAAAATTATTCGAAAGGAAAAGAATAAGAAGCAGCGCGCTCGAATGATTTGTGATTACATTGCCGGCTCGACAGATTCTTACGCGACCAGAATGTATAGAAGATTGTTCGATATTGAATACAGCGCGTTAACGGACTTGGCTTAGCCGCGCACTATAATTTATGATTAGCACAGAAAGAAAATATTAATGGCGAAGATTAGAATTACAACCGAAGAAGGTGACAGACGGCTAAACAGACTGCTTCATTATCTTACTGATTACATTTACACAGTAAAACTCCAAGACGGCGTTGCAATTGAAACTTACCATGGCCCCGGCTGCGTAAACGTTACCGGATATACATCGAGAGATCATGACGAAGACCCACACTTGTGGTACCGCATGGTTTATGATGATGATAAGGAAGCCGTTCTTAAGCAAGCTAGAGAAGCTTCTGCCGGAATTGATACGCCGCCAGTTGAACATCGCATCACTCACCGCGATGGAAGCATACGATGGGTAAAAAACACAATTGTTCTTTCTAAAGACTTCTTAGGAAAATTAACTTCTTATGATGGACTCATTACCGACATAACAGAATTAAAAAAAGCAGAAGAATTAAATTCGATTAAGCAAAAGCAGTTAATCCAGGCAGATAAAATGGTTGCGCTTGGAACTATGGTTGGCGGTATTGCGCACGAAGTAAACAACCCGAACAATTTCATTTTGCTCAATGCGCAGTTTCTTCAAAAAGTTTTTGTTGATACTTATCCGATTCTAAAAGAATATTATGAACAGAATGGAGACTTTGCGCTAGCCGGAATACCCTTTTCCAAATCGAAGGAAAAAATTCTTCAATCGCTGCAAGGAATAATAGAAGGAGTTATGCGCGTTCGGGGAATTACCAAGAGCTTAACAGATTATGCAAAGAAGGACCCGGGCGATCTTAATCAAGAAGTAAACATTAACACGGTGATTGAAGGAGCAGTTTTAATAGCCGGAAACAAAATCAAGAACTCCACAAATTATTTCAAAATAGTTTATGATGATCTGGTTCCAGCTATCAAAGGAAATAAACAGCAGCTTGAACAAGTGCTCATAAATTTAATTAACAACTCTTGCGAGTCTTTGCAAAACAAAGAACAGAAAATTACCATTTCGGTAAATGTTGAAAGAGAAATACACAGAATAAAAGTTATTATTGAAGATGAGGGCGCGGGAATTAACGAAGAAAATCTTAGCTTCATTTTTGATCCGTTCTTTACAACTAAAAGAAGTTCCGGCGGAACCGGCTTAGGGCTTTACATCTCTTACAACATAATTAAAAGCCACGGCGGAGAGCTTGTTATTAAAAGCAATCCGGGTAGAGGAACAACCTGCGAACTAATTTTTAATTACGATTGAGGAATCAATGGCGGCAGCTTCATATCCTAATCAACCGATTCTACTTGTTGACGATGAACAAGCGTTTTTATTCAGTGCAGAAAACGTTTTGGTTTCTAACGGCATAACAAATGTTAAAACCGTAAGCGACAGCACAAGTGTAATGGGCTTACTGGCACACGAAGAATTTAGTGTGATTGTTTTAGATATAAACATGCCCATCATAAGCGGAATGGAACTACTTCCGCAAATTGTTGAAAAATATCCGCGCACTCCGGTTGTTATTCTTACAGCAGTAAACGATGTAGAAAGCGCTGTGCAATGTATTAAAGCCGGCGCATTCAATTACATATTAAAGCCGGTTGATGATGCCCGTTTGGTTACTACTATTCGCGGTGGACTGGATCTTAAGGATACACGCGATGAAAACGTTCGGTTAAAAGATTATTTGCTTCGCGATAAACTAGAACACCCGGAAGCGTTTGCTCACATAATAACTAAAAGTTCCTCTATGCGTGCTATCTTTAAGTACATTGAAGCAATTGCACGCACGTCTCTTCCCGTTTTGATTACCGGAGAAACCGGAGTTGGCAAAGAACTTATTGCTTCTGCGATTCACAGCTTAAGCAGCAGAGGCGGAAACCTCATTCCGCTAAACGTCGCAGGTGTTGATGACAATTTGTTTTCCGATACTCTTTTCGGTCACAAGAAAGGCGCATTTACCGGTGCCGATACGGAAAGAAAAGGATTAATAGAGCAAGCTGAAGGAGGAACTCTTTTTCTTGATGAGATTGGTGATCTTAGTCTTGAATCTCAGGTTAAACTGCTTCGGTTAATTCAAGATGGAAAATATTTTCCACTTGGCTCCGATATAGCAAAGCTTGCCGACGTAAGAATCATATGCGCAACAAATAAAAACATTGACTCGATGAAAGAGGGAAATGCCTTTCGTAAAGATTTGTATTACAGACTGCAAACTCATCACATACATATTCCTCCTTTAAAAGACCGCAAAGGAGATATTCAATTACTCATAAATCATTTTATGGAAAAAGCCAGCCAGCAGCTTGGCAAGAAAAAGCCAACACCGCCAAAAGAACTTTATACGCTTCTTTCTAATTATAGTTTTCCCGGAAATATCCGCGAGCTTGAAGGAATTATATTCGATGCAGTAAGCGTGCACAATTCCGGCGTAATGTCGCTTGGTCCAATTAGAGATAAAATATTCCGCGAAGAAGTATTTTCTTCAGAAACAATTTCATCCGAAGAAGGAATTATTTTTTCGGATCAATTGCCAACACTAAAAGATGCCGAAGATTCTTTAATTGCCGAAGCATTGAAGCGCGCGGAAGGAAACCAGAGCATTGCGGCTGAAATGCTTGGACTTAGCAGAAGGGCGCTTAACAACAGATTGAGTAGAAAGACAGATTCATCCTCTTAAAACGGTGCCACATTTTTGTAAAGAGCCACAAAAAGTAAACGATAAATCTTTCTGAAATTCCGCTTCTTTTTATTTGCAGCGAATATAGTCTGCAATTTTGTGGCAGCCCTTTTCTTGAACAAAAAATTTCTTTCCTCCAAAAATCTCTTGAAACAAAAGCATTCGCTCACAAAAACACTTTGGCATTCAACTTGATTTATAATGATCGAACTAAACAATAATCAGAAAGGTGTTATATGAAAGTATTAAGAATTTTTACGTTGGCAATAGTGATTAGCACATTAGCATTATCTTCAACCTCTTTTGCTGCTTTATCTGGGGCAGAAAAGAAAATGGGTGCGAAAACCGTAAACAACTTTATTGAAGCAATGAACTGCGAGAACACCGGAGTTGTGGAATCGGCAATTCTAATTAGCATGGAATTGAAAGCACGCTATCCGGAATTTGATCTGGAAAAAGTAGAAGACAAATTAAGTTCTCTGGCAATTGATGGCGAAACTCCGATCATCAGATATAGAGCCCAGCTTGCCAGACTGTTTTACTCAAACTACTCACTTTTCAGCGATATGAAATTTGAGGATAAGGAGTATCCGGAAAAGACTTTTAGAGCAATCATTGACAGATTGGAAAACATAAATCTAGCCTCCAACTAATTCTCAAAGGGAGCTGTTCTTAAAAATTTCAATGTTGTTGCTAAAGTTTTCTGTTGGTTTCTTTAGTTAGATATTGGAGTGGACCTCCTCGTCAAAGAACAGCTCTTTCTTTTATAAATTCCGCATTGTTTCTTAATTTCCGCTTCCCTCAAAGTAAGACAAAACTTTATTCAGCACAGAATCAACAATAGAGTCGGGACAAGAAGCACCGCATGTAAGAGCAATTGTTATTGTTTCTTTTTCCGGAAGAAAATTCGTTGTTTGAATCTCTTTGTGAGCAGATAGTTTATAGTGATCTATAATCCTTTGAGAAATGATTTTAGATGAGTCGGAAATAAAATAGGTGGGGAATTTCTGCTCAAGTAATTCTACTAAGTGAGATGTATTTGAGCTGTTGTATCCGCCAACAACAATTGCCAAATCAGCATCTTCATTCATTAAAGCTACTGTTGCAGTTTGATTATCGTTTGTAGCGTAACAAAGTGTGTCACGTGTATCGGCAAAGTGTTCTTTAATGTTCTCTTCGCCAAACTTTTGAATCATCGTTTCGCGCAAGAAATCTGCAATTTCTTGAGTCTCAGTTGCAAGCATAGTGGTTTGGTTAACAACACCGATTCTCAGCAAATCTTTTTCTACTTTAAATCCATTCGAGTATTTTCCAGCAAAGATTTCGTTAAACTCTTTTGCAGAAAGTTCTCCCAAGATTGCGCCGGCTAGAATTTTTGCTTCATCCATGTTGCGAATAATTATAGAAGCCGCATTTTGATTTGAATGAGAAAATGTAGCGCGGGTTTCCTCATGATGGAATTTACCATGAATGACGACTGTATAATTATTTTGTCCTAAAGCAGAGGCTCTATTCCAGACCTTTTCAACAAATGGGCAAGTAGTGTTATACTTAACGGTATCGATTCCTTTTTGCTTAAGAAGTTCTTCAACTTCCAGCGTTGTGCCGAAAGCGGGAATGATTACAACGTCCTCTGCAGATATTTCGCGCCAAGGAATTAATTGCAATCCATAATTATCCATTATAAAATTTATTCCACGGCTTTGTAGATCTTCGTTTACCGCCGGGTTGTGAATCATCTCGCTCAACAAAAAGATTCTCTTACCCGGATTTTCGTTTATGGTTTTATAAGCAATTTCAATAGCGTTTTCTACACCGTAGCAAAAGCCAAAATGGCGGGCAATTAAAAACCGAATTGGACCAAAATCCAATTCGGTTGGTTTGAAGTCTTGTTTGCGGGGATCTTCTAACTTTCTCTGTTCTTTAATTTTAGAAATTATAGAACTTTTGTAGAATTCCGGAATTTCAAATTTTTTCATCAATTCGCCATTTAATCGTAATAACCGGATTGCACCTTACTTCGATTTTATCTGCTTCTCTAAGAAATCGACCTGGGAAACAAAAGAATCCCAGTTTTTGTCTGTTCGTCCAACCTCTCGGCACTTTTCCAAAGCTTTCAGAGCTTCATTGGTATTATTCTTTTTGAGCATCAATTTTGCTTTTACAAAATAAGGATAATAACCACCGCCGAGAGAAATTGCTTTTTCTACCCAGATAAATGGTTCTTCACCAAACAGATTATTTTCAGCGGAATAGTTTGCTGCTTGTGAGTAATTCTGCCAATTGTCCGGTTTAACCGCAAGTGCTTCTTTAATTTTTGCATACACTTGGCTTGTTAAATCAACCTCAACTTTAAAAGATATTTTTAAATTTTCCCAACGAACAAAAACAGATGCGGATGCATCGGTTAGATTATCGAAAGAAAAACATAAATTTTCTGCAAAAGTGCTTTGAGTTGGCTTAGCTTTGAAGCGAATTAGGTCATGCTCTTCTTTGTAAGTAAAAGCACCCCATTGTTTATCAACCTTATTTAGAATAATAGTCCATTCGCTTTCCATTGGGATCGTGAATAAAGAATATTTTCCGGCCGGCACTTTGTTGCCTTCTACAGTAACATCTGTAGTAAATTGAATTGTTGTAGCCTCGTTGGCGCCGGTTCTCCATACCTTGTTAAATGGAACAAGCGCTCCCCATATTTTTCTTCCATGCACGGCCGGACGGCAATAATTAATTGTAATGTTGGTATATCCAACTGTCTGCGATACCGATGCATTCGGGCTCAGTCGCGGAAGCTCTACTTGCGCGGTTAAGCTAACTATTGCCAACAAGAACAAAACTAAAAATTTCGCTTTCATGCTTTTTCCAATCTTTATTAATTAAATTTAGCCGAATTTGTGATTTGTCATGTTTGAAAGATAGGATAAGCAAAGTACTCTTTCCACACCTTTTCCTTTACATAAAAACAATTCTAACTGCCAAATAATTCCATGGTGTAAAACCTCAAATGCTGTTTTTTTTATGATAATCTATGTCGCTTAATTTCGAGCAATAGGTTTATTCGAATAACATCTTTAATTTTGAAGTAGAGTCTTTCATATAAACTTTTACCAGCATGAAAAAATACTTTCTAGTTTTTATACTCGCGTCCATACACCTATTCGCCCAAGTTAAATATGATACGATTTCTTCCAACTTTATTAGCAAGGGAATTAAATATTCTAAATTAACGGAGACGTCCGCACCCTGGTCAATTCATGTTTTGGAAATCGATTTGAAGAATCCCCACATCAAAATTGAATCTTTTAAAGCAGCCAATCTTATTAAAGGTAATGAGCAAACTTCCATGATTGCGAAGCAAAATAGTTTTGCCGGACACAAAGTAATTGCTGCTTCAAATGGAGATTTTTATCACGCCGGTGGAATTCCAACAAATATTCAAGTACGAAACGGACAGATAATATCTCCTCCAATTGCACGTACAATTATTGCTTTTGGTGTGAACAACAAACCAATCATGAATTCTATTAAGTACTCGGGCAAAATATTAAAAGAAAGTTCTTCATATAATATTGATGGTGTAAATATAACTAGAAGAGCCAACCAACTGATTTTAATAAACCGCTACTTTGGTGAATCAACCGGAACTAATTCTTCCGGCAGAGAAGTTTTAGTTCAGCGCATTAATCAGTGGATTGTAAACGATACAGTAAAGTGTATTGTTAGAAATATCCAGAGCGGCATGGGAAACATGCCCATTCCCGATACAACTTATGCAGTAATTTCAACAGAGGGTTCGGCAATAACATTCACAAAGTACTTGAATATTGGTGACACATTAAAAATTATTAACGAGATTTCTCCTGCTATTCCAAAAATCAAAGAAGCAATTGGCGGATTTATTCAAGTTGTTAACAAAGGGAAGGATTATGTAGACCAAAGCTATCTGAAAGAAAACAGACCGGGACACGCATTATTGCGTCACCCAAGAACTGCAGTCGGGTTTTCTCAAGACAGCACTAAACTTTATTTAGTGGCTGTTGATGGAAGGCAAACCCACAGCGCCGGAATGACTTTGCATGAGCTCGCGGATTTAATGATTAAGATTGGCGTTCATTACGGTTTGAATTTAGATGGTGGCGGTTCTACAACTATGGTTGTGCGAGATTCGGTTGTTAATATTCCTTCCGACGGAAAAGAACGGGCCATTTCAAATGGCTTGCTGATTATATCAACAGACCCGCATGAAGATTCTGTCAATTAGACTTTTTTGCAAGAGTATCATTATTCTAAATAATAAATAAAGACGGAAAGCAATTCCGGCTTTGTAAATCTAATGGATCATTAATTTGTTGTTATCACTTCATTAGTAACATTTTCTTTGTTGAAACAAAACTCCCGGCTCTCAGTGTGTAGAAATAAACTCCGGAAGAGAGTGAAGAACGTAGAGTGTGCTCGCTCCGACTCGCGTCTAGCGAGACGGAGAACGAAGAATTGTAAACTCCAGGCTGTTGGAATTCATTAACCAACATTGCAACTTCATTTCCCAAAACATCATATACTTTTAAGCTTACGTTGCTTGCCGCTTGAACCTTGTAGCTAATAGTTGTTTCCGGATTAAATGGATTGGGATAATTCTGCTCCAAATAAAAATCATTTGGAATAACATTTTCGTTTTTTACTTCAGTTGCCGTAAATTTTACAAATTCTGCTGGAGTGAGTGCACGTTTTGTGAACTTAACTAATCTCATTGCCCCTTTGAACCAAGATTTAGGATCTTGCCTAGCTCCAATAGAAATTTGCCCGTTATCAATTGGAATATAAATGATCTGACCGGCAAACTCTTGAATTCCATTTACAAAATCTTTCAGCGTACCGTTTTCATATACTAAAGCAATATGATACCATGGACCGATTGGATGAGATAGATAATTTGCTTTAGTCGTGTCATCAATTAATGATAAACTAGCTGTCTCGGTCTTCATAAATGTTTCAAAAGTCCATCTGTTTTTAGATAGAAGCCTGAGTTCAAACAATATTCTTCTATTATCGTTTAAAGAACTTCTTATATGAAAAAAACGCTGTTCAACATTAGTCTTGATTGATGCAGAATCGGGTCTGATAATCATTTCTATTGTAAATGATTGAGAACTGCCAAGTGGATTTCCTTTAACTAAAAGAGCATTGTTGATACCGTTGAATTGAAGTACTCTTCCCAGTACGGTTTCGACAACAGTGGGAAATTCCTTAAGCACAGAAGTTGTGTATCCGCCAATATTATCGGTCTTGTCTAAAATCCAAGTAGTTGAAGAAGTGTCTGTTTGTCCAAATAAAAGAGTTGTTAAAGAAAAGGTCAGTACAAGGAATAATTTTAAAGTTTTCATTTCACAGAAAGTAAATTATTTAATTTATTGATTACAAAATCCAACAAGAAAATACACCGCTCTAATGTTTGCGTCGGTTTACATATTCAAAAACAATGTTAATCTTACTTTTATAAAAATGAGAAATTACTTAAGAAGCAAAATCTTGTGTACCTTCAATTTTCCGTTGTTCCCTTTTAACGCAACCAAATAGGTACCGCTAGAAACAGATTTATTCATTTTGTCTTTGCCATCCCACTGAACAGTGCGTAAACTGTTTGTGCCGGTGTTTCCAACAAAAAGAGTTTTAACTTTCTCGCCAGTAACGCTGTAAACATCCAGCTCAATTTCTTCGCCTGAACGAACAACAAAAGGTATTTGCACCATTCCATTAAAAGGATTTGGATAGCTGTTCAGTAATTCAAAATCGGCTGGTGTTTCATGAAATTCATTTTTAACACTTACCAAGCTAGCGTCTGTTGTAAATTTCAGCCCTTCAACTCTACTGCCGCGGTAATTAACATTCGATTCACCTTCACAAATGTTTAACGCAAAATTATATGTACCGGATTTCTGAATTGTTTTTACTAGCAGCGTATTCAATCCTTTTTTAATATTTATTTTTTTTATTTCGCTAAGAATTGTTGATCCGGAGTAGGTTCTTGTTCCAGCAAAAGAATAAGCTAAACTCCCGTTTAGGTAAACTTTTATTTGCTCATCGGAACCAATCCATAATTCCGCTTCTTGATCCTTAGGAGCTAAGAAATATGAAAATGCATAAGCAGCCATTTGAGTGTAGCTGGAACTGAAATAAGCTTTAAGATCAATTCTGTCATTAATAAAATAGTTCGCTTTACTCCATCCACTTACAGCTGGAGTAGGAACCATATTTGTTTCCCCAGCAATAAATTCATAATCAATCGGGCTGCTGATATTTGAGCAATCAAATGGAGAACTAACTAGCCACTCTCTATTTCCTTGTCCCCAAACCTGATCTGGAATTGAAGAGTTTTTCCTAAATCTTTTTTTAACTGCAGATAAATTCTCTCCAACAATATTTATTTTGGAAACATCATTTGTTCCCAGACCTGTGCGTTCAGCAAGAGTAATATGTTCAATATCATCCGGATTAATGCTCATTACACGCGCACACACGTTATCAACTGCAACCGGATCTTCTCCAGCAATAATCATATTCATTCTAACTTGATTGGATTTATCAGAAAGAGTGGTTTTTTGAAGATCGAGACACATTAGCGCATCAACAATTACATATTTTATTTTTGCTATTGTGCACAAGTCAACAATTTCTTTATCAGTCCACATTACCGGAGCTTGTGCGGTATGCAAAAGTTTGTGTGCATAATTGTCTTGATTTACTCCGGCGGTTTTAGAAAAACCATAAAGAGAACTTGGCGCAATACCAATTTGATTCTTAAGTGCGCAAGTAATTCCCGGGTCATGAATTTTCATAACCGGTACAGTAATAAAAACATCGGCATTCACAATATCTTGATGAATCATGTAAGATCCTTTTTGAGGCTGGGCAACTCCACCCGTTGGTAGAACTACTTCTTTCAATTCACTCCAAGGATTTGTATCCGAATTACCGTTAAGATTCGATAAACGGAAATCAATACCGGCGGCAAGCATTCTTGTTAATAGTTTTTGATAACCCGCATCTTTTGCCGGATCAGTATCGCCGTATAAAATAGGCCAAGGGGATTTACCAGATGCCACACTTTTTTCGAATGTAGTAAACGGTCTGGGTGAACCATCACCTACTATAATTTTGATTTTCCCATGATCAATTTCATCAACAATTCTTGCAACCGATTCAACTACCCGCACATCTGTATCTGTTCCGCTTCCACTCGGCTGCTTCACTTCAACTAAATTTGGTTTGATTAGAACCGTCATTCCACTTTTTATTTTAGAGGAGAATCCGCCGGCAAGATCAATTGCCTTTCGAACCATTTGTTCAACTGTTTCATAAGATGGATCAACAAGTGGAGAAGATGGATTTGCAAGCGTACTATTATCAGACCTCACAATTGCAACATTGGTTGATGCGGATGTTTTAAAATTCATTTCAGAACTTAGATAAGAAGGCTTGTAATTGTAATCATATATTCGGCTGGCTTGTTGAATATCCCAGCTAATCCATGCAGATGCAGCAATAAGGACGAGAATTAATTTTAAATACTTTTTTCTGTTTAATCTTGCGAACTTAATCATACGTGATTCTGCCTTTTAGAATAATGAATAAACTATTCCGGCTAAATATGAGAATAATAATGTTAATGTTAAGTAAAAAAACAGCACCTTTCTGCCAAGTAATTTATTATAGGCATATAACGTTTCAACTTTTGTAGCTGGTCCCGAAATAAAGAAAGCCAGCACAGCGCCTTTGTTCATTCCCATTTGCAATAAAGTATCAACAAATGGAATAGCCGCGCCTCCGCATGTGTAAAATGGAACACCGAGTGCAATTGCCGCAAGCGTACTTGATTTTGCATCACCTCCAAGCATTCTTTCTACAAGCTGTGGAGAGATTAGCGCTTTCACCGCGGCGCTGATAAGTATAGCAATCGAAAAGGTTTTACCAACGTAAAGTATATTTCTGTAAATCTCTATCCATATAGATCGCTTAGGCTTTTGTGGTAATTCATTTTTGTCTAATTGAACAATATTAATCCACCGGAAAATTCTAATGGTTAAAAATCCACCAATAATAGCGAGGATAAAAGCTGTAGCAGTTCTCACTAATGCCATTTCCCAACCAATTTGCGTTACAGTAAGAAAAAATATACTTGGATTCATTAGCGGAGATGCAATTACAAACGAAATCATTGCACTGAATGGAACACCGACAGTCATCAGAGATATTCCAATAGGAATAGCGGCATAAGTTGGAAGAGGCGATAATAGTCCTATTAGTGCCGCAAGAAGTATGGATATTATTTCACTGCGAGTAGAAAAATTTATTTTTCTGTTTTTAAAATATTGCACTGCAGCTACATTGAGAGCTATACTAATCAAAAGGTAAGGACCAATCTTAATAAAGAGTTCGAAGAAATTATCTATAATCCTTAAGGTATAAGTTCCTTCCAGCCAGTTCCTTATTTCGAAATAAAAGTTCATAAATTAAAGTCACCAAAGGCTATATGAAACATTTTGGGATTAAAAAGTGCTACTCTAATTCGGAGTCTGTAAAATATTTTGTTAAAACTGGTTTAAATATCAAAGTACATTTTCAATTCTTTCATCAAAAATAACTGATAAATGAGAAAGAACAAGTGCCATGTTCTGAATCTGCATTGTCCACTTTTTTGACAAATCTGTTAGTCCATAAAACTATTGCACATGAAACTTGATATCTCGAACTGTCATCCTCTTGGCGTACATCGATATGATTTTATCTTCGATTGGTCCAAGTGTTCGCTCATACTTCTTTACAATCACTGAATCATTGAAGTTACGCACTTTGTGATTTCTTGGTGTTTTTGTGACTTGGTGGCAAAAGAAAATATAAGAAATCGAGCCACTAGGGCACGAAGCCACCAAGTTTCACTAAGAAAACTTCATAAAGTTCAGCTCTTGCCTAACTTCAGTGAATCAAATGAACCGTTACAATCCCGGGGAACAGTAATGTCAATTCCCCTTTGTAGTTCTTGAGAGTTATATGAGTTTTACCGTTTCGGCTGTTTTCGTTGCTCTTGCCTAAAGGTGAGTACTTTTCTCAGCCAAGGTGGTGGGTTGGTTCGGCATCAAGCATTCCCTCCAGTAATGCTTTAATAATTTTCTTAATGGCTCAATTTTCTCCCATTAATTCTTGATGGTTCTATCCGTCTTTAGATAGGCTTTCAGCAGCGCCATCATCTCTTCTGTCAGTTCATTGTGTAAGTCTTTTCTTGGTTGTAGAAGTTGTTAATTATTTCGCCTCATTGAAAGGGGAGACAAGAAGCTAAGCTGTGTTCGGCGGAGTTTCTTTCGAATTGCGTGCCTCACTCCGCTTAGCTTCTAATTCATCTTTAACCATTTGCACAACCTATTTTACTCTCCCGTTTATATTACATGACTTATTTTTCTATTTAATAAGCATCAACTTTTTTGTTTGAACAAAATCCCCCGCACGCAAGGTATAAAAATATACTCCCGAAGATAATTGAGAATTGAAAGTTGACCCGCTTCGACTCGCTTCTCGCGAGGCATAGAACGAAGAGTTGTAAACTCCGGGCTGTTGGAATTCATTAACCAACATTGCAACTTCATTTCCCAAAACATCATATACTTTTAAGCTTACGTTGCTTGCCGCTTGTAGTTTATAGCTAATTGTAGTTTCGGGATTAAATGGATTGGGATAATTCTGTGAAAGTTCGAAACCTGTCGGTATTCTATTATTTGATTCTACATTGGTTGATGTTTGAGAGTATTTTACTGTTGCATAATCTGTTGCAGAAGTTGCCCCGGGGCTGCTGCCGGTGATAGCAACACTTCCTGAAGAATTAACTGCTATGGACAAGGCGTCATCGTAAGCGTTTCCGGTTCCGTTGTATCTCATAACCCATTGTTCAACACCGGATGAATTATATTTTATAGTTGTATAATCTCGCCCAGTTGGACCGGCACTATTACCGGTTACATAGATATCCCCTTTTGCGTCAAGCACCATTGCGTGAGCTTCTTCAGTATTGCCGCCAGAGGCATTATATCTTGCTTCCCAAATTTTAGCGCCTTGCGGATTGTACTTAATGGTAGCGTAATCCATTTGAGTAGATAGACCACCATTACTGCTACCAAAAACATAAATGTTTCCAGCTCCATCTAGTTTTAAGGAAACAGCTCCGTCAGAACTTTTTCCCGGTCCATCGTATTGAGATTTCCAAACCTCATTACCCGAAGCATCATATTTAATTGTGACGATATCCGTCAGATATGTTGCATTTTTATCTGTGTTGCTTATCCCTGTTACAAAAACATTACCGGCTCCATCAACAGCAACTGAATTTGCTTTATCGTCACCGCCGCCGGTACCATTAAAAGTTTTTATCCATTGTTGCTGACCGGAAGAATTATATTTTATTGTTACGTAATCAAAAGAAACCCCGGGAGCGACTCTTATTTGTCCAACGACATAAACATTATCCTGAGAATCAATAACCAACGAATTTGGATAATCGTCAAAATTAGCCGGGCTATTATATCTTACAACCCATTGTTCTATTCCAGCAGAATTATATTTAATAGTAGCAATGTCAAAACTAAAGCCCTTTCCACCCTCGCTCTGCCCTGTGACAATAACACTCCCTTGGCTATCCAAGGTCATTGCTATAACAGCCTCGGGGCTTCTGCCCGGTCCATTATATCTGGCTTCCCACTGCTGTTGTCCGGCAGAATTATATTTTATTGTAATAAAATCCTGAAGTACGGTTCCAACTCCGTAGCTGGATCCAGCAACATAAACATTTCCTTGTTTATCTAAGGTAATTACAGTACCGTAGTCAGCACCGCCATTTCCCGGGGCTTTGTAAACAGCAAGCCACTCCTGAACGCCTGCGGGGCTGTATTTGATAGTAACTATATCTGAGCCATTGTCCGGACCTCTCATACTACCGCCGGTTACATAAACATACCCCAATTCATCAATTGCAACTGAGTTTCCGGCATCAGTATCATTCCACACAGAGGATATATTCGCGAATGAATATCTCGCAACCCAATCTTCTTTAACTTGCGCTACCAGAGAATCTGTGAAACCCATAAGTAGAAGTAAACAAAAAAACATTATATATTTTTTCATTGAATTGCTCTCTTTTTTGTTATGTTATGTTATTTTATCAACAGCATTTTTTTAGTTGAAGAAAAACTTCCCGCTTTCAGAGTATAGAAATAAATTCCGCTGGTTAATTGAGAACCTTGCCTACCGGCAGGCAGGTTGCGAATGGAGAATTGAGAATTGTAACTACCGGCTTGCTGAAATTCATCTACAAGTGTTGCTACTTCATTTCCCAATACATCATAAATTTTTAGGCTTACGTTGCTTGGCGCTTGAAGCTTGTAGCTAATGGTTGTTTCCGGATTGAATGGATTAGGATAGTTTTGGCTAAGTTCGAATGCAGATGGAATTTCACTTGCAACTTGTTTAACAGATGTAATTCCCAAATCAGAGAGATCACGTTTCCAAACAACGCCTTCGCTTGATCCTAAAAACAAAGCTCCGTTACTTAGAATTAACGCCCGGCCATTTGTGTTTGTTGGTAAACCAGTATTAATTGTGTTCCATGTAGAACCATTATCTGAAGAGCGAAAAACTCCACCATCTTCTGTAGCCACAAATAAATTCTGGCCGGTTGCAACAATTGCGTTAACATTTTTATATGTTAATCCGCTGTTGGTAGTTTTCCAGCTCTTTGCGTCATCAGTAGAAATGTAAACTCCATCAAGAGTGCCAACAAAAATATTTGTGCCGCCGCCGGTTCTAGTAGTTTCTGCAAACCCCTTTACAGTTGTACTAGAAGAACCAATTAAAGTCGTCCATGTATTTCCATTATCGGTTGTTTTATAAGCATAGGGTCCTTGTCCTACAAAAGAATAATTTTGTGTAACATAAAAAGAATTCACAATATGTGTTGTTCCGCCAGCACTTACCCAGCTAGAGCCGTTATTTGCAGATCTGAAAAATCCACTGCCGCCGGTTCCCGCAAGAATATTGCTTCCCATATACGCTAAAGCATAAATGTAAGGAACAGAAATTCCACTCGCGGTTGAAGTCCAAGCCTCTCCATTATTATTCGAAATGAGCACACCGTTTCCGTATGTTCCCGCAGCTATAGTTGTACCGCTAACAGCAAGTGAATAAACTTTTAGATTTGTTAGTCCGGAATTTCTTTGAATCCAATTCTGTTCAGAGTTCACAGAATAGTAAACTCCACCTCCGTTTGTTGCCGCAAAAAGCGAATTGCCAGCTTTTGCAAGTGCCCTTATATCACTTCCAAAAGTTGTATTTAATGCCTTCCATTGTGCAGAAGTAATTGTTGCCGTAATCACAACAAGAAGAGTGGAGAAAAGTATTTTCTTTTTCATTCACTACTCCTTTATTTAATTAATATCATTTTTTTTGTTGATACAAAACTTCCCGCTTTCAAAGTATAGAAATAAACACCGGAAGAAAGTGAAGAGCGCAGAGTAGAAAACGAAGAGTTATAAACTCCAGGTTGTTGTAATTCATTCACCAACGTTTGAATTTCATTACCTAATACATCATAGATCTTTAAGCTTACGTTGCTTGCGGCTTGTAGCTTGTACCTAATTTTCGTTTCCGGATTAAATGGATTGGGATAGTTTTGGCTTAGCTCAAACGTTGAAGGGACTGCATTATTCTTCTCAGTAATAGATGTAGGGGAATTAGCCAATTTATAAATTGATGCTGTTGATCCGCTGCTTTGATAATCATACAAAAACAAGTTTTGTGATGTAACGGCAAAAGAAGTACTGCTCGTTGCGGCGTTCAAAACGCCCAGTCCACTCGTAGTTGTTGAATTCCAATTGGCCCCGCCGTCAGAAGAGGAGTAAATTGAAACTTTCGAATCCAAGAAACCAATTGTTGCAACATACAGCGTGTTGCCAAACCCGGTAAATGCTTTCGAAATTTGGAATGATGCTGGGTCGGGCAATCCTTTGCTTACGCTTTCCCAAGTGTTTGATATAGAGTTAAATTTATGTACGCCGCTTCCCGATGTTATTCCATAAATGGAACCATTGAAATTAATTACATACGTTATTAAGAGAGTTGGGTTGCCGGGATTGTTAATTGCCCAAGTTTGTCCGCCATCTGTTGAAACAACCGCCCCGGTTCCAACAATAGTTGAAACCATTGTATTGCCGGTAACGGCAAAGTAAGACATATTACCGCCGGCGGTTGTATTAATTATTGTTTCTTTCCATGTTAAACCACTATCGGTTGATGTATAAAATGATTTTCTGTTGGACACTGCATATAATCTATCTCCGTCAGACGTCATCCAAAGAATTGCACCATTACCGGTTACCGTTGGTATGCTTGATTTTAGTGCCCAAGTTTCACCACCATCTTTTGAAGAATAAATACTTTTGCCCGAATTAGCTGTAAGCGCAAATATTTCGTTTTTATAATTGAACATATAATAAACATCATATGGAAATTTACTTATGATGTCAGTCCACGTAGCTCCGTTATCTATAGATCTATAAACGTGGTAACCGCTAAACGACCCGTATAAAAACAAAGTAGAATTATATGCGTGTAATCTGCCAGACAGCCCCACGTTCTGAGTACTCACTTTTGACCATTGAGCATTTATGCTCACGGCAACAAATAAAAGAAAAACTAAAGATTTTGTTTTCATACTTCCTCCCGAGAAGTTTTATTGAACACCAGTGTCTTTTATACTATAAAATCCAAATGCGAATTCGCAACCTTTACCCTCATGGAGCAACTCACGAATCCGCATTTAGCTATAACCGTACTTAGAATTATTTAATTCACTTTTACATTTACACTTTTTACGATTTCTGAAACGAAATAATATTTCTTTCCACTAGCAGTCGTAAAGGAATAATTGTACTTCACAACAAAAATCATACAGTCGCCGCTAAAGTTTGCTAGATCTGTCGAGGGAATTGTATAGTTTCCGTTATCAGCCACTTCTTGATAAACTTTTACTTGAGCTTTATTACTAATATTCACAATCTGAATAAGTGCTTTTGCTGATGAAGGGCTTGTCCACTTAACTTGAATTCCGCTTGCTTTTGTTACACTGGAATTTGCAGTGGGAAGAGTAACAGAATAATCGTTTGGACTTTTTACACTTCCGGTTATGGCTGGAATTCCATTTGCACCGGCAACATTCCAATTATGGTTCGTTCCATTCCAGTTTAAACTAACTTGGTTAAGCGGATTTGTTGGATCCGGAGCCATGTAATACGTTTTTCCATTCGTTGCAATTTTTCCAAGAGTATTATTGTTAACAACAACCGCACCGGCATCTACGCCGCCATTGAAGATTGCTGAAGCTGCACTTGTTGCTATATCCGGAAAGCCGGCAATTGGTGCGGCCATGTAGTAATAAACAGACGCCATTGCGCCGCCGTAATCAGCTTGATCTGTAAAGCTTGGCATTGGTTGGCCGGTTGGATTAGAAATATCGTTACTTGTAGCCGATTCCGTTGGATTATCTTCTTTTTTGCATCCCGTTACACCTAACACAATTAATGTAAACAACATCAGTAACAACTTTCCTTGCTTCATTTTTGCTCCTCATTATTTATTGTTTTGTAATTCAATTTCTGTCAGCCCAAGATCATTCGGATTAGCGATCACATATTCAATCTGAATTTTGCTGCAAATATTCAGAGCCGATTCTCTATCGGTTACAGTCATAATGTTGAAACCTTCTTTGGAGAGGATTTCTCTTAGCTTTCTCAATTTTGCAGTATTAGATTCAATAATTAGAATGTGATCGTTCATCGGCATCTTTCAAATAAGAGAAGCCATTCAAAAGATATGCCGTGTCTCTTTTAATGATTAGTGGTTCTTTTGTGTGGTGGGCATTACTAACTGTTGCAAATAAACAACTGCCCGCTAATTCCGGTGTTGTTAGCTTGCAACGAAACTGTTTAAGAGTCTGCTGTCTTAATTGTAGCGGGTACTAATCCGTAATCTCCAATTGCGAAATTAGCTTATGTAAATGACTTCTATTAATGCCGAGAATTTTTGCCGCTTCACTTTTTGAACCGGCTTTTCTGATGGTCTTAATCAAATACATTCTACGAAAATCATTTTCTGCATCGGCAAGGGTTTTTTGTCTGTTGATTTCAAAATCTTTATAGTCTTCAGTAAATATTTCCGGAGGTAAATCGGTTGGGAGGATTACATTTTCTTTAGAAAGGATTACGCTTCGTTGCACTACATTTTCAAGCTCGCGAATATTGCCGGGCCAATCATATCTTTCTAAAATGAACAGCGCTTCTTCAGAAAATAGATGCGGTTTATTTCCGTTTGAGAATTTATTTAAGAAATGCTTAGAAAGCTCTTCAATATCTTCGCGTCTTTCTCTCAATGGGGGCAAAACAACTTCGATTACTTTTAATCTGTAATAGAGATCTTCACGAAAAGCTTTTTCGGCAATCATCGCGCTTAAATCTCTGTTGGTTGCAGCAATAAATCGTACATCAATTTTTTTGGATTCAATTCCGCCAAGTCGTTCAATTTCTTTTGTCTGTATAACACGCAAGAGTTTTGCTTGTAAATTAACACTCATCTCGCCAATTTCATCAAGAAAGATTGTTCCGCCGTCGGCAATTTCTAAACGCCCAGGTTTGCTTTTAACTGCGCCGGTAAATGCGCCGCTTTCATATCCAAACAATTCCGATTCCAGCAGATCGGATGGAATTGCGCCGCAGTTCAACGCAATAAATGGTTTGTGCACTCGTCGACTGTTTTCATGAATCGCTCGAGCGAGTAATTCTTTTCCAGTTCCATTTTCTCCTAGAACAAGAACAGATGCATCGGTATCGGAAACTCTTGATGCTAGCTTAAGAACATTAAACAACTTGCTACTGCTTCCTATCATTCCTTCGCTTTTAAATTCACTACGAAGCATAGCAAAATCTTGTTTTGGTTTATCTTCCAATTTTTCTTCTAGTTCTCTGATTTCCAAAGAAACTTCTAATCCCTTAACAATTTGCTTTGCGAAAGCAATTAGAAATGTTAAATCGGAATCCTTAAACGGCATAGTTTTATTTCTTCTATCAATGTAAACAGCGCCAAGTACTTTTTGTCCGGAAACCAGAGGAACACAAATTGCGGCTGTTAGGCCAAGAGAAACCACACTATGTTTTACAGAAAACTCATCTTCTACTTTAAAACTGTTTAGCTGCAATGGCTGAAGACTTGCAAAAGTATTTTTAATTATGCTGGTACTCATCTCCTTTGCGCTATGTTCAATTTCGGGATCCATATTTTTCGAAACGATCGTATCAAACATTTGCTGTTCATTAACCAACACAATAAATCCTTCGTCGGCATCCAATTCCTTTACTACAGTTTCTATTGCCTTTTCCATTAAGGAAATCATCTCGGTTTCGGACTGGAATAAAATACCGGAGGCATATAATCTTTCGTATCTCAATTTTTCATTATTCATCTTTTTAAGAATTTCATCAAACGATTCTATTTCATCAAGTGTTCGATGAATTTCTTTGCTTAACTCTTTATTGAATTCAATTATTTTGCGAAAGGATTTCTCTACCTGTTTACCAAGCTCGGCATCTCCGGATATGCTTTTGCTGCCGGCTGATAGCTTCATAAAATCTTCGGAAATCTTTGCGGTGAATTCCCCAAGTAACTTATTTAAAATTTGTCTTTTAGAAGAAGTATCCAATAATCTCTCTGTCTTTAATTTGTCTATTCTGTTTTCTCATCGGAATAATATCTCCGATATATCTATTTCGCAACCGGATAATTTTCTTTTTTGTTATGCATCAATCATATGCCGGTCTTATAAAGAAATGATTGCAAAACTAGTGAAAACATACTTTTATAAAAATATTTCTCCCCGCTATTGCGAAAGACCTAATTTTATTATACAATTGCACCCAATATCATAATATAATTAGGCAATAATCACAATTTTCCTAACAATCATTAATAACAAAGAGGTGGTATGAAGAAGATAGAAGCAATCATAAGACCCTTCAAGCTAGACGACGTGCATAATGCACTGCTTGAAGCCGGATATGCCGGACTTACCGTTACAGAAGTTCGCGGTTACGGTCGGCAAAAGGGACACAAAGAAATCTACCGCGGTGCGGAATACAACATCGAGTTCGTTCCTAAAATTAAGATTGAGCTTGTCTGCGAGGCTGAAAAAGCCGAAAAGGCAATCTCTATAATTATTAATACTTCCAAAACGGGTGCCGTCGGCGATGGTAAAATCTTTGTCTCGTCTGTAGAAGAAGTAATCAGAATCCGCACAGAAGAATCCGGCAAGTCCGCATTATAACCAAAAACATTAAATGGAGAATGAAATGAGAAAATTATATATAGTTCTATTTATTATGCTCGCAAGCATAACTTCTTTTGCACAAATAAAAGTTGGTGCGGATATTTACAGCCGTTACCTCTGGCGCGGTTTGGATTTCGGCGACGCTCCGGCTTTTCAGCCAAGTCTTTCTTATACCAAAGGAAGCTTTACTATTGGGGCATGGGGTTCTTACGCTTTTCCGACTACTGGCACAACCTATGCAGAGAATGACCTGTACGCTTCATATTCAATTGCAACTGAGGCTTCCGGTTCATTTACGGCGATTATAACTGACTATTATATACCTTCATACGGAATTCCTTTTGGTCACGTTGAATCAAAAACAGATTACTCAGCAGCGCATACATTTGAAGGCGGATTAAGTTACTCGGGTCCGGAATCATTCCCGATAGCACTTTCATTATACGCTAACTTATCTAACGATCCCGAAAACTCGACCTACATTCAAGTTGGATATCCGGTAGCAGTAAGTGAAGCAACTGTAACTTTTGCAGCTGGTTTTGTTCCATCAAAAAGTGCTTACTACTTAGTTGATAAGGGAAGCATTATTAATCTAAGCATTACCGCATCAAAGACAATTTCTGTTACAGACAAGTTTTCATTTCCAATAAATGTTTCTTACATCAGCAATCCATCACAGGACAAGACTTATCTGGTGTTTGGCGCAAGCTTTATATTCTAAGTTAAAAGGAGAAATAATTATGACGAGTATAAAACGATATATCATCTTAGCGGCTGTGTTCTTAGGATTAAGCCTAACAATATCTTCGTCCGTATTGGCTCAAGCAGATCCTTCGGGTGCCAACACCGGAACAATTAAAGACGTGCCCGCGGCAACTGCCGGTCAGCCAACACTTGAAGAAGTTGCCGGCACCGTTGGACACAATAAAATTTCTATCAACATTATTTGGACAATGATTGCCGGATTTTTGGTAATGTTTATGCAGCCCGGTTTTGCAATGGTAGAAGCCGGATTTACGCGCGCAAAAAACGTAGCGCATACAATGGGTATGAACTTTCTTGTTTATGCAATTGGTGTAATCGGTTTTTGGATTTGCGGATTCGCATTTATGTTTGGCGGCGTTGGCAGCCTTGCTGCACTTGGAGGAACACCCGGTTTAACAAACATGCTTAGTATTTCTTTGTTCGGAAAAACTTTTGATATTGTTGGCTACAGCGGATTTTTCTTAAACCCATCGGTTTATGATGTTGGTGTCTTTGCTCTCTTTTTATTCCAGATGGTTTTTATGGATACAACCGCAACAATTCCAACCGGTTCTATGGCAGAGCGCTGGAAATTTACTTCTTTCATTATATATGCCTTCTTTATTTCGATGTTGGTTTACCCAATCTACGGAGCTTGGGTTTGGGGCGGCGGCTGGCTTGCCGATCTTGGTGTAAATTTTGGTCTCGGTCACGGTCATGTTGATTTTGCCGGTTCATCTGTAGTTCACTTGGTAGGTGGCGTTGCCGCTCTTGCCGGTGCTATAGTTCTTGGTCCACGCATTGGTAAATACACAAAGGCTGGAACGTCTCAGGCTATTCCAGGGCACAATATTCCAATGGCAATTGTTGGAACATTTATTCTTGCGTTTGGATGGTTTGGTTTTAACGCCGGTTCAACTTTAGCCGGAACTGATTTGCGTTTAACAGTTGTTGCAACAAATACAATGCTTGCCTCTGCTGCCGGAGCTATGGTTGCTACTTTATTTATGATGTGGAAATTCGGCAAGCCGGATCCATCAATGATGGCAAACGGTTTGCTTGCCGGTCTTGTTGCTATAACAGCTCCTTGCGCTTTCGTTCCGGCATGGGCTGCTGTTCTTATTGGAGCTATTGCCGGTTTGTTAGTTGTACTTGCCGTTTTCTTTATTGATCAAAAACTAAAAATTGATGACCCGGTTGGCGCGGTAGCAGTTCATGGTGTTAACGGCGCGTGGGGCGTTCTATCATTAGGATTGTTTGCGGACGGTTCTTACGGTGACGGCTGGAATGGTGTTGCCGGAACAGTTAAAGGATTGTTTTATGGTGATGCAAGCCAGTTAGGCGCTCAATTAATTGGAACCGTTACAGCTATAATTTTCACTTTTGTAATGATGTACACCTTCTTTAAGCTGCAGCACAAATTCTTTGGTATTCGTGTTAATGCAGAAGATGAAATTGCCGGATTAGATATGCCGGAAATGGGTATTAAAGGATACGAAGCAGAATAAACTTCACTCAACCTCAGAGAAGAACCCGGAATATATTCGTTCCTCTTTTGCCATAGAGAGGAACGATATCCGGGAATATAAATTTCTTTAGCTAACCCTTCTCAGTTCACAAACAAAAGCTGAACGATAACATAAACCGGAAGCAGAACTATTAACGAGAACATATAAATGTAAGCGAAGAAGCTTGGCATTTTAATATTGTTCTCTTCTGCAACCGCTTTCACCATAAAGTTTGGTCCGTTACCAATGTAGGTCATACTTCCAAAGAAAACAGCCCCGATGGAAATTGCGCGAAGAAGCTCTTCGGAAATTCCGGCAACTACTGTTCCGGTTGTTTGTCCCAAACCCATAGCAAGAGAATGAAACGTTACCGCAGTTGGAGTGTTATCAAGAAAGCTGCTAAGCAAGCCCGTGAAATAATAGAATTGTTGAGGTGATGTTATTCCAAGATGTTTTGCGTTGGATTCAAGATAAAGCAAGCATGGAACCATCGTAACAAATATTCCAATGAATAAATAAGCAACTTCTTTTATAGGTTCCCAAGTAAAATTGTTTGATACGCGAAGTAAGTTTGTTGTGAATAATAAAGAGAGCGCCGCCATTCCAACAATTGCTGCTTCTCTAATAAATTTATAATAGTGGCTCTGCGCAATGAACGGAAGATATTGTTCATTCAAGAATGCAACGGCAAGAACAACTCCCGCCATCCAAATAAAATTTAACTTGCCTTGAAGTTTAATCGGTCTAATAACCGTGTGATCCAACCTAATTGCTGCTTCTGGCTCTTTTTTATGGAAGTACAAATCAACAAAGAAATAAATGACTAGCAATAGTATGTTTGTTAAAAGCCATTCCGGAAAAAGATGGAAGAACCAAGTAAACGGCGCGCCGCGGAGATACATCATAAACAATGGCGGATCGCCAAGCGGTGTGAGTAAGCCGCCGCAGTTGGCAACAATTCCAATAAAAAACAAAATGGTGTGTACCTTAAAAGTTCTTTCTTTGTTTGTCTGAATAACCGGACGAATGAGCAGCATAGCCGCGCCGGTTGTTCCCATTACTGAAGCAAGCACAGCTCCAATTCCAAGAAACGTTGTGTTAACAATGGGTGTTGCTTCAATATCGCCGGATAAATATATTCCGCCGGTAATTGTAAAGAGTGCGCCAAGAAGAATTATGAAAGGGATGTAATCAAATACAATTGTTTCGAAAAGTTTTTCGCTCAATCCACAGGCAATTAAGTAAACCACAACCGGCACACTTAATATTAGCGCCACAATCAATTTGTTTTTGTTTTTCTCCCACCAATGATTCCAAAACAGCGGGAAGATTGCAATTGATAATAGCATCAGCACAAAGGGGAATAAGCTTATTAGTGGAATATTTATGTTCGTGTTTTCCATGTATATTTATTTTTAATAAGTGAAAAGTGCTAACTAATTAAATCTTCGAAAAAATAATCTCGCCAAGACGCAAAGAAAATAATTAACGAAAAAGGTTGTCTAAAAAGTAATTCTTCAAATAAATAATCTGCGAAAATCAGTTAAATCTGTGTCATCCGTGGGCTATTTTATAATAAAACATTACTTTTGAGACGACATCTTGTTTATTCCAACGCCTCAATTATTTCTCGTACGGACTGAAATCTTTTATCAACATTTTTCTCTAAACAATTAAAAATTACCGTTTCCAATTTAGGTGAAATAAAATTATTTATTTCTGAAGGGCGCTGAGGAACCGTATTAAATATTGAGTGAATAAGAGCAATTTCGTTTTCGCCCCTAAACGGAAGCTTGTTAGTTAGCATCTGGTATAAAATTACGCCGAGGGAAAAAATATCTACGCGGTGATCTACGTTAATGTTTGTAACTTGTTCCGGAGCTACAAAACCAAGCGTACCTACAACCGTTCCGAGCGTTGTCATTGTGCTTACAAGCGGAGACTTTGATAATCCAAAATCCATAATTCTAACAGTGCCGGCTTCATCAAACATAATGTTTTGAGATTTTAGATCGCGGTGAATTATATCGTTTGAGTGAATCGTTTGAAGCCCTGAACAAATTTGTTTTGTTATTTCGATAACTTTTTCTTCGCTAAGCAGAAATTTTTTCTCGATATAATCGTTCAATGTTCCGCCGCCAAGATATTCCATTGCAACAAAGGAGTGTTCTGCGGCCTCGCCAAATTCAAGCACCTTAACAATGTTGGGATGATTAAGCGACGAGAGTAATCTGCCTTCGCTAGCCAATCGTTTCCGGTTTTCTTCATCTTTAAGCAAATGCGGATTCAAAATTTTTACCGCTACTGTTTTACCATTTTGCTTGTCAATTGCCTTATAAACTTTTCCCATTCCACCTTCACCCAAAATCTCCAGCAACTTGAAATGAGATATGTAGCTGCTCTCTTTTATTTCCACGTAGCGTACTGCCGCAAAAATAAATCCGAGTGCAAGCAATGAAGTAGACCCTATCGAGATTAATGAAGAAATAAATTGTGGCTTTGTAATATTTAAATGAACCAACAGCACATAGAACACTAAGAAGAACAATCCGATATAAACATGATAGGTAAGTTTTTTAACCTTTGTTCTCCTTCCATAAAAAAAGACGCAAGCAAGAATCAGTAGGATTAGGAACAGCTTGAAGATTTCTATTTTCCAATCTATCAACAGCAAAGTTCTTTCAAAAGATTTTTTAGCGAGCACTAAAGTTCTTTGCACTAACGATGATTCGCTAATCTCAATAGTTGTGTTTCTTTCTGCGCCTACTATTCTTTCTAAGCCGGAAGGAAACACAACTTTAACTTGATATTTCAGATCCGGATTAATTCCAAAATGAATTACGGAATAATCCTCTTGAGAAAGGGAATTTGAGCCAATTCCATTTTGACGAAGAGTTTTATATACATTGTTTCCGCCTTTGTCGAATCCAAGCAAATACACTTTTGCTCCTATTGCATTTCTATTGCTTACATCGCCAATCAATTTTACTTTAATAAAATTCTTCTCTGCTAAATTATTTCTGTACAAAGTTGTTCTGTCGCCTTTTCCAAGAGCTTCTCTTGAACTGCCGATAAACAAATCAATGTCGCCGTCGTTATCGTAATCCGCAAAAGTTGGGTTGCCGGTAAAATCAACACCAACAGATTTTCCAACTTCGGTAAACTGAAATTCCGGCGAATTGAGGAACAATCTCGAACCAATAAATAAATCTAGCCAGCCGTCGTTGTTTACATCGGCAGCAGCAATAACTCCACCAGATGGTTCCGGGTGGAAGAATTTCTCGGTAAAACCAATTGTAGCAGTTACGTCCGTAAAATTTGCTTTACCGTCGTTAAGTAAAAATTGAAGATTATACTCGTGGTTAAATATTATTAAATCCGGAAACCCGTCGTTGTTAAAATCATTAGAAATTGATGCGTAAGCGGTTGGCGCTTTATCCGTAAAGAAATTCGAATCGTCCTTTTGTTCGAACCGGAAACCTCCCTTGTTGATGAACAAGTAAATGTTTTGATTGTTATCCGGCAGTTTGTATGTAATTAACACATCAACCAAACCATCGCAATTAAAATCACTAAGAGTTGTTCCATACGAACTGTGATTAATTATTTTTTTGATTCCGGATTTACCAAATACTTCTTCAAACTTTCCGGCTCCGTTGTTCCGGAAAAGCATATCTGCAAAATTGTAGTTAGAGAAATAGATGTCCAAGTTTCCATCATTATCAAAATCCGCTGTTTGTGCTGTGGCTAAACTTAAATCGGTTTGAATGAACTTAGGGTGTATGTATTCTTTAGTATCTACTTCTCTAAATTCAAAATTGCCGGTTCCGAACGAAAGCTTGTTCTTCACATCATCAAGGATTTCAAGAAAATCCGTATTGCCGTCGTTATCAAAATCCGCCGAGGAAATTGTTTGAGCCATTCCCGGTTTCTGGGAAGAATAATCTCTCGTTACTTCCGAGAACAGATTTCCATTTTGGTTTCTATAAATTACCGGAGGACCATCCTCTAAAATTGTTGTTAGATCTGGTAACCCATCTTCATCGTAATCTCTGAATATTGCGGCTCTCCCTTCTCTGCGCAGCGAAACGTTAGCAGTAACATCTGTAAATGAAAATTTAAGGCTCTGGGAGTTTGTGTAAATTCCATTATCACCAATTACCCAAAGTTTGTAAGAACCATCTTCGGCTTTAGCCGCATCGAGCGAAATAAATGAATCTTCAAAGTTTTTTATTGCCCCGTTTTCTATCCAGTTCCCTTCTTTTAGTTCAAGCAATGTAGAGCGCGCTCCGGTAATCCACGCTTTAGTTTCGGAAACTGTTTTAACCGCATTTAGGGTAACGCGGAAATTATTATCTACTTTGATCCATTTCCCATCTTCATACTTTAGTATTGTCCCGCGGTCTCCAACAATCCAACCGAAATTTTTATCAAGCATGGAAATGCTCTTTAGTTCATCTGTTGTTGGCGATTCGTATCTACTCCATTTTTTGTTTTCATACTTTAAGATTATTCCTTGCTTGCCCACAGCCCAGCCCAAGTTTTCGGAAATCATTTGAATATCGTGCAAATCGCCCGCGCTATAATTTTCGTTTTTCTTTCTTTTAACCGGACTAAATTCACTCGTCCATTTCGTTCCATCGTAGTGAATTATATTGCCTTGCTGCCCGACTATCCAAGCCTCTCCATTATGCAAGACACTAATAGCGCACCACATCGCATAATCTATATTATCCCACATTACCGGGGGGAGCGGAATTTCTTTCTGCCTACCCTTTGTTAATGAAAACAATCTTGGTTTATACTTTCCATAATGAGTTTCATGAATTACCCACCAAATTGTTTCGTTGTTGTATTGTGCAATAAATGGGAAATCAGAATAAGCATTCTCGGAAATTGAGGTCCACTTACCGTTGTTAAATTCGAGAACTTTTCCTTTAACGTCTTCTCCTTTCCCACGGGAAATCGCCAATCCGTTTTCCTCATCAATCATTTTAATCTTAGCGCCAAGATCAACGCTCGTCTGCTTAAACCAAACTTCCGATTGTTGCCCGTTCGTGCTGCTTATTTCTTTATCGGAATTATTACAGCGTATAAAGAATATTGCGGCAAGTAAAACGGCAAGCGTCTTCGCTGCGTTGTTAAGCTTTTGTGTCGTTGCTTTTTTGTTCATTAAGAATGGATTGAATTTAATTTCTCAACTCCATTATAAAACTATGATATTTGATTGGCAACTATAAGCGAGCAAATTAAATGCGGTTATTGAGATTATAACATCTTCAATTGTTTTGTAGAATCTGTGATCTTAAGGATTTCATCCGCGTCTTCTAGCCGGTTAATTTGTATGCTGAAAGAATTTATTTCTTTTACAGAATATTCTTTCGCCTCATGAATTTCTCTTTGCGGATATAAAGAAATGTTTTTGCTGTTCAAATCCTTATGCTTTATAAATGAGAAAACAGCACCAAGAAGCGTTTGTAATAATCCGGCGAGCTCGTCTTTTCCCGCTCCGACTATTTTCTTAAAGTGCTTTTCGTCTATTACAATTGCGCGCAAAGAATCTGCTTCGTTGTTAAAAGTATCAAATATTGCATTTACTGTATTCTCAATGAATTTTAATACATCCTCCTTCTTAACATCCTTTTCTTCCGAGATGGTTTCCTCGAAAAAGGCTTTCATTTTAAGTTCTAGAGAAAAATTCGTCGTAATATTTTTTCCATCAGTCAAAAGTTCGCGCTGAAAAGAGTGCTTAAAACACACATCTAAACTTTGTTCTTCTTTTTCAATTTTTCCTTCTACAATCACTTGTACTGTTACAAAAAAGTTAAAAACCAGATTGAAATCTATAGACTGATTGTTGTAATTAATGGTTGAGTTTTCAATATCTAGGTGTTTTAGATTGATTGAATCTTGAGAGATTTCTTTCAAATCCTTCTTCTGTTCAAGCAATTCTTTTTTGAACTCTGCGTTCTTCAACTTCTGCATTTCCAAAATTGATTGCTGAAGTCCCTTAATATTTCCCGAGCCGATTTTAACGTTCACGTTTGAGATTTTCTTTTATTATCGAATAAAAACGTCAAAAGTGAAATGTGAGAAGCACTTGAGATTTTCTTTGTGTTCTTTGTGAAGACTTTGTGCTCTTTGCGTTAAAGTTTCTAAATGTGCGTTGAAAGCACTTCATTCATGCGCGCTTTCATTCCGGCAATTCCTTGTTGCCCTCCGGTGTGTAGAGAAACTATAGTTTTTCCCTCGCCAAAGAATCCTTTTCTGGCCAGATCATAAACTCCATAAAGCATCTTCCCGGTGTATACCGGATCGAGAATAATTTCATTAATCTCTTCTATTTGCCTTATGAACAAGATTAGCTCGCGGTTAATTTTTGCGTAACCTCCAAAGTGATAATCCAAATTGATTGACCAATTATCATAATTTCTGCCGGTGAATTCTAAAATGTTTTGCTCTGCATTTTTATTTAAGAACGCCGCACCGCGAAGCACAGCAAAACCCAATGCTTTTTTAGCTCCATTCAATCCGCAAATTACCCCGGAAATTGTTCCGGCTGTTCCGCATGCACTTGTTACATAATCAAATTCCGTTTCGATAAGAGAAGGAATTTCTGCTGCACCTTTTATTGCAAGTTGGTTTGTTCCTCCTTCGGGAACAATGTAAACTCTGCCAAACTTTTGATAAATCCATTCTGCAAATTCGGGCAAATGCTTTTTGCGGTAATCGCTTCTGTTCACATAATGCAGCTCCATTCCTTGTTCGGCAGCAAATTGTAGTGTTGGATTAAGCGGCAAGTGTTCTTCACCTCGAATCATTCCAATTGTTTTGAAACCAAATTCCTTTCCAGCCGCTGCAAGTGCGTGAACATGATTTGAATATGCGCCACCAAAAGTTAGAAGAGTATGGTATCCCTCTTCACTAGCCTTGATCAAGTTATACTTTTGCTTGAACCATTTATTGCCCGAAACATAAGGATGAATTAAATCCAACCTCTTCATAAATACTTTAACGGGAAGCGGCTCCGGGAATTCAACCAGTTGAAGAACCGCTTTCGTTAGATCAATAACAGAATTAAAATTCATCTTAACCCAAATTCTTGGAAACTATTTTAACAAAGGAAAACTATAAAAGCCACGAACAAGAAGGTAGTGCAATGAAAAAAAGTAAAGTTGATTTCAAAGAAATTCTTAAGTGGAAGAATCTTAAAAAGTATTTAATTGAATATGGCAAATTAGCGCTGATACTTTTAGTTGTTACAAGTTCGTTTGTTCAAGGTTCACGAGTTCCTACACCCTCTATGGAAACCACAATAATGACGGGTGATTTTTTGCTTATAAACAAACTCGCTTACGATTTGACCACACCACGCAATATTCCTTTGACAAACATCGCGCTACCTTTTTCGCAATTATTAAAATGGAATGATCCGAAGCGCGGAGACGTTGTTGTGTTTGAGTTTCCGGGAAACCGAGACGAAATAAAGAATGCCAACATCGAAAACTATGTTAAACGCTGCATCGCCGTTGCCGGAGATGTTCTCGAAATCAAAAACAAAGTTTTGTATGTAAACGGAAAGCAGTCTCCTATTCCAGCACATATTCAATATGCCCGCAATTTTACTTTACCGGAAAATTTTGTTGATGGCGAAACTTTTCCAAAAGGAGTCCCTCAAAACGGAGACAATTATTCACCGCTCATTGTTCCAAAGAAGGGTGATGTAATAAAACTATCCAGCGCTAATATTGAGCAATGGAAAACATTTATTGACCGTGAGTTTGGACGAAATGTTGTTTCTTTGCGTGACGGAAAAGTATTTATAGATGGGAAAGAAGCCAGCGAATACAAAGTTACCGACGATTATTATTTCATGATGGGCGATAACCGCGACAACAGCTTGGATAGCCGCTACTGGGGATTTGTACCGCGCCGTAACGTGGTTGGTAAACCAATGATTGCTTACTGGTCTTGGGATAGCAACATTCCAACAACAAATATTTTTGAACTTCTTGCTTCAATTAGATTTAACCGAATAGGGAAGATTGTGTACTAAAAGAAAAGCGTCTTGTTAAAGACGCGTTCTCGTTTATTCGTAATCTATTCCAGCGTAATCAGAAACCCACTTTGATGCTTCCGGTTCATCGCCGAAGAAATCCTTTTTCTTTCCTTGCGTAATTGCCCAGCGGTGAATCCACGATATTCCGTTGTTCTTTATAAATGTGTCTGGTGATTTGTAAGCCTCATCTTTCAATGCTTCATCGAGAGCAACAAATTCATATTTCTTTTCTCGCATCACATTGCACAAGTCATCAAAATATTCTGCGTTGAGCGCGTTCGCGTGAATTAGAAGTGTCTGAGAAATATTTCTACCAAACAAAGCAATTGATTGGCTCTCCCAATATTCCAACTTTAACTTCATATATGAAAGATAATCCTTTCCAATTTTGTTCATCATCAGTTCGTTTTTTTCTTTTCTTGCTTTATCGTATGCCGCTCCGTAAATCCATTCCGAGTTATCAAAAGTTACCGGTGCAATTTTGTAATCGTGTTTAGAAAGAAAACTATTTATAGAATCTCGTTTTGCTAATGATAACCCGGTGTGAAGAAATGGATGACGGAAATAACGCAATTTCATTCCTCGTTCAACCAAAAGCTTTTTTGTAATTGGCTCTCCGCGCAAAATATCTTTCGTGTATTCATCTACAGAAATTTGATTCGCACTCTTGTGCGAGAACGAATGATTGCCAAGCTCAAAACCGGCATCGAGCCATTGTTTCAACAAAGCTATTTTGCTATCATCCGGTTGACCGCTAGTAAAAAGTTTACCTTCATTCACAAAACCTATTATCGGCACCTTTTGAAAAGATAAGTTTGCAAGCAATTTCTTGGTAACCAATTCACATTGTTCTGTGCTGTAACTGCCAAGTCGCTGCAAAGGCAAATCATCAATCGTTACAGCTATTTTGCTTTGAGCAACCACGTATGTATTTATCAGAATAATCAGCAAAAGTAAAAATCTATTTTGCTTCATAGGCTATCTTTCCATTAACAATTGTGTACAAAACTTTTGTGTTTTTAATTTCTTCTTCTGAGCATTTCAATAAATCATTTGAAAGAACAACAAAATCGGCGTACTTCCCTTTTTCAATTGTTCCCTTAACATCTTCTTCAAAAGATGCGTATGCACCATATATTGTATAAGATTTCAGCGCTTCTAACCTTGTCATTTTCTGATCCGGATAAAATATTTTTCCTTCCTCATTTTTTCTTGTTACAGCAGAATAGAAACATTTAATTGGGTTGATATCTTCTACAGGTGCATCTGTGCCATTACAAATTTTCGCACCGCTACTAATTAATTTTTTCCAAACGTATGCGCCTTCTTCAGCACGTTTGTTGCCAAGCCGCTCCGGCACAAATCCCATATCGCTTGTACAATGAACTGATTGCATTGCTGCAATAACACCTAGCTCAGCAAATCGTGGAATATCTTGTACGGATAAATGCTGAGCGTGTTCAATTGCCCAGCGTAATCCAGTTTTAGTTGGATGTTGCTTAAATTTTTCTTCGTAAATATTTAATGCTTCTCTATTTCCTCTATCACCAATTGCGTGAATGCGCATTTGATAATCGTTCGCAAGGGCTAACTCGGCTATGTTCTTTAGCTCGTCAATAGGCGTAACATTCGAACCAGAATGATTTTGTAAATCCGAATATGGCTCAAGCAGCCAAGCACCGCGTGAGCCAAGCGCGCCATCTATATATTGTTTGATTGAACGCACTGTTAGAAATCCTTTCTCGTAACCCTCTAACTTATACAGCGGCAGTTTTTCATTCATCTTCTCATAAGTATCTTGAACCATCACATTTATTCTAACATGGAGTATTTCTTCGAAAGAAAGTCTTTTATAAACGTCAATTACATCAAATGGCTGTCCGGCATCAGCACAAGAAGTTATTCCTTTTTTCAGACAATCATCTGCTGCAAGCTTAGCAATTTTTCTATAATGCTCTTCTATTTCCCGCGGAGTTCGTTTTGCTAAATACTCGTCATAAATTTTTCTGATTAAGTTTTCACCATTCTCTTCAAACACACCTATTGCATTGTGGGCATTATCCCTCACTATTGTCCCACCGTTTGGGTTCGGAGTAGTTTTTGAAATTCCGGCAAGCCGCATTGCTTTAGCGTTTGCAAATACTGCATGTCCGCTTGCATGAGAAAGCATAACCGGATTTTCCGGTGAAACTTTACTCAGTTCATCATGAATTGGATAACCATTTATATTTGGATTTGGTGCCGGATTATATTTTTCTTGATGCCAACCTCTGCCGATTATCCATTCACCCGGATTGTGATTTTTTACTACTTGAGCAACGATGGAAACAACATCATTCCAATTTTTTGCTCCGCGCAAATCCAGATTAACAAGCGATTCTCCTAATCCTAAAAAGTGTGCGTGACTATCATTAAATCCCGGCATTACAAACTTTCCGCCGAGATCAATTACTTTAGTTGATGAACCGATATAGTTATCAACATCTTTATCTAAACCAACAAAGATTATTTTTCCATCTCTAACCGCTACTGCTTGTGCAATTGAATTTTGTTGGTCAACCGTTGCAATGTTTCCGTTCCTTAAAACTAAATCCGCAAGTTCTTTCATTCTATTATCTCCGCAGTTTGAGAGCATGAATAATCCGACAACCAACAAAACGATTGTAAGTAAAGTTTTCATTCTTTCCTCTTTTACTTTCTGTTTACCAAAACAACACCACCGATTATTATCAATCCGCTTACCAGCATTAAGAATGTGATTTGCTCACCCAACAAAAGCCACGATCCGAAAAAGGTAACGAATGGCTCTATGTATAAATAAGCGCCAACGCGTGATGCGCTCATCTCTGTTAACGCTTGGGCCCACAGCACGTAAGCAACTCCCGAGCACAATATTCCCAAAAATAGTATTGCAATCCATCCGCCAAATGATAGGTTTACCACTGCAGCAAAGTTTTCTTTGTTCACCGCAAAGGGAGCTATAAATACGGCAACGATTATAAATAGATAAAGTGTTGTCATCACCGGCGAGTAATTAAGTGTTGCTTTCTTACTTGCGAGAGAGTAGATAGCCCAAGTGAGCGCACTAAAAATTATTAGCACATCTCCCTTGTTGTTAATTAAATCAATTGAAGCTGAATCTCCCTTACTTACTAGTAAAATCAATCCGGCAAAGGAAACAATAATTCCAGTCACCTGTTGTTTAGAAATTTTTTCTTTGAAAAAGATAAGTGCAAGAATAGTCATGAACACCGGCGTGATACCAATTATCCAACCAGTGTTCGATGCGCTCGTCCATTGCAGTCCGGTGATTTGAATCCACAAGTGAAAGCAGGCTACAAACGCCAAAAGGAAAACCCATTTATGATCTCTGAGATTGATGTGAAAGTTTTGTTTTTGCCTTACTGCAACAACCAAGAGAAACGAAATTCCCAGCAGCTGGCGAACGAAAACAATTACCTCTGGCTTTATTTCTGCAAGCGCTCGCTTTGTTGCAATAAATGATAGACCCCAAACGAATACAGCAATTAACGGTTTCCATGAACTGGTGATTAGTGAATGGTTGGTGGTGATTAATTTGTTCTTAATCATGCCGTTGATCTTTATCTTGATCTACTGCTTCTCTTAGCGAAGGAAGCAATACTCATAAATGATGAAAAGTCACTATTAAGTTTTTCTCCTTCGTAAACAATTTGTTCTAAGAATAACCCGGATGGCGGCGCAGTAAACTTTGCCGGTTCGTTTGTTTCTCTTTCCAAGAATTGTTTAATCTTTCCTTCATTCATAATTCCACGCCCTATTTCCACCAGCACGCCAACCATTCTTCGGACTTGCTTCCACAAAAAATGAGAGCCCACTACACGAATTAAAATTAAATCGCCTTCACGTTTTAGCTGAACGTCTTCGATCAAAACTTTTGTAGATTTTTCTGTTTCATCTTTATCAGCAAAAGAAATGTAGTTGTGCATTCCCACAAATTGTTTTGCGGCTTTGCTCATCTTCTCAAAATCGAGTTTGTCTTTAATCCACCAGACAAATGGTTTGCCAAATGCAGTTCTTCTTGTAGAAATTTGATAAATGTAACTGCGTGTTTTTGCATCGTGGCGCGAATGAAATTTTGGATGAGCTTTTTCCACTTCCAATACATTAATGTCTGCCGGCAGTTCATCATTTAGCTTCATGCGGATAATTTCTGGCGCCAGCATTGTGTTTGCCTCCAGATGAGCAATCTGGCAAATCGCATGTACGCCAGCATCAGTTCTGCCGGAACCTTGAACATCTACGCGTTCACCTTTAAATATTTTCTCGGCTACTTCAAGTAATTTACCTTGAACACTCTTTGCGTTTTTCTGCATCTGCCAGCCACTGTAGCGTGTGCCGTCAAATTCGATGTAAAGTTTAAATCTGCTCATTGCTTCTCAATTGTTTTTGTTAATAAGGTTTACAACTACTTTAAGCATCATCTGTTTTGAGTCGTCAAGCATTTCTTGACTACTCAGAGTTCTAATATTTCTCAACATCTTATACTGTCAGGTAATTCCTGACGGTTGAAAATTCTAGAAATCAGCCGAATTGTTATAAAATTTGCAACAGTTCAATATTTCAATTATCCGGAATTTCCGGATAGTTGGATCTTTCTCCAATTCACCTTCTTGGAATACATTTTTAATATGCTCATTTATTGTTCTAACATCTTTTTGGAACAATAGAGACATTTGTTTCTGTGATAGCCAAACCGTTTCCTCTTCCAACTTAACATCAATAGCGAGATTGCCATCTGCAGTTTTATAAAGAATTATGTCTCCCTTTGGGGTGTCTACTTGTATTTGTTCCTTTTTCATCTTCATAATTTTTGTTTATTCAAGTATTAATCTATAAAAGAATATCTTCTCTTGCATCTTACCTTATAAATTTTGAGTTTGGCAAAAACAAAAAGGAACAACAATGGGAATGAAAGACCCGCGTGTTGATGCCTACATTGCAAAGTCTCAAGAGTTTGCTAAACCTATTTTAGAACACTTTAGAGAGCTTGTTCACAAAGCATGTCCCGAAGTTGAAGAAACAATAAAGTGGAGCTTTGCCAGTTTTGATTACAAAGGACCACTTTGCAGTATCGCTTCGTTCAAACAGCATTGCGCAATCGGTTTCTGGAAAGCGGCACTGATGAAAGACGCTAAGCTTATTTCAAACGCAAAATCGGAAAGCGCAATGGGACATTTAGGAAAAATCACTTCTCTTAAGGACCTTCCCAAAGACAAAGAATTAATAGCTTATCTAAAAGAAGCGGCAAAGTTAAATGCAGATGGTGTGAAGCTTCCGGCAAAACTAAAATCCAAAGAGAAAAAGGAAATTGTTGTTCCCGATTACTTTACGAAAATTATAAAGAGAAACAAGAAGTCGCTGGAAACATTCAGCAACTTTTCTTATTCAAACAAAAAGGAATATGTTGAATGGATTACTGAAGCGAAAACTGAAGAAACCAGAAACAAACGCATGACTACTGCAATTGAATGGCTTGCAGAAGGTAAAGTTAGAAACTGGAAATACGTTAAATGCTAAACTCAATTTGGAATTGATAAATGAAATCTATTACGAAAATATTTTTCCTTGTCATTGTTATTAATTCGGTTTTCTTCGCTCAAAACCCGAATCAGAAAACTTACTGCAACCCGATGGATATTAACTACCGTTATAACTGGGAACAGATCAACGAGAAAATTTCTTACAGAAGCGGTGCCGATCCGGTAATTGTGAATCACAAAGGAGAATATTTTTTGTTCGTTACAATCTCCGGCGGCTATTGGCATTCTAAGGATTTGCTGAATTGGAAATTCGTTGAGCCGAGCAAATGGCCCATGGAAGATATTTGCGCTCCGGCAGCACTTTCTGTACGAGATACACTTTATTTGTTTCAATCAACATTTCAGCAGCGACCAATATTTTTTTCTACCGAACCGGAAAAGGGGAAACTAAAATTTTTCAACCGGTGGCTTCCTCTTTTGCCAGATACAATTGGTCCTTGGGACCCGATGATTTTTCATGATGAAGACACAGAGCGCTGGTTTATGTATTGGGGCTCCTCAAACGTTTATCCTATTTACGGAAGCGAACTTGATCATAGCAATAAATTGGTTTACAAAGGCGAGATAAAAAGTTTCTTTGGTTTGTATCCCAAAAAACATGGTTGGGAAAGATTCGGTCCTAATCACTCGGATATAATTAGTCCATTTATTGAAGGCGCGTGGATGACCAAGCATAATGGAAAATATTATTTGCAGTATGGCGCGCCGGGTACGGAATATAATGTTTATGCAAACGGAACTTACGTTGGCAAAAATCCGCTTGGTCCGTTTGAGTACGCGCCAAATAATCCAATCTCTTATAAGCCGGGCGGATTTATGACCGGCGCGGGACACGGCAATACTTTTCAAGATAATTTTGGAAATTACTGGAATACAGGAACGCCTTGGATTGCGATCAACTGGAACTTTGAGCGGCGCATTGCGATGTTTCCCGCATTCTTTGATAAAGATGATTTGATGTTCGCCAACACCCGCTTTGGAGATTTTCCACATTACTTACCTACGAAAAAACTTACAAGCAAGGATGAACTCTTCACCGGATGGATGTTACTTTCATACAAAAAACCGGCAACGGCTTCTTCCGTAAAAGATACTTTTAATGTTGCGGGCGTTACTGATGAAAATCCACGTACATTTTGGGTTGCGGAAAACAATAAGCTCGGCGAGTGGATTCAAATTGATTTGAAAGACAAGTATGAAGTAAAGGCGGTTCAAATTCATTTCGCTGATTACAAATCCGACCTTTACGATAACGATTCTGCAAAAGTTTATACTCAGTTCAAATTCTATTATTCGCTAGATGGAAAAACATGGCAAACAATAGTTGATCTATCAAAAGAAAAACAAGACCGACCGAACGGTTACTTCGAATTAGCGACTCCGGTTAACGCACGCTACATAAAGTATGAAAACTTCTACGCGCCTACACCCAATCTAGCTGTTAGCGATATAAGAGTTTTCGGAAACAAAGGAGGAAACGTACCGCAAACTCCGGGTAATTTTTCTGTTGTTCGTGATAAAGACACACGCAACGCTTTTATTAGCTGGAATAAAATTGAAAACGCAATCGGCTACAACATTCTCTGGGGAATTGGAAAAGATAAACTTTATCAGACTTATCAAGTTTGGGCTGACGGCGAAACCAAACTGGAACTGCGGGCATTAACGGTAGATCAAAATTATTGCTTTGCTATCGAAGCATTTAACGAAGCCGGTGTTTCTAAAGTAGGCGAAGTGGTTTATTGCAAATAATCTCGGTGGAACTCAGTGATTCCTCTGTGTTTCTCTGTGAAATTCTTTTGTGACACAGAGTTCCACGGAGGAGTCACAGAGATGCACTGAGAATAATAATTACAACATTTTCGTTAAGTGAAATTCCAATTCAAATATTTCCATGTATTTGTCTTGCAACCCAAGTTCCTCCGCATCTTTCCGGTTAACATTTAATATGCGTTCATCAAAGCCATGATTGCGCGTACGCAAGTTTCTTTCATGCTGTGATTTGTGAAAGCGTAGCAACTCACCTTTCCACACTGCTTCTGCTTCATCGAAAGTTGCTATCACATCGTTTCTTATTCCTATTGTCTTCGGGTCTTTGTTCAAAAAAGCTACAACCGGTTTGGTTTCTGTTTCCAATATTTTCTTAAACATCGCGTAAGTGCGTTGATGATCAACATTCGTGTCGTTTCCGTGAGGAAGAAAAACAATATCGGGCTTCTGTTCATCCCAAAACTTTTTGATGCATTCAAAATTGTTTTCGTTTACTGCCATGTGTTTCGTTTCATCATTTTCCAAGCGGAGAAAAGTTAATCGCTCAAAAGGTAAACCAAAGAATTGAATGCTTGCTTTCTGTTCTTCCTCACGAATTGCCGCTTTATCCGGGTTGCCGATTTTTTCAGCATAATTATCTTCTACACCGCTTACACCGGTTGTTAAAACAGCCAAGTTTATTTCGTGGCCGTTTGTGAGTAACGCGCGCATTGTAATTCCAATCGCGTCAAAATCATCCGGATGAGGCGCGAGCAAAATAATTTTTAATGATGGCGGAATATTCAGCTCGTTAAGTTTTGCCGGTTTTGTTTTTTCAGAAAATTGTTTTCTCAACCAATCAAGTGCTGTTAACATATAAACGGAGTATTCCTCTGACTCTTCTTTATATCTAAATCCAATTTTCTCCATCAGTTTTATTGATTTTATGTTTTTAGGTATGGCTTCACCTAAGATGCACTTCATTTTCATTTTCTGAAAGCCCAGATTGATTACCGCCGGAACAACCTCTTGCATAACTCCTTTGCCCCAATAATCTGGGTGAAGCACAAAACCAATATCGGCTTTGGCTTCCTCTAGCGAAATATTCCACAAGCAAATTGTGCCTATCACTTTTGTGCTGTTCTTTTCCGTGATGCCCCAAAAGGTCCATTCGTCATCGCCGCGATTTATCTTTTCAATAAAGCGTTTTGCGTCTTCAATTGTTTCTGCTTTTTCTATATCAATGAACTCTAAAACTCTTTCATCCGAACGAAGAAATAAAATTTCTTCTGCGTCTTCAAGTGTGAGTTGGCGAAGCACAAAACCTTCTGTTGTCAATCCAAGGTTATTAGCTATCACTCTTTCACCTCCGTCAAAAATTTTATTTCTTTGTGCAGCATAGTAACCTTCAGCGGAAGTCTTCCCACAAGCTCGCCGTCCGCTTCAATGTAACACGGCTCGCCAATCGGTTCTATGCTCATGCTTTCTGCTTCGCCGTAAACAATTCCCGGATGTTTTAGATAAGCACACTTTCTTAGTTTGTCAACATTCTTTAAGTAATCAAACAAGCTTACATCGCCGGCAAGAGTAAGAGCCATTTTGCCATCGTTAATTTTTGCGTGAGGCGCTATGCCGAGTCCGCTGCCAAAATATTTTGCGTTGGCAAAGCTGAGAAGCAAAACATTTCCTTCGTAATCAAATTCCGCAGAGGTAACTTTTATCTGTTTCTTTCTGTAATTCAAAAACGATTTTACAGTAGCGGTGTAATAAGCAACGTTTGGTCCGTAAGTTTTATTCCCTTCGTTAACCCGCTTTGCAACTTCAGCATCAAGACCAACGCCGGCAATGTTGTTAAAGTAAACAGTTGTTTCTTTTCCATCTAACGCCGCGCACTCAATCTTGCCAATGTCCATATCAATTACGTTGTTGTTCGCTATAAGCTTATGCAGATAAGAAATCTTTCCGGAAAGTTTTAGTGTGCGGGCAAAATCATTTCCGCTTCCAACCGGCAGAAGTCCGGCAATTAAATTTTCTCTTAGCTCTTTAGGAACGTGCATAATTCCGTTTATTACTTCGTGCATCGTTCCATCGCCGCCTACAGCAATTAAATAATCAGTTCCACTGTTAGCAATTTTCTCGGCAAAGTCTTCGGCTGATTTACTTGTTTTGGTTATGAAGTAATCCGTAACAAATTCTTTCTCCAGATACTTTTCGGCTTCATATTGAATTCTATGTTTGCGTAAGTGCTTTCCGTGGAGAACAAAGGTAATTTTTTTCAAAGCCTTTCCTTAGCAGAGTTTTGAAATGTCATTACTTAAAATATGCTTTCATTGGCAAAAGATAGTAATCTATCCACCCTTGTTTGTATGCTTTGCCTTGTCCTTTTGGTATTTGACTGTGTTCAATTGTTACTCTGCATCCGCCGGATATGTCTTCGAAGTTTACAACAAGCAAAGAATCGAGATCGCTGGCTGCAAACTCGGATGAGCGCCATGCTTGAATGATTCTTTTATCCTTAATAAGCTCCAGATTTTTTCCGGTGATGTAACCATCCCCAGCTTTGAACTTACCGCCAACCTTCGAAGAAACAAAAGATTCAAATCCGGTTATTTCCGTGTGTTGTTTGCTGTTGAGCCAAGCGGCGTAAATTTCTTTTGCGGGAACGGGAAACTTTGCGGAAACCTTTAATTGACCTGACATTAGCATGCCTTCCAAAGTATTAATTCTACAATAAAAGATAAGGAAGAAATCGGCAAGTCGCCTTCGGAAAGTTATCCGGCTCTTTCCTAATTTGTATGTAATAAATATAAGGTTTCGCGACTTAGTGTCTTTGCGAGATATTGTTTCTCGACAAGTCGCAGAGGCGCAAAGAAAAACATGAATCCTATTTCGAATTTCTTCTACCCAAAATCTATCTGCGTTGCCGGCGCATCAACAAAAGAAAAAAGCATCGGCTACGAAATCTTAAAAACTATCAAAGTTTACAACTACACCGGAAAAGTTTTTCCGGTTAATCCTAAAGCTGATGATGTGCTCGGCTACAAATGTTTTCATACAATAGAAGAAATTAACGAGCCTATTGATCTTGGAATTATCGTTGTTCCAAAACAATTTGCAGAAGAAACTGTTGACGTATTCCTCGGTAAAAACGTTAAGTCGATAATTCTTATCACTGCCGGATTTAAAGAAACTGGAAAAACCGGAGAAGAAGTTGAACAGCGAATCGTGCAGAAAATTAAAAACGCCGGCGCGCGAATGGTTGGTCCAAATTGCATGGGCGTAATTAATTCTTTAGATGAAGTAAAGCTTAACGCAACTTTTGTAGCCGAGAAACCGGAAACGGGCGCAACAGGATTTCTTTCCCAGAGCGGCGGACTAGGTGCCGCGGTGTTAAACTCTCTGCGCGAATCCGATATTAAGTTTGCTCACTTTGTAAGTGTTGGCAACAAAGGAGATTTGAACGAGAACGATATTCTCCATTTTTGGCAAAAAGACGAGAACATCAAAACACTTACGTTTTATCTGGAGAGTTTTATAAACGGCGAAGAGTTTGTCCTTCCATTTGCTAAAGGAAAGATTACAAAACCAGTTATTGTTTTGAAAGCGGGAAAATCTCAGATCGGAATGAAGGCGGCATCTTCTCATACCGGCGCGTTAAGCAGTAAAGACAAGGTTGTTGACGCGCTGCTAAATCAGTTTGGAATTATACGCACGGAAACTTTGAACGAACTTTTTAACACAGCTAAGGGATTTGAAAACTTTCCATTACCTAAAGGAAACAAAATTGCAGTTGTAACAAATGCCGGCGGACCGGGAATACTTTGTGTTGATTCTTTAGAGAAGCAAAATCTTACGCTTGCTAATTTTTCCGAGGAGACAAAAAAGAAACTCCGCGAGATTGTTCATTCGGAAGGAAGCGTTGAAAATCCGGTTGATCTTTTACCGGGCGGAAACAAAGACAGTTTTAAGAGCGTTATAAATATTGTCTGCGCGGATGAAAGCGTTGACGCTGTAATTTCTCTTTTTGTTGAACCGGTAATGGTTGAACCTTTTTCTGTTGTGGAGAGCGTTTCTAGTATTGTAAATGAAAAGCCAATTATACAAACCGCTTTGCCTTTGCCGGAGTTTTGGCAAAAGTATAGAACAGAAAGCGCAAAGAAGCTTCCAATCTTTAGAAACCCCGAAGACCAGGCAGAGATTTTATCAAATATGCTTTTCCATTCTTTGGTGAAGAATAAAATTGAGAGAAATAAAGACGAGTATTCTAAAGCTATAAACACTAAGCCAAAAACAAATTTATTCACCAGTGGTTTCATTCCACAAAGTGAAATCACATTCTTATGTAACGAATACGATCTTCCGCTAATCAAGAGCATGGTTGTAAAGCCGGATGAGCTTGATAATATTGAACAAGATTCTTTTCCGCTAGTAATCAAGGGAATTAATCCGAATGTGATTCACAAATCCGAGCTAAGCGCGGTTAAGCTGAACATTAAAACAAAAGAAGAATTGTTCACCGCCGCATATGAAATTAACACGAGTTTCGCAAAAGCCGGATTTTCTGTTGAGGAATTTCTTGTTCAGCAGTTTGTTAAAACAAAACATGAGCTGCTAATCGGCGGTTTCCGTGATCCTTCTTTCGGTCCGGTTATCATGTTTGGCTCCGGCGGAAAGTATGTTGAAGTTTTCGACGATGTGAAAATTAAATCATGCTATCTGTGCGGAGAAGACATTGACGAAATGATTAATCAAACAAGCATTGGCAAGATTTTGCACGGCGTTCGCGGCGAATCCGCTGCCGATCTTACTGAATTGAAACGCATAATCAAACAATGCTCTATAATGATGCTGGAAAACAATAACATTACCGAGTTCGATTTGAATCCGCTAATTGTTGATACGGAAGGAAAGCTCCATGCCGTTGATGTTCGCGTAAAAGCATAATTTTTCATTTGCTTGATTATGTTTATTTTAGAAGTGTAAAAAAGATTTCTGGAGACACCGGGTTGAAAAGATAATAACGGATTAAGATAATTTGCTGTTTACCTCTTAAGGCAAACTTTTTTGTAGTGCAGATAATCTTTATCCGTTCCTTTTCAGCCCGTGGTTAATAACCGCGGCAAGCGGTTTTTACATTTTAAACCGCTCATATCATTCACAACAAAAAGGAAAAAATTATGAGCAACCTCTTTCTAAAATTTAACAGCATTACTTTCGGTTACGAAAACTCCGTTAACGATATATTTTGCAATGCTTCTTTCCAGCTTACAAACGGCTGGACCGGTTTAATTGGCGCAAATGGATTCGGCAAGACAACTCTTCTTAAACTAGCATGCGGATTAATCAAATGTAGCAAGGGTTCAATTGAATCTCCGCGCAACGTTTACTATAACGAACAGCGAACCGACAATCCTCCGGATAATTTTGAAGAATTACTGCAAAGTTTCGACAGGCGTTCTCTCCATTTAATTAACGAGCTAAACATTAAGCCCGAATGGCTTACCCGCTGGGAAACTCTTTCTCATGGAGAAAGAAAGCGCGTACAAATTGCTTGTGCGCTTGCAAGCAATCCGGAATTGCTGGCTATCGATGAACCGACTAATCATCTCGATGCAAGCGCTAAGGAGATGATCTACAATTCCTTACAATCCTTCAACGGAATCGGATTGATTGTTAGTCACGATAGGGACTTGCTGGAAAATCTGTGCGGTCAATTTCTTTTTGCTGATCCGTTACATGTAGAACTTCGTCGTGGGAAACTGACTGAAGTTCTCTTACAAAGAAGATTAGAAAATGAGTCGGCAATAAAACGGCTGGAATTAAAAAAGTGGGAAATCGTTATGCTCGAGAAAGAATACCAAAGAAGAAGGGAGATAGTTGATAAAAGCAAAAATAAAATGTCTAAAAAGAATATTGATAAAAACGACCGAGATGCTAAAGGAAAAGTAGATTTAGCCAGATTAACCGGTAAAGATGCGGTTGGAGGCAGATTAAAAACTATAATGCAATCCCGGGTTGAAAATGCAAAGACCGAGTTACAGAATATTGAAGTAAAGCGTGAATATAAAACCGGCGTTACGCTTTCCGGTTCGTTTTCACACAGAAACTTTTTGCTTAACCTTGAAGCCGGCACTCTTCGTCTTTCGCCCGAAAAAACGCTTACATACAAGAATCTGATTATTGCGCCGAGAGATAGAATTGCGCTTACCGGAGAAAACGGTTCGGGCAAGAGCTCGCTCCTTCGTCATATTCTAAAAAATATAAATGCAGATGCAGAAAACATCACATACATTCCGCAAGAAATTTCTATCGAAGAAACCAAGACTCTAATGAGGGAAATCAGAAATATTTCAAACGAGCAGCTTGGAAAACTGCTAACCATAATCAGCCGGCTTGGTTCAGACGCAAAACGAATTCTCGACACCGAAATACCAAGTCCAGGCGAAACGAGAAAACTTCTGCTCGGTCTCGGTATCACAAAAAATCCTCATATAATAATTATGGACGAGCCGACAAACCACATGGACCTCGCTTCTATTGAGTGTTTGGAAGATGCGCTACTAAATGTTTCGTGCGCACTTCTTCTTGTTAGCCATGATAAAACTTTTCTTAAAAACGTTACTTCTAAGGAGTGGGAAATTGTTAGCAAAGAAAATATGCTGGAGCTGATTACGTAATGGACTTCTTCAAACTTCTTAATTCTTTGGCTATCTTTGCTTCGAAATTTTTTGACAATTTTGTTCTAACCGGGAACTGTCCTTATGAAAGTAGCTTTTGTAGCCAGCGAAGTTTTTCCTTACGCCAAAACGGGTGGCCTTGCAGATGTAGCAGGTTCTCTCCCCATTGAGTTGAGCAATCTAGGTAACGAAGTTAAAGTCTTTATGCCGAAGTACAACGTCTTTGGCGAAGTTGAACACGGGTTGCATTATCATTGGAAAATCGGTGAGATTCCTATTCGGGTTGCGGGACGAGTTCATTCAGTTCACGTTCACACAGCAAAACTCCCCCATTCGAATGTCGAAATACATTTTGTTGATTGCCCTTACTTCTTCCACCGTTTTCGCGTTTACACAAATGATCACGATGAAGACGAGCGCTTCATTCTGTTTATGAAGGGTGTAATTGAAATCCTTCAGAGAATCGAGTGGGCACCGGATGTAATTCATTGTAACGACTGGCAAACCGGCTTGCTTCCTCTTTTACTTCGCGAAAATTATGGCTGGGATCAAATGTTTAATCGTACTTCAACGGTTTACACTATTCATAACGTTGCTTATCAAGGAAGATTTCCTAAAGAAACTTTTGCAAAAGCAGAAATAAAATTTGATCACTACTTACCAGGCGGTCTTGGCGAATTTGAAGGCGGAATAAATTTTATGAAGTCTGCAATCCTTACGAGTGACGTGTTAAATACTGTAAGCCAAACCTATGCCCACGAATTGCTGACACCGGAATATGGCGAAGGAATGGAAAATTATCTTCGCTCCCGCGAAAAAGATTTCTATGGAATAATAAACGGAATTGATTACAAAATATGGAATCCGGAGAAAGATGTTTTACTTTCTTATCAATTTTCAGCAACTAATCTTTCCGGGAAACTCCAAAACAAAAAATTCTTGCTTGAACAGCTTGGTTTCAAGTTTGATGAAAATATTCCTCTGATTGGAATTGTCTCCCGTATGGTTTCTCAAAAAGGATTTGATATAATTGGTTATGCCCTCAACGAGTTAATGCAATTTAATGCCTATTGGGTAATACTTGGCAGCGGCGAACAGCGCTATGAGGATATGTTTACCTACGCAAGAGAAAATTATCCTCAAAAGGTGTACTTCTACAGAGGCTTTAATAATGAACTATCTCACTTGATAGAAGCTGCTACCGATATTTTTCTAATGCCCTCCCGCTTTGAGCCGTGCGGTCTTAATCAAATTTATTCTCTTAAATATGGAACCGTTCCTGTAGTTCGTAAAACCGGCGGGCTAGCCGATACTGTTTTGGATTGGAATGAACATCTTGCAAAGGGACAAGAAATTGGAACCGGCTATTCGTTTAAGGATTACACAGCACATGCTCTTGTTCAAACTGTTCAACGTGCAATTCATGATTTTCAACTGAAAGAGGTTTGGCAAAAAATTCAACAGAATGGAATGAACAAGGATTATTCGTGGAGAAGATCTGCGGAGAGATATGTTGAGCTTTACAAACAAGCGATTATCAAACGTATCGGTTAATCAATTTTTTGTCTATACTAATTTGTCTTTTCCTTTGTTAATAAAACACAACCCGGTTACGAACGTCTCAATCGTGTACCCATTTAGATTCCTTTTGCAAATTTGCGGGAATTGTCTGGCAAATAATTACAACTAACTTCTAGGATTTATGAAGGCTTCTCAAATGTTCATTTTCTTTGGAATCGTTTTTACCGTTTATGGATTAATTAATTATTACATAATCCGCCGTGGTTTATCTGTTGTTCCTACGGAATACAAAACTATTTTTCTTGTTGCAATAATCTTTATTGCCGCGTCTTACATTGCCGGTAGAGTTTTTGAAAATATTTGGATTTCACCAATCAGTATTGTGCTTGTATGGATTGGCTCTTTCTGGCTTGCTATTATGACTTACACTTTTCTATTTATAATTATTGTCGATTTGTTCAGATTGGTTAATCACTTCATCCCGTTTTTTCCTTCGTTCATTACTTCAAACATTGAACAAGCAAAACGAGTTGCGGCAATTATTGTCGGCATTTTTGTTTTAAGCTCTGTTATCGGCGGTTACATTAATACAAAGATGATAGTGATAAAAAAGTATTCTATAGACATTAAGAAAAATGCGGGCGGGTTAAAATCTCTCAAGCTTGCCGTTGCTTCGGATCTGCATCTCGGCACAATTAACAGTTACGAGTTTATGTATAACGTTAGTGAAAAGATAAATAAGCTTGATCCTGATGTAATTTTACTCGCCGGGGATATTATAGATGAAGATTTGGGTCCCGTAATTAAATACGATGTTGGCGAGCATCTTAAGAGATTAAAAGCCAAGTATGGTGTTTACGCTATTACCGGAAATCACGAATACATTGGCGGAGCTGAGCCTGCGGTTGAATACTTACGCAAGCATGATATAAATGTTATTCGAGATAGCGCTATTAAAGTTGATAATGCGTTTTACGTTATAGGACGGGAAGACCGTTCAAGCAGACAATTTGGCGGTAAGAAACGCAAAGAACTTTCCGACATAATAAAAGATGTTGATAAATCGCTTCCGGTTATTATGATGGATCATCAGCCTTTTGAGTTGGAACAAGCTGTTCAGAATGGCATTGATCTGCAACTTAGCGGACATACACACAACGGACAGCTTTGGCCTTTCAATTATATTGTAGAAAGGGTTTATGAACTTGCATGGGGTTACAAAGTTATTGGTAATACACATTTCTATGTTTCCAGCGGTGTTGGAGGATGGGGTCCGCCGACTAGAACCGGAAGTCGTCCGGAAATAATTAGCATAACACTCAATTTTGTCGGAGAAAATAAATGAGCTTAGGCAAATGTTTGGTCGTTGGCGCCACCGGTGGAATTGGAAGAGCTGCTGTAAAAGCTTTGGTAGAGAGCGGTAATCACGTACGCGCTTTTGTACGCAATAGACAGAAAGCAGAAAAATATTTCTTTGGAATGAAAAACGTGGAAATATTCGAAGGTGATGCTACAAAGCCGGGCGATCTAAACAAATCGATAAAGGGCTGCTCTCATTTGTTTTACTGTGCTAACACACTCTACACAGAATGGATTGAGAAAGCCCGTCCTCTCTTAAAAATTTCTCTCGATGCCGCTTTGGAAGCAAAAGCGCGTTTCGTTTTTCCGGGCAACGTTTATTTATATGGTCACGCTCAATACAATCCGGTTGATGAAAAACACCCGCATGCCGCTCACACCGTAAAAGGAAAGATCAGAGTTGAGATGGAAGAAACCATTAAGCAATATTCTTCGGAAAAAGGATTACAGTTTACAATCGTGCGCTTCCCGGATTTTTACGGTCCGTTTGTTGTAAATGGTTTTTCCGAGAAGGCATATCAAAACGCACTTGTAGGAAAATCTTTATTGTGGATTGGTGCAAAGAATATTTCGCTTGAATATATTTTTATTGAAGATGCCGGAAAGTGTTTGGCTACCGCCGGACTTTCGGAAAAAGGAATAAATCAAGAGTTTAACGTTCCGGCAACCCAACCTATTACCAACAAAGATTATTTAGGATTAATTTCAACTCTTGGCGGCGGAAAGTCTAAGCTACAAATCCTCAACTCCGATTTTATCTTTACTGTTATGGGTTTCTTCAATAAGCTAATTAAGGAAGTTGCTGAGATGCTTTACCTGAAGCGCGAAGAGCTTATTTTGGACGGCACAAAATTCAAAAACACTTTTGGCTTTTTGCCAAGTACAACTTATGAAGATGGTGTAAAGAAAACTTTCATTTGGGTGAAGTCGTTTTATAAAATTTGATCCGCCGGCTTATCTTCACCGCTGCTTAAAATATTTTCTGCTTCGAGAACTTCGCTGAAAGGAACCAAAATTTTTATTTCTCCACGACCATAGATGGCTTCCTCCAGTGCATTTTGATTGTTTGATTCGGTTGAAGGCGTATAAGTTGTTGGTTTGTTTTTCCCTGTAAATAGAAATGGGTGCAATCCGTTTTCTATTAGTGTGTTTCTTAAGCTTTCACTTTCGTAAGCGCTTTTGCAAATAGAAATTACCGCAAGTGATTGATAAATTTCATAGTGCTCATGTTCAGCACATAGAAAAACATCATTTGCAAACATTCCGCACTCATTACAAAAAGCGTAATGGCAGATTACGCAAACTCCTTCAGCATATTTGTTTGAATGGGTAAAGCAATTAACTGTCTCGTCGAAAATTGAACCGCAGCGTGGACAGAATTCATCTTCGTTTGTTAATTCTAATTCACAGTTACTACACAATATTTCATTTTCCAAAACTGAGCTCCTTATTTAATGAGAATCATTTTCTTGGTTTGAACAAAACCTCCGGCTTGTAATCTATAAAAATAAATTCCGCTTTGTAGAGACGCGCCATGGCGCGTCTTTACGTTAAACTTTTCATTGTACGTTCCGACTTGCCGATATTCGTTTACCAATGTTGCCAGTTCCCTTCCCAGTACATCATACACTTTTAGGCTTACTTGACTTGCTGCTTGTAACTTGTAGCTAATGGTCGTTTCCGGATTAAACGGATTTGGATAGTTTTGGCTCAGTTCAAACTTAGTTGGTATTTCTTTTTCCTCTTCTATAAAAGTAGTGCCGCCGTTTGTAGTTTTTAATATTGTGCCATTAGCACCGGCAGCCCAGCCGGTGTTTTCATCAAGAAAGTATACCGTATATAAATTATTTAGTGTGTTGCTTTTTTGGTGAATCCAATCTTCTCCGCCATTTGTTGTTTTCAATATGGTTCCATAGGTTCCTATTGTCCATCCTAGCTGTTTATTAATAAACTGAAACGAGTATAATATTGCCGTTGATTCGGTTTTTTGCTGATTCCACGTGTCTCCTCCATTTGTAGTATGCAAAATATAACCCATGTCTCCGCAGATCCATCCGTTGTTTTCGTCTGTAAAATGAATCGCTTGTAATCCAAAATGTTTTGTATCTTTTAGTAGCACCCAAGTATTTCCCCCATCTACAGATTTTAATATGCCGCCTTGTAAAGTAATTGCCCATCCTTTCTGCTTGTCCATAAAAAAGATTGCTTGCAATTGCTTTCCACCGCCCAACGTGTTCAAATCTTTAACTACAATTATTTCCCAATTATTATCACCATCAACGGACTTATAAACCTTTATACCTCCTTCTACAAACCAAATATTATTTTCAATAATGGATGCTGATCTAATATAGGAACCAACGTTTAAAATAGTTTCCCAGTTCGCGCCTCCGTTAGTAGTTATAAAAACATCAGATCCAAACGCGAAGCCGTTATTTTCGTCCCCAAAATATAGTCTATTACATGTTTCATTTAAGGCTACTTGTTTCCACGAACTACCACCATTTGTGCTCTTATAATTTTTACTAGGCCAAGCATATCCTCCTACCCAGCCAATATTTTTGTTTATAAAAAATATGCTTCTAAATTCGCATTGACTATCGCTTGAAATTGTTTTCCAGGTTATTCCACCGTCCTCTGTTTTATAAATTCTGCCGGCTTCCCCTACAACAAAACCGAGTTTGTTGTTGCTTAAGTCCGCAGATTTAATGGCGTTCGTTGAGTACTTTGGATTCCATGTTTTACCTCCATTATCTGTAATATACGTAATGCGGCCAAACGCTAGTCCGTTATTCTTATCAGTAAACCAGACACACGAAAATTTTGTCATCGATTCTGAGAATTTCTCGCTCCAAGTTGTTCCGCCATCAGTTGTATTAAATATTTTGCCGGAAGCACTAACCGTCCATCCGTTGTTTTCATCTATAAAGAAAATTGACTTTAATTCTGCCGTCAAATCTATCGTAATTCCTTTCCACGTATTTCCACCATCGGTTGTTTTGGTTATAGTTCCTTCTTTGCCTACCGCAAAACCAAGGTTGGCATTTACAAAGCAGATATTATTCAGCGTATTTATTGTCTTGCTATTTTTCTTTTCCCACGTCTCACCGCCGTCTATGGTTTTTAGTAAATATCCATAATATCCGCAGATATAACCAACGTTTTTACTAACAAAGCAAATTGAATGGTAAGTGTTTTTTATACCGGTGGAAAACGCTTTCCACGTTTCTCCTCTATCAGTTGTTTTAAATATCGTTCCATCCACACCTAATATGTAACCCGTACTCTCATCTCCAAAATGAACCGAGTTAAAATTCATTTCTGTTCCTAAATAAATTTTATTCCATGTTTCGCCGGCATCTGTTGTTCTTATTACCGTTCCGAGATCGCCCACAGCTATTACTGTTGTTGAATCTACAATTTTAACATCGTTCAGTGTGTTGCCTTGTGGCTGTGGACTTTGCCAAACCCATTGAGCTAACAGTTGTGATGCTATTAGCATTAATCCAATCAATACGTTGAATATATATTTCATCTTTATGTATCCCTACCTAAGCAAAAGCATTTTCTTTGTTTGAACAAAACTTCCGGCTTGCAATCTGTAAAAATATATGCCGCTTGTTAATTGAAAACCTTGCCTACCGGTAGGCAGGTTGAGAATGGAGAATTGAGAATTGTAAACTCCCGGTTGTTTGAATTCATTTGCCAGTGTTGCTACTTCCCTCCCCAGCACATCATACACTTTTAGGCTTACGTGGCTTGCTGCTTGTACCTTGTAGCTAATAGTGGTTTCCGGATTAAACGGGTTTGGGTAGTTTTGGTATAAAGCGTACTCTGTCGACATCAAATTATCTTTCGAAGATATATCTGTGATGAACGAGTTGTATTTTTCTCTGCTTCTTGTAATAACTTTGCTTAACTGGTCTGTGTTTTCGGCGGCTGCTATTACAAATGAAAATTTAACTTTCTCTCCGGGCATAATGCTTACAGGACCGCCGCTAATAACAAACGAAACGTCTCCGCTAACTTCGCCGTTTATAATTCCATTTGAAATCGAATACCATTTCTCTTCATCATCAAAACCATCTTCTAAAATTACTTCTCCTACACGCCAGTGATTATTAATTCCCATGTAGCCAAAGTCTTGTGAAGACAGAAGTGCGGCTCCAACAACAGGAGTTTTTTCTTTAGTATTCATCATATAGGCAAAGTTTTCGTTCGTATTGTAATTTGCGCTTTCGCTCAGATAGTTCGCTAGCGACATATTCCAATCAAGGTAATAACCAAGAAATAAATTTTTGGTTTCCTCTTGTCTAGTATTTTCCAAAACGAAATGGAGAATGATATAAGAATCATCCGGCGTAGAATTAAAAGTGTAAGAGTATGCGTGCGTTAGAATTCCCAGCCCGGATTGTTTGGCGCTATCGTCGTTTATTAATGAGTATCCTTCCGTAAAAAGATTTGTGTTAATAATTGAAATGGGTTTCAGAACTTTAAAATCATTTTGCTTATTTATATTCTGAATCCCATCAAGTAATTTGCTTTGCGATGTACCGTATAGTAGCCCGCTTTTATACAAGAGATTGTTGCCGGATAAATATCTAAATCCATCTTCACTCGGCGGTTGTTCATAATCGCCAAAGCCAATGCTTCCTTTACTTGTAACCGACGCAGCTATTTTTTCTGTTTTGTGTGTTCTGAAAGAGGCGTTAACATTAACCGGTATCCACTGAAAATCAGAGTATGTTGGTGAATCGTATTTAAGTAAAAAGTAAATTGTTGTATCCGTTGGCGCTTGATCTGCTAAAGTAAAACTGAAGCTGTTGCTCGTTGTTTTCACACTATCAAGCTCGCCAAGAAAGCCTGTTTCAAATGCGCTGTTTAGAATTTTAACAAACGGTTCACTTGTTGAAATTGTTATAGAAGAATTAGCTATGGGATTTAAATAGTTGGTAAATGCTATTTGAATTTCTGTAGTATCTGCCGTTTGAGTTGTGTGGTTTGATTTTTCCATCAGTTTAACATCGGTTGCTCTTAAAGAAATCACTTCTGCTTTACTAACGGCCTCTAAAGCGTTTATTCTTCCCGAACCTAAAAGATTTTTATAAATCGAAGAGTTTTTCTGCTCGATATTTTCACTTGTAACCCTAATTCGTTCTGCAACTTGAAGCCCTGTTAAATTTGGATATTTAGAGATCACCAACCCGGCAAGTCCCGCTACCAATGGGGCAGACATAGAAGAACCACCCGCAAATTTAAAAGGAGGATTCAGCGAAGATATCATCGGCCATGTGGAATAAATTCCGGTGCCCGGAGCCATAATATCAACAAATTTTCCATAGTTACTTGCTATGCTTCGTGAATCATCATTATTAGACCAGCCAACAGATAACACACCTTTATAGCTGGCGGGATAAAATGGCCTCTGCGAATTGTCGTTTCCAGCCGCGGCCACAACTAAAACTCCTTTTGAAACAGCGTAGTCTATTATCTCTTGCTCAAATCTGGAAAACTCATAGCCGCCCCAGCTGCAGCATATTATTTTAGCACCTTTATCAACAGCATATTTAATTCCTTCAAAGCCATAGATAATCTTGGGTATGTTGTTTTCATCTATAACACTCTGCTCTGATGCTTTCACCGGAAGTATTTTACAATTATATCCAATGGATGAAATGCCAAAGTTATTATCCGTTACCGCCGAAGCAATGCCGGAAACATGTGTGCCGTGGTAACCGATTAGTGGTGAAAAATCTTCCCGGGGATTGTTATCCGGAGTTCCGTTTTCTCCGCCGAAATCCCACCCATGTATATCATCTACAAACTCGCCGAGATCATCTTCATCTTTTCCGTTCTCCGGTATTTCCTTTTTATTAAGAAAAATATTTTCGGCTAAATCGGGGTGATCAATATCAACGCCGGTATCAACAATGGCTATTAAAACCTCTTTGCTACCCTTTGTAATTTCCCATGCATCGTTTGCTTTTATAACGTTGAGATAAGATAACATTCCGGATGTGAAAAATTCATCATTCGGATTATAACACACTTGTCTTACATATTTTGGCTCCGCCCATTCAACTTCCGGCAAAGATAATAACGCCTTCGCCATCTCAACCGGATTTTCATAATCATTTGTTGTTAGGATAAATATGTGATTAAGAGAATTACTCCCCTTTTGCAAAGTTGCTGAATAAAAAAAATTACTTTCTACCTTTTTTACAATGGAGCGGTTATATTTTTTATTGATATGCTCAGAAAAAATGTTGGGAGTAAATCCGGGGAAAAATTCTTCTTTTATTTTTACAATAACCTTATTGGGAAGGAAATTATCTTTGCCCCCTTGAATAACTTGAGTATGTCTGGCATAGTTATTCGCTACCAAATACGATAAAAAAAGTAATACCGCTGCCCACCTCATAATCTTCCCCGTATTTTGAAAATTTTATTTCAGTAAAATCATCTTCTTTGTTTGAACAAAGCTTCCGGCTTGCAATCTATAAAAATAAATACCGGTTGCGAACGAAGAATGTAGAGTGAAGAACGTAGAGTGGTGAACTCCAGCTTGTTTGAATTCATCAACTAGTGTTGCTACTTCTCTTCCTAGAACATCATAAACTTTTAGGCTTACGTTGCTTGCTGCTTGTAGCTTATAGCTAATTGTGGTTTCCGGGTTAAAAGGATTTGGATAATTCTGCTTGAGAGAATATTCCGCGGGAAGATATTCTCTTTGTTCAATGCCGGTTTTGGTTTTGGTTTGCTGATAATAAATATAGGGAGCGTCTAGGCTCCATGGAGATAATTCAATTGTTAGATTGAGTTTTTTAGCGAAGACATCTTTTTCTTTAGCAATAGAATAAACAAAGAGAGAATCATTTCTATAATACGCTATGTAGTTCGAATCTATGTCATCAGTGCATTTCAATCCGGTTAAATCTTTGACCACCTTTTTGTTTTGAAGTGCAAAAGAATTCAAGTCAAGCGTCTCTTTATAAAGAATACGATTGTCTAAATAGTAAAGTTCTTTCCCAAAGTAAAAGTATCTACGTGAATAATAATTTGTCGTTGTTCCTGTAGGGTTCAATTCCTTAATAATTTCAAATCGGTTCTTCGAAAAGGAAGCCATATACAACGGACCTCTTGGGTTGACCTGATACAAATACAAACTATCGGCTATATGAAATATTTTTAGCGGACCCCCACCTTGAAGAAATCCACCTTTCCAAACTTCAACTTTTTCTTCCAGCTTAATCTTGGGCGATTTCGAAACGTCGGCTAAATACAAAGAATTTTTGTAACTATTTTTATTTTGCAGAATTAATAAAAATTTGTCTGATATTTTTCCCGCGCCATGAACGATTTTCAGACTATCACTGATTATTCCTTCATATAGTGAATCGTTTCTGACAAATAGGGCGGTTCTCTGTATTCCAAAAAACAACCATGCACCATTATTAACTTTTTCAACGATTGGCTTTTCATAAAGAAGCTGATCCATCGGGTCTATCCAATTCAGCATCCTTATTATTTGACGTGAATTTTTGCTTGTGTTGTTATACAAATAATTGAAGCGCTCTTCCAGTGCGCGGCTGATTTCCATTTTGAGCGTAAATAGATATTCGGTAGAACCGACGCTAAACCCTTTTAGACAAGTTTCGCTTGTTCCGCCACCGGGGACAGATACATTCTTCCACTGCCACAAAGTATCGCTGTAATCAACTTCCGGTTTGATAAAGTTGATGCGTAACAGATTCCCCGTTGTTACTGTCTGCTGCGCGTTAACATTGATTACCGCAAACAACAAACTAATTGTTATAACCACCCGCTTCATAACGTTCCCCTTTGTTAAGTTATTTGAGCAGAATCATTTTCTTTGTCTGAGTATAGTATCCAGCCGTTAATCTATACAAATACATGCCGCTTGGTAATGCTCCATTCTCAATTCTCAATTGGCAATTATAAGTTCCCGGTTGCTTGTATTCATCAACAAGTGTTGCTACTTCTCTACCTAACACATCATAAACTTTTAGGCTTACGTGGCTTGCTGCTTGTAGCTTATAGCTAATTGTGGTTTCCGGATTAAATGGATTAGGGAAATTCTGAGATAAAGCATAATTGGCCGGAATGGTCTTTTCTTCGTTAACATCATCTAGCAACGCTTTGAATTGAATTCTGCTCTGCATAATTACATTTCGCAAGTCTAATAAATCATCTCCCGCGGCAACTACGTACGCAACTTTTAAATTTTGATTTGCCGCAATTTTGTAAGGACCGCTTGAAACAACATAAGACGCATCCACGTAGCCTATATCTTTCTTAACAATTCCGCTGGAAAGCGTTGTCCATTTTTCTTTATCGGAATATTCATTTGCATCAAATAGACGAACATCTCCTTCGGTTGCTGCATTGTTTATCGGGTAATAACCGAAATTATTTCCGGAAACCAGTGCGGCGCCGGTGTATGTACCTAATATGTTTTTGTCTTTATAAAATGAATATGCGAAATTATCTGCTGCATCAAACGCAGTAGAATCTTTGACCGGATCTTCTGCTGGAATATCCCAATCGAAAAAGTAGCCAACATATAGATTTGAAATTTCTTTTTCTGTTTTGTTTGTCAGGGTATTCACAACAAGTATGTACTTGTCGTTTTGAGAGTTTGCAAATGAGTAACTCGTTTGTTTAGTTTCAATTCCTAGCGCGCTGTTCCCGGCACCGGAATCATTAAACGTTGCTGTCGTGCTTTGATCCCCATTTTGCGCTGTGGTTAATTTAATTGGACTAAGCATTTTAAAATCTGTGCTCTGTACTTGAATTGTACGTGCCGCATCCATAACAGTTGTTTCTGAGGTTCCATACATGAACGCGCCTTCGAACAAAAGGTTCTCTCCGTTATCATATCGGAAACCTTGTCCGTCTATGTTTAGCGGATAATCATTAAATCCGAACGAGCCTTTGCTAGTTATGCTCATTACAATTTTGTTCGCGTTATGAGTATCGTAGGTTGGATTTACGCGCACGCTAAGCCATTGATAATCGCTATAGTCTCCACTTGAAAATTTTATTAAGAAATTCACATCGTGATTATAGGGTGCGGTTGGTGAAATCGTAAAATAAAATTTATAAACATCTGTTTTAGTTTCCCCGGCTTTTAATGATCCAATATTAACGATTGGGTTTGATGGATGGGTTATTGTGACCGCATTATCACTGCATTCAACACTAACCATCAAATTGTTTACATCAGCAAGATAATTTGTTAATGCTAACGAACCGCTAATTATTTCGCGGGCTTCAAACAAGCCATTATTATTACCAACCCACTCGGCAATTTTTGTATCTGTTATCCGTACAGAAACAGCATTCGTTTCAGTTACTGCTCTGTAAGCGTTTGCTCTTCCTTTTCCCGCAAGATACTTAATGCTGTCCGGATTAACCCCGTTTGAATAAATATCATCGCTTGTAACACGAACTTGTTCCCCAATTTGAAGCGCGGAATAGTTTGGAAATTTTGAAGCAACTAATCCGGCAACACCGGCAACAAGAGGCGCCGCCATTGATGAACCGCTTAAAGTTCTATATGGAATGTTAGTGTATGTTGGATAAGTAGAAAGTATCGAAGTACCGGGCGCAAGCACATCTGTATTTATTCCGTATGTAGCACCGGGATATCTTTTATCATTGATCTCTCCCCACACAACAGAAAGAACGCCTTTATAGCTTCCGGGAAAGAATGATGCCTTCGTGTTTTCATTACCGGCAGAAGCAACAACCAAACTTCCTTTTGAAGTTGCATAATCAATAACTTCTTGTTCGTAACGGGAAAAACTCGAGCTGCCCCAACTGCAGTTAATTACCTTCGCTCCTTTATCTGCGGCATATTTTATTCCTTCGAATCCGTAATAAACATATGGGTAACCATTCGCGTCTCTCTTATCGCTTCGACTTGTCTTAACCGGAAGAATTGTGCAGTTATAACCGATTGAAGCGATTCCAATTTTATTGTCTGTAACAGCGGCAATTATTCCGGCAACGTGAGTTCCGTGATAGGCAAGCTTTCCGCTTGGCTCTTTATCTTCGCTTGGATCATCGTCCGGTGTTCCGTTCAATCCGCCAAAATCTTTTCCAATAACTTTTCCGGTATTGTCTTTTAGAATGTTAGCAGCTAAGTCCGGATGAGCCCAATCTACTCCCGTGTCTATAATTGCTATGAGAACTGAGGAGTCTCCTTTAGTTATATCCCACGCTTGTGTTGCCGAAACTCTGCTTAAATTTATTTGCTGCCCGGTTAGAAAGATGGAATCATTTGGAACAACTGTTACTCGATGAATGTACTTTGGTTCCGCGTATTCTACATCTTTACTTTTCGATAACTTTTTGGAGAGCTCTAGAGGATCTTCCGTAGAGCTGTATTTAAGTAGATAAATATTACCCAGTGAGTTTGAACCCTTTCTAAGAGAACTCTCTTCCGGAAAAAGTTTTGTTGCCTCTGTAACTGTAAATGGCGCAAAACCTTTTTTCTGCAATGATTGAGTGCTTGCAAGCGGCGATGCGCCATCTTTGAATTTTACAATTAATGTATTTGAAAGATAATAGGAATCACCTTTTTGAATTATCTCTTGCGCAGACAAGAAACAAGCGGAGATAAGGAGCAACAAAACAGTTAGTTTTTTATTCACTTGAATAGTCTTTTATTATTTATGTAGACAAGTTTATAAATCTGACCCGTGATTAACAACCCCAAAAGCTTGACTGTGATCTGATATCCAATGAAGATTTTAACCACTAAGATCACGAAGAATGCACAAAGAGCGCAAAGAAGAACTCTTCTTCACTTTGTTTTCTTTGTGAAGTTTTTCTTCGCGCACTTTGTGGTTATATTTTATTTCTTCTCCCAAACATTGTTTTTCAATTTACCGTCCGGCGAACGGTCGTCTAATAATTCCACTCTTTTTACTTCCTTTTTAGTTTTCACGCTTGTTTGTATTTCTTTTACACCGGATTTCCAAACTGAAGTTTTATGATATACTTTTTCTTTTGTATCGTCTGTGTAAGTAATTTCCAAATCAATTGGAATTGGAACGTTGCCAACTTTTTCAATTACTATCTCGGTTCCGCTCTTTGTCGGCTTTACCGATTTAATAGCCAAATCCGGATAGCCATATTCAATAAACCACGGATTCCAGAACCAGCTTAAATCTTCTTTTGCTACATCATTAAAAGTGTTGAAGAAATCATAGGGAAGCGGGTGCTTGCCGTTCCATCTGTTAATGTATTCAAGCAAAGCTTTCTTAAACAAATCATCGCCTAAAACTTCTTTTAAGAAATAATATGCTGTTGATGCCTTTGTATAAGAATTAAAACCATATGTCTGGCTTGCCGGGGTGTTTGAAGAGAGAGTTATCATCGGAAAGTCCACTTCATTTCCCATCATAGCGCCTACACCACGAATGTTTCCTTCAAATGAATCGCCGGTTCCTCCTTCCACAACATTTGCTTGATTAGCAGAAGTAAAAAATGTTGCCCAGCCTTCATCCATCCACGCGTATTTGCGTTCATTAATTCCCATAAGGAATGGAAAATATGTGTGCGCAATTTCGTGCAAAGTAACACCGGCTTGTCCGCCGCGTCCGCTTATTCCGTTATTTGTCATCATCGGAGATTCCATTCCGCCGCCCCCTTCAGTTTCACCGTTAAATGTTGTGATCTTCGGATATGGAAACGGATGGCCCGGTTGGTCTACTGATAATTGCTGGACAGAAAGTTTTGCAAACAATGCAACTTCTTGATACGTTTTTGTTTTTTCCGGATAAGCTGTATCGGTCAATACACGTCTTCCATTATCATCAACCTCCGCGGTGGTTGCATCCCACAAATAGCCGCTGCTGGTTGCCCAAGAAAAATCGGGAATGTTCTCTCCCTTGAATTTCCAAGTGTTTTTACCTCCGCCTAATGTTGTTCCATTTTTCAAATCTTCCGGAGTAACAACTTTTATTATTTCGTCTGCTGTCCAAGCTTGTTTATAACGTGCAACCAATTCCGGTTTTAAAATTTCTTCTAGGTTCTGATATAGGCCGCTTCCCCAAACCAAATAATTTTCGGGAACAGTAATTTCAACATCAAAATTATTTTTGTCATTATAGAATTCGAGCGAGCCGCCATCATAATTAATCATATCCCATCCATCTACGTCATCGTAAACAGCTATCTGTGGATACCAGTAAGCTACATAAAATGTTGAATCGTTATAAGCGCCCATTCTAATTCTTGTTTCTTTTGGAATGATTACCGACCACTTAATCATAATGTCGGCGCTTCCCTTCGGTGCAATTTTTTTAGGTAGATTATTAATTGTCATGTTCGATCCGCGTCTCATTATTCTTAGATCGCGCGATTTCAAATTCAGTCCAACTCCGTTAATCATCATTGTATCTATTTGGGTTCCATCGGTTTCATCAGAAAATGCAACACGTGAAGAGCGCGGATTTCCTTTTTTAAGAAAGTCTTGATAAAGCCGAATAACAAGCGTCCTTAAAGAGTCGGGACTTTCGTTATAATACTTAATATTCACTGTTCCTTTTACTTCTCGCTTCTCCGGAAACAATTCGGCTTGAATTTTATAGTCCGCATGGTTTGTCCAATAGTTGGCTCCCGGTTTTCCATCGTAGGAACGGGTTCCTTTTTCGTAAGCCCTAACAATATTCTTGGGATAATAAAAAGATGATGTTTGAGCAACGATAGTTGAACACAGCATTGCTGCTGCAATTAAAAACATGGTGGTTTTTTTCATGGTGATTGTCTGATAGTTTGTTGGGGCTAAAAATAATTTTGTGGCGGGAGGATTACAAATATTTTATTCATAAAAGGAAGGGTCATAGACCCTTCCCTACAAACAAAATTACATTACTGAATTTTTACCAGCGCTTGTTCAAGATCGTCTATCAAATCCTTTACGTTTTCGATACCAACGGATAAGCGAACAAGTCCTTCTGTAATTCCGGCAGTTGCGCGTGCGGCTTCTCCCATAGTTAAGTGTGTCATACTCGCCGGATGCTGAACAAGTGTTTCAACACCGCCTAACGAAACAGCAAGCTTGCAGAGCTTAACATTGTTCATTACAATTTCGCCGGCTTTGAAACCATCAGTAAGCTCGAACGAAATCATTCCGCCGGGAGCGCTGTGCTGTTTCAAACCAACTTCATAGTTAGGATGGCTTTTCAACCCAGGATAACGAACCCACTTTACTTTTGGATGCTTTTCTAAATACTCAGCAATAACTTGTGCGTTCTCCGTATGCTTTTGCATTCTGATTGCTAGGGTTTTTAATCCTCGGTGAACAAGAAAAGAATTAAATGGATCAATAACGCCGCCCATTTGGTTTAGAATTCTGCGCATCATTTTATAATCGTCTTCATTCTTAACAACTATAATTCCACCAACAACATCTGCGTGACCGTTCAAAAATTTTGTCATACTGTGAACAACAACATCGGCACCAAATTTTAGCGGCTGCTGCAAAGCCGGACTCATAAAAGTATTATCAACAACAAATAACGCATTGTTTGCGTGAGCAATTTTTGCCGCAGCTTCCAAATCTGTAATAGCAATAACCGGGTTCGCCGGTGATTCAACATAAACAATCTTTGTATTTGGCTTAACAGCTTTTTCAATTTCTTCGGTAATGTCTGTGTCTACAAAAGTTGCTTCAACACCAAACTTGCTTAAAACTGTTTGAAGTAAAGTAAGCGTAGGACCATATACAGATTTACTGCAGACAACGTGGTCGCCCGATTTAAGCAGCGCAGTAAACATTGTGCTTATGGCAGCCATACCACTAGCACAACCCAGAGCTTTATGTCCTCCTTCCAATTCAGCAACCGCATTTTCCATAGCTTCAACGGTTGGATTCTTCATTCTGGTATAGATATATCCGTCAACATCACCTTTAAATAATGCTGCGCCGTGAGCAGCGTTTTCGAATTTAAAAGTAGATGTTTGATAAATCGGTGGTACTACTGAACCAAACTCATATTCACCTACACCACTGTGAACACATTTTGAATCGAATTGCAAATTTTTGTTATTCATTTTTATTCCGTGATAGCTTCTATGTCTGCTAAATCTTTTAATCGACCGGAAGCTTTTTTGTTTTTTATAAAATCGTTTTTACTAATGTAACCTACTTCTACACCGTCAATTACTATTGTTTCTTTATTTACAACTGCTTCCTTAAACTCTACTCCGCTAATGCTAGTTAAGATATCTATTCTAACTGGCGGGACACCTATTTGAATTATAGAGTTTTTTTCTAAAAAATCTTTGTCTTTATAACCCAAAGATTCAACACCAAAGTCAGCGAGACTTTTTGCCATCCGTTTTGCATTTTCTTGGCTAACATTTATCCAAATATCAATATCGCCAGTGTTTCTTGGACTACCGTAAAAACCTAGAGCAAAAGCGCCAACAACAAGGTATTCAACCTTATTGTTGTTTAATAACTCTAGCAGTTCTTTGTAGTCTTGGTGAAGAACCATCTTTTGTCTCATACGTTTGTTTACGTAAAAATTCTATTGCAGCAATTCTTTCTTCCGGCGTTTTTGAAAGCCAGTATTCAAGATCGTAATTGCGCTTATCTTTTAGCGATATTTTTCTAACAACTTTTTCCACAATTTATTCTTCTTCATCTTCCGGAATTACTCTAGCGATGTCTGCGATTTCATCGCCGTCGTTTAATCGAATTAAGCGAACACCTTGAGTATTTCTTCCCATCACGCGCAATTCGCTAACAGCTTGTCTAAGAACCATTCCGCCGGTTGTAATGATTACAAGTTCATCGCCGTCGTTTACTTCTTTCATCGCAATCATTTTGCCGTTTCTGTCGGAAGTCTTAACAGTAATTACACCTTTACCGCCGCGCTTAGTTAATCTGTAGTCTTCAATCTCGGAACGTTTGCCAAATCCTTTATCTGTTACAACCATTAATGTTGTTGCGTTGCGCACTACAATCATTCCAATTACATAATCTTTCTTGCCTAAGTTAATACCGCGCACGCCGGTTGCGGTTCTACCCATATCGCGCACGTCACTTTCCTTAAAGTGAATCGCCATGCCTTCGCTTGTTCCGATAATAATATCGTTGTTTCCATCGCTTAGTTTAGCTTCTACCAAACTATCGCCGGCGGCAAGATTAATTGCAAGAATTCCGCCGCGACGAATATTTGAATACGCCGAAAGAACTGTCTTCTTAACTGTACCTTGTCTGGTTACCATCACAATAGATTTATCATCAACAAATTCTTTAACGGTAACAAAGGCGGTTATGTTTTCTTCCTTATCTTTTTCGATAAGATTAAGAATTGATCTTCCCTTTGTTGCACGCCCTCCTTCAGGAATTTCGTGTACCTTCAACCAGTAGCATTTTCCTTTATCTGTAAAAAACATTATGTAGTGATGTGTTGAAGCAACAAACATATGCTCTATAAAATCTTCTTCCCGGGTTCCGGCGCCTGTAACACCTTTGCCGCCACGTCCTTGTTTGCGGTAGCCGCTAACCGGAAAACGTTTGATGAATCCGGCGTGAGAAATTGTAACAACTACATCTTCTTCGGCAATTGTATCTTCCAAAGAAAATTCTTTGTAGTCATGAATAATTTCTGTTCTGCGTTCGTCGCCGTATTTTTCATTTAACGCAAGCAATTCCTCTTTAATAATTTGCTTTCTCAACTTTTCGTTTCCAAGAATCGCTTTCAACTTATTGATCAACTTAATTATTTCTTTGTATTCGTCTTCAATTTTCTTTCTTTCTAAGCCGGTTAAGCGCTGCAATCTCATATCAAGAATTGCTTTAGCTTGAATCTCGCTCAGCTTGAATTTGCGCATTAACGATTGTTTCGCTGTTTCTACGTCTTTGGATTTCTTAATCGTTTGAATTACTTCGTCAATGTTGTCCAGCGCAATTATGTAGCCTTCCAAAATATGGGCGCGGCGTTCTGCGGCATCAAGTTCGAACTGAGTTCTGCGAACGAGAACGTCCATTCTGTGAACTAAGAAGTGTTCCATCATTTGCTGAAGCGTAAGAACCTTTGGTGCGCCGTTAACAAGCGCAAGCATTATCACGCCAAAAGTAACTTGCATAGATGTATGCTTGAACAAATTATTCAGAATTACGGCCGGCTGTCCATCACGTTTTAACTCAATAACAACGCGCATACCGTCGCGGTCACTTTCGTCGCGAATGTTTGATATACCTTCTATCTTTCCTTCACGAACCAGCTCTGCCATTTTTTCTATAAGCGTTGCTTTATTTACTTGATACGGCAACTCTGTGATGATAATGTTTTCTCTATCATTCTTCAGTACTTCAACATTTGCTTTAGCGCGTATTACTATTCTTCCGCGCCCCGTTAGAAATGCGTCTTTAACACCTTCGTAACCATAAATAATTCCGCCCGTTGGAAAATCGGGAGCTTTAACAACTTTGATAATGTCTTCCGGTGTGGTTTTTGTATTATCTATCAACATTATCAATCCTGCTATAACCTCTCTAAGGTTATGAGGAGGAATATTTGTTGCCATACCAACAGCAATACCGCTGGAACCGTTTACCAATAGGTTCGGCAGATAAGAAGGCATAACCAAAGGTTCTTGCAATGAATCATCGAAGTTTGGACCAAAAGCAACGGTGTTTTTATCAAGGTCGCGTAACATTTCGTCTGCAATTTTTGCTAGACGAGCTTCAGTATAACGCATAGCCGCGGCACCATCACCATCTACCGAGCCAAAGTTTCCTTGTCCTTGCACTAGCGGATAGCGAAGCGACCATTCTTGCGCCATACGAACCATTGTATCATAAATCGCTGTATCACCATGCGGATGGTATTTACCAAGAACCTCTCCCACGATACGAGCAGACTTTTTATATTGTTTGTTGTTTTGAAGACCAAGTTCGTGCATTCCGAATAAAACTCTACGGTGAACCGGCTTAAGCCCGTCTCTAACATCCGGCAATGCGCGCGCAACAATAACGCTCATCGCATAATCGATGTAGGAGGTTTTCATTTCTTCTTCTAATGAAACGGGTACTACTTTTTCGAAAATTGTGGTCATGTTATTTCTTGTTTAGGATTTTAATTTATTATTTAATTCTATTTATTCTGTTCTTCTTCTAAGTTGAATCTAACTTCTATTGGTTCTGGTAAACCGCAGAAGATTTTCATTATACAAAAAACAGTCTTATTGCTGCTTTTTTCCTTAAAAAACCAAATAGGGAAAGCAACTTTTATTTTCGCCTCTATTAAAGTTAAATCCCACCTACGTTCAAAAGTTGTTTTATATCCTTCTTCCTCGCTAACGCCACGCTCTATCCATTCTGTACTCATCGTAATATCCGCTCCGTCTCTTAAATACAAAAACACTCGTACATTTTTTGCTGAGGCATTTCCAATATTATATAGCTCAAATGGAATACTTATTGAGCCACCCTCAACGGGTATTTTATATTTTATTGTGTTAGAATTAACCCCTCCTTCATTATATAAACAAACAATTTTGGGAGTTTTTGAACGTTCATCAATTATACGTTTAGAATCTTCCTCGGTTTTTTTAAGTGTTTTATCAACCTTTTCATCAAGAGCTGTTCTAGCATTAGTTTGCTCTATAGCAAACTCTTTTAGCTGTTTTTCAAAGCTTGATCTTGCACTATCTATTTCAATTTTCATTTCAGCAGCTTTTTCGCGAACCTCGTCCGAAGACATTTTTGTCATTAATAATGGAAACCCTATTCCAAATATTGTTAACAGACTACTTGCAATTATTGTAAAATAATGCAGTCTTTTTCTCCGCAACTTCTAGTTTTGCTTCTGCAATTTTCTTATCAACTAACAACTCATCGTTCTGTTCCATAACGAACCCCTTTTTTATGAAACTTCTTTTTCTTGATCATGTTCTTGATCTTAATCTTAATCGCTTTAGATCAAGGTCAAGAGTAAGAGTACGATCAAGATTTATAAAAACATTGCTGCTAATCCAAAGTAAAAGAGTATCGTAAAAATATCTGTTAACGCCAAAGTAATTGGTCCGGCTGCAATTTTAGGATCGAGCTTGGCTCTATGCAAAACTGCCGGCACGCTCAATCCCCAAACAGAAGCAATCAACTGAACGAGAATAATGCTTAACGCTATTACTCCGGCTGCCGCTACATCGCCTTTCCAGAGAACAACAACTATTGCTACTACCGCAGCACAGCTTAAACCGAGAAGCAGTGCAGTTTGTGCTTCGCGCAAAAAGTTTTTTACAAACCACTTAAAAGATGGTTTTGTAGAGCGCAAAGTTTGGATAGTAACAGTCATAGACTGAATACTAATACTTTCTCCGAGACCGAGCACCAATGTAAAAAAGAACACTACTATTAAACTTTCAGCAAGAGTTGTTTCAAACATTCCGGTTAACAGCGCACAGATTGTTCCGCTTGTAACCGTTGCAAAAAGCCAAGGAAGTCTAACGCGCCACGCTTTTATCGGCGAAGCGTTTTTTACTTCACTTACCTTAAAACCAATTGTTTCAAAGATCGAATCATAATCTTGCGGCTCGACTTCACTAGACTCATCGGAATCTTTTTCTTCCAGCAACTCATCGGTAAATAGATTTACATCAACTACGCCAATAATTCTTCTGTCCGCATCAACAACCGGAAAAGCTAAAAACTTGTATGTCGCAAAAAACTCTAAAGCATCATAAACAGTAGAGTTGCTAGGCAGTGCGGCTACACGTTTAACCATAATGTCTTCTAGCTTCTGTTCGAGCTTTCCAATCAGCAATCTTCTTGTCGGTAAAACACCAACCAGCCTTTGCTCATCGTCAACAACATAAAAATAAACTATTCTTTCGCCAACACCTTCCTGGCGAATTTTATTCAACGCTTCATCAACGGAAAGGTTTTTGTTAAGCGCGTTAAAATCTTTTCGCGCATAATCAACAACCGAATGATGATATGTTGATTTATCATTCAATCTTCTAAGTGTTTTTCTTGATCTTGTTCTTAATCTTAATCTACTTTTTACACTCAGATCAAGGTCAAGAGTAAGATCAAGATTACAATTTAAATATCCAAGTTTGCGTACTTAGCGTGCTTTTCAATGAATGCACGTCTTGGTTCTACCGCATCACCCATAAGTGTTTCGAAAATTTTATCTGCGGCGGCGGCGCTTTCAACATTAACTTGCAAAACAACTCTTGTTTCCGGATTCATTGTAGTTGACCACAACTGTTCGGGATTCATTTCTCCCAAACCTTTATAGCGGGAAATAACAATTCCCTTTATTTGGACTTCACCGTTTTCGGTTAATTCTGTTTCATCATTAACTTCAATAATTTTTTCTTCTTTTCCGGCTTTCATACGTTTCAAAATTTTATCTCTCTCTTCGGCATCGAATGCATAGTGTTCCTCTTTACCTTTTTTAATTCTGTATAAAGGCGGCTGAGCTATATACACCTTTCCGGCAGTAATCAAATCTTTCATGTGACGGTATAAAAATGTTAACAACAATGTTCTAATATGGCTTCCGTCAACATCCGCATCCGTCATAAGAATAATTTTTCCGTAACGGGATTTTTCTTCATTAAAGTCTTCGCCTATGCCGGCGCCTATTGCAGAAATTAAAGCCTGTATTTCCTGGTTCTCAAGAATTTTATTGAGCTTGGCTTTTTCTACGTTTAAGATTTTTCCTTTGATAGGAAGAATCGCCTGAAATCTTCTATCGCGACCTTGCTTAGCGGAACCGCCCGCGGAATCTCCTTCTACTATGTAAATTTCGCAATGCTCAGGATCGTTGATTGAGCAATCTGCCAGTTTACCCGGAAGATGCATAGAATCGAGCGCGTTCTTTCTGCGGACTAGTTCACGTGCTTTACGAGCTGCTTCGCGTGCTTCTGCGGCACGCATACATTTTTCAAAAATCTTTTTTGCCGTCGGTGCATTTTCTTCTAAAAATTCCGAAAGTTTTTCACCTACAAGCATTTCAACTGCTGATTTAACTTCGCTGTTGCCGAGTTTGGTTTTTGTTTGTCCTTCAAACTGCGGCTCCATTACTTTAACAGAAATTACAGCGGTTAATCCTTCTTTATAATCCTCACCCGTAAGATTGATTTTACTGTTCTCTTTTATCAATCCGTTTTTAGCAGCGTAATTGTTGAATGTTCTGGTAAGCGCAGTTCTAAAACCAACTAAGTGAGTCCCGCCTTCTATCGTGTTAATGTTATTAACGTAAGTGTGAATGTTTTCGCTGTACGAATCTGAATACTCAAACGCAATTTCTACCGGAACATTATCTTTTTCACCTTCGATATAAACGGGTTTATGAATTGGTGTACGGTTTTCATCCAGGTATTTAACAAAATCTATTAAGCCGCCTTTGAATTTGAAAACTTCTTCTTGATCATCATTTTCATCTTTCAGTGTCATCGTTACTTCTTTGTTCAAGTAAGCAAGTTCGCGCAATCTTTCCGCTACGGTATCAAAGTGAAATTTTATAGCCTTGAAAATTTCTTTATCCGGTTTGAATGTTGTTTTGGTTCCGGTATTCTCACTCTTGTATGTGCCTATTTGTTTTACTGGTACTTTGGGCACGCCTTGTCTGTATTCTTGAAAATAAATTTTCCCATCGCGCTTAACCTCTACCTTGCACCATTCGGATAAGGCGTTTACTACAGAAATACCAACGCCGTGCAAACCGCCGGAAACTTTGTAAGAATCTTTATCAAACTTACCGCCGGCATGGAGAACCGTCATAACTATTTCGAGAGCGGAAACTTTTTCTATTGGGTGAATATCAACCGGAATGCCGCGTCCACGGTCTTCTACCGATACACTTTGGTCTTTGTGTATCGTAACCACAACCCGGTCGTTATAACCGGCAAGAGCTTCGTCTATCGAGTTATCTACAACTTCATTAATTAAGTGATGAAGGCCGCGTGAACCTATATCACCAATGTACATTGCCGGACGTTTACGTACTGCTTCGAGTCCTTTTAGTACGTTGATACTACTTGCTGTGTAATTACCGTTTTCTTTTGCCATAAATCCTAGCCTTCTCCTACAAAAACTTTAATGATTTTATAACTACATCGTTGAAATGCTTATTTATTTTTTCTATTAAAATTGTTTTTTGGAAGTTTAATTCGCTTTTCCAAACAGAGTTATCTACACGTAAATACAAAACTTGTTTTTCCAGTTTTACCGCTTTTGCTATTAACTTTAATTCCGGAAATATTTTTTCAAACTCTTCAACCACATTATAGTTTTGTAAACTCACCCGGAGTTTTTCAAACTCTTTTTCTTTATCAATAACATCGATAATAGTTCTAAAACTACTGGATGTACGCTGCGGTGCCATTATCTACTTTTATCAAAACGTTGCCGTTGCTAAGATTTAATTCTTCTGTGCGAGTAAGATCTGTCATTGTTATAAACGTTTGTCCAATTGATGAAACATGCTCACTAATTCTTCCGGCGCGGTAGGAATCCAACTCGCCAAAGACATCATCCATTAAAAAAATTGGTGTTCTTCCTATTTTGTCTTTTATGAAAAAGAACTGTCCGAACCGCAAGGCAATTTGAAAAGTTTTGTGCTGTCCTTGCGAGCCAAAGCGTTTCAACTCCAAATCGTTTATGTAAAAAACAAAGTCGTCTCTATGCGGTCCAACTAGATTTACCGCGCGTCTTAATTCGTCATCGCGATACACCGCCAATTCATCTCTAAACTTTTCTGCTACTGTATCTTCGTCTATTCCCGGAACTGAATCATACTCAATTTTCGGGTATTCTTTATCTTCTACTATTTGGTTATATGCTTGGATCAAATATTCATTAAACTCATTTACAAAACGAATCCTGTGTTTTATAATTTCTGATCCGATACCTATTAAGGATTCAGTCCAAGCTTCCAGTTGGTTAAACAAACCTCTATCGCCGGTTTCTTTAATCCTCCAAAGTAAGGAAGAGCGCTGGCGCAAAATCTTATTGTATTCTAAAAGTATTTCCAGATAAGTATGGCTCGCCTGGGAAATAACCGAATCCACAAATCTTCTTCTATCTGCCGGAGCGCCTAGCGTTATTGCATGATCTGCCTGAATCAGCGATACTACCGGAAATTTTCCTATTACTTCTGAAGAACTTGATACTAGTTTATCGTTTAAGAAAAAATTTTTCTTGTTCTTTTGCGAATCAAAAAAAACTCTTGTGTTGTTTATTGTTAAATCGGAAAATATTCCTCTCACATCAAAATTTTGTTCGCCAAACAAGACTACATCATTCTCGTTGGCGAGATTTAAATTTTTTGTTGTACACAAGTAGTAAATAGCCTCTAAGATAGATGTTTTTCCCTGCCCGTTTCCGCCGATGATTAGATTGAGCTTATCGGAAAAATTCAGCGATGTGTTTTTATGAAGCCTAAAATTTTGCAATTCAATTTGCTTAAGAACCATTTTAACTATTCAAACGCACCGGCATTAATAACATCAATATTTCTAAGCTTTCTTTTTTCTGCACCGGCTCTATAATTACTGCCTTAGTTGCCGAATGTAATCTAAAAGTAATTTCCTCTTCGCTTGATATATGGTTTAGAACATCGTTTACATACGCTGAGTTAAATCCTATTTCCAATGAGTCACCAGTATATTCACATGCTACTTTTTCTTCACCGCTTGCGCCTATATCTAAATCTTCTGCTGAAATTTCTACGGAAGTTTTTTCTATTGAGAATTTTACCCGGCGTGTGCTGGACGTGGAGAACAACATCATTCTCTTTATCGAGTCGTGCAATTCTTTTGTGTTAACCTTCATTAAGTATTCGTTTTCGAGTGGAATAACACTTGCATAATCTGGATACTTTTGAGCAATTAATCTTGTGATTAATTCAATGTCATTCAGCTTAAATGACATATATGATTTGGTCATGTATATTTTTACATCTTTTTCGTCTAAAATTTTTGTTAATACAGAAACGGCTCTTTCCGGAACTACATATTGGTTGTTGCTTAACGGTTTAACGTTTTTGTTCAACAAGTTAACTAGTCTGTGTCCGTCCGTTGTTACAAAGCGTAAACCATCGTTAGTAAATTCGAACAGTGTTCCCATCATAGCCGGGCGCATTTCTTCTTTGCTCATTGCAAAAGAGCCGCGTTCGAACGCATGACGTAATTCTACACCATTTATCGTTACTTCGTTAATATCTTTATCTGCGCTTAAGGAAGGAATTTCAGGATACTCATCAGCATCTAAATAGCTGATTATGTATTTACCGGCATCTGTAACCAAGTTGATTTTTTTATTGGCCATCATTTTGAAATGAATTGTAGTGTCCTTCAAAGAACGAACAATATCGTAAAGCAAACGTGCCGGTACAACCATTTTAACATTTTCATCGGTAACGATATTCAATGCCGACTTCAGAGAAATTTCCAAATCAGTAGCATAAATCGTTAATTGGCCATCCTTAACTTCGAAAAGAAAGTTTTCAAGAATTGGCATGGGTGTTCTGGTTGGTACAGCCGGAATGATTTTTCCGAGTAGCTTTTCCAGTTCTTTGCTGTTTACTTTGAATTCCATATTTATCTCCAATAGGCATCAAAAAATATCAAAAATCGGATAGAACTTCAATTTTACCCACATTCTTGTTCACTTCATTATTATTAATTAATGTATATGGTATATATATGTAATAATAATAAAGATGTGGATATGTGGAGAACCCTTTTTTGTTTGTTATTTAGTTTGAATACGAAGAAAAAACCTTATAGTTATTTGTTGTGAATATGTGGACAACTTACGGTTATTAAGGTGTTAACAAATAAACCAAGATTACAAACATTTATTTAACAACCGATCAACACTTTTTCCACATCGATTGTTGATAAGTTAAGCTACAGATAATTCAATCTTTCCCTTGATAGAGTCCAGCATTTCTCTCATTTTGAAATCGGTTTTAGCAGCTTCTTCAACGGATGTTTGCGCATGAATTACAGTAGAATGATCTCTGCCGCCAAAATGCAACCCAATTGTTTTAAGGGACGATTTAGTTAACTGTTTTGCCAAATACATCGCTATCTGTCTTGCCAACACTACTTCTTTTCTTCTATTCTTTTCTCTGAGTTTATTTTCTTCCAGTTCAAAAAATTCGCAAACTATCTTTGTAATTAGCTCGATAGAAATGTTTACTTGTTTATTTGTAGAGACCTCGCGTACTGTTTTCTTTACCAGCTCAAAATCAATATCGCGTGAGGTTAGAGAAGCATTTGCCAGAAGCTTAACTAAACATCCCTCCAACTCTCTAATATTGGAAGTAATGTTGTGTGCAATATACTCAACAATCTCTCGCGAAAGGTTTATTCCGTAAGATTCACTTTTATTCTTTAGAATAGCAGTTCTTGTTTCTAAATCGGGCGGCTGAATATCCGTTTGCAATCCCCAGAGAAATCTAGAAACAAGACGGTCGCTCAATCCTTTCAAATCTTTGGGAGGTCTATCGCTAGAAAGAATTATTTGTTTTCCACTTTGATGCAAAGTATTAAATATGTGGAAAAACAAATCTTGCGTTTTCTCTTTACCTACAAGAAATTGAATATCATCGATAATCAACGCATCCATGCTTTTGTAAAAGTTGGAAAAAGTATTTACAGTATTGGATTGAATTGCTTCAACGAACTCAACGGTAAAAGCATCGGAGGAAATGTAAATTACACGTTTATGAGGAGCGCGCTCTAATACTTTGTTGCCGATAGCATGGATCAAATGAGTTTTGCCTAAACCAACACCGCCGTAAATAAATAGAGGATTAAAAGAAGTGTTTCCGGGACTATCACCAACCGCAAATGCTGCCGCCCGTGCAAGTTGATTTCCTTCTCCCTTAATAAAATTATCGAAAGTATATTTTGTAATTAGGCAAGATTCAAAATCTTTTTCCGGCTCCGGTACTGAAACTAAAACCGGTCTTCTATCCGAGGTGATTTTTTTTTCCGGCTCTCGTTCATGTTCTTTTTCTTCAAGAATAACATAAAGTAGTTTTCCCTCCTCCCCCATGACTTGGGCAACTGTGTTTCTGATGAGTGTATTGTAATGTTGTTCAATCCACTCAATAAAAAAATTATTAGGCACAAATACTTTTAAAGTGTTACCAGAGAAGTCCGATGGCTTGATTGGAAGAAACCAGGTGTTATAAGTTATAAAAGGAACATTCTCTTTAATTAAACTAAGACACTCTTTCCAAACATCTTTTGCATCTTTTTTAACACGTAAACTTTCAATAGGGTTTAGCATATTATCCACATTATAGAAACCGGAAAACCCGGTAAATCTTAAGAAGTTATTGAATAGAACGACTTATAAACAGCGACAATCAACAAATTATTAACATTAATTTTTCAACGTAACGCCTTATAAAAAAAAAACTCTTACAGACGAGAATACATAAAAGCGAACAAAACAATGATTAAAAGAACATGAACCAATAGACCTATTTTGCTTGTGAAACGTTCCACAAAGAAAAGTTATCAACAACTTGTAAACACCACAAACCTTCCTTTTGAAGGGCGAGCAAAATAAATTCTGTAGTTGATTCAAGCAAATTATTTTTTCTACTCTTAATAAATATTTTTATTTTTTTTCTGTGAACGTGATACACATCTGAAGTAAATTTGTGAGAGCAAAAACTAGTTAAGCAATAAATACATTTGGAAAGAATATGAAAAGCATTTTGATTGTTTTTACCGGCGGAACCTTCTCCATGAAGATAGACAAAAAGACAAAAGCAGCCGTTCCATTTTTTCAAGGTGATGAATTAATAAGCATGATGCCGGAAGCGAAAGGTTTAGCTAATCTTTCTATTTATGAATTTGGAAATTATCCCGGTCCGCATATTACACCTCTACGCATGTTGCAATTATCAGAAAAAATAAATTCTTTCTTAGAGCAAAATATTTATGATGGAATAATTGTAACTCACGGAACAGATACGCTTGAAGAAACAGCTTACTTTCTGGATTTAACTCTCGAAACAAAAATTCCTATAGTGGTGATCGGTGCAATGAAAACCAGCTCTGAACCGGATTGGGACGCACCAAAAAATTTAGTGGATGCGATTCATATAATTAATAATCCTAACAGTAAAGGCTTTGGTGTTTTAGTTTGCTTGAATGGAGAAATAAACGCAGCCAGCGAAGTAACAAAAACACATACGGAAGATGTAGAAACATTTCACAGTTTGGATTTCGGTTCACTCGGTTTTGTAGAGAAAGGAAAAGTTTGGTTTAATAGGATGCCGCGAAAACTTGAAACTCTGAAAGCGAACACAATTAATCCCAATGTAGATTTAATAAAAGTTTATGCGGGGATGAATGAAAAGTTTTTCCGCTTCTCTGCAGATAGCGGTGTAGAAGGTATAGTTGTTGAAGCTATGGGTGTTGGCAATGTTCCGCCGGAAGCTTTTGAAGGAATTAAATACGCAGTGGAAAAAGGAATTCCGGTGGTATTGGTTTCCCGTTGCCCCGCGGGGGAAACCCTTGATATATATGGCTATCCCGGTGCAGGTAAATGGCTTAAGCAAATGGGTGTAATTTTTGCAGATTATCTAAACGGACAGAAAGCGAGAATTAAGCTTATGATCTGTTTGGGAATTACAAAGGATAAAGAAGAATTAAGAAAAATGTTTGAACGATGAAAAACCTATACGTACCAAAAGAAAATACATTTCTCTCAAAATTTTTTCCATGGATTGGCTCTGTAGTTCTATTGCCGGTTATGATCTACTTTACCTTAAACATCGGAAACTTTCTCTTTATAGATTATATCAACTTGCTGATTCACGAAGGCGGGCACGGAGTATTTAAAGTCTTTGGCGGATTTATTTATACTCTTGGCGGAACGCTGATGCAGATTATAATTCCCACAATGTTTATTGTTTACTACTTTGTGAAGAAAACAAAATTTGGTGCACAAGCGTTTTTGGTTTGGCTTGGACAGAATCTATTTAACATTAGCGTTTATGCCGCAGATGCACGCGCGCATAAACTTCCGCTTCTTGGCGGAAACAAAGTTTACCACGACTGGACTTACATACTTAACAAACTCGGCTTGATAGAATACGATCAGATAGTAGGAAACGTTTTTGTGTTTCTTGGATTAGCGGCTTTTGTTGTTGCGTTGATTGTGCCGTTAATAATTAAGAACGAAGAGAAACAGATAGACTTGAATCTGAATCTTTAAAACTCGTTTAATAACTCGGCACTTTTGTAATAATGCTTCAAAATCTCTTCGAAGCTTTTTCCATTTCTTGCCATTGTAATAGCACCGGATTGACACATACCAACACCGTGTCCCCAGCCCGCGCCGTAAAAAACAAAACCTGTATCTGTTTTATCCACAACAAAACAAGCGCTTCTTAGCGGCGGACTAATCATCTGCCGGATTTTTAACTCGCCTTTTATTACAACGCTCTCTTTTTCAAAAACAAATTGTGCTAAATAGGCTCTTCCCGATTCACCGCGCTTTGGAATTTTTATATCAATTAAATTCCCCAAGTCTTTTCCTTTTGAAGCCATCTTACTAATAGCTTCGGTTGTCAACTCAACTTTCCATCTAAAATTATTTTGGCTCCAGGTTGGCAGATCGCTATTAATATTTGGGTTACAATAAGATTTAGGATTAGAAAAAAGCCACTCTCGTAAATCGTCTTCGTTGCTTAAATCTATAGAATCCGAATCTTCCGAATCAAAATTGGAAACGCTGTAAGACTCAACACCAGGACGATCACCCCAAACATTTTTAATTAGTTCGGAGTGTCCGCCACAGTTAGAAGCATAATAAGCGTTTATTGGTTTGCCATTCTCACTCAAAATTAAACTCTTTGTTTCCACAACAGCGCGGTCGGAAATCACTGTTCGCTTTTTATTTCCGCTAAAGACCTGGCATTCAACATCGGATGTTAAATCGTAATGTTCTCCTCCGTACAATTTTGAGTTAAGCGCCATTACAGCCTCGGACCGCGCAGCCACAGCTTGTGCTTTCATTGCTTCAAGGGGAGAATCGTTTCCTATTTCGTACGGAACTACTCCTTGCAGATACTGCTCAAGAGGCAAATGAATTACTACTTCGAACATATTTTTGCCGGTAACGTAAAAGTGAATTTCTCCCTCGTAAATTCTGTCCTCTTTATTTTCCCACCACCACCCAACGCCGTAAGGAACATTTTTGATCTTTAGCGTACTTTTTTCTTCCAAACTTTGCAGCACGCAAGATTTAAGTCCGTCTGTAATTGAACCGTCTGTTTTTACAATTTTTATTTTGCCATCATCTACGACAAGAACAATTTCTTCTCCGTTCTCAAAGTGTATCTTGAAATTATCCTCTCCGGTTAAGTTCCAGCCGTTATCAAACTTAATTCTCAAAGTATCAACAGAGTTTATAATTCTTACGCGAACAATAGGCTCACTTTGAAATAGTGATTGTGAAAAAAGAAAATGGAGTGGTAGAAAAACTAAAACCAGTAAGAGCTTTTTCATAACAGTGCCAAAATCAATTATTTCATTGTTGATTAAGAAGAATTATAAAGGTCATTTCGAGCGAAGTCGAGAAAAGATAAAACACGTTTTATTCGCATCCCTCAATTACGCCCGCTATGACATTAAGGTAATTTATGAAACGACCTCAGCGGCTTACTTCTTTCCCAGCAAATCTCTTATTTGTGTTAGCAACACAACTTCATCGCTAGGCGCGGGTGGAGCCGCTTGAACAGCTTCTTCCTTTTTCTTTATGCTGTTCATTCCCTTTACTAAAGAGAAAATTGCGAATGCAACAATTAAAAAGTTAATAACCGTGTTCAGAAATTTTCCGTACAGAATTTCTACCGGTTTTGCGCCGTCGAGAGGGTTGGAAAGCTTAATGGATAAAGCGCTAAAATCTATTCCGCCGATTAACGCGCCGATAGGAGGCATGAGAACATCGTTAACAAGCGATGTAACAATGCCGCCGAAAGCCGCACCGATTATGATACCTACAGCCATATCAACTACATTGCCTTTCGTGGCAAAAGTTTTGAATTCGTTTAACAGCTTCATAATTACTCCTTAATTTAGTAGTTAATAACCTTACGTATTAGCTATGCTTTGCATTGCCACGACTTTTAAGTCGTGGTTTAAAATAAAACCAAGCACCAGACTTTAGCCAAACAAATATTGTTTATTGCGGCTAAAGCATGCCTATCGGCTGGCAGGCTCGTGGCAATTCATATTAATATTCTGCGTAACGCGAGTTAATAATATAAGTGCTTATTCGAAACAATTTATCTCTTCTTTGTTTGTGCTCTAAGGCTTAATAACTCACCCTAAGCAGAGTTAGAACTTTTAGGACTAAGTCCATATTGCTTTTCGCGTTGAACTAACCCCAGACTTAAGTCTGGGGTTGATACATCAATAATAAATTTCGGCTTTAGCTACACCTTGCGTAAGGTGAATTAATAAATTGGAGAGCATAATGTTTGGCAGATAAAGGTTCTTTAGTAGAACTTTCGATCAACTGCTTCCAGCTTAAGGATGAACCGAAATAGAAGAACTCTTCGATTAGAAATTTGCCAACCTTGCTATTTTTGTGAAAGCTAACTGATTCTCCTTTTTCCAGAATGTTGTTCGTAATGAACATATAGAGTTGAGATGCGAGCAATTCACCCAGCATGTAGTTGTGGTAATAAGCGGGATATAGCGCGACATGAATCTTGGAAGCCCAATCTGCTTTGTTACGCCCGCTAGGCTTTTTCAGTCCTTGATATTTCTCTACTAAGCTCCACCACGCGACGTTTAAATCCTGTTCCGGATTTTCATACATATTTTTTTCAAAACGGTACATAACCTGAACCCAGCGGGAGAAAGTTAATTGTTCTAAACGAAGAGAGTTGAAACAATCCCCGGCAATTTTATTTGCTTCTTTTTCGCTTATTCCAACAACATCTTTAAGCCAAACCGGATTGGAAGCGAATCTTCCGAAAAGCATTGCGATTGCTTCGGTAGTAAAAATATGAGCGGGTTCACGCAAGCTCCAGGGCAACGATATGTTAATATATTTATCATAAGCCGCGTGTCCAAACTCATGCAACATTGTGCTCATCCATCTGTGGTTTGGTTTGATGTTGCAAACAACACGCACATCACCACGCTTATCTATATCTGTGCAATATGCATGCTGATATTTTCCTTCCTTCTCGTACAAATCGCTTTTAGCGATCAAGTCATCTACGTTTAAGTTGATTCCATCGTAATATGCCTTTGTAATTTCTTCAATGTTTTTCTCCTTGAAGTATACATCCAAATCAACACTGTAGATTTTAGGTCCTTGCTGAAAGAATTTATCTTGATAGTGCCATGGCATTAGAATGCTTTTATCAACAGAATGTTTTTTGCTGAGATAAGAATCTATTTCTTCTTTCAAATTGAAGAAAGCATTTCCGGTTAGGTTGTCCAGTTCATCAAACAACGCATCAATATCTTCCGAGGATTGCTCGCTTAGCTTCAAACTCATTTCGTGATAATTTTTGTAGCCGAGCTGCCGGGCGGCTTCATTTCTCATTTTAACTAATTGTAGAACATCCCGGGAAACAACCTCACCAATTTCTTTAGAAGCGCACCAAACCTTTTCCAGTTTAGTTTGATCGGTTGATTCGGCTAGAATATCATCTATTTCATTGTCTGTAAGTTTTGTTTCGTCGATATTGGCACGGTAGGTAGCAAAAGTTTCTTCAACCTTTGTGGATAAAGCAATTATTTGTTCGAGCAGTTTTTCATCAAACTGATTAGCAGCATACGAATTGTAAATCAATTCTAATTGGCGCATAAGGATGGGCTCGTTTATGGCACCGGATTCCTTAAATGATCTGAGCTTCGCAAAATCTTCTTTGTGAGTGAAAATTTTACTCAACTGTAACTGTAGTTCACCGGAGCGCTTGTAATCTTCCGGGTTGCCGCTTATGGAAGCTTCAAAGTATGAGAGAGAAGTCTCTCTGCTTAACTCAACAACTTTAGACTCATACTCAAACACAAACTCGCGGAACTTTGCTTCCATTAACTTTCCTTTCTTGTTAGCTTAACAAATCATCTTCTCTATACAACATAAGAATAGAACTTTGCGGAACGATTACCATTTTTTGTTTTTCTATCTCTACTTCAATTGCGTCTTTACGAAGGAAAACCGCGTAGTCTCCATCTTTAGATTGAAGCGGAATATACTTGATGGGTTTCTTCTCGCGCCAAACTTCGTCGTCTTCGGTTGGTAAGCCAATCGGGTAACCGGGACCGGATTTAATTACATAACCGCCTTGAACTTTTTCTTTTTCGTAAACTCCCGGAGGAAGATATAAGCCGCCGTGAGTTTTAGAAGAACTCTCTTCCGGCTTAATTAAAACCCTATCGCCCACAATAATTATTTTGTCGGTGTTAATCATTCTAAATCCGTTTATTGGTTACTCAAAAATATCAAACGGCAGGTCAAATTGTTTGGTGAATAATCATTATCAATACTAATTTTGATTAAAAGAAAGGAAAAGAATGAGCGAATTTTGGAACGAGCGGTTTGGAAAGGAAGAATACCTCTACGGAAAGGAACCGAATTCTTTCTTAAAACAAGAGTTGGTAAAAATACCTCCGGGAAGAATTCTTTTTCCGGCAGAAGGAGAAGGAAGAAATTCAGTTTACGCCGCAACACTCGGCTGGCAAGTTGATGCACTCGATTCATCCGAAGCAGCAAAAGCTAAAGCAGAAAAATTAGCCTTGGAACGGGGAGTAAAAATAAATTATGATTTGGTAAATCTTAAGGTTCATAAATTTCCCAAAGAACAGTATGATGCAGTAGCTATAATATTTTTTCATTTACCGTCGGATTGCCGTTACGGTGTTTATCAAGAAGCTATTGCTGCGCTAAAACCGGGGGGCAAACTGATTCTGGAATTGTTCGATAAAGAACAATTCAAAGTTCCTTATGCTGGACCAAAAGACGAAGATATTCTATACTCACTAGAAGATGCAGTAAATGATTTTATCGAATTGGATTTTGAAAAACTATCGAAAGAAACGATTCAAATGGACGAAGGTAACGGACACAAGGGTGTCGGTTACGTAATCCGCTTTGTTGGAATCATGAAACAATAATACTTGTTCGTTTCTAGGCAAAATTAATTTTATTTACCAACTCTTTGATTAGACCGATTGACTTTTTGCTTTCCACACCGTTTTTCCATTTGCACAAACAAGATTTGAGTCTAGATCTTTTATTGTGTGAACAAACTCATTCGCATCATTCAAGTGTTTTGCTAAAGACTGAACCGTATGACCATATTGAGCTTCTCCTACATAACGCCCATCAATTGAATGTAGATAATATTTATCAATTATTTCATCGGGAACAGTTTCAATTAACCATTGTAAATACCTTAAATTATTGACATGCTTATTCGAGTCCATGTCGTACCGATGAACCAGAAAACTTTTTTTGTACTCGGCTTCACTAATCGGATCAATCTTTTTTTCTAAATCGCAAATAGCACTCCTTTCCGGAAAGGAATTCCATTCATTAATTATATCATCAAAAATTCTAATCGGTCTTCTTCTTTTTATATCGAAGAAGAGCCACAATCCTTTTGCTTTTCCAATTAGTTTTCCAGCTTCATCATAAATAATATTTTCTCTATTTCCCTTAATAGCGCTAAACTCAGATATCCAGGTTTTTATAGTAATTTTTTCTTTATACAAAGGATATCTTTCCATCTGCATAAAACCAGAGAGTAAAACCCATCCAATATTTTTATCATAGAGATTGTACAAGCCATGGTTAATTGACAAGCAATGATCTGCAGCGGCTTCCTGCAAAAGAGTAATAATTGTTGTGGGCGATGCACAACCATGTTTATCCATCTCAAAGTATCTTAGTTCAAATTGTTTTTCAAACATCTTTAACTCCACTTACATTTGGATTAATTATACTTGTTTAGTTAACCAAAATGACTTTATTATCAAAACTTTGGTGGAATTAATTTGTAAACCACCGGAGTTACAACTCGGGAAAGCAAAGTGGAGCTTATCAATCCGCCTATTATGACAATTGCGAGCGGAGAAATCATCGGATTAGTTGAAAGCGCGATAGGCATTAATCCTCCAATTGCCGTAAGTGATGTTAGAATGATTGGAAGAAATCTAACTTCGCCCGCTTCTCTAATTGCTTCTTCTATTGTTTTCCCCTGCTGTCTCAGCTGATTTGTAAAATCAACAAGTAAAATTGTGTTCTTAACTTCAATACCCGCAAGGGCTATTAAACCAATAACAGCCACAAACGACAATGAATTACCGGTTAGAAGTAAAGCTAGTACCGCACCGACAATTCCAAGAGGAATTACCGATAGAACTATCAAAGTACTTTTGAAAGTTTTGAATTCTAAAATGAGAACAGCGATAAATAAAAATAGTGTTACAACAATTACAGATGAAAATCCACCAAACGATTCCTTCTGGGATTCCAACTCGCCGCCCATTTCGTAATGATAGCCAGCCGGAAATACAAAGTTTTCCATTTTTTCGATTACAACGCTGTTTATGTTATCGCTTAAATAACCTTTTTTAACAAAAGCGCTTATAGAAACAGTTCTAATTTTATCTTTGTGATTAATAGTGAGGGGAGATGATTCCAGCCGAAACGATGCAACCTGTGTTAACGGTATTGCGGTTCCTTGAAGATTATTTACATAAAGATTATCGAATGCGTCCATTGAAGTAATATTCTGCTTTTCTTTGGTTATAATAATCTTATAATTATCGCCGGCATCATCTGTCATCTTCCCGGCTTCTAAGCCGGCAACAGCCAACCTAACAGTTTTATCAATGCTAACAACCGGAATACCAAGCATGGCAGCTTTTTCTTTGTTGATGTCAACATGAATGTCGGACTTCAAATTGCTTACCGGATTATTAACATATATCGTTCCTTCGGTATTCTTTAACAAAGCTTCAATCTTTGCCGCGAGAATTCTTAATGAATCTAAATTTTCTCCAAACAGCCTTACTTCTACCGGTGCAACAACCGGAGGACCTTGCTCAAAGTTTTTCACAAGTACTTTTGCGCCTTCGTACGGAGTCCATCTCTTCCGGAGTTCATCAATCAACGCAAGCTTTCTTTCTGCACTTGTGTGCTCTTCCAACTGAACAAATACCTGAGCATAGTTAGCTCTCTCGTTCTCTTGCAACTCATTGTAATAAATCTGTGGATTTCCCTTTCCTACGTTGGATGCAAAGAATTTAATTTCCGAAATAGTTTTTAACTCACGCTCAATTTTTTTAGCAATGCTGTTTGTATAATTTATATTGGATTGAAGCGGTGTTGTTATCTCAATCATAAATTGTGGTTTTTCCGAAGCCGGAAACAAACTAAAACCTATAGCGGGAATAAGCATTAATGAGCTTATAAATATTACAACCGCTATAACTATAGTAACCACCGGTTTGGTCAATGCTTTATCTAATAAACGCGCATAACTTTTATGAATTAATTTTTTTAATCCGCGCAGAAAAATATTTCCTTCCGGATTTCCGCCGTGCTCTTTCAAAATTCTGCTTGTTAAAAATGGAATAATTGTTAGAGAAACAAGCATAGAAGCCAGAACACTTGTAATAACTCCCATCGGCAGGCTTCTAATAAAATCCCCGGAAGAACCCGGCAAAAAAACAAGCGGCAAAAAAGCGATTATTAGTGATGCAGTACAGCCAATTACTGCCAGCGTTATTTGATGTGTCGCTTTTATAGTTGCTTCTATTCTTGAGTAACCTTCTCTCATCCACCGCTCGATATTTTCGACAACAACAATGCTGTCATCAACCAGAAGACCCAGCGCTACAACTAATCCTACAATACTCAGCTGATTAAGTGTGAATCCGAGCGCGTTCATTAGAATAATGCCAATCGATAAAGAAAGAGGGATGGAAATCATAACTATTAACGAGGCTCTTCCGCCAAGTGGCAAAAGTGTAATTGCAACAAGCGCGATTGCAATAAGAAAATCCAAACCTAAACCGCCCAATCGTTTGTTAACATTATCAGCTTGATCAAAATTGTGAACAAGAGCTATGTTGGAAGGCAAAGCGGATTTGAATTTCTCTATTACAGGAAGATATACCTTTTGAGTGGCGGAAATATTTTCTCCCGGTTTCTGAGCTGCTACAACAAACAATGCGCGGTGACCGTTCATTCTTGTGATATAATTTTCTTTTTCGAAATCGGAATAGACATTTGCGATGTCTTTAAGCGAAATGTTTTTTCCGTTATAAGAAGAAACAATTGTGTTCTTTATTTCATCAACGCTTTTATAGTTTCCGCTGGTTTGAATATTGAAAGTTTTGTTTCCCGCATCTATGCTTCCGCCCGGAATATTTATAGACTCGCTCTGGATAATTCCCAATACGGCATCAAGCGGAACGTGCATCTGCGCCATTTTATCAAAGGCTAATTCAACACGCACTTGTTTGTTTGGTAGCCCGTGAATTTCAACATTCTTAAGTTGAGGAAGCTGTTCCAGAGATTCCTTAAAATTCTCGGCATACGTTTTCAATTTTTCATAAGAGGCGTTTTCAGAAACAAGCGCAGATTGTATAACGTTAACATTCGATGGAAGCCACTTCTGTATTTCGATGCTGTATATATCAGATGGAAGCTGATTACGCGCATTGTTTACTTCGCGCACGACTTCCTGGTACTTTTCATCTACATCATATTCATGTTTATAGACAACCCAAACAACCGCGAGCCCGTCGCTGATGCTGCTCATTACTTTTTTGATTCCTTCAAGTGCACTAAGCTTTGCTTCGAGAGGATCAACAACTAACTCTTCCATGTCCTTCGGGCTTGTTCCCGGATAAACAACAATTACCGGAAACTCTGGTGAGCTTAGTTCCGGATCTTCGGCTCTTGGCATGTTTAGAATTGTAGTTAATCCCAGAACAATTACCATTACAAAGATTATTAACGTGAACTGAGAATTCTTTACTGCGTATTCTGATATTTTCATGGCTATTCCTAATTAACAATTCTGATTTTTGAATTATCATTTAAGTAAGCGCTTCCGGAAACGATTAACGAACCGGCATTTTCCAAACCGGCGGTGATTAGCACTTTGTCTTTTTCGATCTCTGCAATAGTTACCTTTACTTTTTTTGCCGTAGCGTTATCCGTTGTTACAAAAACGTATCCGCTGTTACCGTCGCCGTCCAGCAAAGCATCAAAAGGAATTTGCCACAAGCTTAGTTTATGTGAAGGTGTAATTTTAGCTTTACCAAACAAGCCGCTTGCAATTTTTGTTGAAGCAAGCGATGTAACCTTCAAATCAACAGAAAATGTTCCGGTGTAAGGATCAACACCTTCAGACTTTCGGAAAACGAAAGCAGAAAATTTATTTGCCGGATATGCGTCAATCTCAACTTCCGCCTTATCGTTTTGTTTAACCGTTGCCCATTCTTTATCGCTTAGAGCTACTTTAAGAAACCAATTCCCGTTACTTGCCCCATTAGTTTGAATAACCGGCATTCCCGGCGAAACCATTTGTCCTTCGCCAGCAAACTTTTTTAGAACAAATCCATTTTCAAGAGCGCGTATTTCAGAGAACTTAAGATTGAATTCGGCAATGTTCAGTTGCTTTGCCGCAACATCAAGCGCAGTTTTGGAATTTTGAAATTGTTCAAGAGTTGCAACGCTGTCTTTGTATAAATTTGCCGCACGGTTATAATCCCTTAAGGATTTTTCATAACCGGCTTTTGCTTGTTGAACCATTGCGTCTATTTCCGACAAGTTCAAAGTTGCGAGCAACTGCCCCTTTTTAATTGCATCTCCTTCTTTAACTAGGATTCTGCTGATAACGCCGCCGGTTTTAAACGAGAGATAAGTTTCGTCATCTGTAGTAAACTGTCCTGATGCAGATATGGAACGGGAAACAAATTCTTTGTTTAGCGGGATTACTTTCACCGGGATTGTTTCTTTGTCAATCAAACCGGTTTCTTTTTCGCTGCCACCGCAAGCAGCAACTAAAAGAGAAAAAACAATTGTTAGCATGCTTAATATCTTTTTCATTTCTAACCTTACGTTAATTATTAATTTTTATTGAGGACGTTTCTCTTTCGTAATTAGCAAGAGCAACCAGCATTTTTAGTTTATTAATATTCACAAGCAGCAAAGCGGAGGTAAGTTGGTTTCTTGCATCAACAGTTTCTATGAATGAATTAACGCCTTCCAGATAACCTTTGTCTATCAGCTTGTTATAGCTCTGGGCCGTTTTTAGTTGTTTCTGTGCGGAGACATAATTTTGCTTGGCTGTTTGCAATTCGTCTTTTGCGATTGATAAAGCAAGAGAAAGCGCGCTTGTAGTTTTTTGCAATTCCAATTTTGCATCTCGTAAATCCAGTTCGGCTGATTCTATCTTATTACTGTTGCGGAATCCCTCGAAGAGCGGAACCTCAAGCTGAACCCCAAATAAATGGTACCGTGATTTTTGATTGTATTTCCAATTGCTGTCCTGAGCGCCAAGATCAACAAATCCGCTGATCTTCGGAATCCAAAAGAATTTATTCATGTTCAGCAGCGATTCGTTTATTTCTACTCCTTGATTAAGCATTTTAATTTCTTCTCTAATAGTCATCAAATCATTCTCAGAATCCGGTGATTCGGCTTCATCAAGAGTAGTTTCAATATTCACAGGCGAGTCAAGATTCTTGTTCAGCAAAAAGTTGAAATATTTTTTTGCACTTACTGATTTTGTCTCCGCTTCAAGTAGATGCGCTTTCAAATTTTCCATTTCGCTTTCCGCACGAAGCACGTGCACTTGTAAACCGGAACCGTTTTTTAACAAAGATTCATTAATGCGCTTTGCTTCTTTAGCAAGCTCCATAGTTGAACTGTAAATCTTTACTGCGTCTAGAGAACTTAAATAGTTGTAGTAAGCGGTTTTTATTTCTTTCACTAATTCTTTTTTGTACATCTCAACTTTGTACTCTTTAATCTGCAATTGCCCGTTTTGAATTTGGCGGTTATAAATTATATCTGTGTTAAGGAGCGGCATAGAAGCCCTAATTTTTGCATCGTAGAACTTATTCGGGAAGAAACTTTCCTCTACGTTTTGAATCTGCGGAAAGCTATTAGAATTTGTAAGCTGATTTAAGGTTTGATAAACCGGATTCATTAAATCCCCGACAGGAATTGAAATGTTTCTTCCCCCTTCTCCATGTGTATAACCCGCAATCAAGGAGACTGACGGGAAAAACAAACTTGTAGCAGACTTTAGTGTGTATTCCGCTTTTTCGTACGATATTTTTTTCTGCTGAAGAACAATATTGTTTTTTAATCCTTCTTTGATGTAATCATCAAGAGCGGAACTCGGTTGAGCAAAATTTAACGTTGGAAAAAACAAGAAAGCCATCAGCGCGATAATATTAGATCGATTCATTAATACTCCACTTATAATAAACGTTATTAAAAATATGTACGGTGTTCACTAATAAGGCAAATTTTTTTATTTGATAAATGTTCGCAAAACGTTTAAGGATTGTTCGAATAAGTTAGCAACATCAAAGCCTTCTCCCTCTTTATCAAAAAGAAGTATTCTATTTCTAATATGTAGCGAAACCATTCCATGTACAATGGACCAAAATACAAACGACACAGCGTCTAAATCGTCTTTGTCATTAAAGTAACCGGCTTCTTTACATTCAATTATATTCTTTCTCAACAGATCGTAAGAGCGGTCGCCGCACTCCCAATGATTGAATTTCTTAATCTTTACACCGGGAGCTCTGGAAATAAACATTAAATCGTAATACTGAGTATTCTCTAAAGCAAAATCTAAATAGGCGCGCCCGTGTGCAATTAAGCGCTCTTTAGGATCGGCAATCTTTTGGGTTTCTATTTGATGGCTGTGTAATTCCGCAAACCCAATATTGTGCAGTTCGAAAAATATCTCGTCTTTATCTTCGAAGTAGAGATAAATCGTAGAAGGGCTGTATTCAATTCTGTCTGCTATTTTGCGAATCGAGACCGAATCATAACCCTCTTCAATAAAGAGAGCCATCGCAGCATCAAGAATGGCTTGCTTCATTTCTTTCTTTTCTTTTTCTCTTCTTTCCGAGATTCCCATAAAAACCTTACTTTTGCAACCCAACAATAATGAACACCGTTCATAAAGTCAACAGCATAATTAAAATTATTTGGAAACTCTGGAAACTAATTCTTGACAAACAAGTTTCCGTAAGTTAATTTGGAAACCAGAAAAACTAGAATAGTTTCCGTGAGGTTGACTTGGAAGAGAAAGAAAAAATTATTGAACTTGCCGAGGAAAGATTTTTTAGAGAGGGATTCTACAAAACCAGAATGGATGATATTGCTTCCGAACTGGGGGTAAGTAAGAAAACTATCTACAAAATTTTTCCTTCGAAAGAAGAGCTTGTACATAGCATTGCAAAACATTTTATGAATAAAATGAAGGGCAAAATTGTCCCCGTCCTAAATACAGATAAGAATGCAATAGAGAAATTGGAAGAGTTAATTACAGTGCTTGCTAGTGCCACGCAAAGAATGAGTCCAAGAATGTTTGAAGAAATGAAAAGACACCTTCCGACTCTCTGGACAGAGATTGACAATTTTAGAACAGAAATGATGTTTGGCAATCTTACAAAAGTAATTGACCAAGGGAAGCAAGAAGGTTTGTTCCTCGACTATCCAACCCCGATTATTATGAATATACTGGTTGCTTCCGTTAGGACAATAGTCAATCCGGATTTTATAATAAACAACAACTTCTCGATTCTTCAAGCAGCGCTTTTTGCGTTTAAGATCATCTTAGGCGGAATAGTTACAGAAAAAGGAAAAGAAGTTTTTGACAAAACAATTAATCAAAGATAGATTATGAAAAAGAGAGTTTTATTTTTATTACTAAGCATAAGTATTGCCTCAACAGCGCAAACAAAGCTAACCTTAAACGAATGCTATGACAGAGCACGCGCGAACTATCCTTTAATAAAACAAAAAGAATTTATTGCTAAGAGCAAGGATTTCAGTGTAAGCAATATTTGGCGGGGTTATCTTCCGCAAATTACCATAAGCGGACAGGCAACTTATCAATCGGATGTAACGAGCTTGCCAATTTCTTTTCCTGGAATTAAAATTGAATCGCTCACGAAAGATCAATACAAAGCAGTTGCAGATGTAACTCAGGTAATTTATGATGGCGGGATAATGAGTTCGCAAGCAGAAGTTCAGAAAGCAAGCTCCGAAGCAGACGATCAAAAGATAGAAATAGAATTGCTGCGGGTTAAAGAGAGAATTAATCAAATCTACTTTGGAATAATTCTTTTGGATGAACAACTAATTCAAACAGAGCTGGTGAAAAAAGATTTATCCGCAAGTCTTGAAAAACTAAACGCTGCCTTTGCAAACGGTACTGCAACAAAGCCAAACGTAGATGTTCTTAAAGCAGAGCAGTTAAAAGCAGATCAAAGAATTATAGAGATAAAATCATCCCGCACGGCTTATCTGGAAATGCTTGGAATGTTCATCAACGAAAAATTGAGCGAAGCTACGTTGCTGCAGCTGCCGGAAAATCAAATAGAAATTATAAACGCGGAAATTACCCGGCCCGAATTGAAGTTGTATTCATCGCAAGAAAAAATGTTAAACGAACAAAGCGGACTTTCTCTTGCTAAGATATTACCTAAAGCAAGTTTGTTTTTCCAGGGCGGCTACGGCAAGCCAACTCTTAATATGTTAAAGAATAATTTCGATTGGTTTTATATAACCGGCGCACGCTTAAGCTGGTCGCCATCAAATTTATACACCTACGGAAATGAAAGCGAAATAACAGAGCTTAATAAAAAATCTGTAGAAGCTCAGAAAGAAGCATTCTTACTAAACACCAAAGTAACGTTGAAACAGCAAAATGCTGAAATAGAAAAACTGAAAGAGCTTATAAAGGTAGATGATGAGATAATTGAAATACGTGTGAGCGTTAAACTATCTGCAAAGGCTCAGCTAGAAAACGGTGTGATTACATCAAACGATTTTATTCGCGAGCTGAATGCGGAAGACCAAGCCAGACAAAATTTGGCAATCCACAAAGTGCAGCTTATGCTGGCAGAGCAAACATACAGAACAACTTTAGGAAACTAATTTCTAATAAATAATAGATAAGAAAATGAAAGCGATATTTAGCAAAACAAGTTTGGCTGTTTCATTAGTAGCCGCAACCTTGATTGGCTGCGGAAACGGCAACGGAGAGTTTGATGCAACCGGAACTTTCGAATCTGAAGAGGTTATTATCTCTTCGGAGGCGACGGGAAAAATAATTGAGCTCAAGTTTGAAGAGGGTTCTCAATTAAAGCAAGGCGAAGTAGCGGCAGTCGTTGATACTGTGCAACTTTATTTGAGAAAAAAACAACTGGAAGTTTCTGTTAAAGCCGTGCTTAGCAAGCAACCTGATGTTGCGGTTCAGCTGGCGGCACTTAAAGAGCAAATAGAAACTGCGGAAATAGAAAAGCGCAGAATTGAAAATCTTGTTAAAGCTAACGCAGCTACAACAAAACAGCTTGATGATGTTAATTCTCAGCTAGATGTTTTGAATAAACAGTATGAAGCTACAAAATCCAACTTAACAATTACTAAAGCCGGATTGCAGAACGAAACGCTTCCTTTGCAAGCTCAGATTGAACAGATTCAAGATCAAATTGAAAGAAATGTTGTAAAGAATCCGGTTGACGGAACAGTTTTAACCAGATATGCAAAGCAAAACGAAATCGTAACTGCCGGGAAAGCGCTTTACAAAATTGCTGATTTATCCGAAATGACTTTGCGAGCTTACGTTAATGGTGATCAGCTTGGGCAAATAAAACTTGGGCAGAAAGTAAAAGTGTTTGTAGATAAAGGCGAGAGTGAACAAAAAGAAATGAGCGGAGAAATCTATTGGATTGCAGCGAAAGCAGAATTCACCCCAAAGACAATTCAAACAAAAGACGAACGGGCTAATTTAGTATATGCAGTCAAAGTAAAAGTTAAGAACGATGGCTATTTGAAAATAGGAATGTATGGAGAAGTGAAATTCTAACCTTAGCGTTCTCTGCGTCTTTGCGAGAGAAAGCTTTCTCGCAGAGTCGCCAAGCCGCGAAGAAAAACAAACACAACATGAAATCAATCATAGTAAATAATATCGTTAAGACATACACGACGAAAAAGACAACGGTTACAGCAGTTGATAATGTTTCTTTTTCTGTTGAAGAGGGAGAAATCTTTGGGCTGACTGGACCGGACGGTGCCGGCAAAACATCAATCTTTAGAATTCTTACTACACTTCTTCTTGCTGATAAAGGGGATGCAAAAGTTTTAGATAATGATGTTGTTAACGATTGGAAAAAAATCCGGGACATAATTGGTTATATGCCGGGACGTTTCTCACTTTATCAAGATTTAACGGTAGAAGAAAATTTGGAATTCTTTGCTACAATTTTCAACACCACAATTCAAGAGAATTACGATTTAGTTGCCGACATTTATAAACAGCTAGAACCGTTTAAAACACGCCGTGCCGGAAAGCTTAGTGGCGGAATGAAACAGAAACTTGCTCTAAGCTGCGCTCTTATTCACAAACCAAAAGTTTTGTTTTTAGATGAACCTACAACCGGTGTCGATCCCGTTTCCCGTAAAGAGTTTTGGGAAATGTTGAAGCGGTTGAAAAAGCAAGGAATTACAATTCTTGTCTCAACTCCTTATATGGATGAAGCAAAACTTTGTGATAGAATCGCGTTGATGCAGAAGGGGAAAATTATGACCATAAACACTCCCGAAGAGATCGTTAAACAGTTTGGACGGAATCTCTTTGCAGTCCGTTCGGAAAATATGTTTAAGCTCTTGAACGATCTGAGAGCCTATTCTCAAACAGAAAGTTGTTTTGCCTTTGGCGAGAATCATCATCTAACCTTGAAAGAAGAAAATATAATTGAGCTTGAAAAACATCTGGCCGCCAGCGGACACAAACACGCAACAATAAACAAGATAGAACCGGGAATAGAAGACTGCTTTATGCAATTGATGAACAGCCCATCCCAACCCTTCCCAAAGGGAAGGGCTTATGAAGAAAATAGATGAAAAAAGAAATAGTAATAAAGACAGATAAGCTTACCAAGAAATTTGGCGATTTTATCGCGACAAACGAAGTAACCTTTGAGATTTACAAAGGAGAAATATTCGGCTTCCTCGGCGCGAATGGTGCGGGAAAAACTACTGCGATGAAAATGTTGATTGGAATTTCCAAACCAAGTTACGGCAATGCAACAATTGCCGGTTACGATGTTTACAAACAAACAGAGTTGATAAAAAAGAACATTGGCTACATGAGCCAAAAATTTTCTCTATATGAAGATTTAACGATAAGAGAAAACATTCAACTGTTTGGCGGCATTTACGGATTGAGTGATGCTGAACTGACTAAAAAAGGAAACGCTTTAATTGATAAGCTTGGACTAATTAACGAAGCTGATAAACTTGTTATATCACTTCCGCTTGGCTGGAAACAAAAACTTTCCTTCAGCATTGCTATTCTTCATCAGCCTAAAATAGTTTTTCTTGATGAACCGACCGGTGGCGTTGATCCGATTACGCGCAGGCAGTTCTGGGATATGATTTACGAAGCGGCAGATAACGGAATTACCGTTTTTGTTACAACTCATTATATGGATGAAGCCGAATACTGCCACCGTGTTTCAATTATGGTTGATGGTGTAATCAAAGCTCTGGATTCGCCGGAAGGTTTGAAGAAGCAGTACAACGCTAAATCAATGGAAGAAGTATTTTTAATGTTAGCTCGCGGAGCTAAACGCGGAGAATAATTTTTAGTGACTTTGTGCCTTGGTGGCAGAAAAGCTTTTTGCCACGAAGACACGAGGACACAAAGGAAGAGCATGAAACAGCTGTTAACATTTATAAGAAAAGAATTTCACCACATTTTGCGGGATGTCCGCTCTATGATGGTCTTGCTCGGCTTGCCGATTGTCCAACTTTTAATTTTTGGTTTTGCTATAACAACCGAAACGAGAAACTCAAACATTGCGATACTCGATAATGCAAAAGACGAAGCAACACAGAAAATAATTACCAAGTTTGAAAGCAGCAGATATTTTTATGTTGAGAGAACATTGACTTCCAACAAGCAGATTGAAGAAGCATTTAAAACCGGAAAAATTAAACTAGCAGTAGTTTTCCAATCTAATTTTCAGAATGAACTTGCTCACGGCAATAAAGCACAAATTCAATTAATTGCCGATGCAACCGATCCAAACCAGGCGACAACGCTTGTTAATTATGCAAGTTCAATAATTATCGATTACCAGAATGATTTAAACGAACAAAACAAACTTCCATACACAATTAATACAGAAATGAGAATGCTCTATAACCCCGAACTTAAAGGCTCTTACTCATCTGTGCCCGGTGTTATGGGAATGATTCTTCTTCTCATTTCAACAATGATGACGTCTATTTCAATTGTTAAAGAAAAAGAAATGGGAACGATGGAAATACTTTTAGTATCACCGATGAAGCCGCTTCTTGTAATTCTCAGTAAAGTAATACCCTACTTTGTCATTTCCCTTGTAAACGTTGCAACCATTTTACTTCTTAGCGTTTTTGTTTTAGGAATGCCTATACAAGGAAGCCTCTTTCTTTTAATTGGAGTAACAATTTTATATCTCTTCTGTGCTCTTTCGCTAGGGTTATTAATTTCAACTGTTACCGATTCACAATTAGCGGCTATGTTAATTTCATTACTCGGGTTGATGCTTCCCGTAGTAATGTTAAGCGGATATGCTTTTCCAATTGCAAACATGCCTCTCCCTCTGCAAGTCATTTCGAATATTATACCGGCTAAGTGGTATATAATTATGGTTAAATCTGTAATGATAAAAGGAATGGGATTTGACGGAATCTGGAAAGAGTCGTTAATAATTACCGGAATGACACTCTTCTTTCTTTTAGTCAGCATAAAAAGATTTAAGGTAAGATTGTAATGAGAACATTAATGTTTTTACTGAGAAAAGAGTTTTTACAAATTTTCCGCAACAAACTTATGCTGGCAATAATATTAGAAATGCCCATCCTTCAACTTCTTCTTCTTCCGTTTGCGGCAAATTATGAAATGAAAAACATATCTCTCTGTATTGTAGATCGAGATCACTCGGAATATTCCCGGGAACTGACAAACAAGTTTACTTCTTCCGGTTACTTCCAATTAACCAACTATGCGCCTTCGTACGAAGAAGCGCTCAAAGTTATTGAAGGCGAGAAAGCTAATTTGATAATTGAAATACCGCAAAGTTTCGAAAAAGACTTGATTAGAGAGAACCAAAGCAAGATTATGATTTCTGCGAATGCAATTAATGGGCAGACGGCAGGGTTATCTGTTTCTTATTCAAATGCAATAATTCGCGAATTCAATAATGAAATTCGCACCGAGTGGATTCAGCAGCCGCGTTTTAATGCTCAGCCAAGCATAGAGATTACAAGCTCAAACTGGTTTAATCCGGGAATGAATTATAAATATTTTATTGTACCGGGCGTGCTTGCGTTGCTGGTTACCATGGTTGGATTTTTGTTAACCTCACTAAACATTGTTAAAGAAAAGGAAAGCGGAACTATTGAGCAGTTAAATGTTTCGCCGATAAAGAAATATCAGTTCATTCTCGGCAAGCTTATTCCCTTTTGGATTTTAGGAATGCTTGTTCTCTCGATTGGATTTCTAATAAGTTTTATAGTGTATGGAATATATCCGGCGGGAAGTTTTTTCGTTGGCTATCTCTTCGCCGGAATATATTTAATTGCAGTTCTTGGTTTTGGTTTGCTTACTTCAACCTTTGCAGAAACACAACAGCAAGCAATGTTCATCGCCTACTTTTTTATGATGATCTTTGTTCTTCTCGGCGGTTTGTTCGCGCCAATAGAAAACATGCCGGACTGGGCACAATATCTAACTTATATAAACCCGGTGAGCTATTTAATAGAAGCTATGCGCATGATAGTTCTGAAAGGAAGCGGCTTTTCGGATTTAGCCAAACACTTCGGCATCATTACGATATTTGCGTTGGTTTTTAATGTGCTGGCTATTTTGAATTACAAGAAGACTACTTAGACGGAATCATTTCGTTTTCTTAATTTAGCAAGCGATATGAAAAAAATATATTGCTGCTCACCTTACGCAGAGTTTAAGCTTTTTGGACTAAAGTCCATATTGTTTTTTGTGTTGAACAACCCCAGACTTAAGTCTGGGGTTCATGCATCAATAATAAACTCCGGCTTTAGCCACGCCTTGCGTAAGGTGAGTTACTATTTAAGCGCTGTTATACTTTTGACGGGTAGTTTAATTTGCCAGAATGGTAAAGCTTTAACGCCCTCTAAAATTACTTATCTAAACATTTCAAGTGTTCCATCTGCTTTTCCGGTTAACTTTGCTCTGTTTACTAAAGGTGAAAATCAATTTGTTGCTTTTTATGATTCTAATCATGAAATGACAATAGCCTCTAGAAAATTGGCTGATACTCTGTGGAGTTATAAAAAACTAAATTCCAGAATTGAATGGGACAGCCATAACTATCTTTCTCTAATGATAGATAACGAGAATTTAATTCATCTTGTCGGGAATATGCATTCGAGTCCATTAATCTATTTTAGAAGCGAGCTGCCGCTAGATATAAATTCGATGAAAGAAATTAATCACATGACCGGAGCTGAAGAAGATGTAACCACCTATCCGGAGTTTATCTATGGACCAAATAAGGAAATAATCTTTCATTATAGATATGGCAGAAGCGGCTCCGGCTATGAAGTCTTCAACACGTGGAATTCGGAGAATAAATCATGGACGCGTCTTCTTGGAAAACCGCTTACAGATGGACAAGAAAAGATGAATGCTTACATGCAAGGTCCGCTTTTAGGTAAGGATAATTATTATCATATAATTTGGGTTTGGAGAGACACTCCGGATTGCGCGACAAATCATACTTTATCTTACGCACGAAGTAAAGATTTGCTGCATTGGGAAAGTATACGAGGAGAAAAAGTTGAACTCCCCATTACTGTAAATCAAAAAGAACTTTATGTTGATGAAACACAAATATATGGCGGCTTAATTAACATCGGAATAAAAATTGGGTTTGATTCTCAAAACAGAGTTTTGATTGGTTATCACAAATATGATTCTGCCGGGAACACCCAGCTTTACTTTGCACGGTTCGAGAGCGGCATTTGGGTAAAAAAGCAAATTACCAATTGGAATTACCGGTGGGATTTTAAAGGTTTCGGTACAATAGTAAACGAATTGTTGATTGATTCTCCAAAGCCTTCCAAAGAGAAAGAAAAAGTATTGTTCGGATATCATCACATTAAATATGGTGATGGAGAAATGATTGTTGATGAGAAAACTTTAGACACAGTGGGAAACCGGGAAATAGAAAAAGATTATCCCAAAATCATAGATGAGTTCGAATCTAAAAATCCCGGAATGGTAATCAACAAGGTCTTTGATTCCGGATATGCCGGCGACGGAAGAACATATCTTTTAAGATGGGAAACAAAAGCCCCAAATAGAGATCAAAAACCAACGGAGAACTCTACCAACGCGGTATTGAAACTGGTTTCGTATTAAAAAATTTATTTATAAAAAGCCGGACTTGTCGGTTCGGCTTTTTGGTAAAATGAATTTATCAGCACGTTAAAATTACATATCCAGCCAGTAAGAAAACTTAACCATAAAAATGTTGTTGCCTTCACTTCCCCATAAGTTTTTTATATCTCTGCCAAATGAAAACTCTCCGGCATTGTCATAATTTTGCTGATCGTGAGACCAAACAAAATAGAGAATTGAACCGGGGTTTACTTCCCATCTTAATACGGCGTTGCCGCGCAAAGATTTGAAATTGAAATTCGGATTGGATAGTGAAAATTGTTCTGCCGAACCGCTTCCATCCGGATCAATCAAATATTCATCGTTGTTTTGATTGTAGCTTACAGTTGAACCGTTTGTTCCATACTCGTTAAGTGCTAAAGAATTTGGTGAAGCAACTTCCTTGAATTTGTAATACTTGCCGACTGCTAAAAGAGGCTGCATAAATAACTGCAAACTAAGTGTCGGTGTAAAAGTCCAATTCAAACGGATATTGGCAGAAAGTGTTTTCTGATCAATGTTTGCAAATACATAACGCTTTTCATAAGTCTTTATAGCTTTCGAATCATCAATGTTGCTAACCCACTGTCTTGTGTCGTTGTTGATTTGATAACTTGGTCCGATTGAGAGGCTTAGTTGCGAGCTCGGTTTCCAGTTTGCGTCTAACGAATAACTGGACGCCGCTGCATTAAGATCATCTTTTTCGTAATTATAACTAAACTCAAAGATGATTTTTTTTCTGCTGTCAGAACTTACATCGGCAGATATCGAATATCCCGATGGATTTTTAATTATAGGCCCGCCGCGAGTTGCTGTTTTGTTGGTAGATTCAAAAGCATAAAAGGCATTTGCACCAACCTGCCAATAGTTTTCAAATTCGAAATTCGTTCTCGACCAAATAAAATTTGAAATTATGTTTCCTTCAAAATCATACGAACGTGCGTGAGAAACATAAACACTTTTTGTTCTGAATATTCCGTCTGTTTCAAACCATCTGTATCCAAGAACGAGGTGGCTGTTTATTCTATCGGCCATCCACTGAAAGCCAAGGTCGTTGTGTTCGAATCCCGGACTAACAGCACCAAGTGCGGCATTAATGTAGAAATTTCCTTCCTGTTTATTTAGCATTAATCTGCCATACCATCCGCCTAAAGAAGTTAATGTAGAATCATAGGCCATGTAAGTAGCATCCGGTCTTTGAAGATATCGGTATGGCTGCTTTTGCAAATTTTGTAAAAATTCTTTTGTGCCATGAACATATGAACCGGCAATAGCGCCCGTAAGAACGTAAACTTTTGCTTCATCAAGAAAAGTGTAACCATCTAATCCAAATGTAAACGCATTTTTAGAAAGGCGCGATTCCAAGTCAGAACTGTTTAATCCTCGGTTTACCGATGTTAACATAAAACCGAGCGATTGACGTCCATCGTTAAACTCTCTTTTGGTTCGAAGTACTCCGTAATGAGTAAGCGGCTCAACTTGTTCGGTTGTTTGGATTCCGTTCTTATAAAGTGCAGCAAATGTTCTTTCGGTTATAGCACTAACTGCGCCGATAGTTGTAACATCATCTAGCTTGCCGGTTAATTTAGCCGCGCCTAGAATTCTTGTTTCCGAAGGATAATTAACGTAATCGGCATCAGAAGTACTGCCTTGTGGCGAGTGGCCAATTCTTCTTGAATAAAATAATTCCGGCCAGCCGAAATTAAATCCCCAGTTATTATTAGCACCGCCAATACCAAAGTAAAATGAATTGGAACCTTCAATAAAGAATGGTCTTTTTTCTTCAAAGTATGATTCAAACGCTGAAAGATTAATTACTGCCGGATCAACTTCCACTTGTCCGAAGTCCGGATTGATCGTAGCATCTATGTTTAAGCTTGAGCCGAGACCAACTTTGAAATCAGCGCCTATTGTAGTTTTAAATTGATTTGACTTGTAAAACGGATCGTTTGCGTCGTGAACTAATGATTGCCCTTTTTGAACTATATATGGTAAAATTTCAAAACGTTGCTTTGGTTTTATTCCATCTAAACCTTCTAGGGAAGCAAAGCGGGAAACAAAGCCGCTTTCCTTTTTGGGAACCATTACATAAAAAGAACTCTCGCCATTTCTTTTCATTTCTCTGGTAAAATTTATTCCCCAAGTCATTTTATCGGATTCCTTAAAGCGTAATTGAGAAAAAGGAATTCTCATTTCAAGTGACCAGCCATTACCATCGATGGTAGTCTTTCCTTCCCAAACACCGTCCCAGGAAGAATCATCCCAGCTATCATTAAATAAAACACCGTCTACTAATGTACCGGCGGCGTTTATGCCAAAAAAATTGCCGGTTCTCTTATCATTAAACGGATCAACATAAAAGCCAAACCAATCGGATGGAAAGTAATTGTCTCTTCTCGAAAGTGAAACGTCCATTAGCTCCGGGTTTGTATCGTGTAAGCGAGCTGCAACATATAAGTATTCGTCGTCGTAGGCTATCCATACTTCGGTTTTTTGTGTTGCCGGTTCGCCTTCTTTTGGATCTTTCTGTGTAAACTGATCTATAGCTGTGTTTTTCCAAACTTGCTCATCAAGCTTGCCATCAACAAGAATAGTTGCAAAAGCAACTTTGTATGCTGGAACTGCTTTTTGAGGTTGTTTACTACCGGAAGCGAATAATACTGCAGTAATTAAAAACAAAATAAATAGTAAAAATCTTTTCATCGCGAACCCTTTCTGTTCGAACTTTTCAAATTCTTCTGCTCTTTAGACTAGTAAGAGCGCGAAAGGTTTGTTCACATAAAAAAATAAGCCCGGTTTTGTGAACCGGGCATGACAAATTTATTCTTTATCTTTTTTTGCAGATTTAGTTTTATCTAAACCGGGCAGATTCATCTCATCTGCCAAACTTCCAATTGTCTCGAGATCAATCTTGCCGACTACATTCACCAAAGTAAGATCATCCTCTTTATCCATTGCAATTACAAAGAGTCCGGCATAATCACTTCCTTCGCCAGCTTTCACATAAACGCTGGCAAACTTACCTTTATCTTTTGTTTTGATTATGCGATCCCACTTCTGCGCTTGAAGTTTCTTGTCCATCGCAGCAATGGTGGATTCGGCATTCTCTAGATCGGATTTTAAGATTGGAAATTGATTAACCTTAATCAGCTTTAATGAGGCAATCATTAGAGCAACCTTTTCGTTTTTATTCGCCCCCATTTTGCCAATAGCTTTAAGCATAGGTCCTTCAAGATGAATAGCTGTTTTAGGCTCAACGTTTTTGAACTGAGCGTATTCCGAATAATCGAAATAGCCCGGATCGGTTGAGTAATCCTCCTTTTGCTGCGCGAATGTTATAAGAGTAACTGTAAACAACAGCACCAAAAACATTTTAATTGATTTCATTTTGTTCTCCTTCAAATATGTTGTTAAGTATTCCTAATCCTTTGTTTAATGGTTTTGCAACTTTATCTCCGAGTACATCGTTCTCTAAAGTAGTTTTAGTTTGTTTAAAAATATTACCTACAATTGCGAGCGCCTGCTGAGCCTGCTTATCTGCTTCAACTACCTCCGCTTGCGAGAATTCGTATTCAACTGTTTGATTGCGGATAACACCAAATGTTAATACAGAAACAATAACAAGAACCATTGCCAGAGAAATAGCCGGACGTGCAAAAACAATTGAATACAAATCATTCAAGAAGTTGTTCAAGGTGGCTTTTTCCGTTTTATCTTCAATAGTTTTTATTAAATAAGAAGGACACTCTTCTTCGCTCAGTTTTGATACAGCCTCTGCGGTAGCGCGGTAAGACTTGAAAAGAATTCTCGCTTCTTCATTTTGAGAAGTTAAACGCCAAACACTAATTCTATCCAGCCACGAAGCATCTTTATATGCAGCGGCAATAATTTTATTTCTCATTTCCTCAGTAAGTTCAAACTGCTTCTTGCGGTTCATATGCTTTTAATTCCTCCTGCAATTTTTTTCTAGCTCTCATCAAATAAACTTTTACAGAGTTTTCCGGTATTTCAAGCGCCTTGGCAATTTCTCTGTACTTTAACCCGTTAATCTCGTAGAGAACAAAAACGCTTCTCATGTTTTCCGGTAAGCGTTGCATGGCTTCTTTTATTTTAGACGACATCATTTTAAAATGTGTTGTTAAGTATGGATTATGCGAACTTTCCTCTGTAGAAAATGATTCTTCAAACATTTCATCAATTTCACTTTCTCTGTTAACGGCAACTGCGCGCTTTCTCAAAAAATCTATACACAAATTGTGTGTTGTTTTCATTATCCACGATTTTGCTGCTAACGGGTTTACTAAATCAATGTTCTTCCATATGCGGATAAGAGCTTCCTGTGTAACGTCATCCGCATCCATTCTGTTCTTCAGCATATAAAAAGAATATGAGTAAATTTTATTCTTATACTGCTGAATAATGAAACGATATTTTTGTTCAGTAAACACGATTTCTTTTCTTGTATTAAAGACGAGTCCAGCGATCAATTTGTTACAATCTGGCGCAATCTTTTATAGCAAATTACGATCTTGTAAATGAGATTACGAAATCGCTATTTTCCAAGCATTATATGGAAAGGTAATACATGGCCGACTTTAGCAATGAGCATGGCGTAATAAACTGGCGGGATCTTACGGTATCAAATGCAGAACAAGTCCGCGATTTCTACAGCGAAGTAGTAGGGTGGAAATTCGAGTTGGTTTCAATGGGTGAATATAGCGACTACAGTATGCTTACACCTAAAAGCAAAGCTCCTACCGCGGGCATTTGCCACGCACAAGGGCAAAACGCCGAACTACCAGCTCAGTGGCTTATCTATATTAATGTTTCTAACATTGAACAAAGTGTTGCCTCATGTCAAAAACTAGGCGGCAAACTAATTGCCGGTCCAAAAAATTATGCCGGAATGGGCAAGTATTGTGTAATACAAGACCCGGCTGGCGCCGTATGCGCACTATTTGAACCGCAAGAAAAATGAAAGAGTTAGACTTTCACCCGGCGAAATCAAAACAAGAATTTAGAAGCAACTATAAACTGCACGATTTATCCGAACGAGTGGGAAAGAACCTTCTTGTACAATGGGGTTTTGATTTTAAAGTGTTTGGCGAAGACAACCGCTACGAAAAGCTTTGGGAAAAGGGCGAAGACAAACCAGACATTATTTTAACAAGCAGAGGTAAAAGCGCGCTGCTGGATTGGAAGGGAAAAAAATCGAAAGCATTTCTTGTGAATGAACGGGCGATTAAATCTTATGAACACTGGAAGCAAAAATTAAGCATGCCGGTAATAATTGCTTTTTTAGTTTTTGATGATGAAAACAAACTTATAGATCGGCGGTGTGCTTTTCTTGGAAAACACTGTTATTCTGTTTGCGAATCAAAACAGTGGGATAAAAACAGAACAGTAAAGTTCAAGGAGAACCTCCCAATTTTTAATAAAGAAAATATTGTTTCGTATATGAGCGAGGGGAGTTGATATAAATGGAAAGTTTTCTATCGCGAATCGAAAATATTTTTCGCAATTCGACGTCTTCCGATGAGCTGTTCGATGCCTTTCATGATGCAATAAGCACGCGTGTAAACGATGTTGATCTTTATAAGATTCTCATTGGGAATCCAGCGCTTTCAGCAGACGAAATAAAAATGTTCACCGAAAAGATCGTTAAAGAAATTCCGAATCAAGCTCTAAATACTTATATGTGGACAGCGAATGTTTTGGGGCATCAAAAAGACGACTATGAAAAACTCGAAGATGCAATTCGTTATTTTCAGAAATCGTTCGAGTGCGAACCAACCAATGCTGTTCCCTTAGTTCGCTTGCTCGGCTTATATAATTTTGATGTTGACTCCCCTCTCAACAAAACAATCTTAGGACTTGTTGAATCACGAGTTCCGTCGGTGCATCATAAAAGCCACGTTTATTTCTCACTTGCCGATCTTTATAAACGGATGGATGATTACCTGCTTGCTGCAAAGTACTTGGCCCTTGGAGAAAAGGCTGCGGAAAGAGAAAACCCTAATAATAAAATCCAATTGTGAAATAGAAGAATGTTGATCCCCTTACAATTGTGCTTTTGGGTAATTCGTTTTTGAAATAAAAGCTTTTTCCTACCGAAAAATCTGCCGGACCAATAGGTGTATTAAACGAAAGCGTTGCGCCAATTCCATGTTTTAGATCTTGAAATTTAATTGCAGATCTTTCTGCCCACATTGAACCAAGATCATATCGGGCTCGAATGTAAGTATCAAAGAATAATTTAAAAGGAAGCTTGTAGCGAACTTCTAGTGAAGAAAGGAAAACCTGTCGGTCTCTATATTCATTTTCGCGGAGTCCGTAGAAGGTGCTTTGTCCGCCAAGCGAAAACTGTTCGCTTAGTGGAAGAGTGTTGTCGCCAGAGCCAATCATTGTTCGAAAACTCCACACATGGTCAGAACGTAATCCAAAGAAAACTTTATAATCGAAGAATATTTTTGTGTAGCCGATATCTCCGCCAAAAGCAGTTTGTGCAGTTTCATAAAACGCTTTTATTAAAAAGCCTTTGTTTGGATAAGGATATTCATTCTGCGAATCAATTAGAAGAGAAAGCCGCAAGCTGGAAATATCTACATCAAAAGATGGACCGGTGTAATCGTAAAGCCCGGTTACTTTATCCCTTTGGTAACGAGCTTCTAAAAATAGATTGCCGAACCGTTCTACCTGTGCACCAATACCAAACATACCGCCGTAAAAAATTTGTCTATACTCACCGGCTTTGCTTCTAAGGAATTTGTTCGGACTCAGCGATACTTCATCAACGTAATTGTTTATATCGGTAAACTCGTAAAAACCGCGCAGTTTGTAAGTTAGATATGAATCAAATATTCGATTTGCCTTTTGTTCTATAGAGTATGAACGATTACGAACACCGCCACTAATTAGAGCACCAATTTCAGATCCGGCACCGTTAAAGTTTTCGTCACGTGCATCTAGAAAAAATTGAGTTAAGTATTCGTTGTCTATTCTCATTCCCAGACGAATTACGGCAGACACTTTTTCTAAGAGCGAAATTTTTAATTCGTTCTCCCCATTTTCTCCTTCTACTGTAAGTTCAATCTGATCAAACAAATTTGTGCTTCTGAGGTTTGTTAAACCTTTTTCAGCAATATCATATTTAAAATAATCGCCAACCTTCAAGGGGAATTCGCGAGTTATTATTTGTTCCTTGGTTTTGTTGTTTCCTTCAACCGTAATTTTTGTAATCACACCCTCGTTTAATCTTATGTGCAAAGAGTTTGATAACGAATCAAAACCAACCTTCTCAATTCTGGCAAACGAATAGCCGTTTCTTTTATACAAACGAAGTATGTTCAGTGCGCCGTTAAAAGATTTTGTTGGGCTGTAAGGCCGGTTGATTAAATTTTTTAGAACAGTAATTACCGAATCTACACCGACAACATACGCGCCGTCAAGTGTTATTTGTTTAACTGGGGGGTTCTCTTGTGCCCTAACACGTAAAATAGTTCTCTCTTCCAGTTTTTCTATTTCAATTTCTGCATTTCTCCAAAAGCCTTCTTTAAAAACAAGGTGAAGCGCGTATAATAATTCTTTGTCGGAAACACTTTTTGTATTCTCAATCATTGAGTAAACGCTTTGTTCGATTTCGGTTGGCTGTTCGCTCAACGAAAGATTTGTAAATATTCTTTCTTCTACGCTTACATTTCTTAAAAATATTTCTTTATATCGATTAAGAATGCCTTCAGCATTTTTTGCAACCGCCTTGTAGCCAATCTTTACAATAGTATCCAGATCATTGAAGTCGGAATTCTTTTTCCCATTCAATTGCGGTTCAATAATAAAATCAGCCTCAGCTAACTGCTGATCATTTAAAATTCGCATAGGAATGCTTACAAGCTGATCCGCAATTCTCCACGGTACATCTAGTTCGGTTGCGTCCAGTAAAGGACTCGATGCGTTAACGGCAACAACAATATCGGCGCCAAGTTTGCGCGCCTCTTTTGCCGGAACATTTGCCACCAATCCGCCATCTACAAGCATCATAGAGTCTTTTTTGACCGGGGGAAGCAACAAAGTTACGCTAGAGCTAGCACGTAAAGCGGCTCCAAGTGGCCCATTTTCAATTATGATTTCCTTTCCGGAAACCAAATCTGAACTAATAGCACGGAATTTATAACGCATCATATCGTATGATGAATCACTAATTAACGGGGCATTAATTGCCATTAGATTTAAAAAATTTGCGGCTCGTTGACCCGAAGAGAGAGATGTTGGAATAATTGGTTTTAGACCCTCCATACGAAAAGAAAAAAGAGCTCTATCTTCAGTAATTTTCTGATCAATGAACAATTCGTTTCTATTGGATTGTTGTGCCGAGAAAAAGTCATTCCAGTTAGTATTACGCATCAAAGAATCAAGCTCGTGGATATTGTAACCGGCACTATACAAGCCGCCGATTATACTGCCCATGCTTGTTCCTACAATAAATTCAATCGGAATGTTTTTCTCTTCTAATGCTTTCAACACACCAATTTGTGAGATTGATCTTGCGCCGCCGCCACTTAACGCAATTCCAATTTTTGGCGCCGCAGTTGAAGTTAATTGAATCAAACCAAACGGTAGTTTTTTTTCTATTAGATCAAGGTTTAAAACAGTTTTGTTTTGTGCATTGAGTGCGGTAATAATGAAAAAGAAAAGGAAAGATATTTTTATTTTAGCAGTCATTCGGAGATAACATTTCCAAACTATTTTGAGAAAAATCCCGCTAAAATTTTAGCGGGATATCAAAATCTATACTTATTTCTTTTTTGCCTGCTTTTGAACATGTGCTTGTTTTTCGGCAGCATCCATCATTCGAGACATAAAACCCTTCTTCTTGTTTGGATTGGCAACCGGAACAAGTGGTTCTTGATTGTGCTTATGAGTTACATAATACTGCTGTATAATTCCAAGTAAGTTAAAGACAAAATAATAAAGGTTAAGACCGGAAGGCATGCTCATGAACATCACTGTAAACATAACCGGCATAATGTAAATCATGGCCTTTTGTGTTGGATCTTTAACGCTCATCTTTTGTTGAATGAACATTGTAATACCCATTAAAAGAGCCAATCCGCTCACAAGATCTAAGTTGAAGAAAGGTATCTTAAATGGCAGCTTAAAAATTATATCCGGCGAAGATAGACTTGTAATCCACAACATAAACGGTTGTTGGCGTATATCAATTGCAACGTTGAACAAGCTCCACAATGCAACTAGAATCGGCATCTGAAGCAGCATTGGTAGACAGCCGCCCATTGGGTTAATTCCATATGTTGAATAAAGCTTCATTGTTTCTTGTTGCTGTTTTTGCTGGTTGTCTTTATACTTTTCTTTTAGCTCTGCGATCATTGGCTGAAGCTGCTGCATTTTAGCCATAGATTTTAAGCTGGTCTTGGTTAGAGGAGAAAGGGCAAGCTTAATTATGATTGTAAAAAGTATAATCACTAAGCCGTAGTTTGGAATAAAACTATCCAAAAAGCGAAGCAATGGAAGCATTATGTATTCGGAGATTGGACGAATAATAAATTTTAAGCCAAGAAAATTTCCGAACTCAAAAATGCTTTCGTAATTATTGTTATATGTCTTTAGCAAGTAATAATCAATTGGTCCAACATAAAGCGTAAAAGAATCTTTTTGATATTTCTGATTTTGGAATGGAACCTTTATGCTGGCGCTGTAAACTTCCCGCGTTCCATATTTATTGTTGTAGTGATTTCCCTCAATGTAAGCGCCGCCATCGTTCGATGGATTTCTTGGTGAAATGAAAGCGGCAAAGTATTTATTGCGAACACCAACCCAATCTACTTTTCCATTAATGTCTTTTGTAACTTTTTCTCCAAGAGTAGAGGCGTCAACGACAACATTTTCTTCCCCGGTAAACACGTTTGCATGTGAATAATTTGCCTCATCAGCGGAATTTTCTTCAACAAAGTTCAGTCCGTTCTGCCACATAACATCGTACCGGAAACTACTAATCATGTCTTGCATGTTTTCAAGTACAACGTCAACTTTCGAATCATATTTATTGGCATAAAACAAAAAGCTTTTCTTTATTGCCTTACCGTTGTCTCCGGTAAAAACGTATTCAATAGCTAAAGAATCTTTGCCGCTAAGTTTATAATAGTAATTGCTTTTGTTGGCGTTGAAATCAAGTGAAGAAGTGTTAACAAGCTTTCCCTCTTTTGTAACAAAGATTAAGTTGAAATCCCCGCCGTTTTTTGCCGTGTTAACAAGCTGAACATATTTTTTGTAAAAGGTTGTGTCTTTGGTTTTACTGAAATACCATGTGTTAAACTTCTTAAGAAAAACTCTCTTTATTCTTCCCCCTTTGTTTGTTAATTCTATGCGGGAAAGTTCTGTTTCGATAGTAATAACTTTTTCTGCTTGATTAGATGGGCCAAAAGGGGAAGCTTCTTCTTGTTTTTTTTCTTCAGCAACCACCGGAGCAGCTACTTTGGTTGTATCCTTTTGCTGAATTGAGGTTGTTGATTTTGGCTTTTGTGGTTCCGGTGCCGGCGAGTTCCAATATAGCCACAGAACGAGAATTACTCCAATAAGTAAAAATGCGAAAGTACTGTTACGGTCCATTCAAATTCCTTTTCTTATTCTACAGGATCAAATCCGCCTTTGTTAAACGGATTACATCTTAAAATTCGCCAGATGGCTTTTGCGCCGCCTATTAATACACCATGTTTGTCCAACGATTGCACTGCATATTCAGAGCACGTTGGATAAAACCGGCAAGAGGGCGGAAACATCGGCGAAATAAATTTTTGATAAATCCTAACCAGTTTTATAAACACAATTTTCATTCTACAACACAGATTTGATTTTGTTCATCAAATCAACAACGTCCGGCAAAATATTTTCTAAGCAAATCTTTTTGTTTTTTCTTTCGTTAATCGAATTAGGAGAAAAAACTATACGAAGACTAATTCTTTTTTTTTCAACTTCTTTCTGGAGAATGGATTTATTTAGGCGAAATGATTCTCTAAATAGTCTCTTTACCCTATTACGCCAAACCGCAATTCCGGCTTTTCTTGAAACAGCAAAAGCCGCTTTAATAACGGCTTGCTCTGTTTCTCGTTCTATAAGAAAAACAGCTTTGAGTTTTTGGCTTGAAGAGAATAGAATTTCTCCGGAAGAATAAACTGAATCGAAATCTTTCTTGCTTTTGATTCTTTCTTGGCTAGAAAGACCAAATTGTTTCAACTACTTTTCGTCGCTTACTGTTAATCTTTTTCTGCCTTTAGCTCTTCTGCGCGCAAGAACTTTACGTCCATTCTTTGTAGACATTCTCTCGCGGAACCCATGTTTATTTTTTCTCTTTGTGTTGCTCGGTTGAAAAGTACGTTTCATGACCTACCTTATTGATTGAAAGTGGGCAAAATTAAGTAAAATATGGCTAATTACCAAGATAACTCTATTATTTCCTGTCTATTAAGTCTCTTATCTGAAATGTTGGTTTAAAAAGAAGAAGGCGGAAATCTCTGCAGAAGACCCAGCCGAGTGCCTTCTGTTTCAATAACCGCCGCCATTAGTAAGTGTTTAGAGGGTGTTACTTACTTTCCAAAGAACTGTTCTACTATAGGAATTCAATCGGAGTGCCAATAAAAAACTGGGTTTTAAGACTAATAACGAAGAATTTAAATCTAGATTGTGTATCATATTGAGGTATTATACAAAAATGAAGCAGATATTATTAGGGTTTAGGCTAGTTTAGTGTTTCTAAATATTCGATGCGATCAGAAGCGCAACGTTTTCTATGTGATAAGTATGGGGGAACATATCAACCGGCTGAATTTTAATTAGTTTGTAGCCGCCTTCGCAAAGGAGTTTTATGTCTCTTGCTTGGGTGGTTGGATTGCAGCTTATATAAACAATCTTTCCCGGTTTAAGAGTAAGAATATCCTGAACGGTTTTTGTGTGCATACCGCTACGGGGTGGATCTGTAATAATCACATCTGAATAAGGAAGTTTTTTTCCTTCAACAATTGGCAGAAATGATTTGTTTAAATCTGCCAATATTGGCTCGAAATTAGAGACAGAATTCAACTCTCGGTTTACCAAAGCATCGCTAATTGCCGGCTCAACACTTTCAAAACCGTAGAGCCCTTTAACTTTGTCCGAAATATAAATTGGAATTGTCCCGGCGCCGGAATATAGATCATAAACAATTTCATTGCCGGAGAACCCGGCAAAATCTAAAGCTACATTGTAAAGTCTTTCTGCTTGCGAGGTGTTGGTTTGAAAGAAGGAATTTGCGCTTATTCTGTATTTGCTTTTTCCAATCTTGTCAATTATAAATCCTTCTCCATGAGAAACGATTTCGTAATCTCCAATTGCAATGCTCGCTTTCTTTTTGCTGATATTAAAAATGATAGTAGTGATTTGAGGAATCTCTCTCAGCAAAGTCTCTTTGTATTCTCCCAGCAGTTCCTCGTTTTCTTCGGAAACAACTAAGTTCACCATCAAATCGCTAGTGTTTGAAGCTTGCTTGATTACAAGATTGCGAAGAAAACCTTCGTGAGTTTTTGTTGAGTAGATGGAAACATTTCTTTCTTTGAAAAACTTTCTTGTAAGATTTAGAATCTGATTACTTTCATCAGACTGCAAATGACACTTTTCAATATTTAAAACTTTGTCATACATGCCGGGTATATGAAATCCGAGCGCAAAATTTCGGTCTTCAATTTCTTGCATCGAGCCGATTTCATTTTCCGAAAGCCAGCGTTTATCTGCGAAGGAATATTCAAGCTTGTTGCGGTAGTAGTAAATTTTCTCAGCACCAACAATTGGAAGCATTTCAAAATCTTTTAATCCTCCCAATCTTTCAAAGATATCTTTTACTTGTTCTTGCTTAAACTTTATCTGGTTTTCGTAGAAAAGATTCTGTGATTTACAGCCGCCACATGTTCCAAAATGTTTGCAAGCCGCTTCGGTTCTTAACGGTGAAGCGGTAATTAAGTTTCTCAACTTGGCTTCTGCGTATGACTTTCTAATCTTTCTTACTTCCGCTGTAATCACATCGCCCGGATATGTGCCCTCTACAAATACAACAAACTTTTTTGGGTCTTCGTCTGCCGAATGAACTTCTTTGATGATCTTTGCTATTCCTTTCCCTTCAAATGCGTAGCCTGATATTTCTAAATCTAATATGTCGCCCTTTTTCAAAGATCACCCTTCTTTAATAGTAATGTTTCCAAACCTATAAACTTATCGCCGCCAAGTTTTAGATAAACATTGGAATCGTGACTGATTTTATTAACCACTTTTTTGTAATAACTCTTTTCTTTATCGCTTAGTCCAGGTTCGGCAATTCTTAACTGCTGTGCGCTTTCCAAGTAAAAATCTTTTAGTGTATCCGATAAGCTAGTTTTAGCAACAACAGAAAAATTTCTTTCCAGATAATATTTCTCAATTTCATCTACAAACAACGGCAGCAGATTGGAAGAATCGAATAAGTCTCTTATAAAAACCGGATATTCTTTTTTAAGTGAAACAATTTCACCAACAGAAAGGTAGCCGCCCGGTTTTAAAATTCTTTTCAATTCTTTTATAATTTTGTTTCTGTTGGTAAGCGAAATAGATGCTTGCGCGTAAATCAAATCAAAATGCTCGTTGGCAAAATCAGTAGCGTCGAAATTCATCATTCTAACTGTAATAGTTTCTTCGCCGCTGAGAACAAGCTTGGAATTCAATAACGATTCATAATCCTCTACTATCAAATCAACCGGTGCTTTGAATTTAGTTGACAATAATATTGCAAGCTGTTCGCTTGAAGAACCAACAACCAAAATTGTATTTGGCTTTTCCGTATAGTTCTTTAAGAGAAAATTGAATTGCCTTTTTTGTCCCGGAAGAAAAATACCCATTCTATTTTAATACCGCCATTTTCTTTGTCGCTGCAAAGTTACCAACTTTTAACTGATAAAAATAAATACCGGATGAAAGCCGGGTGCTGATAGTCGAAAGTTTAATATTATGATCTCCCCTTTGCATAAATTCATTTACCAGAGTTGAAACTTCTCTTCCAAGCAAATCATAAATCTTAAACGTTACATAACCAGCAGCGGGCAAACTATATTTAATAGTAGTTTCCGGATTGAAAGGATTTGGGAAATTCTGCGATAGATTAAAATCAGTCGGCAATTTTTGCGATTCTTTTACTTGAGTTTTTACACTTAATATAAAGTCTGCAAACACCGGAAGATGATCTGAAGCATTTATCAATGAAGCGCCAAGCGAAGCATCTTGATCAAACCAATAATTCGTTCCTTTGGCAGAATTGTTTACAGCTGTTCCGTAATGTTTTCCATCATCATTTCCGAATATCTTAAATGAATCGGAACTGTATTCCATTCCCAGCCCATCTTTTAATGTTTCGGAGATTAAAATCATATCCAAACGTGTTCTTAATGAAGTTGGCGAATAAGTGCTTGCTGCAGCAAATGCCGGATTACTGTTCCAAGACCCGTTGATATTCAAGATATCTATAAAATAGCCGGACGAACTTTGATCTAAGAGCCGTTGAAATCCCGGCTCTGTTGAAGTAAAAATATTAAAGTCGCCTACAACCATATAGTTATCTGTCGGTTTTAATTTTATAGTTCTGTTGCGTAAAGAATTTACTGCGTTTAATCTTCGAGCAGTTTCTTCCGGATAAGCTTTTAAGTGAACTCCAAAAACACAGAAAGTATCTTTGGTTGATTTGGTGACAAATCTAAATTCACCTATTGGACGCGTATCCGCCGAGATCATGCTGGAACCCAAGTATGTTACAACAGAATCCAAATAAAAAACAGCGCATTCATTTCCCGTTCCCCAAGTTATGTTTACTTCTGTTGAAGCTTTATATCTTGAATCCAGCGCATTGCCGAGCAATTGATGCACGGCATCTTTTCCATCCAACTCAACTGTTAAAAGTATAGTTGGACTTATTGCTTTCAGAACTTTCTTCAAATCAGCACCGGCATTGTTGTTAGCCGGATATCTTTCTACATTATAACTGGCTATTCGTATCTGCTCTTGCGCAAAAAGTGAACAAGAAATAAGAATTATAAGAAACGTTTTATGCGTTATTTTCATCTAATATCCATTAAGCGAAACTATTAGTAATTTTAAGCAATCAAATAAGATGATTTTATGGCCGCCAAAATTAACAAATTAAAAGTGAAAAGCAGTTTAGCGTTTGCTATGAACGTTTTGTTGATGTTCGGTTGTACGCAAAAATTTGAAGTGATTGATGATTTAAGCGATACCAAGTTTTCACTTGTAGATCAGACAAATACTGCACGCGAGTTTCCTAAACTTACAAAAGGTAAGCTAACAGTAGTTGGTTACATTTTTACAAATTGCCCCGATATTTGTCCCCTTACAACCAACAATATGCGGATGATACAAGAAAAAGTTAAGGAAGCTAAAATTGAAAATGTGGAATTCGTTTCAATCAGTTTCGATCCGCTTCAAGATAAACC
>JAZDFQ010000060.1:0-34229 GCA_043807765.1 Ignavibacteriota bacterium
GATTTGTCTAAAAAGTGGACGATGCAAGTTCAAAATTGGGCACTTGCTCTTTCTCATTTATCTGTTATCTTTAATGAAAGAATTGATAATGTTCTTTAACTACAATTTCCATTTACACAAAATATTTTACAGACTCTAAAACAGTGGGTGGTTAATGCTTTTGTACTTCCCAAGTAAAACTTCTGCTAAAGTTTTTTTTACATATTTAGATACAGTTCTATTCATGCCCTTTTCTCAAAAAGAACAGCGTGATTTTCGTCCCGGTATTTCCCAAAGTATTTGGAAAGTAATTATCATCTCATTTCTAGCAAGTTTCATTTTATTTCGTACACAAAATTTATTATTCTAAATAGAGATCATAAGATGAAAACAAACATTTTTAGGGCAGCACTTATTACAACTTTATTATTCATCATTTCTTGCAGCTCGCAAAACACCGTTAAAGTAATTAGTTTCGATCCTGTTGGAGAGGTGAAAAACCTTACAACATTCTCAATTGAATTCTCTGACGAACTTGCGCCACCGGATACTTTGAATCAGTGGCTAGATGATGAGTTTATTCAATTCGAACCTAAGATAGTTGGGAAATTCAAATGGACTTCCCCTACTACTTTAATGTTTTCACCGGACATTCCGCTTCAGCCAATCCAAAGTTATACTGCTCGAATTACCAACAAAGTGTTATTCAACAAAAAGGTAGAACTTGACCAAGATTCATATCAATTCAACACTTCCAAATTCAGTGCTACTAGAGCTGAGTTTTTTTGGGCTCATATTCCAAACGAAAAATTCAAAGTGAATGTGAAAGCAAATTTGTTTTTCAATTATGATGTTAATCCCGGCATGCTAAAAGACTTTCTGAAAATTGAAAGAGAAGGGACAGAGATTAAGGATTTTCAGATAGTTTCCGAAGCAGCTTCAAATGTAATTGCAATTAGTATAGGCAACATCGAACAGTCCAACGAAGATCAAGAATACACTATTACCGTAAAGAAAGGGTTACTGTCGGTTGCTGGCAAAGAAGCTACTGTGGACAATAAAGAATTTGATTATGAACTTCCTCCTATTACTCAACTAACAATTTATGGTGTTACAGCCGGTTTCGATGGACTCAAAGGATGGATCGAAGTTTCAACTTCGCAAATGGTTGATGAAAAACGAGTTAAGGAATTTGTAACAGTAGATAAAATGAAAAACGCCGCATTCTTTATTACGGAAAATACATTTAGAATTGAGGGCGATATTGATGTAACTCAAAGTGTAAATCTCAAAATAAAAAGGGGACTGCCCGGATTATACGGCGGTGAATTGGAAAATGAATACGAGCAAGAAGTCAGCTTCGTAAATCTTAATTCATCTATAAGTTTTGCTGATAAAAGCGGCAAGTATTTGATGCTGACCGGCCAACGTAACCTGATGGTAAACGCTGTGAATGTTCCCGGTGTGGACATTGAAGTTTCTCATGTATTCAAAAACAATATCATTCATTTCCTTAATCAGTACGGCAACTACTACCAAGGCGAAGAAGATTATTATTACGATTCTTACTATGATGCTCAACAAATGGAAAAATATGGTCGAAGCATTTTAAGGCAATCGATAAACATCAGTAACAAGACAAATTGGCTTGAGAAGTTCACAGTGAACCTTGATCAAATTTACACCAGGAAGCTGAAAGGTGTATTCGTTGCCCAAGTAAGATCAACAGAAGAAAGGTGGGTTTATGGGTCTAAACTAGTAGCGCTAACCGATCTTGGAATCATTGCGAAGAGATCAGAAAGTGAATTGTTAGTTTTTGTAAACTCAATTTCTTCGGCAACTCCGGTGGAAGGTGTTGAAATCAGTTTAATATCCTCAAACAATCAAACTCTGCTTAGCGGAAAGACAAACTCCGATGGTGTTGTAAAATTTCAAGCGATTGAAGATAATTTGAAGGACTTTACACCGCGAGTTATTACCGCAGAGAAAGGTGATGACTTCAATTACATCGATCTGCACGAGACTATGATTGAAACATCAAGATTTGATGTGGGAGGGCAAACAACTTTCTCATCCGGCTTAAAAACATTTTTATATGGCGATAGAAATCTTTACCGCCCCGGAGAGCTTATCAATATTACCGGAATCGTACGCGATGATGATACTAAGCCGGTTAAAGAAGTCCCGGTAATTATTAAAGTCATTTCCCCTACCGGAAAAATCTATGATGAATACAAAAAGAATTTAAATAGAGAAGGTTCGTTCGAAATTAATTTTTCAATTCCGGGTTATTCCATAACCGGAGAATACCGCGCCGAAGTTTATACTGGATCGGGATCGTTAATTGGGACATACAGTTTTAGTGTGGAAGATTTTGTTCCGGACAAGATTCGCGTAAAGCTGGATAACGAAAAGAAGATTGCTTCCATTGGTGAAACTGTTAAGATTGGCGTTGATGCCGAATATTTATTTGGCGCAAAGGCTTCCGGATTAAGATATGAAGTTAGCATTCAGCTTAAGCATAGATCATTTGTGAGCACAAAATATCCCTCGTTCGATTTTGCCAATTCCACTATGCAAAACAGCAGCATTCAATCAACCTTTGTTGATGGTAAACTTGATGATAAGGGCAAAGCCGAAATTAGTTACACTGTCCCCAGCACTTTGGTTTCGAGCGGAAAAGTTGCTGTCTATGCCTTTGTGAGTGTTTTTGATCTTTCCGGAAGAACTGTAAACCGGATGACGACTTTCGATGTATTTCCGCAAAAGTATTACATCGGCATAAAATCTCCTGGTTACTATTTCTCCACAAATGACAATATTAATTTTAAGTTGATCGCTCTAGACAAAAATGAGAATACAGCTACCGGGTTTAATGCAATAGTAAAACTCGTACGGCTTGACTGGCAAACCGTTCTGAAGAAAGATAACTCGAACAGATTCTACTATGCTTCGGAGAAAAAGGAAGTAAACGTTTGGGAAAAAGATGTTGATCTTTCCGGCGGAGAAAAAAACATTCCGGTGCTTTTAACACAAAGTGGGGAATATGAACTAAGAGTTTATAGAAAAGGAGAAAACAGTTATCAGAGAAAAGAATTTTATGCTTACGGATGGGGCTCTTCAACCGCATCTTCATTTGAAGTTAACAAGGAAGGAAGAGTTGAGATTGTTCTTGATAAGCAGTCGTATGAACCGGGCGAAAACGCAAAAATACTTTTCACAACTCCGTTTGCCGGAAGAATGCTGATTACATTTGAAAGAAATGGTGTTTATGAATACAAATATGTTGAAGTAAAGGAAAGATCAACGGAGCTTGTAATTCCAATAAAAGAAAAATTTGTTCCTAACGTATATGTTACAGCTACACTTTTCAAAAAACATACTGTACAAACTTCCACCCCGTTTTTTGTGGGTCATGGTTATGCTTCATTAAAGGTCGAAAAGAAAAATCTAAAACTACCAATTACGATTGAAGCACCGCAAAAGATTAAACCAAATACTAAGACTGAAGTTATTGTAAAAGCCGGCGCTGAAAGTGATATCTATGTAACTCTTGCTGCAGTTGATGAAGGGATTCTACAAATAAAAAATTACTTAACGCCCGATCCTTATGGATTTATGTACGCCAAACGTGCTTTGGGAGTAACAAGCTACGATTTGTATAAACTTCTGCTGCCGGAAATTATGGCAATAAAATCTTCACCGGGAGGCGATCAACTTGCTGCACAGCTCCAGAAAAGAAGCAACCCGATTACCACAAAACGCTATAATTTGATTTCGATTTGGAGCGGAATAAGAAAGACTGATGCCAGCGGTTGCGTAAAAATCCCGTTAACTATTCCACAGTTTAATGGCGAAGTAAGATTGATGGCTATAGTGTATAGCCAAAACCGCTTCGGATCAGCCGAATCTAAAATGAAAGTAGCTGATGATTTAATTGCTGAACCGCAGATACCACGCTTTCTTGCGCCGAACGATTCACTGGTTATGCCGGTTACACTTATCAATACAACTAACAAAGCCGGAACAGTTAATATAAGCGTAAATGTGGAAGGCCCAATAAAAGTAGTTTCTTCAAAAAGCCAAAGTACAACCATCCCGGCAAATTCAACAGCAGTAGTAAATTTTGCGCTTTCCACATGGAATGAACTAGGAGTTGGAAAAATATTCTTAGAGACTTCCGGCTTTGCAAAAATTAAGGATGCGTTTAATATTGCTGTACGACCGGTCTCTCCTTTTGCCACTGAATCTAACGCCGGTTCCATTAAAGGTGGACAAGAAATAAAAGTTGATATTCCAAACAATTATGTGAACGGAACAAAATCGACGCAGTTAATTATCAGCAAATTCCCGGCAGTTCAATTTGCAAAACATCTAAAATACCTCGTAGGCTATCCGCACGGATGTGTTGAGCAAACTGTATCAAAATTATTTCCACAACTGTATTTTGAGGACTTAGCAAAGCTTGTTGCACCACAGTATTTTAGAACAAACAACCCGGTTTACTTTGTTAAAGAAGGAATTAAGAAACTAGAATCGATGCAGCTTTATGATGGCTCGCTTTCCTACTGGCCCGGTTCAGATGAAAGCAATTGGTGGGGCAGTGTTTATGCGGCTCACTTTTTAGTTGAAGCTAAGAAAGCCGGTTTCAATGTTTCGGAAAGCATGTTGAGTAAACTTCTCAATTATATTTCTAAGAAAGTTCGCGAAAAAGGAACGTTTGATTATTATACCTATTACAACAATTCGCGCAGCGTTACAAAAGTCTCATACAAAGAAATACCTTATTCACTATATATATTGGCTCTAGCCGGTAAAGGGGATATTTCAACAATGAATTATTACAAAACAAGACCGGAGCTTATTTCGAATGACTGTAAATATTTGCTGGCAGGCTCGTACGCATTGATGGGCAAGTGGGATTCATATTATGAAACGCTGCCTTCAAAATATAATGCAGAGAAAACCGGAAGATCATCGGGCGGTTCGTTCGATTCCGAAGCGCGTGCAAACGCACTAATGTTAAACGTGTTGCTGGAAGTGGAACCGAATAACAAGCAAATCCCTTATATAGTAAAATACTTATCACAAATGATGGACCGGATTTACACGACTCAAGAAAGAGCTTTTACTTTTGTTGGATTAGGAAAAGCGGCTAGAATTGCGGCTATGGCTGATATAAGGGTAGATGTAATTGCAGATGGAAAAGTAATTGGGGCAACCGATGGGAAAGACATCACGCTGAAAATTGATAACAGTTATAAATCTATTGTCTTGAAATCTCAAGGACATGGAGAGATTTTTTATTTTTTAAATACGGAAGGCGTCAGTACTGGAAATGTAAAGGAAGCAGATTCTAAAATGTCTGTAAGAAGAAAGTACATTGATTTCAGAACAGGCAAGCAAATATCAAACGGAAAGTTCCAGCAAGGACAACTAATTGTTTGCGAGATTGCCCTCTACGGAAAAGATAATTCTGCTTACAATGTTGCAATTACAGATTTAATTCCATCCGGATTTGAAATTGAAAACCCTCGACTTTCAACATCTGCCGAATTGCAAAATTATCAGAGCACAATGAACATACAGTACATGGATATTCGAGACGACAGATTGATTTTATTCACAAATTTACCGTGGAATACTCCGAAGGTATTCTATTATATGCTTCGTGTTGTAAACAAAGGCCGATTTAATTTGCCGGTAATTAATGCCGAAGCAATGTACGATCCGGAATTTAATTCGACAAACGGAAGAGGAACGGTGAGAGTCTACTAGAAGAGTCTTCTGAAAAATTATTTTTGAGTGTCATTGCGAGGAATGAAATGACGAAGCAATCCCGGTTGTAACTCAAAAAGTTGGTTTTGAGTTTGCTTCACTCCCGCTTCGCCCATGAAGCGAGTCGAGTCGTTCGCAAAGACAATAGTTGCAATATTTCAGAAGCCTCTAGAAGTAAACTAGTTGGTTATTTCAGATTCAATATGCATTCTGGCATTTATTCGTCTCAAGGAATTTGATGTTTACAAAGAAATATAATTTCAAAAACATAGTTTGGATTATTGAATCAAGAGCGGGCTCTTTACTCTATATATCTTTAATTCTGTTGCTTGCTCTTGACTTATTTTTTCCGCTACCGGAACCAAAAGAATTTTCAAAAGTCATTTATGCAAAAAACGGCTCGCTACTCTCGGCATATTTAACAAGGGATTCTAAGTGGCGAATGAAATCCAGCCTGGACGAAGTTACACCGGATTTACTTACTGCAATTATTGAAAAGGAAGACAAGTGGTTCTATTGGCATTTTGGAATAAATCCAATTGCCGTTACCAGAGCGTTCTTTCAAAACGTAAGCAGTGGAAGACGCGTTTCCGGCGCTTCAACAATAACGATGCAACTTGCAAGAATGCAGGAGCCATCTTCACGCACTTATGGAAATAAATTCCTAGAAATACTTCGTGCGGTTCAACTTGAATTGCATTACAATAAACAAGAGATATTGGAAATGTATTTATCCTTGCTTCCTTATGGAGGCAATATTGAGGGAGTAAAATCCGCATCATACGTTTATTTCAATAGACCTCCGGATAAACTTAGTTTGTCTCAATCAATTCTACTTGCAGTCATTCCAAACGATCCTAACTCTTTTAGATTGGATAAAGAAGTGGCGAACGCAATTAAGATGAGAAACCTCTGGATTAAAAAATATGACACCAACAATTCATTCAATAAGCGTGATTTATTGGACGCGATGAACGAACCGGTTTCAGCAAGCCGGTATCAAGTCAAAAGTGAAGCACCCCACTTCAGCAATTATATAGCACAACATTTCCGAGGAAACAACATAAGAACATCTCTGAATTATCAGATTCAAAAGACTGCGGAACGGTTATTAAGTAATTACGTTAATCGCGTTAAAACCAAAAATGTTTCTAACGGCTCTCTCCTAATAATAGATAACAAAAGTAATTCAGTTGTTGGCTATTGCGGCTCTGCCGATTTTAATGATGTAGCCTCTTCAGGACAAGTTAATGGAGTGATTGCACTTCGCTCTCCCGGTTCAACACTTAAACCTGCACTTTATACTTTAGCATTTGATAACGGATTACTAACACCGGAAATGAGATTACTTGATACACCAACAGACATTAATGGTTACGAGCCCGAAAATTATGATCAGAAATTTAATGGCGATGTAAGCGCCAAATATGCTTTAGTAAACTCTTTAAACATTCCGGCTGTTAGGCTGCTTCAAAATATAGGATTGGAGAAATTTGTTTCGTTTCTCTCTAAGGCTGGCTTTCCAGATATTGAAAAACAAAAACGTGATCTTGGACTTTCGGTAATTCTTGGCGGATGCGGAATAAGATTAGAGCAACTTACAAAACTATTTGCAGCGTTCGCGCATGATGGAAAACTACTTCCTCTTAATTATCTGGCAGAAAACGTAAATGAAGAGAGCAACGGTATTAAACTATTCTCTCCGTCTGCCTCTTATATAACAAGTCAAATTCTTACTACTAACGAGCGCCCGGATTTTCCGGCAGAGTTTCTTTACACAACTAATCTTCCAAAGATTGCGTGGAAAACCGGGACTTCATACGGCAAACGTGATGCTTGGGCTGTAGGCTATAATCCCGATTACACAGTTGGCGTATGGATGGGTAACTTTGATGGAACCGGTGCTCCGGAATTATCCGGCGCCGAAATGGCAGTCCCTCTTCTTTTCGAAATATTTAATGCAATAGATTATAAACCAAGAAAAAAATGGTTTGACAAACCCAAGGATGTTATAGAAAGAGATGTTTGCACGGAAACCGGATTACTACTAACAGAAAATTGTGAACATTACACAAAAGACTATTCAATTAAGCGTGTTTCTCCAAAGACTAAGTGCAATCTATACAAAAAGTTTTATGTTGATGAAAAAGAAACAATTCAGTATTGCCCGGAATGCATGCCTAATGAAGGTTATAAAAAAGTGAATTACCCAATGCATAGTGCCGAACTAACTTTATGGTATTTGAAGAATAAAATTGTTTTTAAACGTCCGCCGCCGCACAATCCTACTTGTCAAGCAAAACGTTCTGGCGATGGTCCGTTAATTCTTTCCCCCTCGGCCGATTATGAATACTTCGTCGAAGAAAATTCTAAACAGCAGATACTCTTGCATGCAGCTTCGGATGCTTCAATCAAAACTCAGTATTGGTATATCAACGATCAATTTTATAAAGAGTGTAAACCTGGTGATAGAATTTTCTTCCGGCCTGATAAAGGTATTTTGAACATTACATGCATGGATGACGTTGGAAGAAAAACAAGGATTCAAACTAAGGTAACAATTTATTGAAACGTTCTAATTGAGTTTGCATTACGATTACTCACAAGCTAATCGCAAACCTAATAGATTCGAACACAATGAGTTTATAACTATTACTTTTAGACAAGAAAATGATTCCAAGTTTACAGCACTGAAATTTTTTATGACTTAATTAATAACTCATCTTACGTATTTGTATTAGCAATTGTCATTCTGAGCAAAGCGAAGAATCCATAAATCGCGTTTTGAATCAAAATTGAGATTCTTCATTTCACTACGTTCCATTCAGAACGACAACATGCGTAACGTAAGTTAATAAAACAAGCATAATTTTTATAAGCATCTGAAATATTGTTCATCTGTCATTCTGATCCCTCTAACGGCGGTAGAAAAATATTATTCGAAAGTAAAAAACGTGATATTTCGACCTGATGAATCGGAACTCAATATGACAAAACAGAATATTTCAGTGGTCTCGAAAAGTTACTTTTGCCAATATTAATCAACTTTTCGTTTTTAATTCACAAAACGACGGGTTATTACAATTACTTAATACTTTTGAGTTTGGTAGTTCTATTTGTGTGATTTCTCAAGAGAAAAAACAAATTTGGTGCCTTTATCTATCTGACTTTCGACCCAAATTGCACCTTTATTTTTTTCAACAAAATCTTTTGCAATTATTAACCCTAGTCCGGTACCACTCTCGCTGTTTGTTCCTCTAGTAGAATATGTTTGACCAATTCTGAATAACTTTTCTATATCTTCAGCAGGAATCCCTATTCCGTTATCACTAATTGCTAATTCTATTTTATCTTTTTTTGTACGAGCGCTTATTTCGATTTTCCCTTTTTCTCGAGTAAATTTTATTGCATTGGTTAATAGATTTCTTACTACGGTCGATATCATAATTCTATCAGCCTTCACCAAGCAATCACCCTTAATACTAGTTTTAATTGTGATACCTTTTAAAGTTGCTGCGTTTTTAACAATTTCTAGAGTTTCTAATACAACTTCGGATAATGATATTTGTTCTGGTAGAAATTCTATTTTATCCATTTGCTGCCGCGACCAAAGCAGTAAATTCTCCAGAAGATTATAAGATCTTTCCGAGGTATTAAGTATTGCTTTTAAAAATTTGAGTTTATCCTCTTCTGAAATTTCATCCCACTCGTCAATAACCAATTTGACAGCCGAGTTAATAGAGTGGAATGGATTTTTTAAGTCGTGAGAGATAATTGAAATAAGCTTATCCTTAGCAGCATTAGATTCCTTTAGCTGCTCGGAATATTTCTGAATTTCGAGCTCATTGTGAATGCGTTCTGTAACGTCTCTCATTATACCTTCGTGGTAAAGCACATTTCCAGCTTCATCAAGAACATGTCTTCCATGATCTTCAACCCAAATTCCCGAACCATCTTTTTTCTTCAAGCGGAAAACAGCCATTTCTTCATATTTCTCAATCAATGCAGCACTTTCTCTATCGGCTATTTCAAAATAGAGATCCTTTTTAATGTCAATCTCTAACAATTCATTTTCATCCTTATAACCAAGCATCTGGACCAAAGCCGGATTAACTTCTAAAAACTTTCCTTCATGCGTACTTTTATAGACAGCATCGGGCATCTGTGTAATTAAACTTCTGAATTTCTCTTCGCTCTTACGAAGTTCCAATTCAGCATATTTTCTCTCAGTAATATCTCGCCCTACACCAATAATAGATTCGACCATTCCATTATCATCCAAGATTGCCGTATCAACCCACGAAAACCATCTCCATCCTTCCTTAGTCATTGCTCTTTGTTCCATATAGGCTGTATAAGGAGGAGAAAAAATCGATTCCATTGCTTTTAGTGTTGCTTCTCTATCATCTTCATGTACCATCGGAATAAAGGCTTTTCCTAATAATTCATTTTGAGTTTTGCCAAAGATTCTACAATAGGAGGGACTTACAAACTGAAACTTTCCATCCAAATCTATTTTAACAACAACGTCGGTTTGGTTCTCGATAAGTATTCTATAATTTTCTTCGGATTCTTCAAGTTTTGTTAAAACTTCTTTTCGCTCGGTAATATCTCTCCAAACTGTATGAATCACCGGATTCTTTAGATCGGAATCTATTGCTGTCAATAAAACTTCAACCGGAAAAATCGTCCCGTCTGCTTTTTTATGATCCCACTCAAAACGGTGACTCCCCTTTTCCAGAGCAGTCAGCATCATCTCATTCGCTTTTTCTAAAGATGGTTTACCATCTGGCTGTAACTCAGGAGATAATTCCGAAGGATGAGTTTGCATTAATTCATCCTTAGTTTTATAACCAAGCAATTTTAAGGTTGCCGTATTGCAGTCAACAAACTTGAAATTATTGATGATAAGAATAGCATCTTCAGACTTCTCGAATAGATCTTTGTATTTTCTTTCACTTTCGGTTAAGCTTTTTTCGGTTAATACTCTATCGGTAATATCGCGAATAAAGGATTGATAAGTTCCATCGGGCATAGCTTTAGAATGCATTTCTACATGTATTTGTTCGCTGGATTTGCGAGCAATTTTTCTTTGTTTTATTATCGGAACGCCTAGCTTTAGTAAGTCAAATCGAAGCGGCTTTTCTTGCATTTCATCATCAGAAAAAAGGTGGGCCATATTCATCGTTAGAAGTTCTTCTCTTGGATATCCGGTCAGTTCAACAGCTTTATCATTAACGGTTATAAAATTTCCCTCTTTATCACCTTGAAAAAAAGCATCCGGTGCAAATTCTATTAATGTACGGAATTTTTCTTCGCTCATTTTTAACGCTAATGCTGCTTTCTTATTGGCAGTTTTATCCTTAAAGAAGACAGTCATTTTATTTTGGGCAGTTTGAAAAGCATGAATCTCGAAAACCCCGGCAATTTTATCATCCTCAAAATTAATCTGCTCATCTTCATATAGTTTTCCTTCCGAGGCCACTCTTCGATATAGAGTTGGTATTTCAGTGGCCGCCAAAGGAGGGAATGCTTCCTCAATAGTTTTTCCTAATAGATTCTTGTGTTCAATGCCAAGAATTTTTGTTGCTTCATTATTATAGCCGCAAAAAATCAATTTACCATCGTCAAGCAATTCATACGAATGAGCTCCAAAAGGAGCTGCCTCTATTATAGATCTAAGATGATTTTCACTTTCTATTATGGCTTTTTCTTTATTTCGTAATTCTTGGTTTGCATTGAATAGCTTAAATGCCATTTTTATCGAGGCTAACAGAACAACATCTTTGGAATCTTTAACAACGTATCCGTACGAGGTAATCATTTCTGTTTTAGCAACAATGTCTTTTTCGGTATGGGAAGAAAGAAAGAGCAAAGGAATTTCATGAAATTTTAATATTAGCCGAGCGGCTTCTGTGCCGTCAATTCCGCCCCCTAAGTTTATATCCATAAGTATAAGGTCAATTCCATCACCAACTTCACCCACGGTTTTAACTGCATCTTCCCCATTGGAAACGTACATTACTTTATATCCGGCTTTTTTAAGCCAATAGATCTCTGTAGCCGCTAAAAGTGAATCATCTTCAACTAGAAGAATTGTCTGTTGTTTCGAATCCAATTCTCGCCTTTATTGTTTATAAGTTATATTCGAAGAGAATTTAAAATAATTTAGAAGATGCAGCTAACTTATTAATCTTCTATTTCATCCCGGAATTGCAGTAATTTCATCAATATTTGAAAACACTTGCATACTTCAATGATTTCTTGTCGTTTATCAGAGAAAGACTCTAAAAAGGATTCCCGTTGGTGGGCAATGCTTAAGGTTAGGTTGTTGGGTCAAAGCCCCTAATTTATATTGTAATATCGCTACGCAGCTATATTAACAAACAAGATATCCCTCTTCTGCCGAAATAATTATATTTAGACATAACAATTATTCTATGCTATGAAAATAATTAGAACAGCCGGCAAGCGAATTATAACCTTACTTTTCTTTATTGTAGTTGGTCTTCTATATAACAACGCAGTTTACGCACAGCAATTTAAGTTTGCGTGGATAACCGATACTCACGTAGGCAGCTTAACAGGCGCAGATGATTTAATAAATACAGTAAACGACATCAATTTCTTTAACGATCTTGATTTTACAATCATCTCCGGCGATATAACAGAAACCGGAAAGACAAGAGACTTAATAGAAGCAAAAAACATTTTAGATAAGCTACACAAACCATACTATATAATACCGGGCAATCATGACACCAAATGGTCGGAATCGGGCTGTACAAAGTTTGCTCAAATATTCGGCAGTGAGAAATTTGTTTTTGACTATCATGGAATCCGTTTTATTGGGATGCATGAAGGACCGATTATGCGGATGGGAGATGGGCATTTTTCGCCGGAAGATTTACGCTGGCTTGATTCAACTATTGCAAAGATAACAGACAAAAGTCTTCCTCTCATCTTTGTAACCCACTACCCTCTTGATGACCAGATTGACAATTGGTTCGAAGCTACTAACCGTTTAAAAAAGTTTAACACAAAGGTTGTGCTTTGCGGGCACGGACACGCAAATCATGCATATAGCTTTGAAGGAATTCCCGGTGTTATGGGAAGATCAAATCTTCGCGCAAAAGAAAACATGGGTGGATTTACTATTGTTGAAGTAGGAAAAGATAGCATTACTTATTCTATAAAAATTCCGGGCAAAACAACTAAGCCGGTATGGAATAAAACATCGATGAGAGATATTGATTACTCTTCAGATACAATTAAATATGCGCGCCCGAGTTATTCAATCAACTCCGACTACCCTAGCATTAAAGTTAGGTGGAGTTACAAAACAAATTATACAATCACATCCTCTCCAGTTGTCTATAAGGAAAATATATTTATAACAAGCGGCCGCGGTGACATTTACTGTCTTTCGCTGAATGATGGAAAATTAAAATGGCAATTTGAAACCGACGGTGCAATTTACGGCTCGCCGGATGTTTCAAATAACAAAGCTGTATTCGGCTCTAACGATCATAATATTTATTGTATAAATGCTACAACCGGAAAGTTAGAATGGAAATACGAAACTCCAAACCCTATCGTTGCAGTTCCGAAAATATATGATGATGTTGTTTACATAGGCGGAAGCGACGGTAAGTTCAGAGCAATCAATTTTTCTACCGGCAAAATTATTTGGGAATATGCCGGTATTGGAGAATTTGTTGAAACTAAACCGCTCGTTTATAATGGGAAAGTCATATTCGGGGCATGGAACAGCTACTTATATGCGCTTAATATTAACGATGGAACGCTCGCATGGAAATGGCAAGGCACAGAAGGTTTTCTTTACTCGCCGGCTGCTTACTGGCCAGTCGCTTCAAACGGAAAAGTATTTGTAGTTGCACCGGATAGAATATCAACGGCTATAGATGCAGAAACGGGTAAAACAATTTGGAGGACTAATAAGCATCAAGTGCGCGAATCAATCGGAATTTCCGAAGATGGGAAATATGTTTACGCAAAAGGAATGAACGATTCACTCTTTGTATTTTCTGCATTGACTGATAAAGCTGAACTTATTAAAGCAATTGATTGCAAGTTCGGTTACGAAATTGATCCTTCAATGCCTCAAGAAAAAGAAGGAATAGTTTATTTTGGAACTAAAAACGGTATGGTGGTTGCAATAGACAAACAGAATTTTGAAATAAAGTGGAAGTTTAAAATTGGAGTCTCACTGATAAATACGGTAGCCCCGATAGATAAAGAAAAAGTTATTGTAACAAACATGGATGGCGAAGTAATTCTTCTTGAAGATAAAGACTAGTATTAATTGGACTATAAATTCAGCCAAACTCATCTTCTATTCATTACAAAACTGCTTATATGATAGCGAATAAGTGCTAAATAGTATATTATTGCCAAAACTAATCAAGTAAAATTCCAAAGGAAGAGATGATAAAACCACTCCCGCACAAGCGTGAAGCCGATAGGTTAGAAGCATTAATAAGATACAACGTCCTCGATACCCCGGCCGAACAAGAATATGACGATATAACTTTGCTTGCGGCGTTCATAACTAAATCGCCAACAGCACTGCTAAGTTTTGTAGATAAAGAAAGACAATGGTTCAAATCAAAAGTGGGATTTGATCTTGAAGAAACTCCGCGAGAAATAGCTTTTTGCGCTCACGCTATTCATGAATCGGATATTTTTATAGTGAATGATGCTACAAAGGATGAACGGTTTTTCGACAATCCTCTTGTCACTTCCGGCAAAAAGGTAAAGTTTTACGCCGGGGCTCCATTAGTAACTTCGGATGGACTGCCTTTAGGAAGTTTGTGTGTAATGGATTCTAAACCGAGAGATTTATCAGAAGAAGAAAAAAACGCACTTAATGCTTTGGCTAGACAAGTGCTTGCACAATTAGAATTGCGGGGAAAAAATAAACAGCTGGAAGAATCCTTACAAAAAATTAAGAATATGCAAGAGCAGCTTATCACTCAAGAAAAGCTGGCGTCGTTAGGAACTTTAACTGCCGGAATTGCTCACGAGATTAAAAATCCGTTAAACTTTGTGAACAATTTTTCGCAGCTCTCGGAAGACTTATTAATTGAATTGCAAGATTCTTTCTCTAATCTTAAAAAGATAGTTGCGGATGAAGAACTTATAGAGACCGAAGAAATAATCTCCACACTTAAGTTTAACTTAAAAAAAATCAATGAGCATGGCACACGTGCCGATGGAATTGTGAAGAATATGTTGATGCACTCCAGAGGAAAGACAAGCGAGAAACAAGCGACCGATATTAATTCTTTATTGAAAGAATATATCAATCTGGCTTATCTTGGGAGGCGGGCACATGACAAAGATTTGAAAGTTAAGATTACAACTAATTATGCTGCAGATTTACCCAAGTTAAATGTAGCTCCTCAAAATCTTAGTAGAGTATTCCTTAATATAATTGATAATGCATTGTACGAAGCTTTTATAATGAAAGAAAAACTTGGCGAAAGCTTTACTCCGGCAATAGATGTGACAACAATTAATAGCAATGATGGTGTTGAAGTTGTTATTAGAGACAATGGGAAAGGGATAGCAGAAGATCATCGGAATAAAATATTCAATCCCTTTTTCACTACAAAGCCAACTGGCAAAGGCATTGGACTTGGACTTTCAATTAGCTACGACATAATCACAAAAGAACATCAAGGAGAACTTACTTTCTCATCAAAAGAAAACGAGTTCACGGAGTTTCGAATAAAACTACCCAAGTAATTTTGCATAACAAATCTCACCCAAGTTCGAAAGTAGTCACTCCGAAAATTTTACTCACATCAATACTGGGTTTTTCTTTGGTATACATGCGAGCAGTTTCAAACACTTTCTTCATTCCATAATTTTCGGCAAGTGCAACGGCATTTAAGTTTACTTCCGGAGTATCGAGATAGATTGTGGAGCCAATGCCGGCAAAATTACAAGCAGCAACAAACAATGCATTCGCAGTTTCAGTATCATTAGCGAAAAGGGGACCAATTTTATAACCTACGTTACACTTTCGAACAGTTGCATAGCCGTTTATTTCACTATTGGCATAAGAAATAAAAGTTTCGGCTTCCGGCAGCTTTACCCAGCCCCTCAAGAATTTGGTTCTTAGAGCCGGAAATAGTTTGCTATCATATTTTACTAATTCTTCAAAGTGATCTTCTGAGAATACTACAATTCCATTCTTGCTGTTTGAGAACGTTTTTGCTATTCCCTCATACCGGATGTTACTGTAAGCGAATTTAAATCCCGATTTCATATAGTTCGATTGTTGAGCAACCACGCCATCAAGTCCAACATTGTGAGAGCCAATATAATCCATCGCCTTCTCCCAAATGCTAAGACCGTAACCCTTTCCGCGAAATCCCTCTTTGACAATATAAAACCCAAGAAAGCCAAAGCTTCCATCATAGCTTACTGTAGAAATGCAAGCAATTGGAATGTTATCCAGTAGACCAACTAAGAATCCGTTTGGATCGGTTTGATAAAAAACAGATGAATCGTAAAGTCCCGGATTCCATCCTTCTTTTTGTGCCCAATCGACTGCTATATTTTTAACCTCTGCCGCCGACATATTTCGAATTATATAATTGTCCATAAAGGATCTTTTTTTGATCAAAAATTATTAATTATTTGATGTCTAGTATTTGAGAAAAGCCGGTAATATCAAATACATTTTTAACAGTTTCATTCATATTTGTCAGTTCAAGTTTCAGTCCACCGGCTGTTATTTTCTTCTGCGCTACAATAATTATACGAAGTCCGGCGCTACTTATATAGTCAACTTCCCTAAAATCCAGAACCAATTTTTCAAATTTATTCTCCAAAGCTTTATCAATTTCCTCGGATAATTGATTGCTTGTAATGGTATCTATTCTGCCGCAAATTGAGAGAACTAAGTCATTGTTATTTGTTGTTTGAGTAATTTTCATTTTTAATTCCTTATTACTATTTGGAAAAACTGTACAAAATTTCGCCTCATTGTTTGGTTAGGCCTTCTTAAGTAAAATATTTAATCTGTTTCTATTATTTTCCCTCTGGAACTCCACTGTCTCAGTAAAATTTTTAATGATTGTAAGCCCTATATCTTCTTGGTCAACAATTTCTAATATGTTTCCTTCCTTGTCGGAATTTTCAAAAACTATTTCAATGTTATCAAGTTTCTCAGAATATGAAAGTGTTAGGTCAACATCATGCATCTTAGAAACAGATTTGCAAATCTCAAGAAGTTCTTCAATTACCAGCAAGATGTTGTAAGTCATGTTTTTAGTAAGAACATGTTTCTCGCAGAAGTGTTCTACCTCGGCATGCATAGCGTATAAATCATAATCCGGAGAATCAATGTGGTAATTAAAGCTTCTGATTCTATGAATGAACGCTTTAGTTTTTTCTCTTTGCGGGTTTTCGAATATTTGATCCGGAGTGCCTTCTTCATAAATCAAACCTTCGTCCATATAGAATACTCTTTTAGAAACATCACGTGCGAAATCCATTTCATGCGTTACTATAGCCATAGTCATTCCTTCTTTAGCCAATCGGCGTATAACTGCAAGAACTTCGCTAACCATTGTAGGATCGAGCGCAGAAGTTGGTTCATCGAAGAGAATTATTTCCGGATCCATCGATAGACATCTAGCTATTGCGACTCTCTGCTTCTGTCCTCCGGAAAGTTCATCGGCAAAACTATGCGCTTTTTCGGCAAGTCCAACCATTTTTAAAAGCTCGATCGCTTTCTTCTCAGCAGATTCTTTATCTCTCTTTAAAAGTTTTATTTGTCCAATAGTAAGATTATCCAAAACTGTGAGATGAGAGAACAAATTAAATGACTGAAAAACCATTCCCATTTTCTGCCTAAGTTTAGGCACATTGGTTTCTTTGTGAAGTATATCTTCGCCGTCTATATATATTGATCCGCCGGTTGGTATTTCTAAGAGATTAAGGCAGCGCAAGAATGTACTCTTACCGGTTCCGGAAGGACCGATAATGGAAATGACTTCTCCCTTATGAATTTCCACATTTATATCTTCAAGAACTGTAAGATTCCCAAATTTTTTGGCGAGTTTTTCTACTTTGATCATAACATTAACCTCGCTTTACTTTTGATTTTGGATCTGCCTTCCGCTCAATATATCCAAGCAACAGCATAAGCAGCCAAGAGATGAAGAAATACAAAACCGCAACCATTATTAGAGGAAAGAAAGCATCAAATGTTCTGCTTCTAATTATATCGCTCGCTTTGGTTAAATCTTGAACTGCAATGTAGCCAACAATCGAGGTCATCTTTACTAGTGAAATTACTTCACCTTTATAGACCGGAAGAATAATTCTTGCAGCTTGGGGCAATACAATAAACAAGAAAGTTTCAATTTTAGTAAAACCCATTGCAATGCCGGCTTCAGTTTGACCCTTATCAACTCCCTCAATTCCCGTTCTGAACATTTCCGAAACATACGCGCCGAAATTCATTCCGAAAGCAATAACTGCAACAATTACCGGGTCAATATCAACTGATGCAAAGACAACATAAAATATAATCATCAAAACTACGAGCACCGGAGTTCCTCGCAGTAACGATATATAGAATTTAGCCGGAAGTTGAAGTATTTTTTTCTTCGACATTCTCATAAAACAAACTATACTGCCAAGTACAGTCCCGAACATGATTGAAAGTATTGAAATAAGCACTGTAGTTTGAAGTCCATCCAAAATCAACAGGTAACGTTTTTCAACTATTATATTATTATTGAAACTAGTTGCCACCGATTCCAAAAACGGAATACTAAGAGAAGTTTTTTCTTCGATCTGTTCTTCTCCCATACTACTCTTTAAGGCTAATACAGCAGTCTTAAAATCCATGTAAGGATTAGAGAAATCTACTTGTTTTTGCCTCTCTTCGGTAATGCATATTCCATCAGCAATAATATCAACCTTACCGGCTGCCAACGCTGCAACAAGAGCGGAAAAATCGAGTGTTATTATTTTGAGATTTACCTTTTCCTTTATAGCAAAGGCATGTAATAGTTCAATATCAAAACCCACATATTGATTATTCACAAAAGCAGAATATGGAAGATCGCCTACCGAAACAGCAAGTGTAAGTGTGCGACCATTATTTACCGGTTTAAATTCGTGCATTACTGCTTTTTCGGGATCTTCGAGAAACCACTTTTTATACAAAGAATCAAACTGCCCATTTGTTTTTGATTCAGTCAAAAACTGATTAAATCTTTTTCTTAGCTCCGGATTATTCTTGCTGAAACCAAAACCAAGTGGTAAGTCTAGAGCATTATCAGTAAGTATTCCGATATCGGGATTAGTTTTTAAGAAAACTTTTGCACTAAACAAATCAAAAAATGATACATCAATCTTTCTGGTTTTTAACGCAAGTATCATATCCGTAGTACCGTTATATCTTTTAATATCCGCATCCGGATATTTCTTCATTACAAAATCGTCATGAACGGTCCCGGAATAAACGCCTACTTTTCTGTTAGCTATATCATCCAGCTTAGCAAGTTTTCCAAGATTATCCTTTTTAATGTTTTTTGCTAGAGCAAACACACTTGCGCCAAGTCTATAGTAAGGTTCTGAGAAATCAATCTGCTTTTCCCTTTCTTCCGTGACCATCAACGTACTAGCAATCATATCTATCTTTTTCGAGGCTGCCGCAATTATTAAACTTCCGAACTCCATATCTGCAAATTTCAATTCTTTACCTAGATATGCAGCAAATCTCTGTGTAAGCTCAATATCAAAACCTATTAGTTTTCCATCTTTGATTACGGTAAAGGGTAAACCCTTATCACTAACGGTACCAACTATTATTGTCCCATTAGTTTTCACCATTGGAATTTCGGGCATTTCATACTTGCCGTTTATTAACCAACGATCAACCATGTCCTTAAATACGCCATCGTTTTTTATTTTCTTAAAAAAAGAATTGAACTGCTCTCTAAGCTGATCATTCTGCTGATTGAAACCCATTGCAATAGGAACAGTGAAGAGTGTATCGCCGAGCAGCTTTAATTCGTTATCACCACGGAGTATCTCAAGTAAAGTTTCGTATGTATAAATTGCGGCATCTACTTTACCAGATTTTACTGCTAGAATTATTTCGGATGGATTTTTGTACTGCTGAACAGATGCATTTGGAAGATTTTTCAGTGCGTATGTATCGTGCACAGAGCCAAGTAAAACCGCAATTTTTTTATTCTTAATATCTTCTAATGAACTTAATTTGGAAGTTTCAGTCTCCTCTTTTTGATCCGGGCTAATCTCTTTCCTAACCAGCATCACCTGTGAATTTGTAAAATATGATTCTGTAAAATCCACCGACTTTTTTCTTTCCGGAGTTGCCGTCATCCCGGTTATTATCAAATCTATCTTACCAGACTGTAGCGCAGTAATGAGAGCCGAAAATTTCATATCGACAAATTCTATAGGTCTATTTAATCGTTGTGCAACTCTACGGGCAAGTTCACCATCGTGGCCAGTAACTTTTTTATTTGCATCAACAAAACAGAAAGGTTCTCTAGTAGCGCTGACTCCAATTTTTAATATTTTCCCTTCCTCCGGTACTTTTATATCCGGGACTTCGTATGGAGCTAGATCAGTTTTAAACCATCTTCTCTTCATATCCGGGAGCGTACCGTCTTTCAATAATTCGAAAATAAAAGCATTTAGATCAGACAATAACTTTTCGTTTCCTTTTCTCAAGGCAATCGCTGTGTTTTCATAATCAACAGCTTCAGACAAATAAATGAGATCCTTGTTTTTCTTACAAACGTTCATTGCGGTTGGATATGCAGTTATTACAGCATCTATCTGTTCTGATTTCAAAGCCCCGATTGCGTCCATAACGTCATCAAAACTTTTTACCTCTGCTTCGGGAAATCGCTTGGTGGCAAGCTGCTCACCGGTGGTGCCGGTCATTACACCGATTTTACTTTGAGAAGCATCTTCGAGTTTTACTATTTGCTTTTTATCGCCGTTACAACTAACAAACAGCAATACAAAAGCTATTGCAAATAAAAGGAAGTACAATTCACTGGTCTTTTTGAACATGTTTTGCATCCGAATGTATAGATGATTATTAATGTATCTGTTTAATTATCATTAAACAGTTTTTCCCGTTTTTATATTCGTAGTGGATTGAATCCATAAATTTCTTAACCATTAAAATTCCATAACCTCCAATTCCTCTTTCTTTTAAAGGGAGATTAATATCTGTCTCTGTAGCCACTAAAGGATTAAAAGGTTTGCCGCTATCGCTAAATATTATTCTAATAGTATTTTCAATACTGCAAATGTTAATCAAGATTGTGCCGTTTCCAACTGGGTATGCATAATCAATTATGTTAACAATTATTTCCTCGCTGGCCAATAGAACCTTCCCTTCATCAGCGCTACTAATTCCACTCTTAGACAGAAACGACTTTATAAAGCCAATAAAAAGATTAAAGTTATCCCGTGTGGCTTTTAATTCTATTGAATCGCAATTTATTGCATTCTCGTTAGGCATAATTTAGTTCTGGTCTGCGGCCTCAATTCTATTCTGCGATAAATATTTTAGAGCTAATACAGTAATATCATCAGACTGAATTGCCCCTTCGGCATAAAGATGAACACTATCAAAAGTATGATTTACTAATTCTGTTACATTTAGCACAAATTGGTCTGCCAACAACTTTTCCAATCTCTCTTCAGAGTATAGGTCAAAATCGTTATTCATTGCCTCTGTTACTCCGTCAGTGAAAGTAAAGATGGTGTCCCCTTTTTCTAACTGAACTTTTTTGCTATTGAAAGTGATCCCTTCAGCAACGCCTAATGCTAGTCCGCCGGTTAACTCAAGCGGGCTAACTTTTCCTTTGCTTGATACAATATATGGTGGATTATGACCTCCGTTTGCATAGATTAATTCACCTTTTCGGTAATCCAGTACACCATAAAAAACAGTAACAAACATCGAAGCAACACTTTCATTGCTAAGGAGATTATTCACATAGGTCAAACATTCATCGGGCGGAATTCCTTTAAGTGCAGTTGCCCGAATAAGAGTTCGGCTTACAGCCATAAATATTGCTGCTGGAACTCCTTTACCGGAAACGTCTCCTATAACAAAACCAACGCGATTATCATCCAGCAAAAAAAAATCGTAAAGATCGCCTCCAACTTCTTTAGCCGGTTCCATTGAAGCAAATATTTCGAATTCACTTTTTTCCGGAAATGGAGGAAATTTTTTAGGAAGTATTGCCGACTGAATGTTACGCGCCGTATCAAGATCATACTGTATTGCCAAGAGCTTATCATGTTCTTGTATTGCATTTCGTACTTGTTCAACTTCTTTGATAGTTTTTTCTATCGTCATTTCGAGATCGGAAAAATCAATAGGCTTGGTAATAAAATCATAAGCGCCGCGATTCATCGCAGTTCTTATATTATCCATATCGCCATAAGCAGAAACAATTACTGTTCTTAGTGCCGGATTTCTAAGCTCATTCAACTTTGCCAGCAATGTCAAGCCATCCATCTCGGGCATGTTTATATCGCTGAGAACAATTCCAATATCCTTATGTTCAAGAAGCCTGCTAAGCGCCTCTAAGCCATTACTTGCAAAGACAAATTCATATTTACCTTCATGAATTTTTTTTCTAAACTTTTGGCGAATCATCGGCTCGAGATCCGGTTCGTCATCTACGACTAGCATTTTCTCAATCATATTTAACTCATTTTATAATAGAAAATATTTCTTTTTTAAGTTTATCAAAATCAATCGGCTTTGTTAGATATTCTTCCGCCCCTAACTGCATTGCAGTTTCAAACTTCTCTTTATCGTCATAGGCTGTAATCATAAATACTTTTAAGTAAGAATAGTTTTCTTTTAGCACACGAAGTAATTCAATACCGCTAATTCCGGGCATGTTTATATCAGAAAGAATAAGAACCAGATCGGCTGCGGTGGCACTTTTCAAATATGCCAGAGCGTCTTCGCCAGAGAATGTAAAATGAAAATGTAACTGCCCATCTTTGATCTCTTTTCTGAATTTTTGCCTAAATAAAGGTTCAACGTCAAATTCATCATCTACTACCATTATGCGAATCATAATTGCTCTTTATAAATTTTTGGGAATAGTAATTATAAACTCAGCATACTCACCTACATCGGAATTCACTTTTAGCTCACCTTTGTGCTCTTGTACTATTATATCATAACTCAAAGAAAGGCCGAGTCCAGTTCCTTTACCGGTTGGCTTAGTTGTAAAGAATGGATTAAAAATTTTATCTAATATTTCTTTAGAAATACCTTTACCATTATCTTTAATAATTACCTCGATTTTGTCACCTAGGTTTTTGGTAGTAACTGAAAGAACCGGATTAAATGAATCCTTGAATTCTTTCTTTTTTTCGTTAACAGAATAGCATGCATTGTTAAAAATATTCAGAAATACGCGGCTAATATTTTGCGGCACTACATTAACTAATTCAATAGAGTTGTCCAGCACTGTATCCATTTTAACATTGAATGATGAATCTTGCGCACGGAAACCGTGATAGGCAAGATTAAGATATTCCGAAAGAAGATCATTCAAGTTGGTTTTCTGTTTCTCTCCCGATTTGCCTCTAGAGTGAAGCAGCATTCCTTTTACAATACTATCTGCTCTCTTACCATGTTCGTTTATCTTAGTAATATTATGCTCAATATCTTTTAATATCTCTCTAATATACGCTACGGATTTCGGCTCAACCTTTTCCAACTGAATTTCAATTTCTTCAAGCAGTTCTTTCGAAAGCTCAATAGAGAGTTCAGAAAAATTATTAATAAAATTCAGCGGGTTTTTAATCTCGTGTGCTATACCAGCGGTTAGTTGGCCAAGGGAAGCCATTTTTTCTGATTGGACCAATTGATTCTGCGCCTCTTTTAAATCGCGATTTGCTCGATTAATATTTTCATAAGCGAATGCATTTTCTAAAGCAATTGCAGTGTAGTTTGCAATGTTACTCAAAATGTCCAGATCATTTTCCGAATATGCATTCTTATTATAACTTTGAGCGGATATTACTCCAACTGCTTTTTGATTGACAACCAACGGCAGATAAATTAACGAGGATACATACTTACCGGCTTTAGGTTTTGCTCTTGTTGCAATATAGTTGGAGAATTCTGTGTCAACGTCATTTATAAATATTGGTTTCTGATTGTCAATACACCAGACAGCAAAACGATTTTTGTCTAAAGTGCTAAAACTAAACTCGGGAAGCCGTTCCCCGTTTTCAATAGCCAACCTACATTCGAGCAATTGTTCGTTCTCATTATACACCATTATTGAAAATGTGCTCGCATCCAAAAGTTGATTCACTCTATCATGCACGGTAGCAAATATTGATTCAAGCTTCAGAGTGGAAGTTATCTGCCGCCCAATTTGATTAAGAGTTCTAACATTTTCCACAGCTTTGTCCAGTAGCGAATTTTTTTTCTTTAATTCCGCCGTTCTATATTCAACCTTCTCCTCGAGTGTCTTACTGTAATGTTCTAAGTCATCGTTTGCATTCTTAAGTTTCTTGATGGACTGTTGGAGAGTTGTTTGCATCACTGAAAAAGATTTTGTTAGTTCACTTATTTCGTCTTGGCTTTTGAACTTCGGCAACTCAAAATCAAATGATCCTTCGGAAATCTTTTGTGCTGCAAATGCAAGTTTTCGGATAGGACGCGTAATAGACCCTGAAATAAACACAATTATGAAGAAGAGAATAAAAACACCGATCATAGCAAAGAGCATAACTACTTTAAATAAATTCCTAAGTGGCGCATTTAGCTCATCAACCGGATAAACTATGCCTAACGACCAGCCATTACTTTTAATTGGCGCATAAGAAATCCAGCTTAGTTTTCCTGTAGTCAAATTATGATATTCAACTTCAGCAAAACTTGATTCACCGTTAATCATATTCTTGCCAATATTACTAAGCTCTTCGGATTTCGTATCAGCAGCAATGCCAAAGATAGTCTTGTTCATTATAACTTCTTTTTTAGGATGAGTTACAAGGCTACCGTTTCTGGAAATCATAAATGCATATCCGGTTTCATAAACTTTGATGGATGAAATTATTTTTTGAAGCCAATCAAGTGATAGATCTGCCGTCAAAACTCCAATAAATTTACTTTTACCATTTACTGTTTTATACAAAGGGACTGAATATGTGGACATCACAATATTGCCCAATCCTTTATCGAAATATGGTTCGCTCCAAATCGGTTTTTGTAATTTCTTTGGCTCGGAGTACCACTCCAATGATGTAAAATTAGTATCGTTTTTAGCAATTAGACTTGTTTTAAGTTCCCCTTTGTCCTTATATACATAAACAACGGAATGTTCTTTTTCTACTCCGTTGTAGTCCGGTTCATAAGAAAGTGCAGCACCAAATATTTCCTCGTTATTTTTTACTTCCAACTGAACAATTCTATGCAGTTCCCAAGCAGAATAATTTCCCGCCTCAATTATTTTCGAAATATTCTCGGGCATTTTCTGAACCGCAATTAAAATCTTCTCCACTTCATGAACAGTTGAATTTGTTAGCAACTTCGAACTTTCTTTAAGGTTATCCGAAATCGTATCGTGCGAAACATTATAGATGTAAGCAAATATAAACGCATTGACTATTATCACGTTTGCAAAGATGATAGTGATAATCTTAAAAGAGAGACCTTTCTGAGGAATAGTTATTTTCATATTGTTTCTGTAATTAATTTAAATTGTTGCAAATTGACGAGGTAAGCCGGAAAGAGCTAAAGAGTATAAGTGGAATACTTTTCAAATGGATAAAACCAATCAAATTTTTCAAGTAGTATTGTATTGTGATTCAAATTATCAAATTAACTGATAAGATTGTACTAATATTTTGCTTTTTAACTTCCGAGAAGAGACAACGAACGTAATTTCTTTAATTAGCCTTGGGTTGTATTACGCTCAAATCATAAACGAAAGGTATTTCGAACACAAATTCGGTACCTACTCCCACCTTGCTTTTAACGGCTATTTTTCCATTCAGCATTTGAATAAATTCTCTACAAATTGCTAATCCAAGTCCGCTGCTATATTGAATATTAGTTCCTTTAGCTTCAGTTACAAAAGGATTAAAAATTTCCTTTATTTTGTTTTCCGGTATACCCGGGCCGCTATCCTTAATGCAAATCTGAATTTCATAATTATTGCCGGACAACCTTTTATTAGAGAATGATACTTGGATATTACCACTCTTGGTGAATTTGATCGAATTTGCCACAAGGTTTGTTAGTATTTGTCTGAACTTCACAATGTCGCAAAAACAATATTCGAATCTTTGTTGAGATTCAACAACTCCAGTTTGAGGCTTTTATTTTGTGCTAACGAAATCATCATTGTTACAACGTCGCTTACTTCGTCAGCCAGATTGAACAACTCTCTTGAAACTTGGAACACTCCATTTTCAATCTTAGCATAATCAATGAAATTATTTATTGTCCGGAGTAAATCATGAGTTGCAACCTTTACTATTCGTGAATAGTTTTTTACTTCGCCCATAGTTTTAAAAATATCTTCCGAGGCCATTTCGAAGAATGATATTATTGAATTCAAAGGTGTTCGGACTTCATGATTAATCTTTGCAAGGAGTTCAATTTTACTCTTCTTCTCATCCAATATTTTTTTATTGAGCTCTTCCTTTTCTATTTCAGCAATTACTTCTATTGTTTCATTTATTAACAACAATTCGAGATGCTGTGAGTCTGGCAAGTGTTCATTGGTGATTACTTTTAGATAGATTTCATTGCTTTGATTTACGTTTTTGATGTGCATCGTCATTTTGTTTGAAGAGTGTATTAGGTTATATAGTTCTTTTCTATCTGATTTATCACTTAACAAGTCAACCAAATTATATTTTTTTTGGTCGTCAGTTAGATTAAAAATATCGCTAATAAACTGATTGTACGCAATTAGGTTGCCGTCCATATCAATTTTACATATTCCAACCGGGGCATTGTCAAATAGGAAGTTATTCTCAGACAACTTTTCGGAGTACATCTTCTTCAGCTTTAAGATTATGAAGCTTGCTGCAATACTAAGCATGCTTATAAGCGCAACATAGATAACTGTTGAGAACAGATTGGGCAATAAGTAAATGCTGGAATCATTCAGTAGAATTGACAATGCGAAGAGAAGATTGTAATAAATGGCTACCAAAATTTGATTTCTCGCATCCCAGCTGAAGATTAACGAAGTAGTAAATATTAATAGCGAAAGAATCTGAATGTTGATAAATAATGTTGCGGGCAACTTATAAATAGTGTAAAGGAATGAACTAATTAAAGCAAAAACTATAAAATGAAGAAAAATTATAATCGTCCGATCCGGCAGATGTCTAAAGGATAAAATAAAAACGATAAGCGAACACAATGTGAACAATAAACGTGCGAGATATATGTCCAAAACAAAATTGTGGAAGAAGTATATTTCAAACAACAGAGACCAAGTGCCCGCAATTAAAGATATACCGGCTGTAATTTTTAATGCTCGGATATTATTTTCTTTACTAATATTAGTTATCATATCAAATCTTTACAATTATTTTGGTTGCTCGCAATTCCAATAAATGCCCAAAAGACCTCTACAGCAACGGAAAATTCCTTCAATGTATTAATAAAGAGAGGGCTGAAACTTTGGAATTTGAGCTACTACCGAACAATGGGTACGCTGAACCATAATTCGAAGCATTGACTAAACTTGAAGAGAATATTTGTTTTGACATTCCACAGCCCAATTTATTTAGCGAAAATGATGACGAGTATATGATCGCATCTACCATTCTTTTGTAATAATATATTCTTTAATGCTGTAATTGTAAATAGCATATCCACTTTGCCATAACTTGTTTCATAATAAAATTGCAAACGGACTAATTTTGTTGATGTAATAGCAAGCGGGATTTAAGTATTTGGAGCTTAATCTAAGTAGAAACCAACTATAATTGTTAAGTTTTATAGTTTATAGAACACAAGAGTTGCTAACATGGTTAAGTATAGCCAAAATCCTCAGGTATTCATTTCATCAACATTATTAATCTGGTCGCGGAAAAAAGTGTTTCCTTTTACAAGCCAAGAAATCCCAAAAGCAAATAAGGCAATAGATTCAAAAATTAAGATAGGGTATGTCTTCGATAAATAAGTTTCTCGTAAGAAAACCATGTAAAGAATAATCAGCAAAATTTGGAGGAGCATAATTATTCCGCATGCGCGGTAAAGGATGTTCCTCCTTTTCTTTTCTTTGCTGATATTTACCGAGTGACGTTTTGTAAACAAAAATATTGAGTTATATGAGAGAGTAAAGAAAAAAATAGTAGCAAACAATAAATGAAGGAAGCCCGATACGTCATCTTCCATTAAGAACATTCCAACTTTTTCAATTTCGAAATATGACATTTTAGTTGGGAAGATTATCATTCCAAGTGCTGAGAAGCCGGCAAGGTTGGCTACTGAGTTGTCAATCCTTTCGTAACCTTGATATGAAATTAGAAACAGTGCAACAACGCAGAGAATCCCTACAAAGAAATCGCGCATGTTTGTATAATAGTAACCGCTTATAGAACCTTGAAGCATGTGGGGATTTTCAATTAGTCCGCCAATAACTACAACCAATGGTAGCGCAATGCCAAGAACGCCAATTGTTCTTCGCATTGTTAGGTAGGAAACTATTAGTCTTTGTTTTCGAGTCATCAACATAGCTATAACCGCACAATAAGCTTACAAAACTTAAAAATTTTTTGAAACACTTACATTAATAAATTGACTGAGTTTGATTCTATATTTAGAACTGGTTATTGGTAAGGTTCATATTAGCGTCGTATTTAATATGAAAATACTATAAGATCCGCTCAAGAATTCAATCGTTTTACACTGTTTCTAGATATATTTGTTCTGGATTTTTAGCATAGGAGGCAACTATGAAAAGACTAATTCTTATTATTTCAATCATTTCTTTTGCTGCAACAGTAGCTCAGACAAAATTTAACGAACCGCCCAAATGGGTAAAGGAAGCAGTCTGGTATCAAATATTTCCGGAAAGGTTTTGTAACGGCGACACAAAAAATGACCCAACCCCAAAAGATATGGAAGGCTCTTGGCCGTTTTACGTTCCGGAAGACTGGGCAATAACTCCTTGGACTCATGATTGGTATAAACTCCAACCGTACGAAAAAGCACTTGGCAAGAACTTCTATGACATAGTAAACATCCGACGTTACGGCGGTGATCTTCAAGGAGTAATAAATAAATTAGATTACTTGAAAAAGCTTGGCATCAACGCAATCTACCTCAATCCAATTTTTGAATCACCTTCACTTCACAAGTATGATGCAACTATGTATCATCACGTTGATAATAATTTTGGTCCCGATCCCGAAGGCGATAGAAAAATGTGGGCGGAAGAAAATCCCGCCGATCCTAAAACTTGGGAATGGACTAGCGCAGATAAACTTTTGCTTAAGCTAATCAAGGAAACACATAAACGCGGAATGAAAATTATTCTTGATGGAGTTTGGAACCACATGGGATTAACCTCTTGGGCATTTCAAGATATTAAAAAGAATCAGCAGAAATCTAAATACAAAGACTGGTTTACAATTAAAACTTGGGATGATCCGAACACGCCAAAAGATGAATTTGATTGGCAAGGCTGGGTTGGAATAAAAGATTTGCCTGAAGTTCGCGAAGATGAAAATGGAATTGTAGCTGGACCAAAAGAATATATAGAAAGCTCGGTTAAACGTTGGATGGATCCAAACGGCGACGGCAAATTGGAGGATGGAATTGATGGCTGGCGTTTAGATGTTGCCGAAATGGTAAATCATAAATACTGGAAAGATTTTAGAAAACTCGTTAGAGGAATAAATCCGGACGCTTATATAGTTGGAGAAGTTTGGTGGGAAGATTGGAAAAATTTTAAAATGTTCGATGCACGTCCTTGGATTGCCGGTGATGAATTTGACGCTGTGATGAATTACCGCTATATGAGAGCAAACAAAAATTTCGTACTTAACAAGAAAGAACAAGACGATGCAAACGCTTATGTAGATTCATTAAATGCTATGCTGAAAACATACGGCGAAAATTATTATGTGATGATGAATCTTCTTGGCAGTCACGACACGGAACGCTTAGCCTCAGTAGTTATTAATCCCGATTACAAATACGACCATCAAGCAAATGTAAGAGACAGTAAGGAATACGACATACGTAAACCAAATGATACAGAAAGACTAAAACAAAAGTTGATGGTCGCTCTGCAATTTACTCAGCCGGGAAGCGTACACATTTACAATGGCGACGAAGCCGGAATGTGGGGCGGTGATGATCCGGATGAACGCAAACCAAATGTTTGGCCGGAATACAAATATGAGACTGAAACGACACATCCGTTTGGTCAGCCAAGACCAGTTGATGAAGTACAGTTTGATGAGAACCTTTTCAAATTTTACCAGAAGATGGCATCGATTAGAAACACAAATAAAATTTTAAGTCTCGGTACAATCACGTTTAATGTACTTGATAACAATCTAAAAATACTTGGTTACACACGGGAGCTAAGCAACGAAAAAGTCTTCGTAATAGTAAATAACAATTCGGCAAGCAATACATTAAATTTGGCAACTAATGATTTTCTTGGATCGAAAACCAGCTACAAAGATTTAATCTCCGGTGCTACGGTTAAGGCCAAGAGAGATCAATACAACATAAAACTGGAACCATATCAGTTAATTATTTTAAAATGATTTTTGTTACCATCAGAATGTAAACGCATTCTTTTGAATTTGCAACGAATAAATAGGTAAGGGTTTTGATTGCGATGTCTGTAAAAAGAAAACTAAATACATCAATCTTGTTTGTAATGCTCTCGTTTTCATTATTAATTGCGCAAGAAAGAGGGACAATTCGTGGAATTGTAAAAGATTCAACATCACAAGAAGTTCTACCTTTCTGCACTGTTATGATTAAAGAGCTTGGGATAGGTGCGTCAACAAATAACAGAGGTTATTTTGTTCTCTCTTCGATTCCGGTAAAGGAAAGCTATACCGTTATTGCTTCATATGTTGGTTTCAAAAACAAACAAGTAAAAGCTAGTGTTGTAGCTAATAAAGTAACAGACATAGAGGTTCTTCTCACTCCTTCCAATATCCAATTAAGCGAGATTGAATTAGTAGGCCACTTTGTGAGAGCGGAAAACACCCCTAGCATCAGCACAACTACATTATCAGCTAAAGAGTTAAATTCGATTCCCAAAGGTGTTGAGACGGATGTCTTACGTTCATTAGTAACCTTACCCGGAGTTCAATCAACCGGAGATGTGTCTGCAAAATTTAATGTACGCGGCGGCGAGAATAATCAAAATCTTATCATGCTGGATGGAATGCCAATCTATTATCCATTCCATGCGATTGGTTTGTTTAGCGTTGTTGACCCGGATGTTGTAAGCAGCGTCGAATTTTTCCGAGGCGGCTATCCTTCAAACTATGGAAGAGCTCTATCCTCTGTGCTAAAAATTGTTACAAAAGAAGGAAACAAGAACCGGTTTGCTGGTAACTTTAGCGCGAGTTTACTTTCTATGAAAGCTTTGGTAGAAGGTCCAATCCCAAACGGCTCTTTCTATTTCAGCGGAAGAAAAAGCACATCAAATGACATTCTGAAAAAATTTGTTAATCAGAATGAGTTACCGATTGAGTTTTACGATGCTTCCTTGAAAATGAATTTTTCGCATCCATCTTTCTTCTCCGGATCAAAATTTACTTTGCAAGGTTTGTTCAGCGAAGACAACTTGAGATTTGAAAAGCAGACCGATCCGGATTACCGCTGGGCTAATAAAATTCTTGGTCTAAAAATATTTTCTGTTGGCACTGATCCGCTCACACTAGATTTCGGAATTGTATTCAGTCAATACATCAATTCAATTTCGCCTAAACAAAGCAGTGTAAAGCCAAAATCCAATGAAGTAGATGATTTTACGATCTCAACAGACTTCGTTTACACATTAAGCAGTAAAGATGAAATTAATCTCGGTCTAGATTTGAAGTATCTTAAGACAAAATTATTTCTGGAAAACCGTTTCGGCTTCCGTTCTGATGTTGGCACTTCCGGATTAAGTTCTAATGCTTATTTAGGTTATAAATTTCTTCAAATTACCGATGTAGGAATTGATCTTGGGACAAGATTGAATATTGCTAGTTCTGCCGCTAAGGGAGACTTTTTTGAACCGAGAATCAATGTTTCTTACTCACCAATTCCGCAGTTAATATTTAAGGCGGCAAGCGGAATTTATCAGCAAGACATTACAACTATCTCGGATGAGCGAGAGGTTCTCTCCCTTTTCGATCCGGTAATCATTATCCCTACTTATCTACCAAAGTCGAAAGCCATTCATCATATTGTTGGCACAACCGTAAAACTTAGCACTTCATTTTCAATTGAGATGGAAGGATATTATAAAAGTATTATTTCCGCGCCAACTTATAATGAAGAGAAAATATATTTCTCAGATCCAGATTTACTTGAAAGCAAAGGAGAAGCATACGGCGGAGAACTTCAAACTAAATACAAAGCAAATCTTTTCGATCTTTCTGCGGCCTATTCAATAAATTGGGCGCACAAAGAAGTTGCCGGAATTAAATACGCGCCCCGTTTCGATTCACGCCACAATGTGAATTTAAATTTGACAATTCACCTCCCGGCAGAGTTTGAGTTCAGTACAAATTGGGTTTACAATTCCGGCCATCCTTTCACAAAGCAGCTCGGTTATTATCAGAAACTTTCTCTTGATAGCTTCTTAGATAATTACAGAATTTACCAACTGTTATTTCCAGTCCGCTATTTTGATGTAAAAAATTCTTCAATACTTCCGGATTACCATCGGTTGGATTTAATACTCTCTAAAACGCTACTAATTGGATTTGTTAAACTTCATGTTGATATCAGCGCAATAAACGCATACAACAGAAAAAACATTTTTTATTTTGATCAAACTAGCGGCAAGCGGGTTAATATGTTGCCATTCTTATTAACCGGAACGATAAAGGCTGAAATATGAAACGATTATTTGCTCTACTAACTTTATTTATTGTTTCGGTTTTTGTTATTAGTTGCGAAGAAAACGTTTCCCCTAAAGGCAATTTACCGGAAAAGTATGCTGTTAATTTTATTGTGCGGGGCGATACTACATTACAAGTTGCTTATGTATCCAAGTTATATGATGTGGAAGGTTTCGATCCGCTAGCTCTGACTACCGATCCGGCCGTTACTGGTGCAACAGTATATTTAAAATATTCTGATGCCGACACCAAGTACTTCTTAAGAGATACAGTTGATAATGATAATCTTAATACAGCCTATAATTCTCCCGCGAAATATTATTACACAAAGAACTTCAAGCCGCAGTACAATAAGCAGATTGAACTGCACGTAAAACTCCCTAATGGAACAGAGATAAGCTCAACATCTAAAACTCCAGTTGGGCTAATTTTCGATCAGTACAAATCGATCTCCTACATTCCCGGTCCGGTTGCTCAACGAGATACAAATTATGCTTCAATCTATTGGGATAATATCGGACTTGAAATTGTTAAAGCTAAGCGAGTAAAGATAGTTTATTATTATCGAGAATTAAGCGGAGAGAAAACCCGTCACGAAAAAATGGTACCGCTGAGTGTTTCTATAGACCAAGGCAAAGAGGTTTTTGATTATTACAGTTTGGCTTTTCAAAATGAATTAAAGATTGATAGAAAACTTTTAACTAAAGCATTGCAAGAAATTTCGGAGGGAAACTCTTCCAAAGCGAGATTCTCTCTAGCCTATCTGGAAATCGAAGTTCTTACCTTTGATGAAAACTTAACCAAATATTTTTCTACAAATCTTTTTTATGATTTTGGCTTTACTGTTAGAAACTATCCCTCTGATTTGACAAACATTAACGGCGGATTAGGTTTCTTTGGTTCATATATGTCGGTAAAGAAAATCCTCAAGTTTGATACACAGTATGCACTAAAAGAGTTCGGCTACCTAATTGAAAAGTAGAAACTAACTGATCTAATTACTCATTACCAAATACTTGAAACATCTGAAATTTTAAGACTAAGTCATGGTGAGCCTACCTGCCGGTAGGCAGGCTTGTCGAACCATGACACTACAAACTAAATTGTCACACTTCGACAAGCTCCATTAGACTTATGTATAGAAATAATTATTTTATGATAGTAACTAACTAAACAAATGTACAACCATCCACACACCAGAAAGAACTGAGCAAGTCTAAGCTTGGCTCAAGGTGAAAACTAGACGCTGAATAAGACACAGTTCTTTGTGTGGTAAAGCTAAATAATATTTACACCGGTAAAAGATTACTAAAATGGAGAAAGCTCAA
>JAZDFQ010000061.1:0-113769 GCA_043807765.1 Ignavibacteriota bacterium
AATTGAGAATGGAGAACTTGTCCGCCGTTTATTTGGCAGATTGTTGTTGGATACTTGCTGTTGGGAATTAGATTCTGGATGCTGGATGTAGTTCTTTGTGTAATAGTGGCAGTAATTACTTTTGCCACAAAAACACTAAGGCACTTAGGCACTCAGTTACTCAGCCACTTTTTATGTTGCTTAACTAAGTTATGATAACTAAGTTGCAAAAAGAAAACAGCGTTCCACTCTGTTAAACACCGGGGAACCGAAAAACAGTGATTAGTTCTTGGTAATTAGTGAACAGTTTTTAGGTAGATATAAGCAGCAAGCCAAATAGATTGCACAAAGTTTGAATTATGAATTATGAATTTTGAGTTGGCAAATAGTAACTCTATTGCAGAGCTCGGTTTTGTAGTCGAAGTGTAGAGTCGCAAGAAAGTGTGTTTTGTTTAGTGAACTAAATAAAGGCTGGTAGATATGATGCACATAAGTGTAACATTCATTCGGGATAATTAATAGTTATGCTTTTTAACAATAGAGAATAAATCTATGAAAAATGAAATAGTCTTGAATTATGAAGAGATAGGTTATTTTGCATTACTTTGTGGAATTGTAAGTTTGTTGGCATTCCTTATTGATTTTCTTATCTATAGAGTGCAAAAAAAACCTTCGTTCTTAGGTATAATTTATCTTGGAAACAACTCATTCCTTTTAGCTTTTCTTTGGTTTGTTGGTGCTGCAGCTGTAGGTGTTATTACACATCTAATTGGTATTTTAAAAATTAATGCACAAACAATTGTAACAGTTGGAATAAGCTGGCCTTTTGTATTTGCGAAAATTGTAAAATATACAAATCAGAGAGCTGAAGAAGAGGAAGAAGAACAAGTTGAGGAGGAAAACCATGTCTAATATTAGTGAATATCTTCTAGGACTAAGAGAAAATCTTAACAAAGAACAAGTAATTCAATTTGTCCGTAATTCGATTAATTTTGATAAGGGCGGTGGAGAAACCTTAAACGATGCAAAAGCAATTCTTCTATTTTCAAATTCAAATCAAAAATCTTGGCTTGTTAAAACAAATAAAAGATTTTATAAGATACTTGATGATAAGCGAAAACCCAAGCCAAGTATTAATTGGGCCGCAAAAAAAGAAAAATTAATTGATCGCTCAAATCAACCAAAATTAAATCTTAATCCATACAAAAAAGATTTTGGCAAAATTATTTTTGGATTCAAACCCGACAAAGAATATTTAATCGATAAAAAATTATTCTCTAATGTTGAATTCGATGAAGTAATTGCAAAATTCTTGAAAGATTGAGTCAAAGCATAACCCGTTCTTCAAGCCGTCCGCTTTAAACGTTACGGCATTTGTGTGGTTATTAAGTTAGGTTGTAATTGTTAGTTGCTCTTTGTGTTTAATTAACAAAATGAATTAATAAATAATTATCAGCATTTGTTTTCAAAGCTGCATTGCTATTTTGGGCGGCGGCTTAAAAACAACGCCGTTATACCGTATAATAAAATAGTTTATTAAGGATATTTTAAGATGAGTGAATGGGATGTATTTATTTCACATGCAAGTGAAGATAAGGCTGTATTTGTCAACGCGCTCTCAAATGCATTAATTAGGCGTGGGCTTAAGGTGTGGATTGATCAAACCACATTAGAAGTGGGTATGAGCCTTCGTCGTTCAATAGAGATTGGACTTAACGAGTCTCGATATGGTGTTGTAGTTATGAGCCCTTCGTTTTTCGCTAAGCAATGGCCTCAAAAAGAATTAGATGCCTTGTATACTCTAGAGAATACACCCGGGTCTCGAATTTTACCAGTATGGTATAATTTGTCACTTGAAGATGTTAAAAGACTAGCTCCGTTGATGGCTGATCGAGTAGCTCTACGAAGCGAGATGGGAATAGAGATAATTGCAGATAAGTTAGCAGAAAAAATCCACAACTCATCATCTGTAATTTCAAATCATAGTTCTATCAGCACAAATAAAAGTGGTAATCAACATGTCTATATCATTAATTGTTCTTTTTGCGGGGGTTTATTGGAGGTTGTAAACCCAAAAATTAAAGTAGAGCCCCACACTATCATGATTTCAAAATTTGCACAAACTGGTGATTACGGAAACTTGGTTATAGTGAAGTGTGGATGTCCCAAATGCAAGAATTCCATATTAATTGATTTTAAATACTGAGTAAAGTAGTGTTTTCTTTATGACAACTTGATAAACATTACAACGGAATAAATTGCAACTCAAAACCGACTGCTGTAGCCAGTCGTAGCATTTGCAGTATAACTTGATAGTGATTTTTGAAAGTGTTAAGTATTAAAATAACATAAATAGTAAAACGTGGTGTTGGTAGCGGAAACCTTGCAGCAGCGGTTTAGTTGCAACATAGTTAGTTGCCAATATACTTACCTAAAATTCTTGTACTCACTATAAGTAATAGGAGGACAAATGAAAATTATTTCCACATCATCAGTCATCTGTATTCTTTTCTTCACTTACGCTAATATCACATACAGCCAATCCGGAGAATGGACTGTTATAACATCTTCGCGAGACACTCTCCGCTCATGTACCATAAGAGAAGTATCGGGCAATTCGGTATTTTTAATCTGCGGTATTTCTTTTAGGCAAATTGCATTAGACTCTTTGAAGATATTGATCAAGCCTAAAGACTCCCCCTTCATGAAAGGTGCTAGATATGGAACATTGGCTGGTCTAATAGTAGGAATGGTAGGAGGATTAGCTTCTTATCCCGAAAAGCCCGGCAAGTGGGCTAAGCACTTTGGAAAAGCCGGTTATGCAGCCGCCGGAGGTTTTGAAGGTGCTGCTGTGGGTTTTCTATTAGGAGGTATAGTTGGAGCTATTATCGGCGGAGACGATGATATATATGATTTGTCGCTAAAGTCAAAGGAAGAAAAAATCGAGTTTCTTCGTAATCTAATTGACGGGAACTGATGATTTAAATTATCAATTTTTCTCTTGTTGTCATGGTCCTACATGACGAAAAAGAAATTATGTCGCGGAATGGTCCGCGACAATTTATAAATTGGTTTATGTTCACTTCTAAGGCACTTTGGCACTCAGTAACTCAGTTACTTTTCTCCCTCATCATCTTTTCAATCTTGGCTTGACTTAGTTCAAATCCTTTGCTACTTTTTGAGTGTGCCCATAAGGCACACAAAAGGACAATTAACAAAATGAAGTATTTTGACTGGGACGAGGAGAAAAACAATCTCTTAAAGGAAACGAGAGACATATCCTTTGAAGAGATTGTATTGTCAATTTCTAACAATCGATTGTTAGATGTAGTTGAACATCCCAATAAGCAAAAACATCCAAACCAAAAGATTTTCATTGTTGAAGTAAGAGGCTACGCTTATATCGTTCCGTTTATCGAAGACAAAGAAAGATATTTCATGAAAACAATTTACCCTAGCAGAGAAGCAAGTAAAAAATATTTAAGCAAAGAGGAATGAAATGAAATATATAAATAAAGAAGAAAAAGGCTTGATTGAGTCTTACGAAAAAGGTGAATGGACTTCGATTAAAAAGAAAGAACAAAAAATTTTTGTTAAGGCTGCAAAAGAAAGTATTGCAAAAAATAAAAGAATAAATATCCGCCTAACTAATAAGGATTATAACGCTATTCAAGTGAAGGCAATTGAGGAAGGAATTCCCTATCAAACATTAATATCAAGCATAATTCACAAATACAATAAAGGGGAGCTAAAATCCGCGTAAGGCTTGATTATTAATTCGTAATGTAGCGTAACGCCATCTTCTAAGGTACTTTGGCACTCAGCAACTCAGTTACTTTTCTCCTTCATCATCTTTTCAATCTTGGCAATAGTTAATGGTGCGGAGCCTTCGTAGTAGTTGTTTACATTTAGATAAACATCTACATTACGTTCAAGTAGTTCATTAATCATTTCAACCAGACGGAATAATTCATCATCCCTTGGATCAAGAATTTTATTCCACTCGCCACCGCTGCGAGTTTCTATTCCCTTGTTATCAACACCTTGCAAACGTATTACTGTAAAATCTTTTATGTAATCTTTGTAGCGCTTATGCAGATCAAATATATCGGGCATATCATAGCCTTGCAGAAAAACATGAGCAATTTTGCTTTCCCGTATAAACTGGAAGTAGTCTTCATTCAAATAAGATGGATTGCGAGTCTCAATTGCAAAGCGGTAACCATCCGGCAGACCGGCAATAAACTCGCGAAGCAATCCTTGCAGTTCATACTGCGACTTCAGCTTCTGCTTGTTCAAATAATCGAACTGAAAAATCAGCGCGCCTAAATTCCATCGCAAAGGTTTAAGTGTAACAAGAAATTCAGTCAGCAAATCATGCGATAAAAAATGCATGTTGGGAATTAGCTCTTCTTCACTTAAAGATATGTGTGTAAGCGTAATGCTGTTGGGGATTTTTACTGTGAATTTGAAATCTTTGTGAACCGAATTTTTATATGCAGTAACGGTTTCCGGTTTAGGAAGTATAACTTTGTTGTTACCTTGAAGTGAAAAAAACCATTTATCAACTTCAACTGCATTGTAACACTCCGAATATTCTTTAAGATAATTTATATCGGGCTTGCTTGTGTAAACCAGTCCGCGCCATGAATCATACTTCCAGCCGCATGTTCCGATGTGGAGTTTTGCCATCTTCGCCTTTTAAAAAGTTATTACCACTTTTTCCATTTCCAGAAGAAGAAGAAGCCGGTAACAGATATCAGCGCTAAACTCATAATAATATAAAACGCATAAGGGTGAGATTGGAGTGGAATTCCCACGTTCATAGAGAATGCGCTAACTACAAATGTCGGCACCATAATCATTACAGTGATGATGTTAAGTGTTTTCATCAGCACGTTTAGGTTGTTGCTTATGATGGATGCTTTGGCGTCCATCAAACTAGCGAGAATGTTGGAATATATTTCAGCTTGTTTATAACACTGGGTATTCTCGATCATAATATCATCGAGCAGCTCAATTTCCTCCATTGTAAGATTCAATTTGGAAGCGTTTAGCTTAAGTTTTTCTATAAGTGCTGTGTTTGTGTTAATAGCGTTTTGATAATAAACCAAACTTTTACCAAGTGTAAACTGATTTAGCAAATATTTGTTTTCCATTGCCGTGCTTATCTTTCTTTCAATCTCATCAGAAAGCATATTTATAACGCGAAGGTGATCTATAAAATGAATGATAGAAGTGAAAATCAACTTCAGCATTACATCGTTAAGCGTTACAATCTTATTAAAATGTTTACCATGGAACAGATTGATATCATCATTAACAACTACAATTACTTTATCCCTAAAGAGAAACACACCCATAGAATTAACGCGAAACAAGAGAGGCTCGTTAGCTGTGTAGTTCTTAGGAATTTTATAAATCATAGCAAGGTGGTCAGGTTCAAATTCAAGACGGGAAAGCTCATCGGCATCCAAAGATGAGTTAAGAGTGTGCTCATCTAGTTTATACTCATCAACGAGAAATCGTTTCTCGGCTTCATCGGGATTAATATATATCTTAATTGCACCGTTGTTTGATGTTTCCGGCACAATCTTGTTTTCGAATATTTTGTATGTCTTTAGCATAAGCCACCTCATTTAGGTGCGGAAGGAATTTACTTTGAATACAACTTAACTATTGACGGTCAACTAAACCAGATATATTAGAACTGAATTAAAATTTCTCACCTAATGCCCATTTTTTTATTACCTGTCTCTGCTCTATAGTCAACTTAGCTTTAGGATGAAGCCAAATGTAATTTGTTAACGGCATTTCCCCTTTCTCAATTTCTTCCCAAATTTCTTTTTTATACTCATTTTGTTTTGGAGTGTACATGTCGCCCCAAGTAGAGAAATTCAAATGCTCTCTTCCTTCAGTAACATGATTAGAAATGAAAAAGCTGATTGGCGCAACTTTACTGTACCATGGCCACTTTGTTTCATTGGAATGACAGTCATAGCAAGCATCCTTTAAAATCAACTTCACTTCAGCGGAAGCTTGAAGCTCTTTTGTAACCGGAGGATTGCTTCTGTCCACATCTAAAAATTGTATCCCGACAAATGCTAATACAATCACAAATAAAATTATTCTAGATGGTCTCAAGTTTTATTTCTCCCTTTGGTTTTACTGATTAAAGTTACTTTTCAACTTTAGAAATAACATCTGTGATCTCTTGCGAGAAACTAATTAAAAATTCCAAAACCTTCTCCGGCGAGTCGTACTTATTAATTATTTCAAGCTTGAGCGTCTCATTCGACTGTACAAATTTAATCTCTTTTGAATATTTCAAGTTGATGTGTGTCAATAAAGGAACGAATTGGTTCTTGTAAAAGTTCTCTCGTTCACCTTTTGGCAGAATAACAATAAGCTTTTGTTTCTGAATTATGATTCTTTCCAGCAAAGCAAACGAAGCATAATAGCGAAGCACAGCAGCTTGGATTAACCGCTCAACAACTAACGGAGGTTTGCCAAATTTGTCTCTCATTTCGTCACGAATTTCATCTAGCTCTTCAATTTTAACTAGTGTAAAAAGTGTTGTGTAAAAACTTAGCCGGTCGGATTGATCCGGCATGTATGCGTGAGGAATTCCGAGCTCGAAATAAGCGTCTATCGTAGGCTCGCTTCTCTCTTGATGCTTTGGTAAATCCTTAAATATTTCTTTGAACTCATCTTGCTTCAATTCTTCTACAGCTTCATCAACCATTTTCATATAGAGATCAAACCCTACAGTATCAATATTGCCGCTTTGTTCCGTGCCAAGCAAGTTTCCGGCACCGCGAATTTCAAGATCGCGCATTGCTAAACTGAATCCTTCACCAAGATCGGTGTATTCTTCTATAGCGGCAAGTCTCTTAACAGCTTTTTTTGTTATTGTATTCAATGATGGAACAAGAAAATACGCGTAAGCTTGCCTATCGCTTCTTCCAACTCTTCCTCTTAATTGATGCAACTCCGCCAGACCAAATCTATCGGCGCGATTAATGATAATTGTATTTACATTCGGAATATCCAACCCGCTTTCAATAATTTTTGTAGAGATAAGCATGTGATACTGTTTATTCAAAAACCCATATATGATTTTTTCAAGTTCCGCGGGCTTCATTCTTCCGTGCGCTATGCCGATGTTAATTTCCGGCACATATTTTTTAACATACGCTGCAATTTTTTCAATTGATTGAATTCTATCATGAACAAAATAGATTTGCCCGTTTCTTCTAATCTCACTCAGAATCCACTCGCGCACTTTTGGAATTTCGAACATAGCAACCTTAGTATAGATAGGCTGGCGATTAGGAGGAGGCGTCGCCATAATAGAAAGATCTCGTGCACCAAGTAAAGATAAATTAAGTGTTCTAGGAATTGGTGTTGCTGTAAGAGTAAGCGTATCAACATTAGTTTTATAAGAACGAAGCTTCTCCTTTGCCATTACACCAAAGCGATGTTCTTCATCTATAATTAACAAACCAAGGTCTTTGAATTTTATGTCCTTCGAAAGAAGCCGGTGAGTTCCAACTACAATATCAACTTCACCTTTTGCCAATTTCTCTACAATTTCTTTTTGCTTAACTGTAGACTGAAACCGGGAAAGCGCTTCTACTCTTACCGGATACTGCGAAAGGCGATTCTTAAATGTGTTGAAGTGTTGTTCTGTTAAAATTGTTGTTGGCGCAAGAAGTGCAACTTGCTTACCATCATTCATAGCTTTAAACGCGGCTCGTACAGCAATCTCAGTTTTGCCGAACCCAACATCGCCGCACACAAGGCGGTCCATCGGATTCTCTCCCTCCATATCACCTTTAACTTCTTCGGTAACTTTTGTTTGATCGGGCGTGTCTTCATACATGAAAGAAGCTTCAAGCTCTCGCTGCCAAATGGAATCGGCGCTGAATGAAAAACCCTTAGCTGCTTTACGCTTTGCATAAAGTGTTATAAGCTCGCGTGCAGCTTCTTTAATCTTCGCTTTAACTTTTTTCTTGGTTGTCTTCCACTCGCTTCCGCCAAGAACTGAAAGTTTTGGCTGAGCATTATCTTGCGAAGAGAATTTTTTTACTAGCGAGAGATAATTTAGATTAACATATACAACTCCACCCTCGGCATACAATATTTTTATCGACTCTTGCTCAATATCGCCAATCTTTATTTTTTCCAGTCCGGCGTATTGTCCTATTCCAAAACCTTCGTGAACAACAAAATCACCCCGTTTTATGGAAGCAAAATCTTTTACGCGGGATTTTCTGTATTTCGCTTTGGTGGAAAGTTTTGTTCTGTATGGTTTGTTGAAAATCTGGTAATCTGTAAGAACAAAGAGCTTTGATTGCTTGTCAACGAATCCGCTCTTTATCGGGAAGACTTGCAGTTTAACAGCTCCAGTTTCAAATAACCCGGCAATATTGCTCTTGATTTCGCACAGCAGATCGTACAATCGCTTGCTTTGCAGTTCGTTTTCAACGGCAACATAGATTTGATAATTTTTGTTTGAGTAATCAGTGAGAACATTAGCCAGCAATTCATAACTCGAATTGATTATCGGCGATTCTAAAAAGTGTAATTCAACTCTATTGTCTCGGTCAAACGCAGATTCAATCAGCCAGCGAGCTTTTTTACTATACAATTCTTCTAAGCTAAGATTTTCATTCTTCTCTTGATCTTGTTCTTGAACATGATCTTTTTCGCTGTTCTCTTCTCCTTCGTATAACTCTTCTTTCAAATCATCATCAAGATCATCGGTTATATCTTTTTCCTTTTCAACGTTTGCCTTCTTAAAGAGATTTTGCAATTCATAGCCATCTGCAATTATTAACGGATTACTTAAGTAATCGAATATATCTCCGGTGTTTTTAGGAATTGATGCGAGTGACACAGCAAGAGTAACTCGTTCCAATTTATCGGCGGAGCGCTGTGTCTCGGCATCAAAGTGGCGAATTGATTCAATGAAGTCGCCGTCAAATTCCAAACGGCAAGGCTGTTTTTCGCTGTAAGACCAGAAATCTATAATAGAACCGCGCACGGCAAAATCCCCCGGCTGCTCTACATATTTATCACGATTGTAATTTATTTCATTAAAGTATTCGATGAGATCGTCATAGCTTAAATTTCCGCCAATCTCAATATTAGTAGTATTCGATTCTATGTTATGTTTAGAAGGAAGCTTCATCTTCAGCAGTTCGTAAGTAGAAAGCAGAACAAAATGGTCCCGCGAATTCAAGTCGGTTAATTTCTCTTGCAGCATTTCCGGCGAAAGATCATCCGCAGCTACTACGGATTTCTCCATACCTAAAACCGAAAGTTCTACTTTTATTTCATTTACTAATTGTACCGACGGAAGTAAAACTAAAATTTGATTTTCGGAATTGACAATTTTTTGTATAAACAAGCTTCTTGTAGAACCGGAAAATGGAGAGGTAAGGATCTGTTTTTCGCCCAATTTAATTTGTTCATGCAAACTCCGGAACGATTCAATCTTATCAATAATCTGCTCGAAGGGTTGCTTCATAGTTCCTTTTAAGTATTTTAAAATAGAAAACACCCTTTCCGCCACAAGACGGAAGGATTTTTGCGCCGTAAAGTTAAGAAACTTATGCGGGAAAATTTTAGCACATCAAGTTCCCGCATCTTTAGCGGATTATCTTTATTTTGTAGGTAATTCCTCTAGAAAATTTGGATAAAACAATGGCTCTAATTAAGGCTAAACTAGTTAAAAAACTAAAATCAGAAGAATTAAAATGGAATTGCGACCCGAGTGTTTTCGAATTTGAGACTACGACTGATTTAAAACCGATGGAGGGAATTGTTGGACAAGAGCGTGCTCTTAGGGCGCTACACCTTGGGGTGGATTTGAAAAGTCCCGGTTATAATATTTTTATTACCGGCCTAAGCGGAACCGGTAAATTTTCAACTATCAAAATGATGCTGGAAGCAATTGCGAGTGATTGCGAAAACCTTCGTGATTATGCCTATGTGAATAACTTTGGCGACGAAGACCGTCCGATGCTTTTGAAGTTTCCCGCTGGGCAAGCTGTAAAATTCAGACGCGATCTTGCGAGAGTAATAAAATTTTTCCAAGAAAAAATTCCTCAGTTGCTGGAAGCAGAGCCATTCGTTTCGGAAAAGAAAAAAATTATTGCCGAGTTTGGGCAGAAACAGCAAAAGATGATGTCTTACTTTGAAGAAAAACTAAAGAAAGATAATTTTACACTTGGACAAGTAAAAGATGGCGAGATGATTCGTCCCGAAATTTTTGCAGTGTTCGATAACACTCCTGTAAATCTTTATCAGCTTAATGATTTAGTAAAAGCAGAAAAAATCAGCAGTGATCAGCGTGAACAGTTGATCAACAAGTATGCGAGTTATCAGGAAGAGCTTCAGCTTGTTTTCCGGAACAGCTTAAAGCAAACTCAAGAGTTTCAAGAAAGGCTTGTTCAACTGGAGAGCAATTTTGTAAACGGATTAATTTCTGTAACGATTGATGAAATCAAAAAAAAATACCATATCGCCCGAGCTACAAAATACTTGCAGAAAGTTGAAGATAATATTATTCAGAATCTTGATGTGTTTAAAGGCAAGCGCCCGGTACGCGAAGAATCCGAAGAAGGCGTAATAATTGATTACTTAAAAGAGTATGAAGTAAATATTATTCACGACAATTCGAAACAGAAGAAATGTCCTATCATTGTTGAAACATCGCCGACATACAGCAATCTATTTGGCACTATTGAAAAATATAGCGACGGGCGTGGCGGATGGTACGCAGATTTTACAAAAATAAAAGCGGGCTCACTACTAAGAGCGAACGGCGGTTATATAATTATTAATGCTAAGGATGCATTTCTAGAGCCCGGAGTTTGGAAGGCATTGAAGCGTGTTTTGCTTTATGGGCAGTTGGAAATTCAAGACGTTTCCAATCTCTTCCAATTTTCACCAAGCGTCTTAAAACCGGAACCGATTGAGATCAATACAAAAGTAATTTTGATTGGAAGCAATTATATCTATTCAATCCTTTCAAATTACGAAGACGATTTCAATAAAATTTTTAAGATTAAAGCCGATTTTGATTATGAAATGAACCGGACAGATGTAGCAGTTAATGAATATGCGGCTGTTATCAAAAAATTAATTGCTAATGAAAAGCTTTTGGAGTTTGATAAGTCTGCTATTGCGAGAATCACGGAATATGGCGCTCGTTATGCCGGAGAAAAAAACAAACTCACAACTCGGTTTGCTTACATTGCCGATCTTGCCCGCGAAGCTTCGTTTTGGTCCGGTTCAAACGGAAATAAAATTGTAAGAGATAAAGATGTTAGCCATGCTTATGTAGCGGCAAAAGAAAGACACGGACTTTATGAATCCAAAGTTTCCGAAATGATAAAAGAGAAAACCTTTTTAATTGATACTGATGGTGAACGTGTTGGAACGATAAATGGCTTAGCAGTTTATGAAAGCGGCGATTATAGTTTTGGTAAACCGACGCGCATTACAGCCTCGGTTGGTTTGGGTAACGGAAGTATTATTAATGTGGAACGTGAAGCGGGAATGAGCGGCAACACACACAACAAAGGTGTGTTAATTATCTCCGGTTACTTTAGAGAAAATTTCGGCAAACAGATTCCACTTTCATTTACAGCAAGTTTAGTATTTGAACAAGGTTACGGAATGATTGACGGCGACAGTGCTTCAATTACAGAAATTGCCGCTCTGCTTTCAGCAATCTCAAACATTCCAATAAAGCAGTCCTTCGCTATTACCGGCTCGGTAAATCAAAAAGGGGAAATTCAGCCAATCGGCGGAGTGAATGAAAAAATTGAAGGATTCTTCGATACTTGCTTTGGAAGCGGGCTAACCGGAAAGCAAGGAGTAATCATTCCACAACAAAATGTTAAGGACTTAATGCTGAAGGATGATGTTATAAATGCAGTTATTGAAGACAAGTTTCATATTTACTCGGTTTCGAAGGTTGAAGAAGCAATTGAGATTCTTACCGGAATAAAAGCTGGCAGTTTGCAAAAGAATGGACGCTGGGAACCGAATACAATTTTCGGTGTAGTTGAAAAAGAATTAAAGCTAATGCGAAAGCGTTTGCGTCCGGCTTCTGAAAAGAAGGATGTGAAAAAAACAAAAAGTGTAACAAAAGTTAAATCAAACAAAGGAAGGAAAAAGTGAGTAAAGTTTTTGCAAAGACGAAAATACTAGCTACCATTGGACCGGCTGTAGATTCTATTGAAAATTTAGAATCATTAATCGATGCGGGGTGTAATGCATTCCGGTTGAATTTTTCACACGGCGATTTTGAATATTTCGAAAAAGTGTTCCATTCAATAAATGATTTATGCGTTTCAAAATCTTTGCCTATCCCAATTCTAATTGATCTTCAAGGACCCAAAATAAGAATAGGTGAATTGGAAGCTCCGGAAATTGTTATTGAGAAGGGACAACAAATTGAAATTACAACCGAAAAAGTTGTCGGAAATGCTTCAAGAATTTCAACTTCCTATTCTCTATTAGCTAAGGATGCAGAAGTTGGAAACAAAATTTTAATCGACGACGGATTGATTCACCTTAAAGTTATGAGCAAGCAAAAAAAATCTGTTATATGCGAAGTGATAGAAGGGGGAAAGCTTAAGCCGAAGAAAGGAATGAATCTTCCGGGAATGAAATTAAGTACACCTTCGGTAACCGAAAAGGATCTGACGAACTTAGAGTTCGCACTTAAACATCGCGTTGATTTTGTTGCCCTTTCGTTTGTACGAAACGCAGTTGATATTCTTCAACTAAAAAAGTGGATGGCTGAGCGCGGATATGAAATACCCATCATAGCCAAAATTGAAAAGCCGGAAGCTGTTACTAATTTCGAAAGCATTGTACACGCTGCCGATGGAATAATGGTTGCTCGCGGCGATCTTGGCGTTGAATTAAAATCTTACGAAGTGCCGATCATTCAAAAAAGAATTATTAAGCGATGCAACGAACTTGGTAAGCTTGTAATCACTGCTACGCAAATGCTCGAATCAATGGTAAGTAATCCGGTTCCAACACGCGCAGAAGCATCCGATGTTGCAAACGCAGTTTGGGACGGAACCGATGTAGTTATGCTAAGCGCGGAAACTTCCGTCGGTAAATATCCGGCACAAGCTGTTAAACTGATGAATGAAATTATTGTAAACGCTGAACGTGCTTACGAATTTGAAAAAGAAATAAATTTCTCTAAACCGGAATACATTGATGAAAATCTTTTTGATTCTATGAACAAAGGAATTTGTTCTATAAGCAAACAGATTAATGCAAAAGCTATTGTAGCATTCACAGAAAAGGGGAATACACCGAACAGCCTTTCTAAGTTTAGACCGCAAGGATTGATAGTTGCAGTTTCCAGCAGTTTTGAAACGATGAACAAACTTTCTCTTAAGTGGGGAGTTATTTCTCTTCACTGCAAAGATATTAGTGATAGACATAACGCCGCAAAAATTGTTCATAAAATGTTACTAGATCAAGAAATTGTTGATAAAGGTGATCTTGTTATTTTTACCGAAGGCGGATTGAAAATGAAGAACGCCAGAGAAAACTGGATTCGCTTCGAAGTTGTTTAACAATTAAAATATATCCCGATTTCGCAAATGTGAAGTCGGGATTTAGTTTTAGGTATAACATGAAATCCCATCAAGAAGAATTTAAAATTGCAAAATGGTGGGAGCCACACGAAAACGGCAAATTACTCTGTACTCTTTGTCCGCGTTTATGTACTATCGGTGAAGATCAAATTGGATTTTGTTTTATCCGTCAAAACATTAGCGGCAAATTATATTCGATTGGATATGGACGACCTACCGGATTTGCAATTGACCCAATCGAGAAAAAACCTCTTAATCATTTCTTGCCCGGTTCAACAATTCTTAGCTTTGGTACAGCCGGCTGCAATTTGGGATGTAAGTTTTGCCAGAACTGGTTGATCAGTAAGGCAAAATTAAACTCTGTTCGTTCGCAATATACTTCACCGGAAGAAGTAGTTGCATTAGCCATTAAACACAAAACTCCATCGATTGCTTTCACGTATAACGATCCGGTAATATTTGGCGAATACGTAATTGATGTTTCCAAAATTGCCCGAGAAGAGAAGATTAATTCTGTAATGGTTACAGCCGGATATATCGAAAAAGATGCTCGTAAAGAAGTGTTCAAATTTATTGACGCAGCTAACGTTGATCTTAAATCATTTTCGGAAATGTTCTATCACAAACTAACATTCTCCCATTTGGCTCCGGTACTCGATACTCTATTGTGGCTAAAAAATGAAACTAACATTTGGTTTGAAATTACTACGCTTTTAATACCGAATGAGAATGATTCGGAAGATGAGATAAAACGAATGTGTGCTTGGATTCTCAGTAATTTAGGAAATGACGTTCCTCTGCACTTTACTGCATTTCATCCGGATTTCAAATTAATTGATAAACAGGCAACGCCACCTACCACATTATTAACTGCAAGACAGATCGCCCTACAAATGGGAATCAAGTATTGCTACACCGGCAATGTTCATCACCCGGAAAGCCAATCAACTTATTGTTTCAATTGCAGAAGCATTCTAATTGAGCGTAGCTGGCATTCTGTAACCTCAATTAATGTTTCTTCCGGTTTATGCAAGAATTGCGGTGCAAAGGTTCCGGGCAAATATTTGTAAGAATCTCCTCGCTTATATTGTTAAAACTAAATATATTTTAATAGCCTTTTAGGTCTTATATAAACAAAATTCTAACCAGCCAGGAGAATTTATGTTAAGAAAAATGTTGGGGGTTACTTTAACCCTAGTATTATTAGTTTCCGCAACTACAAATGCTCAAGGTAGAATGGGCTTTGTAGGAAAAATCTTCGATAAGAATGAAGCCAAAACATTGTTCGGCGAAGTAAAAAAAGCATTCGAATTAAAGCCAAACATTCTTAAGCAAGCATTACTTCAAGCTAAAGATTACGTATTAATAGTTGTTAAAAATGGACGCATCTCTATCGCCAATGAAAAAAAGCAAGTTCTCGCCGGTGAAGTTCAGGCTATTAGTGGTCGGGAAACTACATCTTATGCATTCAGCAAAGATAAAGTTGTCGAATTCATTTCGCTGATAGGAAGTTCTTCAATACAAGTTGAAGAAAGAAGTTCTACACTTACATTAACTGCATCAGACTTTACACTAGAAATGTCAGTTGTGTGTCCACCGATTTGCTTTGAATGATGAACTTAGCTGACTTTGTAAAATTTCTGTATTTCGCTAGTGTACTTGTTTGGATTCTTCCAGCTATAAGACAATACAAAAGTTATATGTTCGATTTTTTTTTAGTGCTTGCCATAATTGATCCTACATCTCTGCTATTTGGAATCATTACAAAAACCAGCATGCCGTTGTGGTTAATTGCATTATTCATATATCTACTTATTATAAGCATTACTACAGAGGATATTCTTAAAAAGTTGAAATATGTTTTTGTTTCATTACCCATACTTTTTATAGTTTTTATTCCTTATATGAATACAAAGCACTATCATATTGTTTTTATTTGCATGGATGTCGTTCTGTTGTTTGTATTCTTAAAATGGTTAATTACCACGTATGTAGAACATAAAAAATTGAATATTTTTTATCTAATGCTAGTGTTTTACATACTTACGATAATTCTAAAATTCTTCAACCTATTGATTGGCTTTGCCGATGCATCTGCATTTTTTGTTATTACAAGTGTTGCCCAAATCTTCTTTGGACTCTTCTTTTCGTTCGTTAGAGAAGATGGGGCCGGAATCGTACATTAGCGTAGAAAACCCTTTGTTGTTCGGGCTTTTCCTAATGGTGGTGATGATAATGGTTATACTTGTGTATAACCGATTCATCATTATTCCGATGAGGAAGAAGCACCTTGCCGAGGAAGAAAATCTAATGCTTCAACAAGCCGAGCTAATGGCGCTCTTCGCTTCTCTTTCACCAGATCCAATATTTAGGTTTGATGAAACCGGTAAAATCATTCTCGCAAATAACTCTGCTCACAAAATATTCCCTCATAAAATATTGCTTGGCGAACAAGTACAAACAATTCTTCCATTTACGAATGAGTATAATTTGCTGGAAGTTATTGAAGCAGGCAAGACTTTAATGAATACTTTTCCTTTTGAAAAAAGTTACTACCAATTCTTAATTGTTGGCAGTCAAAAATTCAAAATGTGTCAAGTTTACGGCAGAGACATTACAGAATTAAAATTAACCGAACAAGACCTTAAAGAAGCATTAGTTAAAGCGGAAGAATCCAAGAAACTAAAAGAATTTTTCTTAGCACAAATCTCGCACGAAATTCGCTCTCCACTAAATGTTATTGTTGGATATGCAGATTTGCTAGGCGATGAGTTGAAAAATTCTGAGCGGCCTGATTTGAACAGCATTTTAAAATCTGTAAAGAACAACAGCAAGCGGTTATACCGAACATTTGATTTATTATTAAACATGTCGCAAATTCAAACCGGACGGTACGATGCACGGTTTGAACGAGTTGATATTTATTCTCTTCTCAACACAATCTACTTGGAATATACATCCTTTGCAGAAGAAAAAGGGTTGCAATTAACATTAAACAACACACTTGAAGGCGCTGCAATTGTTTACTGCGATCATTATTCAATTGCTCAGGTTTTCATAAACTTAATAGACAACTCAATTAAATATACCAAGCAAGGTAGTGTTGAAATAAAAATTTATCAGAGCGATACGAATTTATGCGTTGATATTATAGATACAGGTAAGGGAATGTCCAATGAGTTTATTGATAAACTATTTATTCCTTTTACACAGGAAGAAATGGGATACACCAGACGATTTGACGGAACCGGACTTGGTTTAGCAATAGCTAACAGCTTTGCAAATCTTAACAACGCAAAAATTCATGTTTCCAGCGAACAAGAAATTGGATCAATATTCACAGTTATTCTAAACGGAGATAAGACATGGGGCAACCATCCCAAAAAAAGCCCAATCTTTTAATTGTTGAAGACGATTACGAGAATCAAAAATTTCTTTCGTTGTTTTTAGGACGATATTTCGAGGTTGATTCATGTGATTCATCTGATACTTTTTACGAATTGTCGGGCAAAAATAAATACGATCTTATTTTAATGGATATCTCCATTAAGGGACAAAAAAACGGACTCGAACTCACGAGGGAAATAAAACTTAATTCTTCTACCTCTTCAATTCCCGTAGTCTGTTATACCGCACATGCTTTTCAGCATGATAGATTAAATGCTTTGGATGCCGGCTGCGATGAATACGTTAGCAAACCTTCAAATATTTATTCATTGCTAAAAATTCTGCTTCAGCATCTTGAAATTAAATCGAAAAATTATTCCAGAGAACCTCTGAACGCCGGATTTGCAGCTGCATAAAAAAAGCCCCGCAGTGCGGGGCTTTTGCTAATTCTTAATCCGTGTTAATCTGTTCAATCCGCGTCATCCGCGTTCTATTTCTTCTGCAAACGCAATCACATAATTATCCGGATCGAGAAAGTATGCGGCTTTATGGCCCCAATCCCTTTCTTTAATTTCGCTCAATTGTGTAGCTCCTAGCAAAAGAGCTCTTTCACAATATATAACAGTGCTGTCAACAATTAAATATAGTTCAGCTTTAATTTCATTCTCGGATGGGGCTGAAACGCTTACTTTGTTTCCTAACAATCTTTTTATTCCATCCGCCGGCATTAAACCAAGAATAGTTGTTTCAGATATCTCGAACTCCGTCATTCCCGGAACATTTAAGCTCGGCACTAAGCAAAAAAGTTTTGAATAGAAATCAGCACTTAAGTTTTGATCTTTCACATAAAAAATAGAATGACTTTTCGTAATCATTACATCATCGGCTGAACTAAGTTTAGTAGATTGCCGCAAGTGTCTTCAAAAACTGTTGCGGTATAAAAATAATTATTTGTTAGCTATAATCAGCATCTCAAAATCTTCGGTAGTAAGTTTATCGTCCCGGCTGAAAGCGCCCAGTTTTGCGCCAAAGATATCAATTGCTGCAAAGCCCAACGACTTTAAGAGCCATGTAATTTCCGATGGAACATAATATCTTTCATTACAATCCAGTTCTTTTACATTTCCCGAATCATCCTCGAAGGAAGCTTTACTTATATCACGAAAGGTCATCAAGTCAAATGAATTACTGCCGTATGTAGCATTTCCCTCTTCAGTCTGACTTGCAAGAAAATCTTTCACAGAATGGAACAGAGGAAACAGTCCGTTAAGAGTCGTAAAAATTAATTTACCTTTTGGCTTTAACGCGCAAGCGGCATTTTTTAGAATTTCAAAATTCATCTCATCGGTTTCCATTAAGGGAAACGCACCCTCACATAACATAATCGCTAAATCAAACTCATTGGAAAAATTTAGTTTGCGTGCGTCGCCTAGCCGGAAATCGATTTGCAAATTTTCTTTGAGAGCCGTTTCCTTAGCTTTGCTTAACATAGATTCGGAAAGATCGACTCCCGTTAAATTATAGCCGCGTCTTGTTAATTCCAGCGAATGCCTTCCCGTTCCGCAGCCGATATCCAGTATCCTCAAACTCTTGTCGTAATTAACTTCCTTCTCAATAAAATTGCACTCGCCTAATGTGCCTTTTGTAAAACATTCACTTTCATACTTAACGCCGTAATTTTCAAATAAAGATTCATACCATTGTTTCATATTGCACCTATTAGGATAGCTTTTAGCAATTGCTCACTTATTTCGGCTGTACTGTATTCTCTGCTCCAAACAAGTCATGCGGCATTTGGCTAAAAGTATCGTTGAATAAAAATACAGTTACTAAAATGAAACCGATAAATCCAAGCACCACGAGCAACTGAACCCAAGATGTTTTTTGAATATCTTGTTTTGCTTTTACATCGCACACTTCGCCCGGGCAGTATTGCGCTTTCTCTTTATACACCATTGAATAAAACTTACATCCCAGACAAATACCGAAGACCGATTCGAAGAATAAAAATATTAGGCAGACCAAGCATATTAGCCCGGTTATTATGCTGTACGCATTTACAAATATGAAAAAGACAAACATTACAGCCGCCAAGACAACACCAATCATCCACGCAAATTTTTTCTGCTGAGCCCCGACATATTCCGGAACTTGGTTTCTTACAATTAATCGAGCAATTATTAATGTAGGAGAATATTTAGGATTAATAAAAACACGTATTAAAAAATCTGTAAGAAAAATAACGATGCCATATTTTATCAGTATAAAATTCCCTTTGAAAAGAATCATCATTAACGCGATGAACATTAATAAAAACAACATTCCCGCGGCGGCTCTTACTTCTCTCTCGTTTAATACCGGAATGTTATACCCCTCTACATCTTCTCCAAATTTTATAATTCTGCTCAATTTGTACTCCTTTTTTTGTACTTATATGTGACGTGTGGATAATGCGTTAGTTACATTAATTTAGCGCCGTTGCTTGTAGTCTGCGCTTATACGGTTGTGTCGAGACTTTCGTCCCGAAACTGAATCTCTTATCACTTAGCGCGTCAAGGACATAAGTCATGACGCGAATGAAATCTACAACATACCCGGCTCTGTTGGTGCCGAATGATTTAGTCATATACTGTACAATGAAATCTTATTTTTCATTATAGATAACTTCAACCATAACATTCCCGACTTGCTGCAAGCTAGCACTGCTACAATAGTCCGGTTTATCATTTACAGTATGCCATGTTCGAGGAAATGGCAATTGAATTAAATCTATAACTGGAATTGATTTTTTCAAGAACGCAATATGATCATCAATAACAGCACCGCCTTGTTCATTAACAAAAGCATTTGCACCAACTGCCGACGCAGCTTTCCAAACTTTATCTACAACATTTCCGGCTCTGTTAACTGAGTAAGCTTCCTTTGGTATTCTTAAATCTTTATCTCCAACCATGTCCAGAAGAATACCATATTCGGGATAGTAGTTGGGGTTGTTTTTTACAAACATATCAGAGCCAATTCCAAAGGGATTTCTGGGTGCATTAATTTTACTTGAGTCTAATTCATCACCAATATCTTCTAGGTCAAAAAACACAATATCAACACCAACTTTAGGTCTTGATTCGGCGAACAACCGGGCCATTTCTAATAATACTGCTACACCGGAAGCACCATCATTTGCTGCTGGAACCGGAATATTATGCTTTGTCTTATCGGGTTCGTTATCAGCAAACGGACGCGAGTCCCAATGAGCACATAAAAGAATTCTTTTTGATATATCTTCCGTAACATTAAATGAAGCCACAATATTTACACCCTTATAAATCTTAGATGAATCATGCTGGTCTTTGTAGTCAAACATTTGTTCCGAAACCATATCTGCATATTTTTTTAGCTGTGATACCAAATATTCTTTTGTCTTTGCATGTTCTGCCGTACCGGATATTCTTGGACCAAATTCAACTTGTTTTACTAATTCTTTATATGCCCGCTTCCCATCAAATACCGGTTTCGGTACTCTAAGTATTATAAAAATGATTGCAACGGCTACAATTGCTAAAAGGATTAGAAGAATCCATTTCAAATAATTTTTCCGAACTATTCCGATATTCTTCTTTTTCAATTTTTTAGTGGACATACTACCTTAGCTTATGTTTGCTGTATATAGTGCTGCATGCCGTCCGCGTTTGTACTGTTGTTGGGACTTTGATCAAGCCACAGAATTACTTAGCACTTAAGACCTTGCCATTTGTATTTCTCTTATTGTGTGATCAGTTCTCAAATACAATAGGCTATCTGTGCAGTATTTATACTCTTAGCCAGCCGCGAAATCCTCTGGCTGCATAGTAAGATTCTGCACCGTTGTGATAAACAAAGACATGGTCGTAACGGCGGTCGGCAAAGACAGCACCACCAAGCTTTCTAATTTCATTAGGAGTTTTCAACCAGCTCGATGTTTTCAAATCGAAATTACCAAGTTTTTGCAGTTCTTTATATTCTTCTTCCGTCAAAATTTCGATACCCATGGCCGCCGCCATATCCGTAGCATTATTTTTTGGTTTGAATTCTTTCCTCGAGTCCAGCGCTTTACGGTCGTAACAAACACTTCTGCGCTCTTTAGGACTTTCTGCCGAACAATCAAAAAAAATATATTCGCCCTTCTTTTTATCGAAGCCAACAACATCCGGCTCTCCGCCGGTTTTTTCCATTTCGCTGAGCGACCAAAGTTTTTCATTATCGGTTTTCAACTTTGCTTCTACTTTAGACCACTCAAGATCTTTATGGCGCTTCATATTTTTCTCGAACCGGTCATTCAATACTTTGAGTAGTTCTTCACGTTGTTTCGCTTTTATCTCTTTTGCTTTTTGCATTTCTTTCTTTTCCTTTCTGCTCTACTATGTTAACCTTAGATAACCAAACTTTCTTACTAATAGTTCTTTACTCAATGAGTGCGGATTTACAGCAGACACTTAGCGCATAACGCATAAAACAATTTCATTTTCTTTAGAGTGTTATAATTGTGCAAGTACATTAATCAGTTTTTGGCAGCCACCGTTTTTTATAAATTCCGTATGATCATTTATTGTTTTGAAATGCTGCCCGCATATTTTCCAGCACTCCATCTTATAGCCGGTCTCCTCAAAGAATGCTGTCATAATTTTATCCAAAGCCGGATCTGATAATGAATATTTATAGTTTTGCTTTCTTGCTCTAGTCAGCGTATTCATCCATATTGCGGCACTTAACGCCCCGCAAGCATTACCGCTTAAACCAAATCCTCCGGCAAATCCGGCAACCATAACCATTTCTTCATTACTTCCCCCCATCTTCTTAACTACTTCTGAAGCGCAGCTTATTGGTAACGCCGGTGAATTGGTTGGTTGTTTAGATAAGCCCTCCTTTGCCGATTGTATTGCTTCCGGCGCCCATTTATCTGCGAGATTAAAACAGATTAAAGGTTTACCGGTAATTAAATATTTAGCCAAACCAAATTTGCTGTTAAAATCGCAATTAGTTATTACACCGCAGTTGGCACTTTTAGCTCTATTGATAAATGATTCCAAGATGTGTTGAGTTGCACTTATAGCGTGGGCAATAGCTTCTCCGTGGTTTTCATGTCTGCGAAAGGATTCGGCTCCAACAGCCAGCGCCGCTCCCCACAGCATTCCGCATTGATACCCCTCCTGAGCTAACCCGCCGGCAAGCGGATCGGAGGCTCGTTCTTCATCATCTTTTAGGTAACCGAATTCGCGATTTAAGATATAGAAGAATGTGTGAGAGCAAGCCCCTTTTTTCAAAAACACTTTTTTCGTATCACTTTTTTTTGCTTTCATAAATATTCCATATAGTTTTAATCGCTATCCGAGTATGTTCGGAATAATGCTATTGTCGCGTCAAGGACGGAACTCCTTGCGCGAGGGAACTTTTATATTCTGTAAAAGACTTTTGGAATCCCTCTGCCGCATCTGAATTACTGAATTGATAAACCTCATTGAATCCCTTTATACTTCTCCACTGAAGTTGACCATATTGTGCAATTGGAATCCGATAATTATTTGTAAACCTTTTATCTCGAGAGCCATCCTTATTAACCTTTGCCCACGTTGTTCCAATTTGTTTTGAATCCGAGGGAAATTTTTCCTCTTCGACAAATTGTGAATTATTGTACTCTAACTGTACATCTTTGTAATCTATAAGTGCAAATTCTTTATTTGAACTGACTATTATTAATAATGTTGGATATATATAAATATCACCGCCATTTGCATTTTGAAAATGAAATGCTTCTTCTTCTGTTTTAATCATATCGACTTTACTAAAAAATATATTCACACGTTTTCTATTTACTGCATTTGAAGCATAAGAACGTGTTTTTACTCGGTCAATCAGTTGAGATGTAGTAATATCCCAAATAAACTCTGATTGAGACAGTGAACGAAAACAATCCACTAACTTCTTCAAATAAGATTGAACATTTTCGGAAGTTGGCGAATGAATCTCGACAATAGAGTTTTTTAACTCTTCTTTTTTCTCCACCAATTCTACTTCATACTTCCTTATCTGCTGGTTTAGGAATTCTATCTTAGTTTTAAATAGTTTTTTGCCAAACGGAAAGAATAACCGTCTCTTCAATTTCCTATTATAATCGAACAGCTCAGTTTCGAGATTATTGATTACTATTTTTAGTTGTTTACGATTTTTTATTGTGCTGAGGATTTGCTCTTTCAACTCATCCATATTATTACTTGTGAGTGAATTTATCCCATCACTTTTGTATTCTGTGATAAAACTATCAAATGAGAATATTCTATTATGCATAATATATTTCTACCGACCTAACTATCTCATACCCAGCAAACATTCACACTCTCGTGCGTTATATCTACGGCATTTATTTCGTTTAATAACTGTAACAGCACTTTAATTTGAGTTATCACACACATCTATTTTTTATTTATGCTTATGATGAGAATCTATTGGTGCTGCTTTCGATATTACTATCCGAGAGAACTTAAGAGCAAACTAAGTTTATTTTCACTCTTTGTTCTACACTCTACGTTCTTCGTTCATTTCCGGTTCCCCACTACGTTCAGAATAGAACCCCTTGCGAATGCAACTTAGTAATTGAGTTCTGGAATATCAAGATGAAATATAAAGCGCCCCCTCGACTTTGCTCAGGGTGGCTGAATTGAGGCGGTTTTAGTTATTAGATAAACTATTTAGCATCCAGTTTCAATCTAATCAGCTCTTTTGCGGCTTCGATATTCTTTTTACTCTTCATTTGTAAAGTAATACCGCGAATTTTGCCGTATCGCTTCCCTTCCATAAAACTAATTTTTACTTCATCGGGTAGTTCGCTATTCAAAATTGCCGACTCGGCTTTATCGCCAAAATAAAAAGTAATTCGAAAAGTTTTTGGAATTACAGAAAGCCAGAAGATTGTTTTCGTTTTTTTTGTAACCTTCATCAGCCAGCTTTTGCCGTCGTTATAGTAGCGCCACTCTTCTTTAAAATCGGAATGGTTTGCATGAATGTGATCGAATAAGGCTTCCCAATATGTTTGCGTTTTGCCGATGTGGGAGAAAATAACTTCTTCGGTTGGATAGATTTCTTTGTCTATGAGAACTACGTCGTTCATTTATTCACCCGGTTAATCTTACACCGAAAACTATCTTGTTAAGATAACAGAGGCAAGTTTGTGTTCCTTCTCCTTACTAAGAGCTTGTCCCGCGTTCTTTGCGGGAAGAAGATGTCCCGCTAAGCGGGACGGATGGGGTAAAGTTTCTACCTCACCCTAAATCCCTCTCCTTAAAAAAGGAGAGGGACTTTTAAAACCATTATACGCCCAGCAAATACTGAATCTTTACAAAGTATTGCTGGGTTGTGTTCTTCAAACCTATTTCGTTGTACTCAGCATAACTGCTTGTTGCGCCGGCGTAGAATGTTGTAAACGCATTCAGCTTATAGCTGAAGAGAGGATATAGATTAAACGATTTATCGAATGAATTGTATTGAGTTATAACGCGTACATACATTTCCGAATTAAATTGATAGATGCCGACTATGCGGTAAATGTTGCCGTCATAAAACAAATTATCTTTTGCTTTTCCGGAAAGATTAGCCCGTGAGTAATCGAACGAAAGACTGATTTTGGAATCGGGACGAACGGTTAATCCGGCGTAGAAATTATGCCCGTTGCCCATTTCCGGCTTAGATGATCTGAAAATGAAATTTCCAATTTGTCCGTTTGCGTAAAAGGAAAGTTCTTTAATTGGCCGCGTGTTTATATTGAACATAACTCTATTAATTTTTTCGAACCAAATGTTGCCGAAACGTTCATCGTTAACTAACAGATAGTTTATGGAAATATTTGTCTGTCCCTTTAGCGTAAAGTAAAGCTGCGGCATTACATACTGTTCTCGCTTTATACCGCTAAAGTTGAACTGCATTTCTCCTTGCAGAGAAACTCCCCAGTTATCAATAAAGGAATCGGTAGGATAGAATTGATATTCATGTTCCATATACAACTGGCGGTAATTTACTTGCCCGAACAATCCGTTATAAGTTTGATACGTAGGAGAAAAATTGTTTAACACTGTTGCAAAACTATACGCGCGGCTATTGTAAGAAAGAGAAAGATGAAGCCCGTCGCCGGAATAACTTTCTCCGTCAAATGCAGCGGTATGGTTTGTATTGCCAAACTTTCTTGTATTGCCGAACAGCGCGTTGTTATTTAATTCCTTTGTCTTGCTTAAAAAGCCTTCTCCGCTAAAGTACCAGTTGGACCAAAATTTATAATTCCAGTCGAGACCTACAACATAATTGCTTGCATCATCAATGTTTCTTCCAAGTCCGAGCAAGCCCAAATAATTTTCATCACCAAAATCATAACGCAATCTTCCAACCGTTGCCAAAGATTTCATATCGGTAGAAACAAGATTGCTTCTTTCTTCACCCGGAACTTCAACAATGGTATTTCTATCGTAAGCGGAAAGAACCAGATAAGAAAGGTTGCCGCTCTTTCCTAAAACTCTTCCCGCGCCCAAAGGATTATTAATAGAACGGGAATAATACATTGGCGTTTGAAGCAGATCATTTCCAGTTAAGAAAAAGGGACGCTTCTCATCGTAGTTAAGCGCAAATGTTGTGTTGATTTCGATTTGTTCAGCATCAGATTCAATCTGACTGAAATCCGGATTGATAACTGCTTCAAGTGATAATGCTTGACTAGGTGAATATTTTAATCCGGCGCCAATTCTTCCTTTTAACGGATCGAATTTAAATTTTGAAGAAGGATCACTAAAATCTGTTATCTGACCGTTGCTTTGGCCAATTGCATAAGGAAGTAATTCCAGCGTGCCGCCGCTTTTTATATTTTTCAATCCGGTGAGCAACCCGGCTTGCGGCATAAAGGTTGGAATATTCCGATCAACTTTCACCCAAGAGACTTGATAACGGCTCTCTCTAGGAATGGTTCTAATAACATGCATAGGCCATGTGTGTTCTTCTTTTTCCGAAAAGGCTAAACTCTTGAAAGGGATTTTCAATTCAGCAGTCCAGCCATGGTCGTTTAAGGAAGCTGCCGAGTACCAGATATAATCCATCGAAGCATCTTCATTATCCATTGTAGCTAAAAGGTCACCTTGGTTGCCGTATGGATTAACCGCGAACTCGTAAGATTTTTGGTAATCGCCGTAAGTATCGAACACGACAATTACAAAATCATCATTATAAATTTTATCACGGTCGCTAACGTTAGCGCGTATGCTCTTCGGATCGTCATCCAAACAATCGAATCCAAAATAGAGGTATTCATTATCGTAAAGAATTCTTGCTGTGGTTTTCTGTTTGGATTGGGTATTATCGCCGGGGCGTATTTCATAGTTAAGTTCGAATGACTTGGCCTTATTCCAGAGCGGATTATCAAGCTTTCCGGTCAATTCAATTGGAGAATCTATCCTTTCGGCATTAATTGCCGGTTTTTGTTCCGGAGATGTTTGCTGGGCTTTGATAATTGCGAGGAATAAGAAAAATAAAAGTCCCCATAACGTTGTAGAATTTAACTTCATGCAGGCTACTCCAAACTTTCCGAAGAATTTAAATGAAAGAATTTGTTCACGGTTTTTAGACGCGCTTAAGGAACAAAACGTTACTATGAATTGAATAAATATTTTTCGCCTCGTGCATGATTCTAGTTGAATTGCTTACAGAAGAAATTAGGGATGCAGCCTATGTCTTAACAGTTCTTATTTGAAAAAGAGTGGCGTAAAAACTAATCCAGCAGTTGGGTGAGAGAATAAATTGTGGTTATGTTTTCAAATTCGTTTGAAGAGTCCGTTTGATTGCCGCCGTTATGCTTAATTAGAATTGGTTTTATTCCCGCTGCAATGGCTCCATTGATATCATCTTTACTGTCTCCAACAAAAATTATTTCATCATTCTTCAACCCGGATTGTCTTAGTGCGATATTAAAAATTTCCGGGTTCGGCTTTTTTATTTCCGCAACGTCTGAAATAATTATAGGATCGAGATATTGATTTAGATTGTGCTGTGTTACAACTTTGTTAATGTGGCGGGTATGATCGAAGTTGGTTATAAGCGCAAGCTTATAAGTTTTTTGCAACGCTTCCAAAACAAAAGCGGCATCCTCAGCTAGTGTTATGTTAGTTTGCCAAACGCTTGCAGTTTCATCAGCAAACTTTGCTAGTTCCTTCTTAGAAATTTTTATTCCGAGTTTTTCCAACCACAAATTAATTTTGGTTTCATAAGTTGTTAATCCAAGCGTTTTATCTTTTTCTATATCACTTTCCAGAATATCCGTGCAAATCTCACGAACCTCACTTAGAGAAATGTCTATATGCTTCAGAATGAAATTATAATAAGCGTTCACCCAATCGGAGTTCGATTGTTGCGCATCGTTAAAGACTAGGAGAGTTCCATATAAATCAAAGAAAACACCCTTGAAATCAGATAGAAGTTTACCATTCATTATTCTATTCTGATTCAAGATTTTAAAATAGAAATTACTTCATCGTGTATAGCTCCCCCTGTTGCGATTATGCTAGTTCCAGTTTCGGCATTGCCTCCATGGTAATCTGTAATAATTCCTCCGGCTCCTCTAATTACCGGAATGACCGCCATAGAATCCCAGACACTCATGATTGGATCAATCATAATATCAGCATAACCGGTAGCAACAAGGTAGTAGCCGTAGCAATCTCCCCATTGGCGATAAACTTTTACTTTGTGCATCAATTCATCAAACTTTTTTATGTTCTGGTATTTTTCAATATGGATATGATCTGTAGTTAAGAGAGTGGCTGAAGCAATATCGTTACATTCACGCACATGAACTTTAGCACCGTTAAGTTCTGCTGTTTCGTTATCGCCAATTAAATACTCTTTTAGCACGGGCTGATTAATTACGCCGAGAATCGGTGTCCCGTTTTTTGTTAAAGCAATTAAAGTTCCGAAGGTAACAGTACCGTGAATAAAACTTTTAGTTCCGTCGATAGGATCGAGAATCCATTTGTATTCCGCATCGGGATTGTACTCGCCGAATTCTTCGCCCAGTATTCCATGTTCGGGAAAGCGCTTCATAATCATTTCGCGCATCATCTCTTCTGCCTTTTTATCGGCAATTGTAACGGGGGTTGAATCGGCTTTGTTATCAATAGAAAATTCTTTGCGCCAGTATTGGTTAATTATTTTACCACTCTCATCGGCAAGTAGTCTGCAAAAGTCTTTTAGTTCGTTCATATAACTCTCTATAACATTGTTAAGTAAAAATCACGGTTTTAGTCCTCGACTCCGCTCGGACTGACGAAAATTCTCATAAAGTCAATTTTTATAATTGGATTGTATTCCATTGCAAAGATATTTCAAACAAGTCTTTATCAAAAATTATATTTTCGTAAAGGTTATGAATACTTACAAAGCAAATAACGAAAGTGTACTTAGCGCATCGGAGATTATCAAGTCGGGCGGACTGGTTGCATTTCCGACGGAAACTGTTTACGGTTTAGGCGCCGATGGATTAAACCCGCTTGCCGTTGCAAAAATTTTCGAGGCTAAGAAGCGTCCTACTTTTAATCCTTTGATTCTTCACATAGCAGATATAAGCTGGTTAAAGAAACTTACTTCAATTGAAAACGGCAGAATTGAACAATTAATAAATAAGTTTTGGCCGGGACCTCTAACGCTTGTCCTAACAAAGACCGAACTTGTGCCCGACATTGTTACATCCGGCAACCCGACTGTAGCTGTAAGAATGCCGAATCATCCGGTGGCGCTCCAGTTAATTGAAATGAGCGGAAGACCAATTGCCGCGCCGAGCGCAAACAAGTTTGGGCACCTTAGTCCAACCGAAGCCGCTCACGTTGCAAAATATCTTGGGGATAAAGTTGATATGATTCTTGACGGCGGCAAATGCTCTGTCGGTGTGGAATCAACAATTGTGCAATTTCACAATGATGAATTTTATTTACTCCGCCACGGCGGCTTATCTAAAGAAGAAATTGAAAAAGAGATCGGCGAGATTAAAATTAGAATTGCCGACGAAAACAAACCAAACTCTCCGGGTCAACTTCCTTTTCATTATTCGCCCAACACTCCGCTAAAGTTTTTTTCTGAAAAACTTCTTGACGAGAATAAAAAGCTCGGCGTGCTATTCTTCAAAGAAAATAAATATGAGTTTCCTTTTGCTGACGCGCGTGTGCTTTCATCAAACGGCAATCTACGAGAAGCAGCCGCAAATTTATTTTCCTTTCTGCATGATCTTGAAAAAGAAAACCTTGATTTAATTCTTGTTGAGCCAATTGAAGAGAAAGGTTTAGGGCGGGCTATTATGGATAGATTGCGCAAAGCGACAAAGCAACACGAATGATAAATTTGTTAGCCGATCACTCAAAACCGATATAGCAATGAGCATATATGTTCTCTGTATCGTCCCAAAAGGTAGATGTCGCATAATTAATTTTTTGATAATAAATAGCCCACGGATGACACGGATTTAACGGATTTGCACTGATATATTTTTGATTCATTAATTATGCAACACCCACCCACATGATTTTTAGCTCCGTTAGGAGCGACATATCCCGCATTTCGGGATGCCGTAGAGCGGCATCTATAGAATAACGAACACACACATTTGTTGAGTCCCTTTGGGGATGGTATAAAACAATTTACCAATAGGTTGAATTCTATTGCTCATTAAATCCATTATCATCTTAATATTTTCCTTCCCATATCGAGATTAAGCTAATTAGCTTTGCTGAAACTTTGCTATTGCGTCCTTTAGAAAATTCGGCAAAACAGTTTTTCTAGTAAGTTTAATTCCATTCTCAACTTCAAGCAGATTAAGCATTTCGTAATATTTTTTCTCGCCATATTTACTTACAACATGTTCTTTTCTTTCCGGCTGACGAAAATGATGATACATACTCGCCGCGTCAGCCTCAGGATGAAACTGCGTTCCGGCAAATTCATCATTGATTCTAATTGCCATCATTGCCCGTTCGTAAGGAACGTGATCTCTAATTTTTTCGAGACAAAGAATTTTTGCCCCAAGTTCTTCAAATGCTATTCTGTTTGGCTGAACAACTTGCCATTCGCGAAAGTCAGCCGCATAGAAAATCTCCGAAAGATTTTCAAGCAGATTATCTTCTTTACCAAACTCAGTTAAATGAACCGGCATTACGCCGAATGATTTTGAGTGGCGTTTTATAACTTCGCCAAGCTTGAAATATCTTGCCATTATCTGGAACGAATGGCAGATGAAGAAAACGTATTTCTTTCTTTCATTGTTATGGTTGTGCGTCCAGATAAAATCGAGCAGACGAAAATATTTTGATTCCCATGTGCTGCCCATACCATCCCAAGGACTTCCCGGCCCTCCCGAAGAAATATAAATATCATATTCCAGATTTGGGAGTTCAAGCTTATTTCTTGTCTCGTAAAAATTATATGAAAGAGAAACATCCGGATGGTTGCAATCCGTTTCATTCAATATATCGCGGATACAACGAATTCCTTGATTCTCTTCTCCATTGTACAAATCAATTACAGCGACTTTTATTTCTTGTTCTTTCAATCAAATTCCTTTCAGTTGAAAACAGCGCCGCAATTTTACATCAAAGCACCGGGCTAAACAAATATCTGATCCATATGATGCCTAAGATGAAAATAGTAATCGCGGATAAAGTAATCCAAAGTTGCCGATTTGTTTTCCGGAATTCCAACCGAAGCAATATCAAACAAATTATGTTTTTTTCTTTCTGCCAGCAGCACTTCATCCGGAATTTCGCCGGCAAGATGAGCGATTAGGAAATTAAATCCTTTCCACAATTCTACAAGCGCAAACCAGTTTACATATTGATAATTCTGCGCCCGCACCCATTCATCTTGGTCGTAGCCAAGAAAAACCAAATCATCTTTAAACTGTGCGCGGACAAATCTCTGATGATTGTTTGATGCCGAATCAACTAAATGGCCCAAGATTTCTTTCTTAGACCATTTTCCATCTTGCTTCGATGACGCTTCACCATCTCCGATCAACAACAGTTTAGCGTATGATTCAAGAAGATATTCTTTTTGTTCATCAAGAAAACTTTTTAATGAATTCATTTTATTCCTTTAGTAGCTTCTTCTATTGCTTTATCCAGTTGAGGATCTTTTTTCTCAAGTCTGTCTTTGAAAGTTGTCTTAACATAAATATCCGGCTTAACACCTTCAATCTCCAAATCCTTTCCATCAAGAGTAAAACATCCCCAAGAAGGTAGTCTGTAGAAAGAACCATCCACAAGACTTTTTCCGGAAGTAAAAATAATCCATCTGTAGCTTTCTGTTCCAATTATTTTACCTAAGCCCAGCTGTTTAAATCCTTGCGATGTCATTTCGGCATCGCTTAGCGTTTGTTCATTGATAAGAATTACTATTGGTTTAGCCGCCGGCGCAAAGTTTGGCTGAATTGTTAAAGCTCCCCCTCTGTATTTCCATTGCAAATAGGGGCGCTGACTTAAGAATTGCAAAACTGCATCGTGAACATTTCCGCCGGTGTTGAAACGAAGATCGTAAATCAATCCCTCTTTGTAATGAAACTCATTCGTCATTTCAATCAAGAAATTCTCAAGTTCTCCATCTCCCATATTTTTCATGTGGACATAAGCAATTTTGTTGTTTGTTTTTTCGTCAACATATCTTTGGTTTTGCTCAACCCACTCATCATACAAATTAGTTTTTAATTCACCATAGCTTTGCGGATGAATTTTCACATTTACATTTTCACTTCCTCGCTTGAATGTCAGAGTTATTTCCTCCGGTTGAGAAGTGGTTAAGAAATATCTATCCCGGTTAGCTTCTTTGTCAATCGCGGTTCCGTTAAGTGAAACAAGTTCATCGCCCGGAAGTATTGCATTTCCCTTTTTCCAAACTGCTGAGTTCTTGAGAATTGATTTTACCTTGTAAGGATTCTCATTCTCAAAAACAATTCCCGTTTCTATTGATTCGGTTTTGTAGAATACTTTCTCTTCGTCGCCGTTAGAGTTAAATCCAAGATGCGAAGAATTGAGCTCGCCTAACATATCATTTAACAGCAAGCGTAAGTTGGTTCTGGATTTTACATAAGGAAGAAACGCAGCGTAGTATTTGCCAAGTTTATTCCAGTCGGCTCCGTGAAATTTGTCATCGTAAAAATTTTCTTCTAGGTTAGCCCAAGTTTCATAAAACATTTGATTGAATTCGGCTGAAAGATTTCTTGTGAATTTTGCTTCTGTTTCAACTGCAGTTAGTTTGCTTCCAGCAAAATCGATTTTGTAAATCTTGCCTGAAGCCATCAAGTAATAATTGTCTTTGCCTTTAGTAATTTGATAACCGCTTACTTTAGCTCCTTCAAATTTCTTGGCTTCCGGTTTATCAAATGGTTTTAGAATTAACTGATAAAGATTATTTCCTTCTCCTTCGTGGTTAGAAGTAAAGAGCAATCTTGTTTCACCACCTTTTTGGTAAATAAACGGCTGACCTTGCGATCCGCTAAGTTTAACTGTGCTTTCCCAGCGGTCTTTCAATCCGGCAAAATCAATTTCCACTTTTACTTTGGATGAATCTTTCTTTTCCGGTAAAAATAATTTATCAAACCGGTCGGACTTAAATTCTTTATCAATCGGTTGAAGTGCTATTCTGTAGATATCATCGTTTCTTGTACCACGCGGATAACTTGGAGTTAATCTATCTGTTGAAAAATAAATGTATTTACCATCCGCTGACCATGTTGGTGAACCTTCCGAAACTCCGGTCTTTGTAATCTCGTTAGATTTTTCCGTTTTGAAATCGAAAACAAAAATATCGGATTCGAAATTTCTCTGCGCTGTGTAAGCTAAAAATCTGTCGTCCGGAGAAAAACTCGGGTCACCCGGATTGAGAGCCCAGAACTCGTCCTTCACAATTGTTTTTGATTCCAACGATTTAGTATCGAGAACCCGCAGCTCATTTCTTCCGCTGAAGTATGCCACTTTACTTCTATCATTACTAATTACAATTGATTGATTATTCTGCTCATCTTTTGTCAGTTGTTTCTTTTCACCTTTTCCATCGGCTTTTATTGTAAACAGATTTAGCCAGCCATTAACTGTTTGATTGAAAATTATTGTATCATCGTTCAGCCAAAGTACTTCAACAATACGTTCTGCCGGATTTGTATTAATCTGTTTTACAAACTTTCCTTCAACATCTGAAACAAACAACTCGCCACGGGAAACAAACACAAACTTTTTTCCATCCGGCGATGCGGAAAAATTTGTAACCGCGCCTTTGGTATTATACTCTTGAGAGTTAGTTAGCTTGTAATTGCTTATTAACGCTACCGGAACCTTATCAGCTTTGCCCGATTTTACGTCGTAAACAAAAAGCTGGTAATCTTTTTCGAAAACAACTTTCTCTCCATTCGCGCTAACTTTTGGTTTCTTGATTGAAGCATCAAATTTTGTTAGCTGCTTCTTCTTCCCATTCTCAAATGTGTAAAGGTTGTATTCATCGTTTCCTTCATCACTAGCAAAATAAATCTTGCCATTCTTATCAATGGTTTGCCAAAAATCTTTTCCTTTGTAATCCGTCAGTAGCTTTAATTCTTTCGTTGTCGGATTGTAGAACTTAATGTCCGGATTGAAATCACCTTTGTAATGTTTTCTGTTTGCCTGGCTCCAGCTTTCCCAAGTATCATTGAAATAAAATCCTTTACTAATTGGGTCCTCCACCAAATTATGCGGCCAGTTAAAAAAGTTATCAAACAAACGCACCGGTGTTTCACCATTTAACGATACTTTGAACGCTGTTACAGAATTAAATCTATCTGAAGCGAAGTAAATAAATTTGGAATCCCAAGACCACGATTCAATTAAATCGTTTGAACTGTGGAAAGTCAGTTGCCTGATTATTCCGCCCAGTACCGGAATTACATAAACATTGTTATTCCCATCTTGATTGCTTGTAAAGGCAATCCACTTTCCATCGGGAGAATAAACCGGGCGTGTTTCATTTCCATCCATTGCGGTTAGGCGCAGAGCATTTCCGCCGTTAGCACCAACTGTCCATAAATCACCTTCGTATGAAAACACTATTGTTTTGGCGTCCGGAGACAGCGCCGGATCGCTTAAAAAGTATTCTTGGGTTTGAGCATTAAGTTGTAAAAACAATGCAACGGCAAGTAGTATCACTTTTTTCATTTGTAACCTTCAGTTTAAATTTATGGTGGTGAATCTATCTTATTTCTTTCAATTAAGAAATGGAAAATTCTTTGTAATTTTTCGGCAACAAATTATTGAATAGATGGAAAACCTAAACAACTTCTCAAAACCAACATGTTCTTGCGGGCACGATAAATCAAATTCAAAAGTCCAGCACAAATGCGAGTATTCCGGTTTTGGACAAATCTTGTATTGGATTGGAATAAGCGCTGTTCCGGTACGTGTTAATTTTGCATGCACAGTTTGCAGCGAAACAATCGAATCTACAGATGATCCAAACATCTTAAAACAATACATTGGACGATAGTAAACTAATTATAAATCATAAGAGTAACTCAGCTCGGAGGATGCATGTCCAAACAAATGATTCTAGAAAAGATTGAACAAGCCGTACAAATCTTGAATGAAAAAAATATTGATATGTGGATAATTTACGTCCGCGAAACCGGAAACATGAAAGACCCAATGATGGACATGATGGTTGGGACCGGGGCCACATGGCAGTCGGCATTCATTATTACCAAAGGCGGAAACACTCACGCAGTAATCGGCTCGCTTGAATATGAAAACATGAAAACTGTTGGCACATATAAAAATATTCATCCTTACTTGAAATTTGTTAAAGAAGATTTGCTTAAAGTGCTGGATATGTACAAACCGAAAAAAATTGCTATCAATTTTTCCCGCAACTCAACACTAGCCGATGGACTGCCACACGGGTTGTATCTCGAGTTAATTGATCATTTAAAAGATACTCCTTATGTGAACGCACTCGTTTCATCGGAAGAAATTATTGCGGCTTTAAAAGGAAGAAAATCCGCAAGCGAACTGGCAAATATGAAAGAGGCTATTAACGAGACTCTTAAAATATTTGCCGAAGTAACTAAATTTTTAAAAGCTGGCGTAACAGAAAAACAAGTAGCCGATTTTGTGCTCGATCTTGTAAAACAACGCGGCTTCGAAACAGCGTGGGATGTTGAACATTGCCCGGCGGTTTTTTCCGGTCCGGATACGGCCGGCGCTCACTCGGGCCCGACAAACCGTGTTGTTCAATACGGACATGTAGTTAACATGGATTTTGGTGTTAAGGTCAACGGATATTGTGCTGATCTGCAACGTACTTGGTATATCTGTCATCCTCATGAAGACAAAGCTCCGATGGAAGTTCAGCGCGGATTTGACGTAATTGTTGAATCAATCTCTAAAGCTGCCGCCGAATTAAAACCGGGCAAGCAAGGTTGGGAAATTGATCAGATCGCCCGCCATTATATTCAAATAAAGGGTTACGATGAATTTCCGCACGGACTTGGACATCAAGTTGGAAGATTCGCTCATGATGGCGGATGCTTGCTTTGTCCGAAATGGGAACGCTACAACAACTTACCTTATCTCACTGTTGAGGAAGGAAATATTTTTACGCTTGAGCCGCGTTTAACAGTTAAGGATTTTGGAATAGCCACAGTTGAAGAAGAAGTTTTAGTAACTAAAGACGGATGTGAGTTCCTCTCGGAAAGACAGAAAGAACTTTACTTGATTAAATAAAAGAAGTGTATTTGCAAATGAAAAAGCCGCTCAATTTTGAGCGGCTTTCTTTAATAAAGTTAGAAATAAAATGTTTTTTGGTTGACTATAATTAGAACATAATCTAAATTTTCACACAAATATGGGGTTAAAGTATGACCACAAAAACAATTTCGTTACACTCTGTTATTAAGCTTGTATTTGTAATCATATTAGCACATTTATTACTTACTGCTTGCAAAAAAGATTCTACTTCACCAGATGATCAGCTAAACGTAATTGATTGGGAAGGTAATTATCCCAGTGTTAATACTGCATACCAAGACAGCATTTTGTTCACATCAGACCGTTATATAGGTACACATCTATCACCAAGCATTTATATTTCTAGTGTTGCAGGTACAGGTATTCGTGCCTTAACAAATAAATATTTTTCAATTAATCCATCGTGGTCTCCTCGCAGATGGAAGATACTTTACACAGCTTGCACAGACTTCTCTTCTGATATCCTTAAGTCAAGCCTTTTTGTAATGAATGCTGACGGAACTAATCAAAAAAGAATTACAAATGCTGGAGAACAAGTTACAAGTAAGGCGGCTTGGTCACCAGATGGAAATACTATCGCATATATTGAAAACGATACCACATATCAATACTCTAGAGGAAGAATTAAATTTATTAATCCTGATGGGAAGAATCCAAGAGTACTAACTGACTGGATTACATCTTTAACTACCGTTACTTGGTCCCCAGGTTCAAATGCTCTTGTTTTTGATGGTTTAAGTAAAGATGGTCAACAAAGAATTTTTAGAATAAATGCTGATGGAACTAATTTTGCACCGTTAAATTTGGGAGAGGTATGTATTAATCCTTCTATTTCACCTGATGGCAAATTGCTTGCTTTTTCAAAGATCTTCAACGGGTTCATCCAACTTTTCGTTCATACATTTTCTACACAAGAAACTAAACGAATAACAAAAGAAGATAGAAATAATTCCTCACCAAGTTGGTCGCCGGACAGCAAATACATTATCTATTCAAGCAGCACAATAGGAGGTAAGTCATCCGCAATTAAAAAAATAAAATATGACGGAACTGAAGATAAATTTATTACAGATGACACAAAATGTGATTACAACCCAGCTTGGTACAATTAGATAATACTGTTTAACATTTTTTCTTATACCAACCTCTAATCAAGTTTAATAAACTTGTATCCCGTCGAATTCATTTCAAGCGATAAAACATTTCCGGCAACACCAACTTTTGCTTTCGTTATCAAATCCACCGCTTCTTTTATTTTATAATTAGTCGGTAGAGTTAAACTAACTTTAACCGGTTCTTCAGATTTGTTGAACACAACAAGAATTCTTTCGTTAAAGTCCGCGCGAATGAATGCATAAATGTTTGCATCGGCTTGCAGCGTTAAGAAATCCCCGCCGCTTAACGCTGAATGATTTTTGCGAAGATTAACTATTTGTCTAACATCTTTAAGCATTTGTTTTTCATCTTCGCTTAGCTCATCATTAAAACGCATCATTCTTCTGTTATCCGGGTCGGAAGCACCCGTCATTCCAAACTCGCTTCCATAATAAATTACCGGCAATCCGGGAATCGCATTCATGTAAGCATAATAGAGTTTGGCTTTGTTATAATTTTCTGGGTTATCAACTTTTGGGGGATTGTTCCATCCTTCTTCAATTGCGCTCCACTGGGAAGCTTCCAAATCGCCATCGGCAAAAGCCATAAAACGGTTCTTGTCGTGGCTATCCATGATGTTTCCCATCAAATTGTTTTCGCCGTAAACCATAAATGATTTTTTCATCTCCGCATCAAGAGAACTGAACGATGCTTTCTTATCTAAAAATGTTGGAAGCGCTGCATCGTAAAGATTGAAATTAAACTGCGCCGAAAGCTGACCATTGTTAACGTAAGAACTAATCAGCTCGTAACTGCCGAAAGTTTCGCCAATCTGATAAACAGAAACCTTCTTCGGAATTTCAATCTCGGTTTTAATTTTGCGTGTGAGTGTTCGCCAAAAATCATTGGAGATATGTTTTACAGCGTCTTGTCTAAATCCATCTGCGCCGGTTTGTTTAAGCCACCAGATTGCGTTATCGGCTTGGTAGTTTATAATTTCTTTCGATCCAACAAAATTGAATTTAGGCAGGTATGGTTCGAACCATGTTGTTAAGCGGTACTCATCCCACAGGCGTAAATTTTTTCTTCCGTCCGGTAAATTAAGCTCGCCAAACCATTCCGGATGCTGCTTAAACAACGGATGAGTTATGTGAACATGATTTGCTACAATATCCAAAAGTATTTTGATGCCATGCTTATGTGCGGTGGCTACAATCTCTTTTAGTTTTTTCATTGTACCGAATTTTTCTTCCACTCCAAAAGAGTTTACCGGCCAATAGCCGTGATAACCGCTGTACCATCTGTGCGGCGCGGGCGATTCCTTGTAAGCTGTGTTGGGATTATCGTAGACCGGTGAAATCCAAATCGTGTTTACTCCAAGCGAATCAAAGTATCCTTCGTTGAGTTTGTTAATTATTCCTTGCAAATCACCGCCCATGTAATTTGCTTTATCGAACAAGGAATCTTGCACAATCGGTTTGTTGAGAGATTTGTTACCGTCGTTAAACCGATCAATCATCAAAGAATAAATAATGCTGTTATTCCAGTTAGCTTTGTTTGGCTCGGTTGTCCCGTTTTTCAGAAACACAGATTGAATGTTTGTTGCTCTTCCGTTCTTAATAACTGCAACACGCAAAAGGTTGTTTCCCTTTAACTCCTTACGCGGAATTGCAATTGCAATTTTGCCGCCGCTTATAGAAATATTCTTCTCGTTTACTCTTTGGTTATCTAACAGCGCAATTATGTTTGAAGCGGTAACGCTGTTTCCATCTTTCCCGTTTTCATAAAAGAAAGTAAACTTGCTTGTTGAAGAAGTAATTTCTTTTCCCTCTTTATGAAGAAACAGCTTACCAAAATTTGGTTCTGTTACATAGTAGAGCGAATTGAAATCTCCCATACCGTTTGGTTTTTTATCGGGATTGTTTGGATCAATAATTTCTTCGCCATCTCCAAAGAATTTGTATTCATATCTGCCCGGCTCTAAAGCGACTTCGGCTTCATAAACGCCATCACTATTTTCATCTTTCATTGGCAAGTTGCCGCGGTCCCAGCCGTTAAAACTTCCAAACAGTGTTAACTTCTTATACTCTTTTGTTGGTTTGAAGGAGAACTTAAACTTCGGCTGAACACTTGAGCGAACGGGAATTGAATAAGTTTGTTTGCCGAGCTTAAAATCTACCAAAGTAATTCCGGAGAAATCCATGTTGGGAGTAAAATGCACCACTCCCGATTTTTTATCATACTTAACTTTTACATCTTTGTTCTGTGTGAACGAGGTTTCATAATTCTTGCTGAAGAATATGTCGCTGATGAGCATTGAATCCGGTTTGCCGGCAACCAAATTTACCGGTTTAATAATGTCTGTAATTTTAGATTGTGCATTCGTTAAACAAGTCATCAAAACAATAACCAAAAGCAGCGCGAGCTTCTGCATTAATCTCTCCTAAATTTGATGAGGGAAAATAATTAATTCTGCGTGTATAATTGTGCGGATATTGTTGTGTTAATTGGTTTTTAGATGACTTAGTAGGACCATGACGACATGGGAAAACTTTACAACAGCACAAATGCCGCTTCGTTTAAAGAGGGCGGCTTGAAGAACTGGTTATACGCGTAGAATAACTTTATAATTTTTTTGTAAATAATTATTTAATACTGTTTCTAATTTTATCTAAACGAGTTTTGGCATCTGATTCTGTTTTAAATGTTTTTAATAGTTCTTCACAAGCATATTCATCACAATAGGCACAATTATCAATTACTTTTCCGATAGCGCACTTCTTTATTTTACAGTTATTACAAGCAAAGAATAGTCTTCCGCTTTCAGATTTACAGCCATCACAATCATTAATATCTTCAAATTTGTAATCAACTCCATAATATGATTTACACTTACTTATTATTTCACCAATCATTTGTCCTTTTTTTGTTTTATCAACTTCTCTTGTTGCTAAATATATCGGACAGCTTTCACAAACCAAACCGCAATATGATATTTTCTCCTTCATATACAATTCACTTTTCTCAAATCTCAAGACGATATTAATTCATATTCTCAATAGAGTGTATAACTATTAATTATCCGGCGAGAGGGTAACGTATCTTGGCAAGTTATCAACTAGCCTTACCTCAGTTTATTAAATAGAAACACTTTTACATGATTTCGCGGACTATTCCGTAACAGATTTATTTCTTTTCATTGAGTGTTTTTTGTAGAGACTTGCCGCGGCAAGTCTCTACGTCTTTTTTGCCATTCTGTGACAGTGAATTCTTCTTTAGCTTCAGTGTGCGACCATGACAACGAGTGAAGAAGTTAGTTTTGGGTTTGCTTCACTCTCGCTTCGCCAGCGAGGCAAGTTGTTCGCAAAGACCAATTGTTACAACATTTTAGTAGTAGCTCTAAGTTAATATTAGATTTTATGATTACTCCTTCATTTCGAAATGATATTTTCCCGAGCCAATGTGTAAAACAGTTTTACCTTCTCCAGACCGAGAAATTTGAATCTCTTTAGAATCTTCTACCACTCTACCACTTTCATAAATATTTCCTTTCGAAACTAGCGGTATAAAAACATCTGCAGTTGCGTTTGGTGGAACTTGTACTTCGAGAGTAAAAATATTGTTTTCTATTTTCCAACCGGAAGATATATTTCCATAGATGGAATGATAATCTGCTTTAGCAAATTTTAATTCTTTAGTAGTGTGCGGTGTGATAATAACGTTTTTATATCCCGGTACATTTGGATCAATCTCAATTCCAGCAACGTAACTATATAACCATTTGCCAACGGCACCGTAAGCGTAGTGATTGAACGAATTCATACCTTTGTCTTGAAATGTTCCATCTGGCTTAATACCATCCCAACGTTCCCAAATTGTTGTAGCGCCTTTTGTAATTGGGTAAAGCCAAGAAGGATATTCTTTTCTAAAAAGCAGCATAAAAGCCAAATCACTGTAGCCGTAATCTGTAAGAACTTTGCAAAGTAACGGTGTTCCTAAAAATCCCGTTGTTAGGTGTTTGAATTTAGCTACATCATCTGCTAAACGTTTTGCCGCAATGGTTTTTAGATTTCCCGGAAGCAAATCAGAACCTAATGCAAGCACATAGGCTGTTTGTGTATTCGAAGCAAGTCTTCCCGTTGATGTAATAAACTCTTTTTGAAATGCGCTTTTAATGTTTTGCATCAAGAACTCATAGTCTTTTGCATCTTCATTTTTTCCAAGAATAATAGCGCTCTTCTGAAGCAGATTTGTTGAATAGTAAAAGTATGCAGTTCCAATTAAATCTTTATCAGTTGTAGCCCCGGGATAATCCGAGCTTGTTGTAGCGAAGGCTAACCAGTCTCCGTAACCAACGTTTTTATTCCAGATAAATGAATCACCGGTATTCTTCTTCAAATAATTAATCCAAGCTTTCATAGATTCATATTGTGTTTCCAGAATTCGTTTATCACCATAGTTTTGATACATTGTCCAAGGAATTATAACGCCGGCATCAGCCCATCCGGCAGCACCCCCGTTATTACCCAAAACGTTTGGAATTACATCTGGAATTCTTCCATCTGTAAGTTGATCAGCAATAAAATCTTTCATCCACTTTGTATAGAATGAAGCAGCATCCACGTTAAAACAAGCAGTTGGTGCAAAGGCTTGTGCATCACCGGTCCAACCTAATCTTTCATCGCGCTGTGGGCAATCTGTTGGAACATCAACAAAATTTCCTCTTAAACCCCACTGAATATTTTTTTGTAATTGGTTAATTAACGAATCTGAGCAAACAAAATTTCCAGATGGAGTCATATCGGAATGGATAACTTTTCCGGTTAGATTATCTAAAGAGATTTCCCCTTTATAATCTGAAATTGCAACATATCTGAATCCTTGAAAAGTAAAATGCGGTTCAAACGTTTCTTCATTACTACCACTAAAAGTGTATTCAATTTTTTGGGCAGCTCTACGTAGATTTTCAGTGTAAAAGTTTCCATTTTGATCAAGCACTTCTGCATGCCGCAAAGTTATCTTATCTCCGCTGCTTCCTTTCAATTTCAGTTGAATCCATCCGACCATGTTTTGTCCCATATCAAAAACAAGTTCTCCATTTGGAGCTGTAAACTTTCTAATTGGTTTGATGGATTGTGTTATTCTTACCACCGGTCCCTCTGAAGCAATAAGTGTCTCTTTACTGTAATCTTTCTCCTCAACACTCTTCCAGTTCTTATCGCCATAGTTGGGTTTATCCCAGCCACTCTTTTCTAAACGTGCATCGTAATTTTCACCATCATAAATGCCGGAGCTCAAAATAGGACCAGTAGAACATTTCCATGATTTATCTGTTTTAATGATTTCAGTAGTTCCATCTTCATATTCAATTTTTATCTGCATTAATAAAGCAAGTTTATCGCCATAAGTATTTTTTGCTTTATCCCATTTCATTGGACCTCTAAACCATCCGTCGCCAAGAGTTACACCTAAAGCATTATTTCCAGATTGCAGATTTGCTGCTACATCATAAGTTTGATATTGAAGACGCTTTCTGTAGCTTGTCCATCCAGGTGTTAAAAGCTGATCACCGATTTTTCTACCATTGATTCGAAATTCATAAAGCCCATGACATGTAACATAAGCGCGGGCTGTTTTGATGACTTTCTTTATTTCAAATTCTGCTCTAAACATAGGAGAAGGGTTTGGCTTTTTCTCATCTTCAATTAGTTTCCCTTCAATCCACTTTGCTTGCCAATCGGATGCGTTTAACAAACCCATTTCCCAATGGGCAACATCACTCCAATCCGAATTGCTTCCATCCTTAGCCCAAACTTTAACTTGCCAATAAACTCGTTCACCAGAATTCAAAACAGTTCCATTATAAACTACTTGATTAGATTGCTCGGATTTTATCTTTCCACTATCCCATAAAAGATTTTTGTTCGCGGCTAAATCCTTTTCCTTTGCTGCAATACGAATTTGATATGCTTCTTGAATAAAATTTCTTTTTACCGAGATAATTTCCCAACTAAGACGCGGTTGCTTTACATCAATACCTATTGGATTGACTTTATATTCAACGCGAAGATTAGTAAGAGCCGGCTCTTCAGCAGCTTCAGAACTGGAGATAAAAAAAACCAGTAGGAATCCGATTATGACCAAAACATGCCGGATCATGTAATAAGCAGAAATATTTTTTACTCTTTGCATAATCACCTTCTATTAAATTACTTGCTGATACCTCTGAAAATTGTTTTTAGAGATTCACTTTTTTTGTGCTTCATTAAAGTAGATAGTTCTATTCTTTTTTACTGCTGTAACGAACGCCCGTGACAGTGAATTCTTTTTTTAGCGCCATGGTAGGACCATGACGACGGGGAAAAATCTTCAGAATTATAACATTAGCTAGTTTTGAGCTGCATAAGAATAAATTATGAGCGGTTAATTAGTTTACACCAAATTTTGCTTTCCATTTTTTAACTTGAACTTCAAATGGAGCTTTAATCGGAATACCAGAATTTTCAGCGGCATTTATAGCCCGCCAATTGCCTGTATTTGCAAACTCCGCCATTCCAGCTCTATTTGCCCAATAGTAGATACCCCATTCTTCAAAACTCCACTCTTTACTATAAGGATTAATCTCATAATCCACGTAGTATAGTTTTTGAGAGCTAATTACAAAATTGGGGGGAAAGTAATCAACATTCAAATCACAAGCGCGTAATTTGCTCGCCATTGAAAAAAGTTGCTGAATGATCATCTCTTCATTTGAATCATCTTGTAATAACCACTCGTTACCCGAGGGGCCATCCAAGTAAGTTTTCAAAAGGTACTGCTTCTCAATATCAAAGCATAAAAGTTCTGGAATGAGTATCCCAATTGCATGCAGTTTCTGATAGGCTCGTACCTCAAGTTGAACCTTATCATCATCAAAGTCGTAATACGAACACGGTTCATTATGCATTTGCTTAAACACAACTAATTTGCCATCCAACTCGGACAGATAAGAGTATCCTGACTTACCTCTACCGAGTTTCTTTAGAAGATGAACTTTGCCAAGAGTAGTCTCGATGGTACCACCGGTCAATTCTGAAACCATTATCATTCCTTGTCTGCCTGATTGAATATCAATAGTGTTCCATTAATATGCTAGTAATTTTTTCAATATCACTAACCATCATGTGATAGTAAATTCTTTATTTAGCGTCATGGTAGGACCATGACGACGGAGGAAATATTACTTCAAACAACCGTATTGAAAGTGTGGTCGGTTTGAAGAACGAGTTAAATGTGTTTATTTAATGGCGTTTCTAATATTACCAGTAAGTTTACTCTTTTGTAATACACCATCTCTAGTGTAAGTTTTTAATAGTGAATCGACCATTATTTCATCCCCACCATTGCATAGAGGTCCCATTGTAACAGTTACTTTATTCAACACTTCTGGATTGATATCTATATCAAAGAAATCAAGATTTGGTCCGATTCCATTTATTATTGAGCTTAGAATATGATTTGGAAGCTCAGTTAAATATCTATCATTTGAAAACCCATCTGGTGGTATTGGTATCGTAGGAAGGATAAATAGAACAAAACGAACTTCTTCTTGAAATGACCATGCCTTTTGTTTGTAAGTAGCAAAATCATTTACATCTTTTATTTGCATTTTAGCTTTACCATTTGCTTGTATTTTTAGATCAACGACATTATCTAGATATTTTTCGGGATTATCTACATATCTTACTTTTCGCAAAACGCTATCTCTTTTGAGTATGTTCGGTAAAATCATATAACTGTCATTAAAGAATTTTTCAAAAGGAATTGGTGCATAAAAATCACCTTCTTTAATAACGTTGTATTTTGGATCTGGTTTTAATGGGCGGTAATACATCCAGTCACTATCAAGCGTAATTCGAACACCGTGCATTTTATTTGTATACATATGCCACAAAGGAATGCTTTCTATTTGAGAATCTGTCCAACAACTCACAAACAAAAATTTTCCAAGCTGATATTTGCCATAAGATTTCGCTTCACTCTTATCATCAACACGATCAAGTCTATTGAATCTAATAGTTTTGTATTTGAGTATTAGCGATAACGTATTTATATCTGTATAATGATGAATCAAACTCATACCATACTCCAATCATATAACTATTAATTATCCGACGAGTAGATAACATATCTTAGAAAATTATCTTACGTGGTTTTTTCCGCTTTCGCATTTTTCTTCTTATTAATTAGGCGGGCAATGCGGTAACCGGTGTATGCAAAAAATGGCGCTACAATTACATCAATTGTATAATGAACGTGCTGCGCCAATACAGCAACCGCAACAAGAATTGTACAAACAACAAGAATCGTTTTAAGAATTTTATTCTTTGCCACAAGAGCTAGCAATAGCATTGTTGCGGTGTGACCGGAAAAAAAGAGATCGCGCAGAAGTGTTTTGCCGCCGCCAAAGAAAGCTACAAATGGATCTTCCATTGGAATAATATCCGGCGGCGCATTGAAGGGAAGGAAATAAATTGTAATTAATCGAAGCGACGCAACTAATGTATAAGATTGAAACGCAATGATAATTCTTCTTGGATACTTTGCGATTGATACAAGTCCGACAACCAACGCGCCGTAAATTAAGATGAATGTTATCCATGTTAAATCAATTGGCTTGAAGGTTGAGAGCAGCGGATCATCCAAAGAAAAACCCGGGCGTGTTTCGCTGTATGGTAAAAACTTCGCAAGGAAAAATAGCGACAAAGCGAGCATTAGCACAGACATAATAGTCTTTATGCGAAACACTTTATCTGCAAGCGCAGTTTTCCATGCTTCCTTTATTTCTAATAAGTGTTTAATGGTTTTCCTAATCTCAAATAAATAACGCCGAAAGATAAAAACCGCGTCTCAGTTTGCAAAGCTGTAGTTTATTTATCCAGCTTCCCGAAAATCCTTTTCAAGAATGCCATAAACCTATGAAAGGGATCGGCATCTTTGATAAACATCATAGGACAACCGTTGTGGATAACAGTTAAACCGTTTTCCTCACCAAACTGTGCGGCTTCTTTGTTGTAGCTTCCGTTTCCCATTCCTTGATGAAACCAAACTCTCTTAACATCATTTGCAATGCATTGCTTTACAACTTCATACGCAGCATTAGGATTTGTGGTTATTAAAACCGCGTCAACTTTTTCCGGCGTAGAGGATAAATCTTTATAGCACTTATCTCCCTCAATCATCTCCGCATTTGGATTGATTGGATAGACAGTATAACCCGCTTCTTTGAATTTCTTATAGATAGCGTTTCCAACTTTTGCATTTGGAGTTCTTGAAACTCCCGCAAAAGCAATTCTTTTCTGAGAAAGAAAATCATCAACCTTTTCTTTGTATTTCATTTTAGTCCCTAAAGTTTTCTTGCAACTACTATTGGTTTTTTAAGAGTTTCTACTACATTGCTGCCTTCCGTTGAGTATTCAATTAGCATAATATAAATACCCATTCTTAGAGCTCTTCCATCATCATCAAGTCCGTCAAATATTACAGAGCTGTTGGAAGCCGAAGGATGATTTTGCAGCAATGTTCTAACCAAACGTCCTTGGTTATCAAACACTTTTACTTGAACCTGCCCAAGTCTGAAAGGAAGATTAAAATTAATAATTGAGAAATCTTCAAAGCCGTCATTATCCGGAGAGAACGGATTTGGACTGATGCTTACTTTGGTATCGGTTGCCGGATTTTCCGTGTAAACAGAATTCTGCTTACCCGGTGTAGCGCCTTCGTTGGTTACACTTGTACTCCAGTTCGCTCTATCATTCGAGCTCAACAAAGGATTCAATCTTTCCAACGATTTGTTTTTAGTCTCAAGAAAATTTCTGTTATGCCATGCCGGAGTATAAACAACAGAATCCAAGGTTGTTCCATATAAATCTTTGACGAGTAACGAAGTTCCTTCGTTGGACAAACTGAGAGAAGATGAAACACGCGTAATGTTCTGTTTCAACATTGGGTATCTGGTATAGATTGTTGAATCGGAAGCGAGCACAAGAAATTCCTTAGGTGGTACAATAAAAGTTGATGTTGATAGTTTTACTTTTTCTTTTGTACCAATGCGAAGATCCAAGCCGCCAACTTGAATTGAGTCGTTTGAAGTATTATAAAACTCTACAAACTCTGCGTTTCCGCTTTCCGCCTCATAAAGTAATTCGTTAAGAACAAGAGAGCCGGTTTTATATGCTTTCGGATTTGCTGAAGTATTCTTTACACCCGGTGAAGCACCAACATTAGAAATTGAAACCGTCCAGTTTGTGCTATCGTTTGTGGTTTTAGTTAAAGATATTCTTTCTAGTGAGGAGCCGTTGCTTCCGCCCCAGCTGGCTTTATAGAAAAAGCTATCTATTATAGCGCCTCGGAAATCATAAATAATTATACCGTCCGAGGTGTTTCCAAGTGAACCAAACTTTGTTTGAAAAAATTTCTTAGGCGGATTGAAAGCATAAGCTTGTGTATCTGGAGTAGCAATTGCGTATTCACCGGGCTGCAGATATTCATCATTGATCGTTAATAATGCTTTTGTAGGTGTGGAAAGTACATCGCTGATTGCCCAGTTCTTCAAGTTGATTGCTTCATTTGAAACGTTTAGAAATTCAACCCATTCCGGTTCGTGAGTAAGCGGATCATACATTACTTCAGTAATTAAAACAGAGTTTTGTTTTGCGCCCGGGATTATATCTCCGATGAAGGAATTGTTCAGTGTGTCTTCATCATTTACAAAAGTGACTTTGCAAAAAACTGTTTTTACATCGCTCAATTTTAGTTTGTTCGTCGAATAAACAACTACAGAATCATTGCTCTTTAGATTTACTCCGTTCGTTTCGCCCAGATATGAATATAGATTATTATTCTTTACATAATACTTAACTGAATATTTGTCGGCATCACTTGTTCCATAATTAATCACTCTTGTGCCGACATTTAAATCTTCATTAATAGCTGGATAAAGTGGTTTAGAAACCAACGCCTTAAGAGCAAGATCAAATTTCTTAATAGCTATGCTATTGATTCTACCCGGTGTGCTAAGTTCTAAATCTTTTGAAGAACCCCAATTAGTTTTTTCTGTTGAAGCTGTTGAGGTCAACCTTCTTTCAAGCGATTTTCCATTTTCGCCGCCCCATTTACTATCGAAGCGAACTGAATCAATCGTCACATCACGCGAATCTTTTATTACAACACCATCAGCATCATTATTCAAATTCGCAAAGCTCGTTACAATCAACTTGGAAGGAATCGCGCTATGATAATTTCGAATTGTAGAGTCTTTTGCAATAACTAAAAACGTGTTCTTTGGAAAAACAGAATCTTTAGCTTTTACAATTTGTTTTTGAGGAGTTGTAAGAATATCTGTGATTGACCAATCTTCCAAATCGACATCGTTTGCAGATGCATTATAAAGCTCCAACCATTCCGGTTCACCGTTAATTGGATTGTACATCACTTCATTTATATAAACCGTTCCGGTTGTATATCCGGGACGAACGGAAGCCGAGAATGTATTGTTTGTAAAATCTTCATCAGTACTAAAATCGGCAACAACCTCGAAAGTATTTTTTGAAAGGATGTTTTCAATAGCAAAAGAGAAATCGTAAGAAAGAGAAGCCTCTTTCGAAATAACCATTGTGTTTGTTTCTTCCACTTTCTGCTTGGTTCCATCTTTGTTTACTTTATTCAAAATGAACTTGAATGAAGCATCTGTTTTACCCAAGTTGGTTGCTGCAACCGAGATTTTTACGCGCTGACCAACAATTGGAACCTCTGGAGTAAATAAAAGCTTTGTAACCGATACATCAAATTTCTTTCGAGAGATTGAATTTATAAATCCTGGTGTTGCCCCAAGCTGATGAATCGATGTTTTCCAGTTGGTAGAGTCGATTGACAACTTTACCCAATCTAACCGTTCTAAAGATTTTCCGCTTGTTCCGCCCCATACACTTTTGTATTCAAGAGAATCTATTGTCCGGTCGAGTGAATCGAGAAGCACAACTCTGTCTTTTGCGTTGCTAAGTGTTGGGAATGGAGATATCACAGATTTAGAAATGTTTGTGAAGCGTGTATATACAGCACTGTCTTTAGCTACAACAAAGTATTCTTCCGGTTTTAATACTACATCTTGAGCAATAACTTTGCTCTTACTTGAACCGTTGCCAATTTGATAACCTTTCAAGTTGATTTGCTTTGCGCTGTTGTTATAAATTTCAATCCACTCCGGCTCACCCACAATCGGCGCGTACATAATTTCATTTATCACCAGATCGTTTCTTTCTTCATTTACAACAACAGCATTTATTGTTAACGCAAGCTTATTATTATCTAAGTATTGATCTGCAGAATACTCAACTGTAGCTAAGTACTGGTTAAATCCAATTACATACGAACCATCTTCAATATCATATTTGCTTGTTATGTTAATCGCCAAACCAGTTTCGTTCTTTAAATAAACCAGCTCATTTGTTTCGCCAATTCCATTTCTGTTTGCATCGCGGTAGAGTTTAACCGAGAAAGCCGACGCAGCATTTTTCCCGATATTCTCTACCTCTATACTAATCTTAATTTTTCTTCCAACAACCGCATATTTTTGAGCCGCTGAAAGAGAACTCAAATCAAGATCGTGATCTTTTGGCGAAACAGAATTTATTCTTCCCGGAGAACTGAATTCGCTGTCTATTGAAGAACTCCAATTAGTCTTTGAATTAGTAGAACTCTCAAATAAAATTCTCTCAAGCGATTTTCCATTTTCGCCGCCCCACGATTTATCGAACAGCAAAGAATCTATTAGTACATCACGGGAATCTTTAATTACAACGCCCTCTGCATCATTATTTAGATTTGCAAAAGAACTGACAATTACCTTGCCGTTAATTGCCTTATGAAAATCAAGCAGAGTGCTATCCTTAACAATAACCAGATATGTTTTACTTGGGAAGGAAAAGTCCTTTGCTTGAATCTTGGTCTTAAGCGGAGAGATTAGCACATCGGTAATCGACCATTCTTCTAAATCGACATCGTACAGAGACGCGTTATATAGTTCTATCCATTCCGGCTCACCATTCATTGGGGCGTACATCACCTCATTCAGCACAACTGTTCCGGAAGGATACCCCGGACGAACAAAGTTTGTTACTGCATTATTGGTTAAATCCTCATCCGCACTGTAATCAACAACCGCTTCAAATGTCTGTTTCGATGTAATGTTATCAACTGCATATGTAAATTCATAGGAAACTGAAGTGCCAACCGCGATAGTTATAGTGTTAGACTCTTCAACTTTTAGCTTGCTTCCATCCTTGTTTGCCTTATTTAAAACGAACTTAAATGAAGCACCGTTTTTCCCTATATTAGTTGCGCTTGCAGAAATTTTCACACTCTGGCCAACAACGGGCGCTGAAGGAGTGAAAACAATTTTGGATACCGCCAAGTCTCTGTCTTTTGGAGAAATAGAATTATTTTTCCCCGGTGTGCTCAGCTCAATATCTTTTGAAAAGCCCCAATTCGATTTTTCATTTGTGGCATTTTCATAAACGATACGCTCAATAGATTTACCGGCATCGGTTCCCCAAGTTTTATCATACAACAACGAATCTATTATAACATCGCGGGAATCTTTAATTACAATTCCGTCCGAGTCATTATTTAAAGAGGGTAGTGTATTTACAATAAACTTTCCGGCAATCGATTCGTGAAAGCTTTTTATTGTACTATCTTTTGCAATCACCAAGTAAGTTCTGCTGGCAAACAAATTATTCTGGGCGGCGATTTTGACTTTATATGGGGATGGCAGCACATCAGTTATCGACCATTCATCCAAATCAATATTATAGTCGGAGTTATTATATAACTCAATCCACTCCGGTTCGCCATTCATTGGAGCATACATCACCTCATTCAGTACAACTGTTCCGGATGGATATCCCGGACGAACAAAGTTTATTACTGCATTGTTGGTTAAATCTTCATCCGCACTATAATCAACAACCGCTTCGAATGTCTGTTTGGATGTAATGTTATCAACTGCATAAACAAATTCATAAGAAACTGATGCGCCAACCGCGCTAGTTAGGACGTTAGACTCTTCAACCTTTTGCTTGCTTCCATCCTTATTTACTCTGTTCAAAACGAACTTAAATGAGGCACCGTTTTTCCCAATGTTAGTTGCGCTTGCAGAAATTTTTACTCTCTGACCTACAACCGGAGTTGAAGGAGTGAAAACAATATTCGTTATAGCAACATCTCTATCCTTTGGTGAAACAGAATTATTTTTTCCGGGTGTGCTAAGTTCAATATCTTTTGAAAAGTCCCAATTTGTTTTATCGTTTGTAGCGCTTTCATAAACCTTACGTTCTAAAGATTTGCCGGCGTCGGTTCCCCATGTTTTATCATACAACAATGAATCAATTGTAACATCGCGGGAATCTTTAATTACAACTCCATCGGCATCATTGTTGAGATTGGCAAACGCACTTACTATTAGCTTGCCGCCTATTGTATTGTGGAAATTTTTAACAGTACTGTCTTTGGCTACAACCAAATATGTTTTGCTTGGAAATGTAAAATCTTTGGATTGTAGTTTTAACTTTTGCGGAGTAATAAGCACATCCGAAATTGACCAGTCTTCCAAATCAACATCAAAAGATGAAGCATTGTAAAGCTCAATCCACTCCGGTTCACCGTTAAGGGGATTATACATCACTTCGTTAAGTTTTATAGTACCGGCTAAATATCCCGGACGAACAGAAGCAGTTGTCGAATTATTCGCTTGATCTTCATCAAGTGCAAAATCAGCGATTACTTCGAAAGTCTGCTTTGAAGCAAGAACTTCCACAGCAAATGTAAAGTTGTAAGTAAGCGAATTTCCTTTTATCAAAGTAATGGTATTCGATTCTTCTACTTTCTGCTTGCTTCCATTGTTATTAACTCTGTTTAGAACAAATTTAAATGAAGCATCATTCTTACCAATATTTACAACGCTTGCGGCTATAGTAACTTTTTGTCCAACCAGCGGTGAAGTGGGCGTATATATAATTTTGGAAACAGCTACATCAAAATTTTTCTGAGAACTTGAATTCACTACTCCGGGTGTTCCTCCCAAATTGTTAAGCGAAGTTATCCAATTGGTAGAATCTGTCGAGGTTCTAATCCAATCAACACGTTCCAATGATTTTCCAACAGCTCCGCCCCATAAATTTTTGTATTCGAGAGAATCTATCGCACGATCAAGTGAATCTAAGATTACAATTTTGTCTTTAGTGTTTAGCAAGGTAGGAAATGTTGCCGTAGCGAATTTTGACAACTTTGGAAAAATTTGATACATCGAGCTATCCCGCGTAATTACAAAATACTCTTCGGGATTAATAACAACACTATTGGCAACAACTTTACTTTTTGAAGATGAATTAGCTAACTGATAACCTTTTAGATTAATCTGCTTAGAACTCTTGTTGTATATTTCCACCCATTCCGGATCGGAAGAATTTGGACTGTACATTATTTCATTTACAACTAAATCGCCGGGCAGTTCGTTTATTTGCACTGCGTTGATTTTTAATACTGATATATTGTTCTCAAGATATTCATCATTTAGTAAATCAACTCGCACAATAAATTGATTTAATCCCGCAACGAAGCTTCCAACGGTAAAATTAAATTCTGCCACCGTTTGACTGGCAATATTAGTTCCTCCCACAATATCAATTAACTCATCTTCATCCAAAATATTATTCAGATTTAAATCCCGGAATAATTTCAGCGAGTAATTCGGTTCAATATTTTTACCTAAATTTTCGATATTAGCCTTAATCTGGATTGATTTCCCAATTTCGGCATACACAGCAGATGTACTAAAACTTTTCACATTTAGATCGTGATTCTTCGATGTAACAGAATTGATTCTTGAGGGAGTGGCTTTGTATTTACTTGTTGATGAGCTCCAGTTCACTGCTTCCGTTGAAGAAACATCTACCGAGACTCTTTCTAAAGATTTACCGCCGGTATTTCCGCCCCAGGTTGGTATATATTTTACGGAATCGACGGTAGTATTTGCACTGCTTTTAAGAATTACATCATCGCCGGAATTGCTTAATGATGGAAGAGACTTAACAATTAAATTTAGTGTATGTGTGTAGAATGACGAAACAGTCGCATCACTGCTAACCACAACATATTCTCCCGGCTGGAGTAGGTAATCGCTTGCCGAAATAGTTGCGGTTAAGGAGTTGTCGGAAATTTTCCAATTCTTAAGATTTATTGTGTGATCAGTCCGGTTATATAATTCAATCCACTCCGGCTCATCGTTAGTTGGCGCGTACATAATTTCGTTTATAACTACATCTGTATAAGCCGAAGGCTTTTCGGATATGGTTGTAAGTACATACGCCCTATTGTCGGAAAGTTTTTCATCCGGGGTGTAGGTAACCTTCGCAATTATCAAATTCTGCCCAAGCTGCCCGGCATAAAATTTTGATTCAACAAAGATTGAGTCGTTCGAAGACAGATCAATATAACTCTGGTTGAATATCCGTTCGCTTACCTGCTCAACAGAATCTGCATTTACATCATGAAAAATTTCTACCGAGTAATTAGCCGCATCCAGCACACCGTTGTTTTTGACTATAAACTGCACATAAACAGAATCACGCTCTACCGGGTTTGCCGGCGTTAAAGAACTTAATCTGACCGTGAGATTATGCAAGTAGCTTATAGGTGTTACGGAATTTATTTTTCCGGGAGAGCCGTTGGCGGTTGTTCCGTTACGCCAGTTTGCAGAACTGTTATCTTTGTTAACAATATACTTCTCATCAGAAATACCGCTAATGTTATCGGCCGAATAAGTGTAAGTATCAATTACTTCGCTCGCCGCATTAAGCAGAGAAACATCACGATTGGTTGTGTTGGCCATTCCGGAAGCACCGAAAGAAGCATCGGAAATTTTTAACACTATTGCATCTGCGGGAATTAAGTTCTTATATGCGCCGTTATTATAATCGTAGTCGCTTTCAATAATTACTGCATATTTGCCCGGCTGAAGCTCCGTTCCGCCAATAAACGCTACCAGATTGTCTGCAGTAGAAGTATAATACTTAATCTTGAACCCGGTAAGGTTTACAGTTTGAGTTGTTGACGTATTATAAATTTCTATAAACTCGCCGTTGCTTTCGGAGGGATTAAACATGATTTCAGAAAGTGTGAGAACCGATCCGGTTTGGCCGAATGCATGTGTAGGAATTAAGAGCAGAAAAGTAAATACTGCTAAAGCAAATATTATTTTTTTCATGTGCGGTATGAGTTGTAGGTTATTATTCGGATTGAAATATAACTAAAGAAGAATATCTCTGCATTAAGTTTCTTGAAATGAATATGTTAGCTTTATCATAATTATTCTCCGTAAAGACTACATCTATTGTTATGTTATCCGATAATTGATATGTTCATTTCGGAAAATTAGCCAAGGAAAACATGAAACGCGTAAAACTATTTGCGGCTTTACTGATTACCGCTCTATTATTCAGTTGCAACATTAACGAGCCTAATATGCCCCAATGGGATGTATCGTTAAACCTACCAATCGCTAAGAAAAACTATTCATTAATGGATTTGCTTGAAAAGAGCTCCGAGTTAAAATACTACAAAGACGGAAGCAATCTTCTTTACTTCACTCAAGAGAAAAATATCGATCAGATTGAACTTAAGGAGAAGCTAAAGATTGACGCGGTAAACGAATCGGCTTCGGAGACAATCGGTTCCATAATCATAGCCGGCGATTCCGTTTCTGCCAATATCGGTTTTGACTGGATAGCTGCCGGAATTAAGCCGGGCTCACAAGTTATTGTCCCCCCGGCAAATGATGTTCCGGTTTCCATCAATACAGATGTTCTCGATGAATTTCTTTCCGTTAAACTGGACGGCGGGACAATTGATCTATCTATTACAAATCAATTTCCTTCCCCCGTTTCACTTACATTAAGAAACATTGTTCTTAAAAACGCTTCTAGCGGCGAGTTGGTTGCACAGTATAGCGGCAGCACAACAATTCCGCCTAAAGAAACAAGAACTATTAAAGCAATTCCGATTACTAAAGGCATATTCATTAAAAACCAGTTAACTCTCGATTGCCTTGTTTCAACAAACGGAAGCAATGGAACTCCGGTTACTATACCGCAAAATTCTTTTTCTGTAAAAGCTAAGTTTGTTAATCTAAGCGTTGTTGAAGCACAAGCAAAAATTCCGGCGCAAGATCCGGTTGTTATTGATAATACAATTACAATTGATGAAGGAGAATCTCAGCCGACTAAATTTTCCAACATCAAAATTGAAGCCGGAGCGCTGACGGTTAAAGTAACCAACAATCTTGATATTGATGCTACGCTGAATTTGACAATCGATAATTTGCGAAATCCGAGCGGACAGATATTTACGGAAATTCGTTCTATTGCTAGAAAACAAACTGTAACGCTATTCAATAATTTGTCATTGCTGGATTATTCAATTGTAAGCACGACCGGTTCTCCATCAAATCAAGTTTCTTATAAAATTTCTGTGCAAACTAAAGCTACCACAGATTATAGAACTATAAAAAGTACCGATGGCATTTCCGGCTCTGTTGAAATTAGTAATCTTAAGCTAAAAGAGTTCAATGGTCAGCTTCAGCCTCAAATTGTTGAAGCAGAACGAAGCGCAATTTCTCTTGATCTGCAAGATTTGAAAGATAAACTGCAATTCCAGCAGATTAATCTGCGCAATCCTCTAGTTCAGCTCCGCTTAAAAACCAACGCGCAATTCGAATTCAAAATTGATGGCAGAATTGAAGGTAGAAACAGCCTAGGACAAAAAGCGATTCTTGGATTAAACAGTAAAACACTAAATACTACATTAATAACTCCGGCCGATTCTATTTTAACAATTAATTCCGACAGCTTAAGTCTTTTCTTCAAAAAGTTTTCCCGCTTCCCGGATTCATTAATTGTTTACGCCGGCGGCACACTTAATCCCAACTACAAAACCGTTAGCATGAAAAACACAGACAAAATTACCGGAAGAAGCATCTTCGAGCTTCCACTGGATTTTGGAATTTCAAATGCACAGATAACCGACTCGGTTGCCGTGGATTTATCTAACGATGAGCGGGATCAAATCAAAGATGTAAATTCAATAGAGGCCGGATTAGTTTTAACAAACGGTTTGCCCGCATCTATTTCTTTTACCGGAAAACTATATGATCAAAACAATAATTTCTTAACCTACTTTCCGCCAAAGTATTCCGATCAAGACACCGTACTCACTTTTAACGGTGCAGCAACCGATGCATCCGGCAATGTATCAGTGAAAAACAAACAAACAAAAACGGTGAAAGCCTTAAAGACAGAGGTTGATAAAATTGCAAAAGCCAAGTACATGAGAGTAAGACTAACTTTGAATACCAGTGGGTCAGATAATTCTCCCGTACGTTTTAGAACTACAGACGATATACTAATTCACGCTTTCGGTTCAACCAACTACCGCGTTAAGCCATAAGGAGAAAGCGATGAAAAAAGTTAAAATAATTTCTGCAATCATAGTTCTCCTTATTTCTTCATTAAACCTTGCGCAAGGAAACGGTTCTGCGGGAGTTACAGATGCGCGATCTATGGGAATGGCAAAAACATTTACAACTTCCTCATTTGGTATATACGCAGTTGGAAAAAATCCGGCAAACCTTTTTCAAGATTCATCAAAGAAAGTGGAGCTTATTCTTCCAATTCCAGTTCCAAATATTTCGGGCGCTGTCGGCTCAAACTTTATTTCGCTGGATGAATACAACTATTATTTCGGAACAAAGGTTACTAACACAGATGGTTCTACTTCCGGCAGATTATTAACCGAACAAGACAAAAACAAGTTGAAAGACTTATTTGCAGATGGCGGAACAGTTTTTTCCGATATTCATGTTCAACTGGTAAGTATTTCTATTCAACCGACAAAAGGTTTTGGTGCAATAGCCTTTTCCATTACGGATCGCATTTCAGGATTGATGACTTTTCCGAAAAGCTTGATTGATCTTGGTATAGAAGGAAACTTGCCGAACAAAGTTTACAATTTTAACGACACGAAATTCAAAGCATCATGGCTCCGTAAGTATTCCTTCTCGTATGCCCGCGATTTCAAGATTATTCCAAAACTTTTCAAGAGTTTTAAAGTTGGCGCTTCAATAAACTTTGTAAGCGGATTTTTCTACGCCGGCCTTGATCACATAAATACAGAGTTGAAAACCGGCGAAGCAAATACAATTACCGGCAAGGGAGATTTTTTAGCATACTCAGCTTTCTCGCCGGACTTCAAAGTGAAATACAATTTTGTTGAGGACAAAAAGAAAGAAGACTTTTCCGGTACGCCGTTTCCAACTCCAGCCGGCAGCGGCGTTGGTTTTGATTTTGGAATCAGTACGTTATTGAGTGATAATTTCTCGGTTGGATTTTCCATTACAGATATCGGCAAAATAAAGTGGGATAAAGATGTAGCTCAGTATTCATCAAACGCCGCTATTTATTTAGATGATTTAAGCGATAAAGCTCAGAGAGATACTCTTGTAAACCGGCTTACCGGAAAAGAGAGCGGTAAGTTTATCAACTCAATCACAACTCAAATGGCAACAGCATTACATATTGGCGCATCGCTTAAATTAGAAAGTGTGCCGGGCACAATGCTGCTTGCGTTGGATTATCACCAAGGTATGAATGAAGAACCGGGCAACAGCAAACCACGTATTGCATTAGGTATTGACTGGTACAACCTTGGAGTTTTTGCGCTTCGTACCGGCTGGGCTTTTGGCGGATTTGATAAATTTAATTGGGGATTGGGTTTAGGAATTGATTTTGGAGTGATCGCTCTAAACTTTGGTTCGCCGGATTTTCAAAATGTGGTCTCTTCCAGCAAAGCTAAGAGAGTTACATTCGCTTTTGATTCTGTGTGGAGGTTTTAATCCAGCATATACATGTAGTGGCGAAATTAATTCCGCCACTACATTAGATTTTTATTTCAAACGAAACGCATCGCTAACCAAATTTTCTTCAAAGAACCCGGTTGTCTTTCCTTCAGCAGCATAAATATAAACCGCTGCTTCATAAATGCTGCCCAACGTTGAACTTATTAAAGCTAATATTATAAATGCGAGAACAAAAAGTGAGATAACAAAAATCAACATAGCTGTAGTTACAATTTCCGCCAGCGCAATAATTGTAAAGATCATTGCGATAACTAAAGCCACCATTATGAATCCGGTTACAAAGCCAATGCTCATGTTTCCAACTATTTGCTCTCCCCAAGTTTTTTTCAGCAACGATGTACTTCGCTTGATGGCTTCAATTGGCCCAATGTTTTCGATAACTAAAACCGGAATTACTAAGAACGTTGCCAAATTCCACGCAAAGCTCAATATAGAGACAACTAGCTTTCCTAAAAATCCGGAACGCTCTGAGATTGCTCTCAAAATCATTCCGACTGTTGCGGAAATGAAGGCATAACCAAGAATTGTTGTGATATGATCAAAGGCGATTTTAAATCCGTCGCCAACGGTAGGATTACCTCCGCGTAAGCGAATCATAGCCGCGCCGACCAATGCAGTATTGCTGAAAATTATGATAGTGTATTGGATGAAGTAGAAGAGAAATCCAATCACATATTTTAAAGTTCCGCTATCTCTCAATACAGCTTGATCAAGAAGTCCGGCAAAGAACATTGGAACTACAAAACTAATAGTCACCAATATCACCGCAACAGTTGATAAGATTGGAAAAATTATCAGTTCTTTGTCTTGCTTTAAAACTCCCCAGCTAGCTTTCATCAAGTTCCAGCTGTTGCTAAGTTTTGTAAACATAAAAATCTCCCATATATGATTTACAGTAGAGACGTTGTAAACAACGCCTCTACATAATTATTATGCTACCGGCTGTTTATCAACTGGTTTTTGATTTCCGGCAATAATATTAGTTAAGAATGCTGAAAGCAACCCACCGAGATTATCTCCGCCTTGAACTAGAAAATCCGGAGTAACTTTTATGTTGCCGCTTGCAATCTGTTTAGCAATTTCAATTGCAGTTACACCTTGCTGACCGACAGCTTTGTTTTGCAACTCGTAAGCTTTTGCAGTTGATTCACCGATAGCAAGAATCTTAGAACCTTCTGCATCACCTGTAGCCTTGATACCAAGAGCTTCACCTACAGCGCGAAGACGAATACTTTCAGATTCACCCTCTGCAAAACGAATAGCCTTCTGCTTGTTTTGCTCTGCAATCTTAACACCAATTTCGGCTTCAACAAGATTCTTCTGCTGGTCAGCTTCCGCTCGTGTTTTTTCTGTAGCGATCCTTGTCTGTTCAGCTTTCTGCATATCTTGATACATGGCTTGCTGCTGCTGAGCAATAATTTTCTTTGTCTGCGTGTCCATCAACTCTTGCGGTAAATTGATTTGGCAAATCAAAACACTCACACATTCAACATGATATTTTTCCAGTTCGGCTTTTGCGCGCTCTTCCGCTTTGCGCTGTTCTTCTTGTCTGTCTTGCATAAAGTTCATAGCAGAAGTTGAAGAAGCTTGATTACGGAATGATGAATCAATCATTGGGTGAATAACGTGAAGAATTAAATTCTCAATCGAACCGATTTTTGCTACCATGTATGGTGCTTGATCCGGGCGAACTCGAATTACAACTTTTACGGATACGCTAATTTCAAATCCGTCTCTAGAAATTACCTTGAGCGGATCGAAGCGAGTCGACTCTGCATTATCCCAATCAATTGTAATATTTGTTGTATCAATTACATAAGCCATGTATGCTCTGCGATTCAAATAATAGAAGCCCGGGCCGGCAACTTCTTGTTGAATACCGCGGTAACCTTTCGGCACAACGTAACGTTCAATTCCCATATTCAAACGTTTCTCAATTGCTTTGTAAGCCTCACTGCCCGGTTTAACATCATCAAGTTTTACGGCTTCGGCAATTGCGTTCTTTACTTCTACCGGCTCATCACCAACGTTCGAAACAACAACGGCTACTTGCCCGCGCTCTACAACCGCTACATCATCAAGCTCAACTTTAAAGATGAGGGGATTTATATAGTATGTTCCCGGTTTGAGAACATCGAACTGCGGACCTCGCTGACCGCCGGCTTCTAAAAACTTAGATGCATTTTGAAAATCGTTATGACCGCCAACCGGTTTTGCAACGTATTCGGCTTCCGGTAACGGTTCACCATCGAGCGCGGTTACTAGTCCAACCTTATTAGCCGGAATAACGGTTGCATCTTGAATTTCCAAATGAAATAAGTCGGTGTTAATTCTGTAGGTACCGGGGAACATAACTTCAATTTGAGGTCCTTTTTGCCCGCCGTTATGCAAGAAGTTTTCTCCGTTTTCAAAATTGGAATGTCCTTCTGTTTTTTTCGCCAGCAATCTACCCGCCGGAATTTGAGTTCCGTCCATTGAAGTTATTAAGCCAATTTTACCTTTATCAATAAATATTGATGGCGTCTTTCTGATATTAAACAGAACTGGATTAATTCTGTAAACGCCGGGAGGAAGAATTTCAATCTGCGGTCCTTTCTCCCCATTGTTTTTCAGAAAGTTTTCCCCATCTTGAAAAGAATTATGTCCTTCTACAACTTTAGCAAAAATCTTTCCGGGAGGAATTGCGTTACCGTCGATTGATTCTATGATACCGATTTCATTTTCAGAAATTACAGTAAAGGAATATTTCTTCGGAACATAAATGAATGGAATTAGAAAGTGCAAACCCGGTCCAAGCGTTCTGGCTTGAATACCAATTTCATTTGCAAGAGCAATTACTCTTCCTTGCGGCATTTTCTTGCCAAAGTATTTTCTTTCAATTACAGCTATTTCACGTCCGCCCACTATTACAATTGATTTTGCAATAAGTACAATTACTACTAGTCCAATTGCATATGGTGCAACGTTTGCTAAAAGTAGTTCCAGATTGTTCATACAACTCCTCTTGTTATTATTAATGCGTTTTATTTATGGTGAATCGTTTGCTTGGACACACTTAACCTTCTAACAGATATTCTTCGCTAGTAAAGAAATCCGAAATTAACTTGCTCTGTTAGAAGAAATTCTAAATGCCTGGAGAGATCTGACTATAAATTTTTGCTTGTAGAAATGGATGAAATGATTTTTGACTGCGGTTCATATTAACCCCCAATTTTATTGTAAAACCAAAAACTGATGATGATGAATCTTCTTGTCCTTCCATTTTACTTTTTGTCCATTGTTTTCAATAAGTTAAAAAACCACCGCTATATATATGTTCCAAGATATTAAAAAATATTTTTCGTCAACAGCATTATCTTTTACAATTAATTAGACGCATTAGAATAAAAAGGTTTTATTTTGGATAGCGAGTTACTTTATAACTATTTGAATTTGCTTAGTAGGAATTGTTTAATCAAGCTGCTATTCATAAGTTTGAATAGTTTATTTAACTAATCTAACAAAGAGGAAGATTTTGGAAACTTACAAACTGAAACAAAATTTTTATGGCTTATTTCAAGCGTACGGAACGCCGATTTCTGTAATTGCAGTAGTTTTATATTTTTACTTTGCATTGAACAATGTTAACTCATCATTTTTTCTCATCTATTTTTTGGCCATTCTTGGGTTTACCGGCTATAGATATTACATGTACATTAAACGCCCAATGGAAATTGAAGTTAACGGCGATCAAATAAAGATGAAAGACATTTTAGGAAAAGTTACCGAGATAACTTTTGCTGATATAACTGATATTGAAATTAATAAACGTCGCGAGTTATATATTTCTTTTAAAGAAACAAAATTGAGAGGACTTAACACATTTAAGGATTTCGATCGTTTCATTGAAGATGTTAAAAAGAAAAACCCCACCACAAAGTTCTGGGGTTTTGAGAAATAGAATGATTCTAGTGACGAAGTTACGCTGCCAAAGCGTAACTTCGTCTTAATCTTTAATCCACATAATACGCTTCTACTCTAGCTACTTGTGTTTTCTGTTTGAATACAATCTTAACATACTTGGCTTCCAATAATTCCGAAGCAGTGTAAGAGTAAGCACATGGAACCCAATAACCGTAATCGCCTTTTCCCGCAAACAAACTGGAACGCTCAAACTCAACTTTAGAATATTCTTTATTGTCGGCAGAAACAAAAAATTCCAGAGAAGCCGCGTCTTCTTCGGAAAAGGCATATACATTGCACGCTTTCAGATTTCCATTAACTACATAAATCAATTCTGCATTAACATCGCCAAGAATGCGGTGTGTTTTTTCCCGGTACGATCTGTCGTTATCCGTTACAATAGAAACATTACCATTCTTGTGATAAAACGTTCCAAAGTTTACCATATCATCAATCAAACATTTTCGTTCTACTTTAACCGGACCAGCAACATTCGATGGCTCGGAATTTCCGCCCGAATTTTTTGCTATCACTCTGTAGAAATAATTTTTGCCAAGTTCTACACTTGAATCGTTGAACAAAGAAAAGTATTGAACACTTGCATCATCTATATTAAACCCTACAAGCTCCCATGGACCGTTTGCCGAAGCTGCTCTTTCAATATTATAAGCCGAAGCACCAACAGAACCTTGCCATGAAATATGCGCGGGTTCAGCAATAGGCAAAAGTTTTGGAGCTGCCGGTTTTACTACTTCCGGCACTTTCAAGCCTTGAATTTCAAAAGCCTTTTTTTGCATTACGCCGAGTAAGTTTTTTTCATCGTACTCAATTCCGCTCGCAAAACCGGGCCAGTGATATGCTTTGTAAATTCCGCCGCCAAGTGGTTCGCAGTGCCAGTAGAATCCTCCCTCTCTTCTATGATGGCGTAAACTCCAGATCATAGCGCCCGCTATACTTTTGTCTTTGATTATATAGTCTAAAACTTTTTCAATTGCGGGAGTGCTTACAAAGCCAAACTCTCCGACTATGTAAGGTTTTCTTCCCGCTATAATTGCAGAGTTTTGTTTTATATGTTCAACTATCATTGCCGGATCGGTTTCGTAGTGGTGCGTTGAAACAATATCAATCGATGGTTCAGTAAATGATTCTGTTTGAGGCGCAATGCCGTCTATTGCGTTGTAGCCATCCATTATCAAATGATTCTGATCTAAACTTTTAATGTAGCGGCAAATTGTTGCTGTCCACTGTGGCGTTGAGTAAAGTTCATTTCCGGTTTCCCAACAGAAAATTGCTTTATCATCTTTGTATAAAACTCCAGTAACAGTGTTTTTTCTGTTCACAACAAAATTGATTGTCGCTTTAATATCTTCGATAAGCTCCGGATCGCTCCAGAAATCATCTTGATTCTTACCTCGAAAATCTGCGTACTGCGGTCTACCGCCCATCCATTGCCAGTTGTTAACGAAAGGAAGGATTACTCTAATTCCTACTTGATTTGCAATCGCTAAAAGTGTGTCCATTGTTTTGAAAGATTGTTCATCAAACTCTCCCGGTGCAATAACATAAGTTGGATATGGTTCTTCTTTAATATTCCTAACCGGAAAAGTATAATTGCGTGTAACACTTCCACCTAACTGCTTAATGCTTTCCAGAGCATCTGTTATTTCATAAGCATCCGGCATTCTGTAAGGATGTTTCGTACTGTAATCGAATTCATCTTCAACATAATTAAGGTTAGGAATGTTGAACGAGATGAAGCGGAATTCTTTATCGCCATCCATCAGCATTCCATCTTTAACAGTAATGAAATTTTTAAAGACCGATTGCTGCGCAAAAGCAATGTTTGCAATTAGTGCTAAGATTACTATGCCCGGCAATTTTAATTTGTTATACATTTTAACTCCATAACTTATATTGGCTCTTGTAAACTCAAAGAGAAAAATAGTCTTTCTGATACTTAGACCGGCAACTTTGTTTGACAATTACCGTACCAATTTTCTGTTCGTATTTTTTTGAACACGTTCAGAAATTAAGCAAAGAAAATGACTTAATTATAGAAAATAAAGCCAACGATTTTTTCTGTTTATCGAATTAATAAGCACTTATTAAATCAATAAATGTATAATTTTAGCAATACAACATTTACTCTTTTTAGAAATTTCTTGAATAAAAAAGACGCTTACGCAGCAATAAGAATTTTAGATTACCGCCGCTTTATACTCGCGCGTTTTCTCCTAACGTTTGCTATCCATATACAGTCGGTTATAGTTGGGTGGCAAATCTACGAACTTACTCACGATGCGCTCTCTTTGGGTATGATCGGGCTTGCCGAGGCTATTCCTTTCTTATCTGTAGCTTTATTTGCCGGACATGTTGCCGATACCGTTAACCGGAAAAAAATTATCCTTTTTACAAACATGATTTATTCTATTTGCGCAATTGCTTTGCTTTTAATTTCCACGCAATTTCATTTTGCTTTAGCACAATTTGGTGTTTTTCCAATCTATCTAATTATTTTCCTTACCGGATTGGCTCGCGGATTTATGTCTCCGGCTACAAGCGCATTTGCCGCTCAATTAATTCCAAAAGAATTATTCGGAAACGCTTCCACTTGGAATAGTGTTGCATGGCAAACCGCAGAAATCTCCGGTCCGGCAATCGGCGGATTGGTTTACGGATTCTGGGGAGTGGGCACAGCTTATTCATTAGTAGTATTCTTCAGTTTTGTCGGATGGTTTTTCTTTTCATCAGTTAAGAATAAAACTATGCCGGAAAAAACTAAAGACGAACCGATTGCAAAAAGTTTAACAGCCGGATTAAAATTTGTTTTCAGCAATCAAATTATTCTTGGCTCAATTAGTCTGGATATGTTTGCTGTGTTCTTTGGCGGTGCTGTTGCTATTTTACCAATTTTTGCAGATCAAATTTTACATGTAGGCGCGCAAGGTTTAGGTTTCCTTCGTGCCGCCCCGGCTGTTGGTGCCGTGCTAATGTCTTTCGTTCAAGCACATAATCCACCATTTAAGAATGCCGGAAGAAATTTACTTGTAAGTGTTTTTCTTTTTGGCTTATGCATAATTGCTTTCGCTCTAGCTCGGAATTTCTATTTAGTAATGTTCGTTCTGTTTCTTAGCGGTGCAGTAGATAATGTAAGCGTTATTATCCGTCATACAATAATTCAAACATACACCCCAAACGAAATGAGAGGAAGAGTTTCGGCAGTGAACGGAATATTCATCGGTTCATCAAACGAACTTGGCTCATTTGAATCCGGCGTAGCAGCACGCTTACTCGGATTAATTCCTTCTGTAATCTTTGGCGGAAGTATGACGTTGATCGTGGCAACAGTTACAAGTTTTATCGCGCCTAAGCTTCGTAAGCTTAGGATGTAGTTTTATTACTCTCTCTAAATTTTTCTCCTTTAGAAAAAAGCTTTTCTTTAATTTGCGCTCACATTTGAACAACACCTTTAGGATAAACCATGAAACGGTTCTTTACTATTTTCATTTTACTTGTTTCAATTTTCACCGTACAATTTTTTTCTCAGACCGATCCGGTAATCCAAAAAATTATTGAGATTGGTAAAACAGATAACCAAACAATGCGTCATCTCGATATCCTTTGCAACCGCATAGGCGGAAGACCTATCGGTTCCGATGCATACACTAATGCAGCAAATTGGGTATTGGGAGAATTTAAGAATTGGGGAATAAAAGCAGAGCTTGATGAATCGGGCGAACTTCCCGTGGGTTTTAACCGCGGTCCATGGTTTGGAAAAATGATCAAACCAAAAGAAATGCTTTTAGAATTTGGGACTCCGGCTTTTACATCTGGAACAAAAGGTGTTCAGCGCGGACACGTTGTAATAATGCCAAGCACAGATGCAAAGTTTGATTCACTCAAAGATAAAATTAAGGGGGCGTGGGTTTTAATCGATGGTATTAATGAAGGCTGGCCCCGCGACCGCGATTCTCTTTCTACTTTAACAAAAAAATTATCCGCCGCCGGAGCGCTTGGAACAATTCAGCTTTCCAAACTTCCAATCCGACTGTTAGATGCACGCTATAAAATTTCATGGAATAAATTGCCAACTCTTCCGGATATAAAACTTCTTGATACTCAATTCAATGAAATAAAATCTGTTGTTGAAAAAGGGGAAGAAGTAATTCTCGAATTCGACATCCGTAATTTCTTTAAACAAGGTCCGGTAAAATATCATAACGTAATTGGAATTATTCCCGGAACCGAACTTCCGGATGAGTATGTAGTTCTTGGCGCTCACTTAGATTCTTACGATGGGGCTACCGGAGCTATTGATAACGGTTCCGGCACCACAACTATGATGGAAGCGATGAGAATGCTGGCTCTCTCCGGTGCAAAACCAAAACGCTCCATCATGGTTCAAATTTATGCGGGGGAAGAAAGAGGATTGCTTGGCTCAAAATCATGGATAGAAAAAAACAAAGAGCTGCTTCCAAAAATTTCTGTGATGCTTAATAAAGACTTCGGTACAAATCCAATTGTTGGAATCGGCGTTCCGAAAGTAATGATGGAACAAACGCAAACAGTTGTTGAGCCAATTTTAAACGCCGGCTTGAAATATCCTTTCAAGCTAACAGAAACCGGCGCGTTTAGAAAAGCCGGACGCGGCGGAACCGACAGTCATTCATTTTTGATGGAAGGCGTTCCAACTCCGCGTTTAAGTTCCGAAGGACCGCATCAATATGGAAGAACATGGCACACGCTTTATGATACATACAACGAAGCAATACCGGATGCGCAAGATGATGCATCTGTTAAAATTGCACTGCTTGCTTACGGTTTTGCAAATTTAGATGAGATGCTTCTGCGCGAAGGTGCTTTCGCTCCCGATGGACTTTATGCCGAAATAAGCACTGTCTCAAAAGGAAGAATTACACTAGCTCTCGATTATGAACACGCGCCAATGACTGTAGCCAACTTTGTAGGTTTAGCGGAAGGAACAATAAAGAATGATGCAGTTGCGGAAGGGAAACCATATTACTCAAATGTTGTTTGGCACCGCGTTGTAGCGGGTCATGTTATTCAAGCTGGAATGCCAAACACTGGAAAAGAAACGGAAGGTCCCGGCTATGAATTTCCGAACGAAATTTATTCTGGTCTCTCACACAACAAAGCCGGAATGCTAGGAATGGCAAATGCCGGTCCGCATACAAACGGAAGCCAATTTTACATTACGCTTGCCGACCGCTCTTACTTGGATGGCAACTATACTTTGTTTGGCTGGGTTACAGACGGAATGGATGTTGTTAACAAAATTGCTCAAGGCGATACGATTCGAAATATTACTATCACCCGCATTGGTGAAAAAGCAAACGCTTTCAAAGTAACTACAGATTCTTTTATGAAGATGGTCGATGAAGCTAAAGCAAAACTTAAGCTTGCCGATGAACAGAGAGTTAAAACTGAAACTCAACTTGTAGCGAATAATTATGCTAATGCTTTAACAACTGTAAGCGGATTGAAATACATCATAAAGAAAGAAGGAAGCGGAGAAAAGCCGGCGTCCGGTTCGGTTATTAAAGTTAAGTACACTGGCAAGTTTTTAATTAATCAGACTGCGTTTGCCAGTACAAGTGTCGAAGGGAAAGCAAATGCAATTGAATCACCGGAAATATTTGAATATATAGTAGGCACAACAAAAATTAATCCGGGTGTTGATGAAACGCTTGCCGATATGAAACCGGGCGAAGTTCGTTTAGTTATTGTACCTTCAAATCTTGCGTTTGGAACAAGCGGATTCTATGGCAAATCAATTGAAGGCAAAAAACGTTTTGTGATTTCTCCAAACACAAGCTTGGTTTATGAAATTGAAGAAACTCAATGAAAGCAATCTTGCATGAAATTGATTAGAATAGGCAAACAAGGTCATTTGCATTTTTTAGCGCATTACAAGTTTCAGTTGGAAATATTTTAAGAGCTATATTGCTTTGAGTGCAGCCATAATCTTTGTGAATAAATTTTTTTTAAAGTGGTGTAACGTTTTGTTAGATGATTACGTATAGACTGTTAGAAAAGAACAACAATACAGTAATCGGCATTAAAGTTAAGCCACACTATGGTAAGGAGAGCCTATGAAAAAGACAATATTAAGTTACTTTTGCTTTACGTTTTTATTAATTGTCATGGGTTGTAATCAAGCAACTGTTACGGATTCAAATAATCATGTTATTGAGCAGCCGAGACAATTATCGGTAACGGAAAAACAATTGGTTGCTTCCGCAGATGATTTTTCTTTTAAACTCTTCAAGGAAATTTACAATATTGAACCGGACAAGAATCTGTTTGTCTCGCCTCTCAGCATTTCCATGGCGTTAGGAATGACAATGAACGGTGCCGATGGAACAACTTACGATGCAATGAAATCAACCTTGTCGCTGGATTCATTTACCAGACAGCAAGCAAATGAAACATATCAATCACTGATGAATTTACTTTGCTCTGTTGATCCGAAGGTTACAATGAACATCGCTAATTCGATTTGGTACAACAAGGATTTCACTTTTCAGACCGACTTTATCGAAACAAACAAGAAATATTTTAACGCGGTTGTGAACGCAATGAATTTTCAAGATCCGGCTACCGTAGATGTTATCAACAACTGGGTTAAAAATTCCACTAAAGACAAGATTGAAAAAATTGTTGAACAGATTTCCCCCGAAACGATAATGTATCTCATCAATGCTGTTTATTTCAAAGGAACATGGAAATACCAATTCGATAAAGCAAAAACTTACGATGATTTCTTTACAACAGAATCCGGCAAGAAAGTTGTTGTTAAAATGATGCAGCAGGAAACGGAGATTTCCTCTTTAAGCAATGATCTTTTTACTGCTGTAGATTTACCATACGGTAGCTGTGCTTTTAGTATGAGTTTGTTCCTTCCTAACAGCGGAAAGAAACTGCAAGATGTTGTTTCTTATCTAACGAGGGAAAATTTCGATTCCGTTGTTAATCATTTTTCTGTTTCCAAAAAGAATTTATTTCTTCCAAGATTTAAGCTCGAATACAAGATTACACTGAACGATGTATTAAAAGCACTTGGAATGAGTGAAGCTTTCGATCCGGGCAACGCCAACTTTAAGAAGCTTTATGCCGGAATGGGAAATGCTTACATCAGCGAAGTACTTCACAAGACGTATGTTGATGTAAACGAGGAAGGAACAGAAGCTGCAGCCGTTACTTCTGTGGAAATTCGTCTTACTTCAATTCTAGACAACAACATTAGATTTGACAAGCCCTTCTTGTTTTTGATTCGAGAGAAAAACAGCGGCTCGATAATCTTTGTTGGAACACTCGCTGATCCAAGCTGAGAAGCTTTTTGGCTGTCGCTATCGGCATTCGGCTTTCAGAATAACTAAAAGCTAACTGCTGATAGCCGATGGCTGAATGCGTACGCCTATCCATCATATCTTTTTCTTCGGTTGTCTGAACCGCGGCATTCATCCGAACAGCAGTAATCATTTTCAATCTTACATTCCTGGCAAGTTACAAGCAGTTCATCGCAATTCTGGTTGTGGCAGTTGATGTAATATGAAGCCGGCGTTCCGCAGAAATAACATTTACCAATATGTTTTGTTTCTTCGTTTTTGTTTGGAGTGATGACTCTCCGCTCATCAAAGACAAACATACTTCCTTCCCAATATTTATCGGGATGCAGGTTTATGTAATTCCAGATGCCGCCGTTCATTTGGTAAACATCTTTGAATCCTTGTTCAACCAAATAGGCGCTTGCCTTTTCGCAGCGGATTCCTCCCGTGCAGTAAGTAACTACAGTTTTGTTTTTGTAGTCAGAAATATCTTCGGCTACTTTAACCCAATCGCGAAATGTTTTCATTTCCGGCGTAACGGCATTCTTAAATTTTCCGATAACACTTTCGTAATCGTTGCGGGCATCAATAATTAAAAACTCTTTGCCGGATTCATAAAACTCGTTCAGCATTTCCGGCGTCAAGTACTTGCCGGTTTTGGAAAGATCAACTTCGCCAAAACTCGCGTTCACAATTTCTTTCTTCAACCGTACATGAATTTTACTGAACGCATGCTCAGCATGTTCATCTTCTTTAAACCAAATGTTGGCAAACTGAGTGTAGCTTCTTATTTCATTTTTGAACGCTTCGATATTTTCAATCGTTCCGGAAACTGTTGCGTTAATTCCCTCGTGAGAAATCCAAACACGTCCTTTGATATCGTGATTCTGGCAAAATTTAAGATGATTTTGCACAAACTTTTCCGGCTCGGGAAAGCGGATGTATTTATAAAAAAGTAAAACCCGGTAATCCATTTTCTTCCTTTCTTACAGCATTGCGCTTATATTTGTCCTCAAAAATAACAAATAGGAATTTAAATGAGACATTTCGTCGTAGAAATAATTTACAAGGCGCCTATCGAGAAAATTGAGGAATTAACCCCAATTCATAGAGAATTTTTACATACGGGTTACAAAGAGGGAATGCTGCTGGTTTCGGGACCAAAAGTGCCACGCACCGGCGGAATTGTTATTGCCAAAGCTAATTCCATGGAAGAGATAGCCGAGTTCTTCAAGAACGATCCTTACTCTTTGAACGATGCGGCTGATTACAGTTTTATTGAGCTCAACCCGAAAAGCCACCAAGAGATTTTGAAAGATTGGCTGGAATAAAAAAGCCGCACAGTATGGCGGCTATTAAATTTTGCCAAACCAACTCGGCTACTAACGTGTTAGATAGTAATTTACTCCGATGCCAAAACTCAAAGTAGTGTTTTTCGACTGACTTATATTTGTAGAAGAGAATTCATAAGAAATAAATGGTTCTAAGGCTACTTCTTTACTAAGAAAATAATTTAGGCCTCCAAGGAAGCCCACAACTCTGCCATCATCCTCCGGATCAAATCGCTTTGTGTAATTTGCGTTAACGCCCAGAAATGGTACGATAGTTTCAGCATCAAAATAATAGCGAGCACCTACACCAATTATGTAATTTCGAGAATACCCTTTATAAGTCTGACCACTACCAGATGTTGATTCACTTTCATAATACCTAAATCCTAATCTTCCGTTGATCATAATATTGTTTGTAACAAAGTAGCCAAACGTCGGGGCAATAGTAATGTAGGTAAATTTGTCTTCGATGTTATCAAACTTATAAGTTGATTTCATAAAGCTTGCCGAGCCACCAATTGTATAGACTCCTTGTTTTAATGGATTCTGAGCAAATGATAATGATGCAGTAATTATTAATAAAAGCACGGCTGAAGTGAATCTTGATTTTTGCATTCTGATACCCCTTGTTTGTTATTGAATTAACACATCCATTTTGTTTGTTGTGTAATACGTTGAAGTTAGGTCGCAAATATTTTAACTCCCGATGCAACTAAAGAATTTAATTCTCAAATATCAACCCATATAATTCCGCTTAATTAGACTTAGGCTCCACAAAAACGGTTATCATTCCACACTTGTTGCGAAATCCAATACAATTATAGATTCGCTCATGAGGAAATGACAACAAACATGTAATTGCCTTCTCACCTTCACTATTAGTTTTATCGTTGCTATATTTAGGTCAAAATTATTGAAGAATATGAATCAGCCCGATGTACGTGTTGGAGTGTTGACGGAAAAGGAAATCCGCTTTGATCTTTACGGCGATTTCTCCGTCCGCGGTTACGAAAAAAAATTCAGCGGTAAGTTTACAGCTAAACTTGCCGGAGATTTAATAACTCTTTTCCATGATAAGAAAGAAGTTCTTTCCGCTAAGGAAGTTTCTTTTATCCCGCACGATCTGGAAATTGAATCATTTCTTCTTCGCGATGTAGTTATTGGAATTAACTTCCACTGGCAAAAAAAAGAAAACCAGCGTTTCCGCGGCAAACTAAGTTTGATAATTGAGGGAGATAAAATTACCGCTATAAATATTCTTCCTCTCGAAGATTACTTAACAAGTGTTATCTCTTCCGAGATGAGTCCGAACTCATCGGTTGAATTGCTGAAAGCGCACGCAATAGTTTCCCGCGGCTGGCTTCTTGCTCAGCTTGCCAAGAAAAAAACTCATACAAACACAATGATTGAAAACGCATCGGAAGATGAAGTAATCCGCTGGTACGATAGAGAAGACCATATTAATTTCGATTTCTGCGCCGATGATCACTGTCAGCGCTATCAAGGAATTACAAAAATTATTAACGACCACGCAACAACGGCAATTATGGAAACGCGCGGCTTGTTTTTAACATACAACGATAAGATTTGCGATACTCGCTACTCAAAAAGCTGCGGTGGGATTTCGGAAGCATTTGAAAACTGCTGGGAAGACACTCCGCACAAATATCTTTCGCCGATTATCGATTACAAATTTGAGCTCGACGGTTACGAAACCGACCTGACTAAAGAAAATTTTGCCGAGAAGTGGATTAAGAGTTCGCCTCACGCATTCTGCAACACAACAGATAAAAAAGTTCTCTCTCAAGTGCTTGTGGATTTTGACCGCGATACAAATGATTTCTTCCGCTGGAAAGTTGAATACACTCAAGAAGAAATAGCCGGATTAATAAACACTAAGAGCGGATTTGATTTCGGCGACATACTCGATCTCGTTCCGGTAAGCAGAGGCGCATCGGCCCGGCTTATCAAGCTAAAGATTGTCGGTACTAAAAAAACTTTAACAATAGGCAAAGAGCTTGAAATAAGAAAAGTTCTTTCCAAGACTCATCTCTACAGTTCTGCTTTCATTGTTCAAAAAGGAAACATCATTAATGATGTCCCTCAAAAATTTATTTTGCTTGGTGCGGGCTGGGGACATGGAGTTGGACTTTGCCAAATAGGCGCGGCTGTAATGGGAGAAAAAGGCTACACGTTCGATGAAATACTAAAGCATTACTTCCGCGGGGCAACAATTCAAAAAGGATATGAATGAGAGTACTTTTCACTTGTCTTTCCCAAAGTTGGGGCGGAATGGAAATGTACGCTTTAACTACGGTTAAGCAGCTTCTCAAACATAATATCGAAACCGAACTAGTTTGCTTTCCAGATTCGCGGCTTCACGAGGAAGCAGTTAAAGAAAACATTACCATACATACTTTTATATTTAAGTCGTATATCAATATCACGGCAACAAGCAAGCTTTCCTCATTGATAAAGAAGAACTCCTACGATGTAATTGAGTGTGGCGGATCTAAAGATTTGTGGCTTGTTGTTCCGGCATTAAAACTATCCAGTTCAGCAATTCCACTATTTCTTTCGAAGCAGATGGCATCCTTTATTGTGAAAAAAGATTTTATGCATCGTTGGATTTACAGCCGTGTAACCAAGGCGTTTGCAATCAGCAATATGATTGCTAAAAATCTAGAAGAAACAACGCCGCTAACTAAAGATAAAATTGTACTTCTGCATAACGCGATTGATACAACCAAGTTTGATCCGGCTAAGATTGATAGAACAAAAGTTAGAAAAGAATTTTCAATTGCTGACGATCAAATATTGATCGGGATGATTGCGAGATTTAGTCCCGGCAAAGGGCACGAAGAGTTTCTTACGGCAGTTAATCAACTTAGCGATTATCATTCAAATGTAAAATTTATGATTGTTGGAGAAGCAAGCCGCGGAGAAGAAAATTACGCACAAAAAATAAAATCGATTGCCGGCGAGCTAAATGTTTTGGATAAAATAATTTTTACCGGTTTTCGTAAAGACACACCGGAAATATTAGCCGCACTAGATATTTTTATTTTTCCATCTCACGATGAAGCTTTTGGAATTGCTCTTGCAGAAGCACTTAGTATGGGCAAGCCTTCCGTCTGCTCAAACTTTGCCGGAGTTCTTGATATTGCTGTTGATAATGAAACATCTTATGTGTTCGAAAAAGGAAACGGAAATGATCTTGCTTCAAAAACAGAAAGGCTAATTAATTCAAAGGAAACGCGTGAGCGTTTCAGTAATGCGGCGCGCAAAAGAGCTGTTGAGATGTTCGATATAGAATTATTCACCGAAAAATTAATTAATCATTTTAAGCTAAGCTGATGACCTTTCTTAATCCCGCGGTATTATTTGGTTTGTTCGCTGCTGCGATTCCCATTGTTCTGCACTTTTTAAACTTGCGTAAACTCAAAACAATCGAGTTCAGCACACTTGCGTTCTTGAAAGAATTACAGAAAACAAAAATCCGCCGGATTAAACTGAAGCAGTGGCTGCTGCTGCTTATCCGTGTTTTAATTATTCTGTTTATAGTAATGGCGTTCGCCAGACCAACATTAAAAAGCATTACTTTAGATGAATCTTCTGCAGCCAAAACAACCGCCATTATTATACTCGATAACACTTTTAGCATGTCTGTAGTTGGCGAAAAAGGCTCACAACTCAACAACTACAAACAAATAGCCAAAAACTTGCTTAACAATTTTCAGCCGGGTGATGAAATTGCGCTGATATCGGTTGGTGATCTAAATGGACAGAATCAATTAGTTTCCGGCAATCTAGCTGAAATCAAAAAGAGAATTGATGATTTAGAAATTTCTAACATAAGCGGCACGCTTAACCAAGCTATGATTCGCGCAGCTCAAATTCTTTATCAATCAAAAAATTTTAACAAAGAAATTTATTTGCTGACTGATCTGCAGAAAGATAGAATAGCAAACTCCTCTTTAGAGATTTCAAATTTTGGAAAGACCATTTCACCCGAAACACGTTTATATCTTTTCGAAGGCAAGCAAACCGAAGTCGTAAACCTTGGGATTGCTGACTTGAAGCCAAACAACCAACTTTATGAGCTTGGTAAAGAAGTAAGCTTTTCTGCACAAATTAGGAACTATTCAAATACTTCTGTGGATGATAATGTTGTTTCTTTTTTTATAAATGGAAAGCGTACTGCGCAGAAAAGTCTTTCTCTTGTTTCAAATGAAACAAAGGAAATTTCCTTTGAAACTACTTTGCAAGATACTGGACTAGTTGAGTTTACCGCAGAACTTGAAGATGATGCAATCCTTCAAGACAACAAAAGATTTTTCAGCGTTTACATTCCGAGCGATATTTCTCTTTTACTTTTATATGATCGAGCAGATGACGCCAAGTTTGTTAAGCTCGCTCTTGGAATACCAAATCCAAAGATCAAGCTAACGGAATTAAGAACCGGGCAAGCCGCATCGGTGAATTCACAAAAGTTTGATGCTGTTATAGTTATTGGAACTGAAGGACTTAGTAATGCAAAAGCGCTGGTTTCTTCCGTTGAGAATGGGGGCGGTTTAATCGTTTCACCCGGAACACAAAGCACGCTTGCGGGAATTCAAAGATTCAGTAAAGAGTTAAGCTTACCAACACCTACTGCAATGATCGGAAAGTCCGGTTCACCGGATTCTTTCACTCAATTCTCGAAAACCGATTTTCAACATCCGTTACTTAAAAATATTTTTGAAGAGAAAGCAAAAACTCAGATTGAATCGCCGGAAATATTTTGCTACTTCAAAACATTTTCCGGCTCAAGTGGAAAAAGTGTAATATCACTTGTAGATAAATCAACTTTCCTTTCCGAATACAAAATTGGAAAGGGTAAAGTTTTGTTTTTTTCTTCAGCTCCGGTTTTAAGCTGTAATACTTTTCCACTGAAAGCATTTTTTGCACCATTGATAAATAAGGTGCTGCTGTATTCTTCTGTGAAATCAAACCGGGATTCTGCCTTCGTTTGCGGAAACGAAGCCCTAGCAGATATTTCTAATTCTTCTTCTATGCAAATAAAAGTTATTGCTCCGGATAATATTGAAACATATTACGATGCCGATTCGCTGGTCAACAAGAAATATCTTTCTTATACCGGAACTACTAAACCCGGTACATATAGAGTTTATTCTGGAAGTAATCTAGTTGACTATTTTTCAGTCAACCACGATTCTCGTGAATCCGTTTTAGAAAAAGAAAATGAAACCAAGTTTGAAAATTATTTGAAGCAGACCGGTTATGAAGGAAAATTCATTTCTCTTTCAGCCGATGCAGATTATCTTAAAGAAATTTATCAGTCACGATTCGGCACAGAACTTTGGAAACATTTTCTAATCATGGTATTGCTGCTTGCAATTGCCGAATCACTTTTATCAAGAAGTGCTAAGAAAGACTTAACCACGTGATAACACTGGCCCCAACGCCAAAAGAAAGAGCAATATTAATCGCATTAGCCTTTGGTGAGTACACTAAAGAGCAAGTTGAAGAACATTTAGAAGAGCTGGAACTACTGACCGATACAGCCGGCGCAGAAACTGTTTTCAAAATTATGCAAGAACGCTACCGCCCGGATCCGGCTTATTATATTGGAAAAGGAAAAGCTGAAGAGATTGCTCAGCTAATTGAATTGAATGAAATTCAGCTTGTAATCTTCGATGACGATTTGAACCCAACTCAAGTTCGTAATCTTGAAAAACTCTTCGAGCGAAAAATCTTAGATAGAAGCGGACTGATCTTGGATATTTTCGCTTCTCATGCAAAAACAAGAGAAGCCAAAACTCAAGTAGAACTCGCTCAGCTTCAATATATGCTTCCCCGTTTAACACGAGCGTGGACTCACCTTTCAAAACAATATGGCGGAATTGGAACCAAAGGTCCGGGTGAAACACAGATCGAGACTGATCGTAGAGCAATTAGAACTAGAATTAGCAAGCTGAAAGAAAACTTACGAAAAATTGAATCTCAGCAAACAACAAAGAGTGCCGGCAGAAAAGATTTTCTTACCGCAACTTTGGTCGGTTATACTAACGCCGGAAAATCTACCTTGCTTAACCGCTTAACCAATTCGGATGTTCTTGCCGAGAACAAACTTTTTGCTACGCTTGATTCTACAACCCGTTCGTTTGAGCTGGCAAAAGGAAAAACAATTTTACTTAGCGATACGGTCGGATTCATACGCAAACTTCCGCACAATCTTGTTGCTTCTTTCAAAACCACACTAAATGTTGTGCGCGATGCAGAGATAATTATTCACGTTATAGATATAACCCATGATTTTTTTGAAGATCACATTCGTGTAGTTGAGGAAACCCTAACCGAACTAGATGCAAAAAAGAAAATCAACATTACGGTGTTTAATAAAGTTGATGCAATTAAAGATAGAAACCGCCTTGACCTTGTAATGAGCAATCATCCGGATTGTATAATGGTTTCTGCAGAGCGCGGAATAAACATAAATAATTTGAAGAAAATGCTGATCGAGATATACGAAAAGCATTTTGTTGAAGAATCTATCGAAATCCCAAACAGCGAATCAAGAATTATTGCCAAGCTGTATGAGCTTGCAGATGTAACTTTCATAAAATATTTAGATGACAGAGCCCAGATAAAATACCGGGCAAATTCTTCCAATCAACAAAAAATTAAGAGATTGATAAATGAAGCAAAATGAAATAAAAGTTTTTTTGCCACTAAGTCACCAAGACACAAAGAAAAACAAATGAAATGATTATGGAAGATTTTTTAATTAGCGAAAGCCGGCATAATTATGCACCCCTTTCTCTGAAAGAAGAGCAAATTGGTAAAGCAATTGTAAACGCTGCCTTTAAAGTTCACGGAGAATTAGGTGCTGGATTGCTTGAAAAAGTTTATGAGGTTTGTCTAGCCCACGAATTAACTAAATGTAATTTAAGCGTCATACGCCAACTTGAAGTTCCGATTAAGTATGAAAACATAACGTTCGACGAGGGATTAAGACTAGATTTACTAGTGGAACATCTAGTTGTATGCGAACTAAAAGCAGTAGAGCTTGTTAACCCAGTTTGGGAAGCTCAAATTCTTAGTCATTTAAAACTTACCGGATTACGTTTAGGTTATTTAATCAATTTTAATGTTCCTACTATTAAACAAGGTATTAAAAGATTTATTCTTTAGTGCCTTAGTGTTTTAGTGGCCTATTTGTTTCTAAGAATTATTTTGGAGTAAATAATGAAATTAGTTATTGACGGTCAATCGTTGACCTTAGAAAAGATAGATTTCTTCCTTCATGAAAATCCGATTGTTGAATTATCCGCTCAATCGAAAAAGAAAGTTAACGCTGCACGTAAACTTGTTGACGAATGGGTGGAAAAAGGTGAAACTATATACGGCGTTACAACAGGCTTTGGCGGATTTTCAAGCGTAAGAATTCCAAAAGAAGATATTGCTCGCCTTCAAGAAAATTTAATTATCAGTCATACTGCCGGAGTTGGAGAAAATTTGCCGCCATTTATTGTTAAGCTGATGATGCTTCTCCGCGCGAATGCTCTCGCAAGCGGCTTTTCAGGAATTAGATTAGAGACACTTCAGCTTCTGTTGGACATGATGAACAATAACATAATTCCGGTTATTCCTTCGCAAGGATCTGTTGGTGCCAGCGGAGATTTAGCACCTTTAGCTCATTTAGTTTTGACTATGATTGGCAAGGGTGAAGTACAAACCATAAAAAATGTTTTAGATGAAAGGGCTGCTGAAGCCAAAATACTTTCTTCAGCAAGAGTCTTAAAAAAGTTTGGCCTCGAACCGGTTAAGCTTGCAGCCAAAGAAGGATTGGCTTTGATTAACGGAACGCAAATGATGACTGCCTTTGGTGCTTTCATTTGCATCGAAGCGAAGAAGTTGATGAAACTTGCTGATATTTCCAGCGCACTTTCTCACGAGGCTCTTCGTGCGACAGACCGTGCTTTTGATTTACGCGTTCATAACTTGCGTCCTTATCCCGGACAAATTGCAACTGCTAATAATTTGTTGGCTTTATTGAATAAGAGTGAAATCCGCGCATCACATTTGCAAGACGATCCGCGCGTGCAAGATTCCTACTCTATTCGCTGTATTCCTCAAGTTCACGGCGCTTCCCGCGATGCAATAGATTATGTCTGCTCGCGAATTGAGATTGAACTAAATTCGGTAAATGATAATCCGATTATTTTTCCGGATGATAATGATTACATCAGCGGTGGAAATTTTCATGGTCAGCCACTCGCGCTTCCGCTGGATTTTATGGCAATCGCACTTGCCGAATTAGCCGACATTTCGGAGAGAAGAATAGATCGTTTAACAAACGGGACTTCCGAAAAGCTACCCAAGTTTCTTGCTAAAGATGGAGGATTAAATTCCGGTTACATGATTGCTCAATACACCGCGGCAGCACTTGTATCGGAAAATAAAGTATTAGCTCATCCGGCCAGTGTGGATTCAATTCCAACATCTGCCGGCAAGGAAGATTTGAATTCTATGGGATCAATCTCCGCTAGAAAATGTCATCAGGTTTTGAAGAATGTCCAAACGGTTATTGCGATTGAATTTTTGTTAGCCGCGCAAGGTATTGACTTCTTGAAACCGCTTAAATGTGGAATCGGAACAAACGCGGCATATAAAACCATTCGAAAATTAATTCCGACTTTGAATCAAGATAGAATTCTTTATGAAGACACGAAAAAAATTCTAAGTCTAGTTTCTGAAGGCAAAATTCTGAACGAAGTTGAGAAAGCAGTTAAGATGTTATAAGCATTAAAGTAAAATGTGAAAAGTTAATTTTTTTTACGTTTCACTTTTTTCGTTTCCCGATTTGTATATGCTTTCTTTACCAAGTCTTTCTCTGCGGTCAATCCATTTATCTAGTTTGGATATCGCCAATCCAAATATTGTAATTCCAAGTAAAATCAGAATTGTTACCAGTATAAAAACGATTGTGTATATGCTCATTTTACATCCAATCCATATTTTTTAATGAAACTATCATATTCCTCACTAAAGCTTTTCTGCGTATGATGATTTTTCTGATTATCAATATAATTAATTACGTTATTCAAGATGGATTCGCTGACAGAAAACGCCGCATATCCCGTTTGCCAAGCAAACTTCTCATTTAAAAATTCATTTTGATTAATCCAGTGAGATGATTCTCCCTTTAAGTAATGAAAAACATCTTTGACCGAGTGATTTTGATTTAGCAAAAACAATACATGAACATGGTCTTTATAGCCGCCAATTGATTTTAACGTAATATCAAATCTTTCTTTTAGAATTTCATCCATGTGCTGATATAATGCTTTTTCAAACTTTTCAGTAATCAGCGCTTCTCTATTTTTTGTGCTGAATATTCCGTGAATCCAAATTTTAGCTACGGAATGAGACATATATCCTCAAACGGTTAAAACCGTTTAAAATATAATGAGTTTAACTTTCAGCCCATAGATTAATCTATGGGCTGAGATATGTCGTTAAAAAGGAAGAACCGTTTCAACGGTTTTTATTTCACTTTCCATTTATTAAGTTGCTATTAGACTTAGTCAAAAAGGAGATAAGTTATGTCGATTGTTCTTGATGGTTCCAATCTCACAGTAGAAAAAGTAGTTGCTGTTGCCCGCCACAATGAAAAAGTTGAATTACACCCCGAAGCACTTAAAAGAATCAAAGCATGCCGCGCAATGCTTGAGCAAAAAATCCAGGCGCACGAAATTATGTATGGCGTAAACACCGGAATTGGTGAGTTTAGCGAAATGGTTTTGAATGACGAGCAAGTTAAAGAGTTTCAGAAGTACTTGATTTACAATCACGCTGCCGGTATTGGTGATCCAGCGCCGATTGAATATGTACGCGGCGCGATTACCGGAAGAATTAACGTTCACGCTCACGGAATGTCCGGCATCCGCCCAGAGATTACATTAACACTTATTGAAATGCTAAACAAAGGTGTAACTCCTGTTGTCTGCCAGAAAGGCTCTGTTGGTGCAAGCGGAGATTTGGCGCCGATGAGTCAAATTGCTTTGCTGTTAATGGGTGAAGGAGAAGCATTCTATAAAGGGGAACGTTTGCCGGGAAAAGCCGCTTTTGAAAAAGCCGGAATTGAAATTCCCGGACTTCAAGCAAGAGACGGACTCGGTACAATCAATGGTTCTAATTTGTTAACAGCGATGAGCGCAATTCATCTTTATGATATTAACCGCTGGTTGAAGCAAGCCGAGATTGCTTGCGCAATGTCGCTTGAAGCTTTGTTTGCAAATCTAAAACCATATGACACCCGACTTCACGAAGTACGCGGCTTTAAAGGTTCTGTACGCAGCGCCCGTGCAATATTGAAATGTATAGAAGGAAGCGACTTGCAAACCGGAAAACTGAAATCAAAGGTTCAAGATGCTTACTCGATGCGATCCTCACCGCAAGTTATTGGTGCGGCTCACGATGCAATTGCATACGCAAAACAGCAAGTTGAAATTGAATTGAATGGCGTTGGCGATAATCCAATTTTTATTCCAGAAAGCAATATCACCTTAACGGGCGCAAATTTTCAAGGAACCCCGGTTTCTCTTCCTATGGATATGGTTAGCGCAGCAGTAACGATGGTTTCTGTTCTTTCCGAAAGACGATTGAACCGTTTGCTTAATCCCGCTCTTAGTATTGGCTTGCCGGATTTTCTTACCAAAGGTGCCGGAATGTTTTCCGGTTTGATGCTTAGTCAGTACACAGCCGATACCTTAATAGTTGAGCAGAGAATGCTTTCGGCACCGGCTTCTGTCCAATCCATTCCCGCTGCGGCAGATCAAGAAGATTTTGTTTCAATGGGAATGAACACGGCTATTAAGAACGGGCAAATTATAGATAATGCGTATGGAGTTCTTGGAATTGAATTCATAGCTGCTTCACAAGCATTGGATTTTAGAAACTTCACAAATGGTAAAGGGGTTTCAAAAGCAAAAGAAGTTGTTCGCAAACATGTTGCTCATCTCGATGTTGACCGACCTCTTTATCCTGACCATACAAAAATGAAAGAAGTTGTAAAGAGTTGTAAAATATTGGAAGAAGTTGAAGAAGTAGTTGGTTCTTTAGAGTAATCATTAAACTAAAATGGAGTTAATATGAAGAAGCATTTTTCCACAATTATTTTTTTCGTCCTATTATTTTCAAGCAGCCAATTACTCTATGCTCAGTTAAGAGTACAAACCGGAGTATTTAATGCAGACAAAAATGTTTCCAACTACATGCTTGCCGCCGGCGGCGATATGGAAAGGATATTACAATTAAACATCACATTTCCAAAACCGTTTACCAAAACTCCAGATATTCAACTAAGTATAACCAGATTAGACCAAGATCGGGGATACAATACTCGTTACGATGTAAAAGTAGTTTCGGCACATAAAGCCGGATTTACAATGGAAGTTAAAACTTGGGGCGGTTCAAAAATTTATTTGATCGGCGGAACCTATATGGCTGTTGGAGAATAGCATAAATTAATTGCACCCGATTTGTCAATAGGTCGGGTGCGTTTCATTATAACTCAAACTCTCTTTCTATTCTTGCTTTTCTTCCGGTATAATCATCTTTAGCTCTAAAGATTAAAACGTACTTTCCCGCTTTGTAAGTTGAGTCAAGTTGTACTTGTGTGTTTATCGCTAAATCTACCACACCTTCATTAGCAAGTTGATCAACCCTTCCATGCTGAACATCTTGTTTGATTGTTCCGTCCGGCTTTTTCAAATCAAGCACAAACGAAACTTGAGCACCGAATCTTCCTTTGTAAGCGGTTTGTGCAAAGCCTTTTGCCTGGCAACTAGCATTCAACTCCCAGCTATTATCTAAAGCATATGCAAAAGCAACTGGAGAATATAGTTCGAACTTCTCTTCTTTCTTAGAACAACCAAGCATCAATAGCGTAACCAATAACAATAGGAAAATTTTTTTCATTTGAATCACTCCTAAAAAATAGAGCCGAAAAATACTCGGCTCATTCTAAATACTCACTACTTAATACTAGCGACTTTATATCTTCTAGTTGTTCTTCTTATACTCACTCATAAATTCTGCCAATGCTTCAACGCCGGCTTTAGGAAACGCATTGTAAATTGAAGCACGAATTCCGCCAACAGAACGATGCCCCTTTAACCCGCTAAATCCTTTTGCGGAAGCTTCTTTTACAAACTTTTCTTCAAGTTGTTCATTTGGAAGTCTGTAAGTTACATTCATTAGAGAACGGTCTCCAACAGCAGTTGTACCTTTGTAATAACCGTCGCTGCCATCTATTGCATCATAAAGAACTTTAGCTTTGTCCAAATTGCGTTTGTACATTTCGTCTAATCCGCCCATGTTAAGCAGCCACTTGAAAACCAATCCGGCAATGTAAATTCCAAATGTGGTTGGAGTGTTGTACATGGTTTCGTTATCAGCGTGAATTTTATAATTCATGTATGTGTGGAGCGAATCGCTGCTGCGAGCCAGCAAATCTTTTTTGATTACAACAACCGTAACACCGGAAGGACCAATATTTTTTTGAGCTCCGGCATAAATTAAACTGTACTTATTCATGTCTAATTTCTTATGAAGAAAATCTGAAGACGCATCACAAACAAGCGGAACATTTCCGGTTTCCGGTTCTGTTCTAAATTGTGTTCCAAAGATTGTGTTGTTAGAAGTGAAATGTACATAAGAAGCTTCCGGATCCAGCTTCATTTCTGCTTGTTTTGGTATTCTCGAATAATTATCGGACTTTGTGGTAGCAGCTACATTAACTACACCAACTCGTTTAGCTTCTTTAGCTGCTTTCTCTGCCCACGCGCCGGTTACAATGTAATCAGCTTTATTATTTGGAGGCATCAAATTCAACGGTACCATAGAGAATTGAAGAGTAGCTCCGCCTTGTAAAAATAGAATAGAATATTCTTCACTTATTCCTAAAAGCTTTCTCAAATCTGCGTCTGCATCTTTTATAATTCCGTCAAAAATTTTTCCGCGGTGACTCATTTCCATAACGCTCATTCCGCTTCCCTTGTAGGAATACAAATCCTTCTGAGCCTCTAACAAAACTTCTTCCGGTAAGATTGCCGGGCCTGCGCTTAAATTATAAATACGTTTTTCCATCTTTATCCTCTTAAATGTAAAATTAGATAGGTGAAACTTAGTAGAAATTTTAGAACGGCTCAAATCAAATTTGGACTTTAGCTCGTGGCAAAGTAAACGTAAATGTGGTGCCTCTGTTTTCTAGGCTGTTAAAGGAAATCTGTCCGCCGTTCATTTCTATCAATTCTTTGCAAATTATTAGCCCTAGTCCGGTACCTTTTTCATCGTTTGTACCGCGAGAAGTTGTTTGTGTGTCTAATTTGAAAATTTTATCCTTGAAATCGCTAGGAATACCCACTCCTTGATCTACAACATTTACAATTACAACATTTTCTAAGCTTTCGGCAGTAACACGCACTTTTCCTTTTTCATAAGTAAACTTGATGGCATTAGTTATAAGATTCTGAATCACTGAATGAACCATTCTTCTATCGGCTAAAACTAAAGTACTCTCCGGAACCTCATTTATTAGTTTGATGCTTTTTCGCTCGGCATTCTGACCTAATAAGAAAAGAGAGTGCGATAATTCTTCATTTAAGTCAAATACTTCCGGATTGTATTCCATACGTTTGGATTGAAGTCTTGACCAATCAAGCAAATTTTCCAGCAACATGTAAATATCTTTTACCGTTCTGTTCAGTTTTACCAAGTAAACATTCTTCTCTTCTTCTGTTAATTCTTCATTTCCCTCGGCTAAAATTTCCGCCAGTCCTTTCAAACCAAAAAACGGGCTTTTAAGATCGTGCGAAATAATAGAGAAAAATCTATCGCGGGATTTTATTGTGCTTTCCAGTGCCCGGGATTTTTCCTCAATATCTCGATTCATTTTTTCGAGCTGACCTTTTATTTTTTGGATTGATCGATATCTAAATAGCAAAACAACCAAAGCAAGAACAATCAGCAGCGAGACTATATAAACGTAAATAGTTTTGTTTTGCTCTTTCTCTATTTCCAGATTTTTTATTTTCAATTCGCGATCTTTAGAATCAACATCATAAATAACTGAAAGCTCCAAAATTTTATCTCTCGCTTCTTTACTCCAAACCGAATCCAACACAGCAGAGTATTTTTTTAGGTATTCAAACGCTTGATTCGTATTTCCTCTAATATGGTTTATATCAGATAATTCCTTATAAACGGCTGCTTCAATTCTTCTGTTCCCAATTGAAAGCGCGTATTCTAAAGCAGCATTCAACGAAGATTGCGCGCTCGAAATGTCTCCTTCAACTTTTTTAACTCTTGCAATATTCAGCAGAACTGCAGCAATACCAAATTTGTCTTTTAGCTGCTTTCTAATTTCAAGGGAACGATTGTAATACATTCCGGCTTCATCATATTTTTTTGCGGCCAGATATATATCGCCCAAATCATTATAAGAATAAGCCATTCCGCTTTTGTCGTCGGCAAGTTCTTTTATTTTTAGCGATTCATTCTGATAGTAAGTTGCCTTTTCATAATTCTTAAGTTTGTAATAGCTTACTCCAAGATTATTTAGTACACGACCTAAAACATAGTTGTCTTTTAATACATAGACGATGTCTAGAACTTTTTTTGAATAATAGATTGATTGATTAGTTTGATTCATCTCGTTATAGACAAACGCAATGTTATTCAGTGTAAGTCCAATTTCGAACTTATCGTTGAGGGCTTCTTTTATTTTTAGAGATTGAAAGAAATAACCAATCGCTTTGTCGTAATTGCTCCACTTCCAATATATCAGCCCCATGTAGTTTAATGCTTCAGCGGAAATTTCTTGTGCATCGGAACTATCGGCAAGGTTAAGTGCTTTTCGGTATAACTGAAACGCCTGTACAAATTGATTTCTTCGCCAAAAAACCAAACCTAGACTATTATATGTGCGGGCAATTTCTTTATCGTTTTGAACCTCTTGAAAAATTGACAACGCGCTTCTGTATAAACTTTCTGCTTTCTCCAAATTATTCTGCGAGTAAAACAAAAATCCAAGATTGTTTTCTGCGTATGCCTCGCCCGAGGCATAATCTTTTTCTTTAGCAATTGTTAGCGCTTCTTCGGCATAGATTCTGGATTTCTCGAATGAGCTTCTTTTGAGAAGGTATGATAATTTGTTAAGCGCATCTACGCGCTCAATTCCCGTAAGCGAAGGGAGTTTCTTTTCAAGTTCGGCTGTATTATTTGTTTGTGCTATTGTAAATGTGGCGAACAGCAACGAACAAACCAGTAAAAGTACTAAGCGTTTCTTATTACTCAATATATTTAGTGTGTTTAACACTTTATGGACTTCATATTCTATATCATATGAACCAATAAACCATCACGCAGCTTTGGTTCAAACCATGTTGATTTAGGAGGCATTATTTCTCCCGCATCCGAAATATCAATTAAATCATCAAGTGTAACCGGATACATAGAAAAAGCTACCGCCGCTTTTCCGCTGTTAACAAGCCGTTCAAGTTCTTCTGTTCCACGAATCCCTCCAATGAAATCAATGCTAGTATCTGTACGCGGATCTTCAATTCCCAAAACCGGATTAAGTAAATAATTTTGTAGAATGCTTACATCTAAATTATCGCCAATTGTCTTGCCCGGTTTAACATTCTCGTTAGGTAATAATAAATGCCACTTTTCATTAAGATACATTCCAAATGTTTTCTTTGCTGCTGGACTTGCAGTTTTAGCTTCTTCAATAGAAAAATTTTGCTTTATTTTTTTTACAAACACAGCTTCGCTCATTTTCAACTCGTGAACAACGCGGTTGTAAGGGAGAATTCTCAATTGTTCAGCCGGAAATAGAACTGCTAGAAAATAGTTATACTCTTCGGAGCCATTGTGTGCCGGATTCGTATCCATTTTCACTTTTTGTGCACGGCTTGCGCTTGCAGCGCGGTGGTGCCCATCTGCGATATACAAATTTTTAACTTTTGCTATTCCACTTATTATGGCTTCATTTTGTTCTGCCGGCAAAATCCAAACACTGTGTTTTATCCCGTCAACAGAAGTGAAATCATAAATAGGTGTGTTCTTTTTCATTGTTTCGTTTACAACTTTATCAATTTCCGGAACGGCTTTGTATGTTAAAAATACCGGACCGGTCTGAGCCTCGGTTGTAACTATATGATTCGTTCTATCATCTTCCTTAACTTTTCTAGTCTTCTCATGTTTCTTGATAACGTCGTTATTATAATCCTCAACGGAAAAAGTTGCGGCTAAACCAACTTGAGAATGCTCTCCCATTGTTAACTTATAAATATATAAGCATGGCGTTGTTTCTTGAACAAGCGGAGCCTCTATTTTTAAGCGTTCAAAATTTTCTTTTGCTTTAGCATATACTTCCGGTGAATAAGCATCGGGTACTTCCTTCAATTCAATTTCGGAACGTGTTACACGTAAAAAGCTGATAGGATTTCCTTTTGCTAGTTCTGCGGATTCTTCTTTATTTACTACATCGTAAGGTACACTTGCTACTAAATGTGCAACTTTTGCATTTGGACGAACTGCTTGAAATGGACGAATAATGGCCATGTTTTCTCCGAATATTAAAATTTTGTAGGTGAAATTAGTATATAAAGGTCTGATTGCAAAATGGCTAAAAAGCAAAATGCCCGAGCTAAGTGCCGGGCATTCTTAAAACATGATCATGATTTTGTTGCTTCTTATTGAAGCATACCGATCATTAGGCCAAGTTCTTCTACCAATTTTTCCGCATCGCCGCCAAATCCAACGCTTTTGAAACGGATATTTCCATTTCCATCTACTATAAATTTTGTTGGAATGCCTGAAACTTTATATGCAGTAATAACTTCGTTTTTATCATCAAGGAGAACGTGGAATGGATAACTGTTCTTAGCTATAAAGTCGGTAGCATTTTTCTTTTTGTCTTCAACATTTTCCCAAGTATTAACAAATAAGAATTTAACTTTTCCACCGGCTTCATATTTTTCAACTGCAGTTTTCATTCCCGGAAATGAGGATAAGCATGGACCACACCACGTAGCCCAGAAATCGACAATAACTGTTTTGCCTTTAAAATCTGCGAGCGAAACTTTTTGGCCATTTAAATCAAGCAGACTAAACTGAGGAGCCGGTTCATTTAGTATTTCTTTTTTCAAATTAGCCGTTTTCTTATCGAAGGCTGCTTTTTCGAATGTAGCAACATATTTATCAAATCCGGTTTCACTTCCGTTCTGTTTTACATAAACTTCTTTTAATTGTTCTTTCATCTTTGCAGTGCCTTGTTCACCGGACAAATATTTTTCCAATTTTACCTGAGCTTCTTTAGTTTTGCCCACAGCTATCAAAGCAGAAACATATCTTTCGTTTGTTTCACCTTCTTGTTCTTCTCCAAGTTGAACCGCTTCTGCTAAAGCCTTTACTGCTTCATCTTTTTTGTCTGCTTTAAGCAGAATTGCACCGTATGTATCCAAGACCATTCCCATAGATCTTAAATTATTTTTTTTATATTCGGATTCAGTTTGATATGGAGATCTTTTCATATCGGGATAAAAAGCATTTTCCCTTCCTAACTTAACACCTTTTACTGCAAGTTCTAAGGCTGTAATAATATCAGCATCTTTTTCATACATAGCCCAAGCTAGAGTGTTGTAATTCATTGCTGTTGGTTTAGCAATTTTTGTATTGGTGTATTCAATGGCTTTATCAAACTGGCCGGCTTTGATATATTCGTTAACAATTACTCCTTGGACGTAACTTACATAGTTGCCTTTGGGAAATTTCGAGATGTATTCTTCCCCGGCTTTCAGCTTAGCTTCTAAATCTTTTGCTGCACGAAATTCGGTAAACTTAGGAGCTTGAGCTGCACTTCCTTCCGGAAATTTTTCTAACAAAACTTTTTGAAAAGGAGCGGCTTTATCGGCAGCCTTAGCGCGTGTATAACCATTTACCACAGCATTTAACTGAGCTTCATTTAATTCGTTCGGATTTGTAAAAGCTGCAAGTTCTGCAAGCACTAATTCATTCCCCTTTTCTTTTAGAGCAGAACCAATTGCAGAAATATAATATGTGAGGTAATCTTTCTTTAGAGAAGCATTTTCATCAAGATCCTCACGAACGAGTTCAAATGCTTTTTCTTTGTCAATTTCGGTTCCAACTAAATCACCGTAAAACATATTTAGCAATCCAACGCTTGCATTTGCACCTCCAACAACTTTTCCAGCGGCGTCGTATGCAAGAACAACAAATCCCTTTTTGGAATTGTTATCAACTTCTTCACCGGAAACAAATTTCAGAAAAGCGCCTTTGCATGTATCCGCCATCTTGAACTTAGCTGTCCATGCATTTCCGGATTTATTCATTTTATATTCATCGGAAGAGCTAAGCAGTACACTAAACTGATGAGCAACAAGAGTTACCTCCTTTGCGTCAGTCAGCTTTGTACCTTGCGGATTATAGGAAACAGTAATTTCATCTCCGGCTTTAGGTTTTTCCGGTTTGAAAGTTACTTTTCCTTGTGCAAAAACAAATTGCTGAAAGATTATTCCAACAAACAACAAACAAACTGCTTTTTTCATTTTTTTATCCCGTTATGATTTTGAACGGGATTAAAATAATGAGGTTTAGTTGGAAAGCCAAAGTAAAATTGGGTTAGAAATCCATCACCACATCAAATAAAAGAATTCCGGAATTCTCGCTTGCTTTAATCTCTACACTTTCAACATCGGTAAGTTTAATTGCGTCTCCGCTTGAAAGTTTTGTTCCGGCAACTTCTACCGAACCTTCTGTAATATGAATATAAACTCCCCGGGATTTTTCAGTTTTGTAAGTTATGTTTTTTCCGGCATCAAGATCAGACATAAAAATTTTGGCATCCTGGTTAATAAAGATTGCACCATCAGCATGATTGTTACATGCAACCAGAAACAGCTTGTTCTTTTTTTCCGACACATCATAGCGAATGTCTTCATAAGCTGGCTTAAGCCCATTTTGATTTGGCATAATCCAGATTTGATACAATTTTAGAATCTCTTTATCTGAAGCATTAAACTCCGAGTGAAATATTCCTTTGCCGGCAGACATTTTCTGAACATCACCTACACGGATAATTCCTTCGCCGCCGGAACTATCACGGTGAGCAACTGCACCTTGAGTTACTATTGTAACAATTTCCATATCTCTATGCGGATGCGTTGGAAACCCGCCGCCCGCTTGAATCAAGTCATCATTAATTACTCTAATTGGACCGAAACCCATATTCTTTGGATTGTAATATTCCCCAAATGAAAAACTGTGGTAACTGTCAAGCCAATCTATTTTTGTTCTGCCCCTCTCATTTGAACGAAGAACCTCTAACATTAACTTCCCTTTCTTATTACTATTTCTTTTATTGTATGTGAAACCTTTAACGCCTCGACCCTAGCTTCTAACTGTTCAATTGTAATTAATTTTTGTTTTAGTGAATTCAAGAGATGTGAAAGCCGAAGCAGCCAAACTGCGTTTTTAATATCTTTCTCACTTTCAAAATAATAGGAGATCCAGCCCGTCTGCGGAAAAATATGATGCGGCTTAGCTAATTCTTCGGACACTAGCGCCTCTCGCAGTTTATTCCCGAATAGAATATCCATCGTTCCAAAATTATGAATATGTCCAATCTCTTTTCCGTTAAGCTGAAATTCAATTCCGCCAAATCTATGAGGATGAATAGTAATATCATCCCAAAGAGAAATTTGGTCTGAGATTTTGGTCTGTATCTCTTTTACTATTTGTTTTTCCATAACATCCCAACAAAAGAATTGCGCTTAAAGTTTAACAACATTAATCCCCAATTTCTTTAGAAGATCGCCTAAAGTTCTCTGTTCATCGGCAGTTAACACAGCCATATACTTCGCAATCTGCTCAGCATGTTCAACAAAGACTTTATCAAAAAGATCTTTTCCTTCTTGTGTTAGCTGAACTAGAATGGCGCGTCTATCTTCTTTGCTGTGTGTTCTTTCAATGAAGCCAAGCTTCTCAACGTTGTCTAAAACCAAAGTCATGTTTCCGCCGCTTGCAAGCATTTTATTGCAGATTTCACCCACCTTTAATGGCCCCAAATGACCTAGAACCTCTACAACAGCAAACTGCGGCTGCGTTAAGCCAAAAGCCCTTATGCTTTCGGTAGATTTCTTATTAAATGAAGTATATGCACGAGCTAACTTAACCCAAGTTGAAAGCGCTAAATCAGCTTTCTTGCCATATTTTTTAGTTGTCTTCATATTTTATCACTAATTAAATTATTACGACGTCAAAATAATTGTTGCCGGACGGTTTGTCAAGTTGAACGATAAAAGCTAAATTTGCTACAAGAGAAAGGATTGATAATGCCTCAAGTTGATGTTAAATACTTTACACCGCGTGAAGCACAAAAAACTTTGCCGCTGGTTAAACAGATTGTAAGAGATATTCTTGCAAATGCGAATCAGATAAAAATTATTGCCGAATCAATCGGCGAAGATTTTGAAGAAAATCCCGAAGTAAAAACACTAACGGCACAGATACATAGTTTTATGCGTGAACTTGAAGAACTTGGATGTACTTACAAAGATTGGAATTTTGAAATTGGATTAGTTGATTTCCCCTCTATGATAGATGGAACCGAAGTTCTCCTTTGCTGGAAAAGTGATGAAGAAGATATTCGCTACTATCATGGTTTACTAGACGGATTCTCCGGGAGAAAAACAATTCCTCAAGAATATTTATAACTAAAACTCTCTCATGTCATTTCGAGCTTGTCCCGCGTGATTTGCGGTGTGTAGTTGAGAAATGATTGCGTAGGAAAGGTCACACTTCGATTTTGCGTAGTGTGACACACCGGTCAAACAATTTTACTTTGCTTCTTCTATCCTATACGAATGTGTTATCTCAATTGACTTCTGCAACATAGCGGTAACGCTGCAATAAGTTTTCTGTGAAAGTTCTATCGCACGTTCAACAGCTTCCTTTGGAATATCGTTTCCGTAAAAAACATATTCCAAATTAATCTTTGTATAAACTTGTGGATGAGTTTCTTGAACTTCTGCAGTTAAAAAAATATCAAACCCATCAACATTAATTTTTTTCTTTTTTAAAATTACAGCAACATCACTTCCGGTACAGCCGCCTAACGCCAACAACAAGAGTTCTTTGGGGCGCGTTCCGGCATTGCTTCCTCCAAATTCTTCCGGTCCATCCATAGCAACCCAATGGTTTGAATCGGCTTTTCCCATGAAGGTTACGCCTTTAATGTGTTTAACTACTGCTTTTTTCTCAGCCATGTCTAATCCTTAATATTTTTTATAGTTAGATGTTTTACCGTGAAGAACGATTCTTGAAATTAATCTTGCTCTTTTTTGTTTTATATAAACAACCTCGGTTGTAGATTGGAATAGTAAAATAAGAGAAAAAATGAAACAAGCAACAATAAGCAAACACATAGATATTTTTGGTTTTCCAATGGATCTAGGGGCCGGAAGACGCGGTGTTGATATGGGTCCTTCGGCTTTACGTATTGCCGGAATAGAACAACAACTTGAACGACTCGGTTACGATGTTACAGATCATGGTGATGTATTCATCAAAAACCAAGAGCGGCAAGTCGTTAAAAATCCAAAACTAAAATACCTAGATGAAATTGTCCGTACCACAGAATTACTTGCGAAGAAAGTCGAGAAGTCGCTTGAGTGTGGGAACTTTCCTCTTTGTATAGGCGGAGATCATTCTATGGCAATTGGAACACTTGCCGGAGTTGCGGCTCACTGCAAAAAACAAAAGCAAGAGCTTGGCTTAATATGGATTGATGCGCATGCGGATATGAACACGGACGAAACAACTCCATCGGGAAATATTCACGGAATGAGTGTTGCAACTTCGCTTGGACTTGGCAGCGAATCACTTTCCGGTATTCATGGCATTACACCGAAAGTAAAACCGCAAAACGTTGCGTTTATTGGAATAAGGAGCCTTGATGCTGATGAACGTGAGACTATTAAGAAGTTAGGGATGAAAGTTTATACCATGACAGAGATTGACCGCAAAGGAATAAATTATATCATCAATAAAGTTTTAAAAGATTTGAAACCGCGAGTTCAGCATATTCACGTCAGCTTTGATGCAGACAGCATTGATCCTTCAATTGCGCCGGGAGTTGGAACTCCGGTAAGCGGCGGTCTAAATTATCGCGAAGCTCATTTGCTTATGGAAACAATTGCTGAGTGCGGGTGCATGTCATCACTCGAAGTTGCCGAAGTTAATCCAATTCTAGATACAAGAAACCGAAGCGCCGAAATTACTGCGGAGTTAATAACATCTAGTTTGGGATTGAGAATAATGTAGCGGTTAATTTTGCAAGAAAAGTAAATCAACCAACTTTATAGTTAATTCCTTGTCTAAATAATTCGAACGACAACCACCAATCTAATTCTTGAAGGTCATTGTCTCCGGTCTTCCCATTCGAAATTGCTGCTGAAAGGCGCAATAGTTTTGGATAATTATAAAGCCCACAATCCTTAACAATGGAAGAGCTGATTGTATCTTGAATAAAAGCGGAAAGTGAATTGATGAGATTCATCTGAGTGTGATCTTCAAACTTTTTTAGCCTAAATTTTTTATTTGCAAGAATCCATAATCGAGATTGCAGAGTATTCAAGGCGAAGGGATGAGTTATATTTCCCTTTGCCAGAGGATACTTTTCAAGTGCGCAATAATTTTTCTTAATTATCTGACGGAAAAATTTTCCGTTTTTCCGTTGTGCTAAAGGGACTGCAAAAAGATTCTTTAACACGCTTGGCTGAATAAATGGCATATAACTAAAAAGCCATCCATCCAAATGGATTTGTGCGGATGAATAATAGTTGGATAATCGAGTTTTAATAGCTAACAAATCAATCCAATTTTCTAAACCTATTGTCTTGTAATTTGGTAACCCATTAATCAATACTTCTAATTGTTCAAGGCCTCCGGCAAGAAATTCTCTGTTTATTTCTTCTGTGAAAATATTAGCACGATGAATTTGTAAATATGGGATAATCGCATGGACGTTTCCATCAATCAAACTTTTTTTGCCTCTTAGGAGTAAGAGATTCAAGAATTCTCTTCTCCAAATTTCGCCAAATCCTCCATCAACAATTACTTCGTTTCTGCCAATCAGCTTTTTATAATTTCTTAACTGGAGATAACCGGAAACGGCGTTGTTTACATTGGTTTGAGCAACATATTCTTTAAGCTCGGAGATGAACTGATCAATATCGGGTAAAGCCATATTGATTCTTTCGTGCTCAACTCCAGCATCGGCCGAAATTTGCCGGGCTATTTTAGAATCGGGATTATCGAAATTACCAAAAGTATGCGTATACCAATTCTTCTTCTCGGCTTTTAGCAAGTAGGACAACATCACGCGAGAATCCATTCCGCCGGAGAGACTTAGCGATATTCTTTGGTTAATCTCATTCGGAAATGTAATAAGCTCTGAGAAGTAGTTCGAAATTTCATCTCTGCTATCAGCCTCAGTTCCAATCAAAGGCAGCCAATCATATTTTTGAATATTTACAGCATAACTTTTTCTACTTATTGAAACATTGGTTCCGCTACCAATCCTTTCGATATTGTTAAAAATACTATTGTGAGAAAGTTGATTAACCAGAAGCCATCGACTGCCGAACTCCCTAAAATTTATTCCCGTCTGGCAGATTTTTGAAAGCCAATCTCCTCTAGTTGAAAAAACAATACAATCGTTAGATAGCTTTGTTAAGTAAATATCTCTTAACCCTAGCACATCTGTATACATTTGTACTTCATTTTGATTCCACTTAATACAAACAAAATGTCCATCAAGATTTCGATATTCAACATCAATTGAAGCGTTCACCCAATCGGAAACACCCATGAAATCTTTTTTACCAACAGCTTTAATGCCAATACCTACAGTAACAAAGCTTTCGTTTGCTGCGTTGTCTATCTTAAACAAACATGTTTTATTATTTCCACCGGCAGCGATATAAAAATTTAAGTCTCTACATTCGGTAAGCTTACTCGCAGACAGAATTTCAATTTTCTTTAATAACTCAATAGAGCAATGCCCAATCGCACCAATAATCCAGCTCATCTAAATTCCACTCTATTTTAATTTTCTTGTTGAATATTTGCGGCTCGTTTCAATGAACCCCTTAAAGAATCTAATTATTTAACAGCAACTTAAATTTGGTTTTTTGAATACGGTACTGAAGTAAAGCATTGTAATACGAAAAGTAAGTAACTAACCGTTTTCTTCGGTTAACCGGGCTATCTGAAGCAAATAAAATCTTAGCATGTCTTGTTGTTTAGAGGTTAATGCTTGCTCTTCAATTTTTATTATTCTCTCCGCCTCTTTTAACGCCCGAATAATGTTTATCGGCACTTCAACCATTTCTTGAGAAACAACCGAAAGATATTCCATAGCCGCAGCCAAAAACTGATGCATGTTTTCATCAACGGATGCATTGGAAATATTAGGCATTTGAGGAGCTTTTACTTTCTTGGAAGAAAACATGTTCTCTTTGGATGAACTGCTTGCCGAAAGTGAATAAAGTGCAATTGCCAGCTCGACAAAACTGGCAACTCTTTGAAACACCGGCTGTTCAAGTAAATTCCAAATTCCGGCTCGCCACTTTCTTATTTTCAGAGGCATTGAAAGAAGAATTTCCATTTCGCTACGCCAAGTTTTTTCAACACTGCCATTCATCTGCGAAAGTAATTTTTCTACACTTGTGTTAAATAAGTCGGGTTGCAAAAGAACCGCAATATCTGCACGAAGAGTTGGAAGTAGATCTACGATGAATTTATCTTTCTCGAAAAAATCATTTACATCAATTCCATGACGGCGTAAAAGCTCTCGCTGAAACAGAGGTAAATATTTTGCAATCGCATCAATATCTTCTCTTAAAGCAAGCAATGCAGAATTGCCGGCTGGAAAAGCTTTTTCAAGTTTATTCAGATAAACCAAATCAACATCGTGATAGATGCGAAGCGTATGTAAAATTTCATAAACCGGGAGATTGGGTAAAATTCTATCTGCGATTAAAGAAGTAGAAACTCCCTCGGTAAATTGCTTTTGCGAAAATGAATCTAATGCACGGAACAATCCGGTTGTTAACTGATTTATTCCCAGCACAACTGTCTGTGATTGATTGTGAGAAATTGCCCGCAGCAAACTTCCATATTTTGAAAATGGAATTGTACCGGCAATCTTCTCAAGAATTTTTTGTCCCGCGCTTCCGCCAACTCCTTGTCCCGGACGAACAGTAGGTCTATCTCTCAGCGGCGGTGTTGTTCTTCCAATGAAATATGAAATAATGTGAATACCAACAACGTCTTCTTCGCGACCGTAAAGAATCTGTCTGAAATTTTCAGTTAGAATCGGTAGAAATTCATCAAACACCTTGTCTTTCTTTCCAATTGTCAACCGCTCAAGCTCTTTCATGCCCCGGTTTCTAAACTGTAAACGTGTCTCTACAATTGGTTCGCCCGCACGGTGAATTTCTGTTTCATAAAATTTTTGCGATTCGCGAACGTGATACAATAACTGAGCATAATCTAGAACCGGCAAGTAGCGAAGCTTTTCCGAGATGTTGCTCTGAAAGGTTCTTAAATCGCCGCCGGCAAAAACTCCAATAAGCGGAGTTGTAGCATACTCAGTACTTTTCTTTGTTGATTCTTGCAGATAAGAAGAAAACCTTTTTGCAGAATCATTCGATTGAATAAACACACGCGTACCGGCAACAGTGTTGTAATAACCGCCCTGTCTTTGCATCGGCTCGCCGCTACCCATTTTCATTCTTACTTTTCCAATCAATCCATGCTCGGCCAACCAAGCAGTAACTTCATGCTTAGCTTCTTTATAAGCGCTCATTCCGGCAGCTTGACCAATCTGCTGACTTAAATCTGAACCGGCGACAAAAACCTCTGTAATAATTTCGGTGAAGCGCTCGCTTGTTTCTTGGTTCAATCTTCTGCTTTGTAAAGAATACTCCCAAATTTTATTTAAGAAGCCGCCTATCTTTTTCACCGAATCCAAATCTTCAAAAAGAGGAACGCTCCAAACGTTTGGAATATTTGCATCCGGTTTGTCTCTAAGAATTTGTTCCCGGCTAGCGTGCAGTTTTCTTTCAAGTGAGATAAGCGCTTCCGGTTTAGTAGACATACTGATTTGCAGTGCCATAACCATACCCGGGTTGCCGAACTTTCCGGAAATTTCATTTATCTCGTTAATGTTGTGCACAGTTGTATCTATCGCAAAAGGATCTTGGTTTGTAATCAGCTTTTGATGAATACGCGGCGTTATGATAAAGCGTTTTAATAGATCTCGATATGTCCCGGCTTCAATCATTAGCTCAGGATTAGAAATATTTTTTTGAATAGCCGGAATTAATTCTTTCAGAGTTTTTCTAATCTGCTTATTCAGCGAAAAATAATATTCAAGTGTATTACGGCGCTGCTTGCGGAGTTCAAGCATTTTGCGTTCAAGTCTATCGTTATGATGCCACAAGCTTGTAAGTGGATCTTGAGCTATATGAAGTTTCATTCCGAACTGACGAAACTTTCCGGCTTTGATATTGAATGGAAGAATTCCCCGGTAACGTTTTTCCAACTGGTGTGTAAGAGAGTTTATCTCATTAAACAATTCCGTAAAGCGGTTATTGTTCTTGGGAAGTTTTTCTATTTCACCGAGTAATGCAGAATCAATCTTTATTGATTTATCATGCTTGTGAAGCAGTTGAACAATTCTTGCCTGACGGACAACGTTTTCAATTAGAACAGCCGCGACCAAGCGGTGCCCTTGTCCGCTTGGTCTATTACTGCCATCCCAATCGCCCCAAAACGAAAGAAATGTTTCAAACGGCTGATCCGAATAAATAGAAGAAAAATTTTCTGCTGTAATTATTGAGTTCAAATCTAAAATCAGTTCTTCCGATTCCTCGTTGGAAACAATAGCTACATTTAATCCAAGATATTCTTTCACCAGTTCATCACGAAGCAAATCGAAGTAGCTTTGCGGAATTTCTCTGCCGCGAATCAAGGCTTCAATTATTTTTTCAAATGTCCATTCGGCTTTGAGAGCATACATTTGAGTAGGATGAACCGTACGGTCATACATTCTATTCTTAAAAGCATTTTCTCTTCTACTTAAATCATCTCTGTAAAACTCACTTTCCAAAATTTTAGCAAGGTTTTTTCCTTTGTCGGCATTAATTACATCTGATAAATCAAAAATTAAATTTGTCCGCTCAAAAAAACGTTGTTTGAAAAGCGAAAGTCTTTCCGGCAAATATTCTTTTTCAATCTTATTTTGATTTGAAAACTCGCCGTTGAATTGAGTTGTGTGTTTATTAACAACGGCTGCAAATTCATGTTTGATATTTTGTTCAACATTATTCCACCTAGCAGCAAAATCAATCTTACTTTCTGTTTTTTTAACAGTGAGCGGAGTGACTTTAAATTTCTTTCTGTTGTAATGCGCTGCTTCTTCCGCAATCATTCTGTTCAAGTCAATTAGAACTCTTCTTGTTTTGCTGAGAAGTGTTTCTGCATTATCCGTTCCGCCTAGCGTTAATCTGAATGTTTTTCTTCCAGCTTCAAATCCCTTTTCTGTACGGGCAAATGTGGAAAGGGGAACAAGACCTATGCCTTGCCGCGCCAAACCGGATGCAAGCCAATCTAAAGAAAGTCCGGCAGGCAGTTTATTAATTATCATTTGCGGATACATACTTCCCTTCGGCGGTTTAATGTAAATATCAAAGCGGTTCCGAATATCGGGAAGAATTTCTACGGCTTCTGCCAACGCAGTATTTCTTTCTTTGAAAATTTTATTGCGCAGACGCCAATATGCATTAACCGTTTCAACTTTGTTCCTATAGAAAAGATATGTTAGAAATATCGCGCCGATATTTAATTCTATTGTTGAAAGAATCTCTTTATACTTAGCTGCTATTTCGGGATGGCGAATTTCGATTACAGAAAGGCGCGCACCGGCAAGCGAATCTGTTTTAGAAACAGAATGAACAGTAATAGCGTAGCTTGCTTCTTCTTCGGTCAGATAACCTTCTTCTACAAGTTCATCGGTAAGCTGGCGGATTGTTTTTATAACATCGAGCGTATCCTTTGGCGCTACGTTTTGGTATGACAGATCATCAAGCACAAAAATTTTATTACCTAGAAGCCATTTTAGCAATCTTTTCAATTCGGCTTTATCAAACTCTTGTCCGGTTGCGTTGTGCGGATTATTAAGCGCAACCGCTCCGTAGTTTCTCCAGTTTGCATCCTCCGATAATTTATTTTTTACTGCGTTTATAATTCCGTCGATATCCAATTCGAATGAATCGGTAAGGGGAACAACACTTACTTTTGGAAAGCAATGCTCGTAAGTCCAGCTTAAATCCGGGAAAATTACATCCGAAATTCCGCAATGAAATCCGAGCAATCCCAATCCGGTTCTTGATGAACCGCTAATAACAAAACAATTTTTACTTCTGTATTCCGGATGATGATTTAAAAATGCATGAAGAAAACTATTAACTAAGTCTTGGTTAAAGTCTTCCAGATGAATTGATGAAGTTAAATTGCAAAGCAATTCATTTGCTGTATGACCGGCAAACAAATCATATTTAAAAGCGTGTGTGTACTTCTTAGATTTGGTTATTAGCGCATTCGTTCTCTCGTGCATGGATTCAATAATTTTGCCCAACCGTTCGCTTTTGTCAGTAATCAGTTCTTCAAATTTTTCTTCATAATGCTTAGCATGTTTGCCGAATGCTTTCTCGTTTATTCCTCCCGAAATATAACCGTCATATTCAGTTTCAACAGTAATACTTGTTTTACTTTGTCTATCTTGTTTTTTTGTTAAGTCGTTTTTGAGAATATAAGAAAGTAATTCAATCTCAGAAGCAGATGGAGTTCCCTTTAGCTGAAAATGAATTGTTTCGATGATTTCAATAAAATCCGGATTTCCCGCAAAAAATAATGTGGAAAGATTTTTCAAGCTCGGCGAAAATATTCCGGCAGTTAAAATACGGAGTACGCGATTCATCATTTTTGCTTCGCGCGCAAGCGAAAGATGATTAGGAGCATCGTTCGCTTCAATGAAAAATAATGGCAGATGCAAACTTAGCTGGCGAAGTTCTCTTCGAACTTCTTCTTTTGTCGTTTTACCGAGTACAAGAAAAGATGGCGTCGTTAATGCATTTTTTAGTTGTTCTTTAAGTCTTTGAACTAATTTTTCCTCTTCATCCGGCAAGAATTGAAACACAAGTGATTGAAAAGTTGTTATGTGTGCCGGCAGAGAAATACCGTACAAGAAAATATTCGCCGGTTTATTTATTAAAAAATTAGAAAGCGCGTGAAATAAAAGTCGAAGCGCTTCGCTAATTCCGCCGGTAGCAATAATAACTTCGCGTCTTCCGGTTTTCTCGCCAAGATCATAGGCAAGCGGTTCTTGCTGATTCTTAGTCAGCCATTCGTTAAAATATTTTATTAAAAAATTGGGCGCGTTTTTGTTAAATCCGCCGCGCGGTGTGTAAGGAGCGCTTTTCTTTATCAGATCACGAAAAAATTCCAATTCTGCTTTTGCGTTTTCTTCCAAGTCTAATTCGGAAATGAATTCATCAAGACTATCTTCGGTTAACTCATCACGAGTAATATCAACGCCCAAAATCATTCGTAGATATGCCGAAGAAAGCTGCACATCTTGCACAGGATTACCGATGTGAAAATTGACGCGCTCTTCAGGCGGAACCGGAGATGATGCAGTCGCTTCGCTAATTTCCGAAACTGTTGCCGCTTTTACCGACTTAATCGCAAAGTATTCTAATGGATCTTTTTCGCTTATCATTTACCTAATCACCAAAACTATTTATCCTCTTTTCCTTCCTTCGTCAGGACAGGTTTCTTGGCCGGCGGATTTACCGACTTCTGAATGAAGTTTTGAAATACATTCAGCAAATCCGATCCTTGTGAAATCTCGCTTGGAGAAAGATTAACAACTGTGCGTGCATTCTTCAATGACTGGCTTGCTTCCGCTAAACGAGCAGCTTGCGGAGAAAGAATCAACAACTCAGGATTGTTTTTCAGCAATTCTAATTCTTCTTTTTCGAAATCAAGATTTAGTTTCTTACGCTTCAATTCTTCTTTCATGCGTTTATCTGCAAGCTCAGATTCCTTTTCCATTTCCGTACGGCGCAAATCAAACCTCTTCAATTCAAGTTCATTTTCCAGGAAAGCAATTTCTTCATCAGCTTTCAATTTCGCTTTTGCTGCTGTAATTCTCGCCTTCTGATTAAGCAATTCTGTCTGTTCCAATATTCTTGCCGATTCTTGCTGGCGGATCGCTTCTGCTATTTTTGTGTCAACAACTTCAAACGACTGAACAGAAATCGAAACTATATCTAAACCGAAGTTCTCTTTGCTTATTCCAACTTTATCTATCAGATGATTGTATATTTTCTCGGAAGACAATTCCTCAATTTCATATTTCTCAGTATACTCTTTAACTAAACTTTGTAATACCGTTTCGAATTCTTTGGCGGCGTTTGTAACCGCGCTGGAATTCCAGCCGCCGACTTTAATCAATTGTGCAACGTTTGAAGTTGACAACGAAACAGCGACTGAGAGTTTCACTTTAATATCCAGATTACCTTTCGCGCTTGATTCAACAGTCAGTTGCATCGATTTGGTTGTCTTGGGAAGAACCAAACTGAAATCCTTCGGATAAAAACGTGAAGTTTGCAAACGAATCTTTCCGTTTGCTTCACTCAATACAAGCTGATCGGGCTTTCTTAATCTGTATTCGTAAAGAAATACAACAATCACCACTAGAATAATTATACCAAACCACATAGCTATAGCTCCTACTATTTATTTCATCAATTTTAATTCTTTTTGAAAGCTCTGCGGCAGAGATTGCAGCAGCTCATTTTATAACCGGTGCTAAACGGCAGATATTCAACTAACACAATTCAATTGTTTTGAACTGCTTTGTTCCACTCGTTCGCTTTTGGCGAATCTATGTGAAGTTATATTTACTTGATTGCTATTGGGTATGTTTTGGTTAGAATTGTAACGCAATCAAAAATCGCAGATGAATTTAATATTTTTTTTAGAATAATATTAGCCTCAATGCAATTTCAAGTCCATTCTTCGCTCTTCTTGTCTATTTTTCATAAATTAGCCGCCGGTTGAATTAAATTTAGTAATAAGAAACTAACCGGATTCTATTATCGTTAGCTAATTACAATGGAAGAAAAGAATCTACATAACGAACTCTTCGGAGATCAGCCGGAAATTGCAGTTACGGAACTTGCGACCAAAAGATTTCAGCGATCCGGAGATAACGTAATAATCGCGGGCGTATGCGCCGGTATTGCCAGATATAGCGGCAAAGAACCGGCAACTGTTCGTCTGATAGCCATACTATTATTGCTGTTAGGCGCGTGGATGGTTGTTACTTATTTAGTTGTAGCTCTTCTGCTTCCCATAGGTAAGCACAGTGATTCCATTTCCGAAAATGAAATTGATAATATCAACAGAGACAATTTCAGAACAGTGCTAAGCGGATTGCTGATTGTAATCGGATTTCACTTTGCTTTTGTTGAACTTGGAATATTTACTTCGTCCCGTCTGATGATTCTGCCGAACAGCTATATGTTTCCACTAGCAACTGTAGCAGTGGGTGTTTTTCTACTTACAAACAAAATTCCCAGACTGAATGCAAATTACATTTACAAAAATGAATTCTACAGAACACAACATGACAAATATCTCCTCGGTGTGTGCGGCGGAATTGCAAACTATCTGAATATTGATTATCTACCGCTTAGAATTATTTTTCTTTTGCTTACTGGTTTAACGTTGGGCTTATTCAGCATCGTTTACATTATAATTGCGTTTTCTACTAAACAAAAATCTTCCTTGCCACCCACCAATGAGTAAAAACCTATTGGCAATATCGTTTATTATACTTGGTGCGGGACTTCTACTCATCTGGAGCGGAATATTAATTTACGATCCGGAAATGCTGATTGGAATCGTTCTCGCGGCACTCGGAATAAGTAATACAAACTTTTCTTTCCGGAACGGCAACAGAAAAATGATTGTCCTTTCATCAATTCTTTTTTTGATTGGAGTGGTGTTAATTGTTAAGAACACATACGAAATAGTCGATACTCGCGGGTTGGTATTAGTATCAATCTTATTTATTTCCGGCGCATCATTTCTTATTCTTTTTGTTGATAACGTTAAACAAAAAACGTTTTTGTATAGCGGACTGGCATTAATCTCAACAAGCTATTTCTCAATAACAGTGCTTCGCGGATTCGGTTTATTCGATTGGCTTAAAACAGTTGGGGATTTCCTGGAAATATTCTGGCCGGTAATATTAATAGTTCTTGGCCTAAGTATTTTCATCAAAAAGAAAAAATAATATTAGCGTACTCTTCTTCTAAGGTTAACATTATCAACCGACGACAAAACTGTGGCCGAAGGTGTTGTAACTCCCGCTCCATTTTCCACTGTAATTTTATAAGATGAAATTTGTTCCTTAGGCAAAAACGGAAACGATGTAATTTTTATATACTCACTACCAACCGGCTGGTATGTACCCAGCGAATAGGACTGCCCTTTATTTTCAATCCACAACTGATAAAACTGTCCGTTCTGAAGCGCCGGCATATTCCGGAATTGGATCAATCCCTCTTTCTCGTTGAACGAAAGGAGAACTTTAGCCGCAGCTTTAACATTCGGATCGGCACTTGTTAAATTGAACACACTGATATCTTTGTAATTAAAAAACTCTACGAGCGACGAATTATTTCCCACAAAATTATTTGCGTTAGCAACTTGGCTTCGCATAGCATTAATTTCGTTCTGAAGATCATCTAGCCGGGAATTTAATTTTTGATTTGATAAGAAAACAAAGTAACCGAGAACGGTTATCAGCAACAAAGAAATTATTAAACCTACTATTGGTAATATGCTGGATGAACCTCTATTATCTGTCACGACCGTCACTTCTTCTGTTATATGCTTTGTATTTAATTTCGGTTCATCAACTTCAATCGGTTTTAAGATTTCGGTTTTGGGCGGTGCCGGAGCCGGAGTTGTTACTCTAGGTGTTTTCTTTCTTTTAATATTTTCGTCGGCAAATGTGTTGGAAAACTCTTCCTCTGCAAAATGAAATGCTGATTTTGAGTCGGTCTCTTTTGTTCGATATGTAGGTGTTTTAGGCTGAGATTTCACAGTAGGAATTGTAGTTGTTTTAAAAGCTGTTGGAGTTTGTACGGTAGGACGCAGATTAGTGCCTACAATCGTATTCCGTTCATTTATAATTTTCGCTTTTATTTCATCCTTCATTCCGATCAGTTTTTTAGCAACCATATCCTTAATTGCCGGATGTGGTTTCTCCAGATCAAGTATTACCGGAATCATCGAGATTATATTTTGAAGTTCGCCGAGTTCTCCTTCGGGCAGATCGCCCCCTTCTTGCATATAATCTTTGAACTGAACGAAGTTCTGTTTATCCATACAGCCTACTGCGTAGGCAGCGACCATTTCATGAAGCGCTTGATCGGCCATCATTCTCTCACCAAGAAATCACGCAAACTGTGCAAAGCATTCATTACTTTGCTTCTAACTGTTTCGATCGGAACATTCAACTTATCCGAAATTTCATCAACAGAATATCCTTCATAATAAGCAAGATGCAAAACATACTTCTGCGTATCGGTTAATTTTGCCAAAGCTCTTTCAATTTTGGGCTTAATTAAGAATGCTGTTTTGAAATCCAAGCTGTCCATGTTCTTTTCAAACGTAGGAAGAATAAAATAATCTTCATATTCATCATCGTAAAGTTGAACAGTTTGTCCGGCAACTCTTTCGCGGCGTAAACTATCAACTGCTTTGTTTCTAGCAAGTGTAACAAGCCAGGCATATACATTACCGCTTTCAAAATTAAATTTGGCAATTTTGCGCCAAATGATAACGAACACTTCGGTTAAGATTTGTTCTGCCGTACCTTGATTTGGAGAGATTTTCTTAATTATAGTATATAGAAGCGGTGAATACCTATCATACAATTCTTCAAGAGCGCGCGATTCGAACCGCGAAATCTCTTTCATTAACTCTAAATCTGTAAGATCTCTAAACTTGCTGGAATTCAAATGTAATTATCCATAATAACGATTAATCAAAAGTATACTAACTAGGCTAAATTTGCAATTGATATTGCTGTCCGCTATCAGCATTCAGCATTCAATTTTTATAATTTTGTACAAAAAACGGTTGTTCGCCTAATGCCGACCGCTGAAAGCCGTGAGCTATTTTCTTATATTTGCGCCACTTAAAAAAAGTGAATAGAATATGACCTCTAACGAAATTAGACAGCAGTTTTTAGATTTCTTCAAAAGCAAAGAACATAAAATAGTTCCAAGCGCACCGGTTGTTCCGCACGGCGATCCGACTTTACTTTTTACTAATGCCGGAATGAACCAGTTCAAAGATGTATTTCTGGGAAACGGTTCCAGAGATTATAAACGCGCCGCCGATACTCAAAAATGTATCCGCGTTTCCGGCAAGCATAACGATCTTGAAGAGGTTGGACACGATACTTATCATCATACTTTTTTTGAAATGCTCGGCAATTGGAGCTTTGGCGATTATTATAAAAAAGAAGCTATTGCTTGGGCGTGGGAATTACTGACTGAAGTTTGGAAACTTCCAAAAGAGAGAATTTGGGTTACAGTTTACAGAACCGATGATGAAGCTTTGAATTATTGGAAGAGTGAAACCGATATTAATCCGGAACACATTTTACGCTTTGATGAAAAAGATAACTTTTGGGAAATGGGCGATACCGGTCCATGCGGTCCTTGCTCGGAAATTCACATCAATCTTAGTGATGATTTGAACGCCGGACATTTGGTAAATGCTGGCTCTCCTCTTTGCATTGAAATTTGGAACCTTGTGTTCATTCAATATAACCGTGATGAAAACGGAACGCTTCACGAACTTCCGGCAAAACATGTTGATACCGGAATGGGCTTTGAACGTGTGTGCGCGGTTTTGCAAAACAAAAAATCAAATTACGATACCGATGTTTTCACTCCGGTTATTAATGCTGTTGCAAAACTTTCCGGAATCGAGTACAATCTTTCTTTAGCCGCAGACGATAATACACCGGTTGGACAAAGCAATGTTTCTATGCGTGTAATTGCAGATCATATACGCACATTGAGCTTTGCCATTGGTGATGGCGCAACTCCCGGCAACGAAGGTCGCGGTTATGTTTTACGCAGACTTTTACGTCGTGCTGCCCGCTACGGAAGAAAAATTAATTTGAAAGAACCATTTCTTTATAAACTTGTTTCTGTGGTTGTAGAAAACTTCTCTCACGTTTTCCCCGAAGTAAAAACAAACCAAGCTCAGATTGAAAAAATTATTAAAGCAGAAGAAGAAAGTTTTAACTCAACTCTTGACCGTGGAATTGAAGAGTTTAATAGTACGATAGTTCTCTATATTGCTAATAAACTGCGTTCATACGACGATATTAATGTTAATGTTTTTAGATTACCTTCTCAATCCAACTTCGTTCTTCAAATAAAAAAGAAATCGGGTTTTGATGGAACTCATATTTCGAAATTCAAAACAGATATTGAGATAACGTTGGGCGAATGGACGAAAGAAAAAACTCAGCTGTATATTGATTCAGAACCTGTAATCGATGGGGTAGATGTATTTTTGTTATTTGACACTTTTGGTTTCCCAATAGATTTAACCGCTGTTATGGCTCGTGAACACGGTTTTGAAATTGATGAAATGCGCTTTAATGAATTGATGAATGAGCAGAAAGAACGCGCGCGCAAATCCACTAAAGATAAAATTTCGTCTGCCCATGCCGTTGTGGATAATTTAGAAGGTTTTGAAATTGTTTCTAACGAACCAACAGCTTTTACCGGCTACACTGAGTTGGTTTCTAAAACAAAAGTAGTTGGCATAAAGAAAACCGAAGCCACCACATTTATTATTCTTGATAAAACTCCTTTCTACGCAGAAAGCGGCGGACAAGTTGATGATCATGGCTGGATTGAATTCTCCGGTTCAAAATTCAAAGTTGCTGCACTCTCAAAAGTAAATAGAATGGTCGTTCACATTATTGATGAAGTTGCCAACCTAAAAATTGACGACGAAGTAACCGCAATCGTAGATGGAAAACGCCGCGCTGATATTATGCACAATCACTCGGCAACACACTTTTTGCATAAAGCACTAAGAGAAATTCTCGGACAGCATGTTCAGCAGTCGGGTTCACTTGTAGAACCGGAAAGATTACGTTTTGATTTCAGCCATTTTGAAAAGGTAAAAAAAGCAGAGCTTGATGCGATTGAATCTTTGGTTAACGAAAAGCTGCGAGAGAACTTGCCTCTTTCGCATCACCGCGATACACCATTTGAAGAAGCAAAAAAAATGGGCGCGCTAATGTTCTTCGGTGATAAATATGGCGACAAAGTTAACGTAGTTCAGTTTGGCGATTACACAATGGAATTCTGCGGCGGAACACACGTGAAGAACAGTTCGGAAATCGGCTTGTTTAAAATTGTAAGTGAATCTTCAATAGCTAGCGGCGTGCGCAGAATTGAAGCCGTTACGGGAGCGGGAGTTGAGAAGCTAATTGAGAATTTGGAATTGAGAATTGAGAATGATGAGAAGAAAATACATGAGCTACACGAAGAGAAGAAGAAACTGGAAAAGGAAATTGCCGCGCTTCAACTGAAAGAAAAGCTTGGCGGAATTGATTCTATTGTTTCTTCTCCGGTAGAGGTTAACGGCATTAAGATTTTCAAAGGAAAGGTTTCTGCTTCCAATATGGATGAATTGAAATCAATGGGCGATGAACTACGCGAAAAAATGAAAAGCGGCGTCGGTGTTATGATTTCCGAAATTGAAGGTAAAGTTGGTATTGTAGCGGTTGTTAGCGATGATTTGATTAAAGAGAAAAAGATTCTTGCCGGAAATATTGTTAAGCAAGTTGCGCAAATTGTTGGCGGAAGCGGCGGTGGTCGTCCTCATCTAGCAACTGCCGGCGGAAAAGATGTTACTAAAATTGATGAAGCACTGGCTTCGATTGATAAACTTTTCTAATGATGTAGTGGTCGCAAAATTTGCGACCACTACTCTTTAATATAATTGTTTTTTAAAGAGAAAAATTGATTTATTTCTTTGTTATAGAAAATGTCCCCGTACCATAAACCTTGGCGCCGCCGCTGGTTAATCCGGTATCAATACTAAAAGTACCCGTTAAATTTGTTGCACTTGTAAAAGCACAAGTTATTTTGTCATTCGCATCCGAGCTTAGAGAAATAGCAAAACTATTACCATTTACCTGTACTATGCCTTGCGTATTCGTTTGCGATTTTGTAGCCGTGGCTGTAGATGAACCAAATAAGTATGTGTACGTAATTGAATATTGGGTTACATAAGCTTTGCCATTAACATTACTAACAACAAAACTAACTTCTTTGCTTTGAGATGTTGTCCCTTCGTAAGTGCCAACATACGCCGGATCAGCAACTACGGGATTTGAATTGTCATCATCGTTAGAGCACGCTACAAAAATTGTTGCTGCAAGCAATAAAAAAAAGACTCTTGTTTTCATTATTACATTCCCCTTTTAGAAATTTGATTACTCCCGGTTTACTTTGGTAAACCATCTTCTTTAGTTTAATAGAACTTCCAATTACAAATTAAGCATTTTAGATTAAAGAGTATGTTCATCTAAAAACTTTTGCAGTTCTAGATACTCTCTCCATAATTTTTGATTAATAGAACTAAGCTCTCCCAATTCACCTTTCGATCTAACGGAAAAAGAAAATGTAACGAACAATTCTTTGATTGGTGCAGATAGAAATACTTTTTTTGCTGTCGCCAATCTTTCTTCATCCGGCTTCGTTTTGGAGACAAGGTATTCGCTGCGTAATTTATAAGCCGGCTCTAGTTTTCTACCAACCTCATTCAAAAGCAGCATGAATTTTATTTTTGCTCTCCACCAGTTTAAGTTTTCTTTGTAAGAACCAACCGTTGTCTTTGTAATTGCTTCTTCAATCTTGTTTAGCAGAGTTTGAAATTTTGTTTCATCTTGAATTTGTATTCTTCCCCACTCCGGAGTGTAAGCATAATATTCATGTGTGTCTCCGGGGTACCACTTTTCCAGATCATACTTTGCAAACTCTCCCGAAAGAATTTGTGCCGCTTCGCTTCCGCAAGTTTCGGCAAGATATTTTTGATAGATGTTTTTTACGCTCGTAGTATCATCCGAATTTTTCGCTGCGTTGACAAAAGCCTCAAAATTTATTTTTGTTTCCTCCGTACGCCAGTGAATGGCGGCAACGCCCATCATGTTCATTTGTTTAGCCAGTTTAACTTGCGTTTGCATCAAGTCAACTCTGGGCTGCAACTGCCATAGCTGATTATCACCTTCAAGCCATGGGATGGAAATAACATTCCTTTTTTTTGCAATCTCCCCCAAAAATTGCGGCGGATTAGCTTTCCCTAAATCAGGATTTAGCAGCGAAAAAATTATATTCTTTGGTAATCCTTTATCCAAACCCAGCATAATAGCCGGCAGCTGATTTCCTCCGCCCCAGCCTCCTACAATAATCTTAGCCTTACTTTTTTTCTTATTCAAAAATTCATGCGCAAGTTTTATGTATTCCAAAGACCATACACCAATGAAGCGCGCAGATTCATCATCCTTTGTCTCGGTAAACAAGTGCTGGTTTTTATCATAAATATTTTTGAAGCCGAGCGTGTTTAATGCATTCTTAAGATTAACTCCCATAAACGAATGCTCGTTTAACCAGAGCCAGATGTAATCTACCGATGGATATGTTTCTAAAATGTTGCTGATCGTTGCATGCAAAATTTCAACCGATTGATAATTTGCCGGATTTGGAATCATGTTGGCTTCACCAGGCCAATAAAAATCGGGATCGCCATATAGTGAAAAATATTCCGGCGGATGAACACCGAACTCAAAACCAATTGCAACTTGGATTCCGCGCTCATGAGCTAGCTTAACAACATCTTGCATTAACTGCTGTGTTTTCTGGTAATGCTCTTCTTTCGAATTCGATTCTACTGAACAATCGGCCCCAAATGCACTGCTAATATTTTTGTTTTGAAATTTTGCTGAGGAACTAAATGCAAAGTCCGAAATTTTCATTGGAGTATAACCCCAACGAGCTGATAGCGAATTATCCAGATATGCTTCCGGCAAAATATTTTTATACTGTATTTTTATTATTGGTTCAACATATGTGGCATATCTTTGTCCTCCGCCGGTATAATTATGAAAGCCGACAAAATTAATATCATGCTTCTGTAAATCATCTAGATAGTTTTTATAGTCATCCAAATTCCATGCGGTTGGACCGGATAAGAAATTATGCCACGGAAGCATTCCTCTTATCTTAAACGAATTGGTTGTTTCTGTTTGCGCATTGCAACATAAAGTTAACAATAGCATTAGAAAAAGAATACGCTGAATATTTTTCATTTAATGGCTCAGTTCTTCTTAGAAAAATAACGCATTTGATTTCAAATCCGAAAGGGTTCTTTTGAGATTGTGGAATGGTACTTGAAAATTACGAGGGAAATGTATGGCGCATTATATTTGCATAGCGGTGACTAAAGTCAAATGATTCGGCAATGTGTTTGAGAAAGACAGTATAAGTACGTTCATTAGCACGCACTATTTTATCAACATATTCCAAATTAATAATTGTAGCCCGGTGTATTTGCAAAAAAGAATTTGAAGGTAATACGGCGAGCCAATTTTTGAGGGATTTTCTAACGACAATTTTACAATTATCCTTTGTGGTTAGTTTGCTATATTCTTTTAATGCTGTAACGCAAACAATATCAGTGAACTTAATAAGTTTTAGCTTGTTTCCAATTTTGACCAATATGTGGTCGTCTCTTTTGGGTTTTAGCTGTTCCTCTTCAAAAGAATTAAGACGGTTGTTTATTGCTGCTTTCAACTTGCTGAGTTTTTCTATCCTTTTATTAATTGCATTAACAAGAGTTGGTCCAACAAGTTCTGCCGGAATATAATCATCCGCACCAAGCTCCATCACCTTTCTCTGTTCTTCAACTGCAAACTTCATTGTAACTACAATTAAAGGAATTAACAAAGTCCGCTCATCATTAGCGATTTTTGATAATACTTTTATTCCGTTGTTCTCGTAATCCAAATAAAACACTATTAAGTTTGGCAAATAACGGATGGCAATTTCCAAACCGTCTTTCAGATTTTGAGAATAATAAATTTCGAACTCTTCTTTGGAAAGGAATGAATCGATGTCGTGCAAATCCCCATTATTATTTTGAATAACTAAAATCTTTTTCAAAAAGATTCTCGGTAAATCCCGGTTTGTTTATCGCAATAAAGACAAACTTTATCTAAATCACAGATAAAACTTATTGCGTTAATATTCCTCATGCAAATCACTTAAGACAAATTTGTCGCGTTTATAGCATATAGCTATAAGAGCTCGTCAATATTTACCAAGTTTACAACAGCCAATTGGCTCTTTTTCAAAATTAATTCTGAGGTAACAAATGATCGATACCGGCAGCACCGGCTTCATGTTGATAGCCGCTAGTTTGGTTATGTTGATGACACCCGGTTTGGCTTTCTTTTACGGAGGCTTGGTTGGAAGAAAAAATGTTCTTGGTATTATGATTCAAAGCTTTGTTTCGTTGGTTTGGACGACTGTTCTTTGGTTTGCATTTGGATATTCACTTTGCTTTAGCGGCGGCGAAGGCGGAGTAATTGGAAACTTGAATATGGCATTCTTAGCCGGAACAGATTTAAATTCTATTTTCACCGGCAACAATCAAATTCCTCTCTACGTTTTTGTAGCTTATCAAATGATGTTCGCAATAATCACTCCCGCACTAATTAGCGGCGCTTTTACAAACAGAGTTCGTTTTCCCGCTTATATGATATTCCTAACTCTGTGGTTAATATGCGTTTACTTTCCATTGGTACATATGGTTTGGGGAAATGGTTTGTTAGCTCAATGGGGAGTTTTAGATTTTGCGGGTGGAATAGTTGTTCATGCAAGCGCCGGAATGGCGGCATTAGCTTCAGTATTCTACGTAGGAAAGAGAAACATTATTGAAAGAGGTCCTCACAGTATTCCTTTGGTTGCTTTGGGAACCGGTTTGCTTTGGTTTGGATGGTATGGTTTTAACGCCGGAAGCGAATTTAAGGTTGATAACATTACTGTAGCCGCTTTTCTTAATACGGATGTTGCCGCTTCTTTTGCGGGAGTTACATGGTTATTCTTAGCATGGATTCTGGAGAAAAAACCGAAACTTATAGGTTTGTTAACCGGTTCAGTTGCCGGTCTTGCCACTATTACACCGGCAGCGGGATTTATAACAATCGGGCATGCAGCATTAATTGGAATTGTTGCTGGCGTAGTTTGTTACTTTGCCGTTGCATTGAAAAACAAACTCAAATGGGATGACGCACTTGATGTTTGGGGTGTTCATGGTGTTGGCGGAATTTTAGGCGTTATGATGTTAGGTCTTTTCGCAACAAAAGCAGTTAACCCGATGGTAACTATTGACGGCTTACTTATTGGCGGTTCGTGGGAGTTTTTTATGAAACAAGCTGTTTCGGTATTTGCTGTTGGAGCTTATTGTTTTGTTTTCACTTATATAATGTTGAAGGCAATTAATCTAGTTACTCCGGTTAAAGTTACAAAGCAAGAAGAAGAAGCCGGTATGGACGCTTCTTTACATGGTGAGATTGCTTACGAACAAGAGTAGAACCTTCTAAACAGTTTTTGTAAATATGGTTATAATTGAATAATGCCGGATTATTTCCGGCACTATTTACAAAACTCACGTTGAGCAAGGTGTGCCTGCCTGCCGGTAGGCCGGGCTAAAGCCGAAATTTATTATTGATGTATTAACCCCAGACTTAAGTCTGGGGTTAGTTCTACGCGAAAAACAATCTGGACTTTAGTCCAAAAAGTTCAAACTCTGCGTAAGGTGAGTTATATAATTATTCTTCTTCGATGTCCGCCCAGGCTTTTCCATCTTTGTAATGCAAAGTTATTTTTACTGCTTTGCACAGATCTAGATTTTCCCACTCAATCGCGTTGCCTTCGTCATCGGCGATTCTTAAATCCCACAAACATGCATCTTCTGTGGGATGAAATTCAATATCGCACTCTTGATCAATATCCAAAACATCCTGGCCAAGAATATCTTCACCCCATTCATCTGAATCGTGTGGAGTAACATGGAGTTCATTAATTATTACACCCGTCTTGTTTACAATTGTAAAGTCTTGCTTGGCTTGAGCAAGTAAACCGACCGAACAAACGAAAAGAAACGCAAAAATAAAACTCAGCTTTTTCATTGAGACCTCTTTCTAATTTACTTTTGATTAGTTGTAGTGAAAAGGAGCAATAGAACATCAACAATATAAAAACTAAATTATTCACATTGCAAACAATTATATTTTACAACTCACACTTTGCTTTTAAATCGGTAACAATCAACCGTGTGGTCGTTTACCATTCCAACTGCTTGCATGTAAGCATAACAAATTGTTGAACCTACAAATTTGAATCCACGCTTCTTTAAATCCTTGCTCATTGCGTCGGACTCGGCTGTCTTAGCCGGAATTTCTTTCAACGCTCTCCATTCATTTTTGATCGGCTTGCCGCCTACAAACTCCCAGATGTATTTATCGAACGAGCCGAATTCTTTTTGTACTTCCAAAAAACATTTTGCGTTTTGAATTGTAGCAGCGATTTTTAAGCGGTTGCGCACAATTCCTTCGTTTTGTAAAAGCGCGTTTACTTTTACGGAATCATACTTTGCGATTTTCTTCGCATCGAAGTTGTTAAAAGCTTTACGGAAGTTTTCCCTTTTGCGGAGAATTGTAATCCAGCTTAGTCCGGCTTGAGCGCCTTCAAGGATTAACATCTCGAAAAGTTTTCCATCATCATGAACCGGTACACCCCATTCTTCATCGTGATAAGCTATGTATAAAGGATCGTTTGTTGACCAGCCGCATCGTGTTTTCATTAATGAACTCCAAGAAAT
>JAZDFQ010000062.1:0-107322 GCA_043807765.1 Ignavibacteriota bacterium
ATACTTTCTAGCCAATAAATTGGTAAATACTCTGTGAGCAAGAATTCTCCGTAGGTTTTCCATTTTAACCTCCTATTATTTTACAATGCTGATATTATTATTTGCGTTACACTTTAGTGCATTGTTAAACTAAAGCCTAACCTATGTTTAACTTCCATGACACCATTTTAATTCGATGTCTATATTTAGCTAAAAATGTCTATATATAGGAAATGTTTTTGCTTTTCCTTATATAAGGAAAAAAACACTTCCCTTATCTGTATAATTACGGGGCTCAATCGGTAATCATTATTTATTTCCATTTAATTATTTCTATAACAACTCTATCCTATCACCAAATCCTAGACTTATTGCTTCTCCATATGGCAGATGCCATAATTGTTTTTTCTTATCCCAAATTCCACCGGCACTTCGTACCAACCTACCGGCTTCAACTTCTCCGTACGCTACTCTTATTCCTACTATTTTATTACCCGGTATTCTGGTTTTATCCAAATCCCATGGCTCGTTTTCTATAATTAATTCAACAGTTTTTAATTTTCTTTTGTTTTGCAAATCATACTTATATCTTACACACAATAAAGCATTTCCATATTTTTTTACCCATTTACTCGTCCCCGGTTTACCGGCTAACATTGTTTTTGTCGTATAATAAATCATTTGCACTTCAATTTTTATATTAAATCAGCCGGGCTTTGCACACCTAACCCGCCTTTCTTTAATACGTGTGTATAAATCATGGTCGTCTTTACATCTTTGTGCCCAAGTAATTCTTGAACTGTCCTTATATCATATCCGGCTTGCAATAATTGCGTTGCAAAAGAATGTCTTAATGTATGGCAGCTGGCGGGTTTTGCTATTCCGGCTTTTCTTACCGCTTCTTTTACTGCTTTTTGTAAAACAGTCTCGTAAATATGATGTCTTCTCAATTTTCCATCTTCAGGGTCTACAGATAAATGTTCAGAAGGAAATACAAATTGCCAACCCCATTCTCTATCCGCATTTGGATATTTCCGTCCTAATGCATTAGGTAAATGAGCGCGGCCATTTCCTTTTCGAATATCTTGTTCATGTAGTCTTTTAACTTCTTCTAAATGTTTTTTTAATTGATCAACTATTCTCTCCGGTAACATTGTTACCCGGTCTTTATCACCCTTAGAATCTCTTATCGTAACTTGATTGTAAATAAAATCAATGTCCTTCACCCTAAGCTTAAGACACTCATTCAAACGAAGCCCCGAACCATATAGCAAATTTGCCATTATCCAATATGTCCCCTTTAATTGTGCCATTAACTTTATTATTTCTTCCCGTCCAAGTATAACCGGTAATCTCTCAGATTTCTTTGCCCATGTTAATTCACCAAAATCACCAAGATTCTTTTTAAGTACTCTCTTGTACAAAAATACTATTGCGCATAATGCCTGGTTTTGCGTGCTTGAAGAAACATGCTGGTTAATCGCAAGATGCTCCAAATAATTTTTTATTTCCACTTCACCTAATTCATTTGGGTGCTGCTTATTATTAAATACGATAAACTTTTTTATCCATCCTACATAACTTTCCTCTGTTTTATTAGCATAATGACTCGTTCGCATAGAAATACGCACTTGGTCTAACAGCTTAATCTTTTTTTCATCTTTTTTTATTGCTTGGTCGTTCATAATTATGCATCAATAATTATTGTAAAGCACCCTTACAACAAACGGACATTTTATTTATTCTAAAGAAAATCTATTTGCAGTACAGTTTACTTCATAACTCATTCTTCATAACTCAAAACTGCTTTTCCGGCTTCCCTAGTAGTTGTATTGAATGGAACCCCGTTGTCTGTTTGCAACTTAGTAATTGAAGTTTTGAATATCAAGCACAAAATTTCGTAAGTAAAATTTTTGTAAAAAAAAGCTAAGAATGCTGAAAGCTGAATGCTATAAGCTGTAAAAAACATTCAGAACATATACTTTCTACTTTCCACCCTCAACTTTTCAGTACTATGAATCAAGTATCCAAATCACAAATCCTTTTACAGCTTTTTAATCTAATACAGAACTCTAGTCATGCACAACAGATAATCTCCTAGAGTCCTGTATCATTAATTCGGCATCTAACATCCATATCGTAAATCCAGAATCAAAAATCCAATATCCTTTATACTATCTCCGCACTGAACGTATTTGCGTAGTTAACCGGCAAATCATCTTCATCAAATGTCAGCACCGTAGCAAATACCTTTTTACTGCCATACTTCAAAATAATGTCACTGTTTGCCGTAGAAACAAAATTATTCATCTCTAATTCCGTTTCTAAATTAATCGCAACTTTTGTAGAACTTAGTGCAATTATTTTAAGCTTATCTTCAAGCGCGTTTACCGGCTCCGTTAATATTACAACCAAAATAGACATCATCTTTTTCTCTATTTCAATATCAACGGTAGAAGCTTCGGTTAAAGGTTTTAGTTTTAGTATCAAATGGTCGCCTGTCATAGTTAAAGTATCCACTTTCACACCTATTCCTTTGTCCGGTGTTACCTTTGGGTCTTTGGCAAGTGTTCCATTCTTAAATGCGTTGTAATTCAAAGAAACCAATCCCGGGAATATTTGCTTTCCCAGCTGTGTCTGCCAGATTGCTTTAAGATATGGGTTATTGTTCACCATCGAAGCAAATTGACACGCGAACTTAAATGTGTCTGTTCTCATTTTAAATTCATCGGTTTCCGGTTTTTTGTATCTGGCTCTTTTGGAGATATAATTCTTATTGCCCCTCTCTCTAAAAACGGCATCTCCAAACTTTCCTCTTATAGAGCCAAAGTATTTTTGATTAAACTCTGCCATTATTCTATTTCCTTATTTTTTTTGTAAATCATTCATGTAATTATTTAAAGTATATCCGCGGCAATTATAATTAGCAACCTCAGAAATATTAAGACTCAGTCATGGTGAGCAATGTTGTCAGGTTAAGAGATATTTATTCTATAGCGCTGACCTTTAGGTCAGCGAACAAATCAAAAGTATTAGCGGCTTTAGCCACAAATAATGCGACTAAAGTCGAAAATCTTTTTTTACTTCTCAACGGGCTAAAGCCCGTTGCAATTTCCTTATCCTGACGGCATTGGTCATGGTGAGCCTGTAGAACCATGACACTACAAACTAAATTATCACACTTCAACAAGCTCAGTGCGACTCAAAAATAATTTTTCTGAAGTCTCAATTAATAACTCACCTTACGCATGGATTTGAGCTTTTGTATCCTTTGGACTAAAGTCCATATTGTTTTTCGCTTTTTTCTAACCCCAGGCTTAAGTCTGGGGTTAATACATCGGCAATAAACTTAGGCTTTAGCCGTATTTTGCGTAACATAAGTTAATCAGTCAAATCCGCGTTCTATTTTTTTTTTTGAAATGTGTCTTCATTTATTTTGCTTCATTCCTTCTCGGTGGTTCTCTATAATTATTAGCCTCCCTAAACACCCCAAGCCTAAGAAGAAATAAGTTGGTAACGAAGGATAACCGAAGCATTAGCGACTTTAGTCCGGCTTTTGCTCGAGTCTCCACCGTCTTTTGATCGAATTTCAATCGGGAAACCTCTCTCCTCAAATCAATAGTTTCACTAATTATTATTAACTCTGTACGCATATCAATTCTCTTTTTTATTATTTAAACAATCTCAAATAGTAAAAATGGACACAGTTATAATTCAAAACGTTTTGTAAATTAAAACGTGCTTTACCAGTTGTTTAGTAGGTAAAATATAATTGCACCGACCTTTAGGTCGGTGGACAAAAGAAAATCTTTGACGGCTTTAGCCACATTGGTACGGTTATTAAGCCGAAAATTTTTTTTGTGAGACTTGGTACCCCCGCCTGCCAAAGTATATTCTACATGGCGGGCAGGTTAGAGTCGTTGTGGCTCATTTTCTTATGTTTTCTTTTGCCGCTTAGACGCTAACTTACCCGCTATGTATAAGTAATGTTGTCAGATTAGTAGGTGAAAATATAATTGCACCGACCTTTAGGTCGGTGTACAAAAGAAAATCTTTACCGGCTTTAGCCACATTGGTACGGTTATTAAGCCGAAAATTATTTTTTGTGAAACTTGGTACCCCCGCCTGCCAAAGTATATTCTACATGGCGGGCAGGTTAGAGTCGCTGTGGCTCATTTTCTTATGTTTTCTTTTGCCTCTTAGACGCTATGTAGAAGTAATGCTGTTTGGTTAGTAGGTAAAAATATAATTGCACCGACCTTTAGGTCGGTGGACAAAAGAAAATCTTTGACGGCTTTAGCCACATTGAACAATTGCACCGACCTTTAGGTCGGTGGACAAAAGAAAATCTTTGACGACTTTAGCCACATTGGTACGGTTATTAAGCCGAAAATTATTTTTTGTGAAACTTGGTGCCCCCGCCTGCCAAAGTATATTCTACTTGGCGGGCAGGTTAGAGTCATTGTGGCTCATTTTCTTATGTTTTCTTTTGCCGCTTAGACGCTAACTTAACCGATATATAGAAGTAATGCTGTCAGGTTAGTTGGTAAAAATATAATTGCACCGACCTTTAGGTCGGTGGACAAAAGAAAATCTTTGACGACTTTAGCCACATTGGTACGGTTATTTAGCCGAAAATTATTTTTTGTGAAACTTGGTACCCCCGCCTGCCAAAGTATATTCTACATGGCGGGCAGGTTAGAATCTTTGTGGCTCATTTTCTTATGTTTTCTTTTGCCGCCTAAACGCTGTCGCTATTTAGATGGGCCATCAGCGTTCTTTCTCATGGTCAAAAAAATATTTTCCTTTTATGGCAATTTCTTGCCTCTTAGCCTGTTTAAATAGAAAAACATTATTCACATTCATGGAGGGACTATTGAACCTCGAAGAAAAAAACCGGCGTATCAAATTCGCAGAACAGTTTTTGCAAGAAAACTCCTTTGGAGCCCTTCTTTACTGCTGCAAGTGGAATGGAACCAACGGAAGATCTTTTCGTGATATTCTCCCGGAAGATTTTATCATGATAATTCTGGAGAAAATTCTCGAAGGCAAAACCTGTAATACCGGCTCTTACATTCGCTTTAGAGACTCAATCTATTTTCATTTAAAGATGGCTATGCTTAATTACTTCTATCCTAAAAATGGAAAAGAATTTGTTGACTTGGATTTAAACGAAGATTCATCTCAAACCAACCCCAATTCACTTCAAATCGAAGAGGAACTTTCCTACTGTTCCGAATCATTTCTCGATGATTTCGAATCTGATGATTTGGTAGAAAAAGTTTATGCCCTCTTCGATCCCGATACCGAAGTCGAAGAAATTATGTATCTCGAAGAATTTCTCAAAGGAGGTAAAAGAGAAAATATAGCTCAATCACTTGGTATCACTCAAGATGAGTGCACTGTTATTAAAAAACGGACTTATCGTAAAATGGTAGAAAGATGGATTAAAAAATATAGAATGGAGATTATCAATGAATAAGGGCATTCTCAAAAAGCAAGTCGCAGAACTTCTTTTGAATCCTTTTGTTTTATCTGAAGAAGAAGCTAAAGAACAGCTTCAGCTTATGGGTGTAGATATCAACAGCGTTACTAATAAGTTAAATGCCTTCCAAAGAAAACTGAATGGTCTCTCGGCTCTTCTGGAAGGTGAAAAGAAAAAAATCGAGTTTCAAAATAAGTATGAACAGTTCAAAGAAAATTCAGTACACAACAATGATGATCTGCTAAATGATGGGTACAGACTGGCAGCAAGAAAACAATCCGGTACTAACGATGCAGATATCAAAGGAGAAGCAGAAGACGCTCAACTATTAAAACGAATCACAGAAAAGAATTTGGAGTAGATCATCAAAAAATTGCACCAGTCATGGTGAGCTTGTCGAACCATGACACTACAAACTAAATTGTCACACTTCAATTGGTTCAGTTTGAAAGTAATTAATTATTCAATTGGTTCAATTAAATAGTAGGCAAAAGCAATTCAATCTTATATCATCTGCAGTCATCATAATAAATCCCTATAATCCGCGTTCTATTCTATTATAATTGAATTGCTTTCTGTTTTTTTAATTCTTACTCATAACTCAAAACTAAACTCATAACTCAAAATTCATAACTCAAAACTAAACTCATAACTCATAACTCAAAACTCAAAACTAAACTAACTACTCATAACTCAAAATTATTAACTCATAACTAGTATACACATGCTTGCTAAAGCTAATGCCAACTTGTTAATCCATAAGTACGGTTTCACAAAACCGCAAGACATCCAGCTGGAAAACCTCATCTATGCGGAAAACCTTTATATCAAAGAAGATTTTCTTCATAGTTACGAGGCTAGACTGGTTTTTAACCATACCAATGGGATTATTACGGTTAGCAAAACTATTTCGGAACCTCGCCAGAAGAATTTCCTTTTAGCTCACGAGCTGGGTCATTTTATTAACGAGCGTAAAGATTCAATCGTTTCACCCGGTCAAAATTATCAGTCAATTCGCTGCGGCTTTGCCGAGTTATATGGCTCTAATTATAATAACATCCGGGAAAAAAATGCTAATGTGTTTGCCGGCGAATTGCTCATGCATGAGCCATGGTTCCTTAGTTTTGCCGCAAAGAGAAAATTTGGCGCTGGATTAGTATTAGAAATCGCCGATCATTTTACTGTTTCCCTTACTGCCGCCGCGTTAAAGTACTCCCTTATTGGTCAGCGTGAGTGTGCTGTTGTTTTTTGCAAAGATGGCTTTGTCGAATGGAGCAGCATCAATAAGGCTTTCAAATATCAATATATCCGGAGCAAAAGCAAGGTTGCTTCTCTTAGTTATGCTCTTGATTTCTTCTCCGGTAAACCGGTACCCTCTGCGCCCGAAGAAATACCGGCTGAAGCTTGGTTCATAGAGTGCGGCAGCTTAAATAAAAAAGATATGCTTTTGGAGTTCTGCTATCCAATGCCTAATTATAATTCGGTTCTCGTAATCATTTGGATGAGATAACCGCACCCGGTAATTTTAAGAAAAATAATACTGTGGCATGGCACTTTCCGGCTTCCTAATTTTTTCTGCCCGGAAGCCGGACCAATGTTGCCATGTTAAAAACATTAGGTTTTGGACTAAAGTCCTATTGGAGATGCTATACTTATAACCCCGCGTTTAAGCGCGGGGTTAATGCAAGATAAAATGAATGGGCTTTAGCCCACAACTTAACCGTCAGCTTTGGAAACCGGACTGAAAAACAATTTCTTATTTAATAGTTAGCACTATTCTGTAACTTGTTTTATTATCTTCTTTTGTGTTATTTCTACTAATCATTTCGATTAATACCTTTACACCATTCTTATTGACAGCCTCCGTAAATATCTTGCCGGTCACCTTTTCATTTATATCTTTACCTAGTGCTTTTATATCTGCGCTTTTCCAGTCACCTATGCAGTTATCTATTCTGCTTAGTATATCTAATAAGCTTCTTTTTGCGCTATTTTCGTCTGCTCCCTCATAAATTGTAACAATAAGAGAACCATCTTCTTCATTCACTTCGGCTCTTCCACTCTTCCCGATTATTTCCATTCCACTTTTATTTAATTGCTCAGCCGGAAACATCATAAAGTGAGCACCCGCGTGAGCAATCAGAAAGTTAAGCGAAGAACAGAAGTCCATATTTACGCTTATGTTAAGTGAGTTGGAAGCAGCAAACGCATACCGTAACGCGAACTGTCCGGTATCAATCTGACTCCCTATAACATAGAGAATCCATTCACCGCTAACCGGTATTTCGGTAAGTATGGTTGCCATTCCTTGGCTTGCTTCCGCTGACTGCTTGTAAACTTTTCCCTTTGGGTCAACAAGTATCAGTTTCGCGTTAAAATCGGAAGAGAATACTGCAAAATTAGCTCTCTCCCCTTCATATAAAGGAAGCTCGAAACCATGGTATCTTCCAAAATCCTTCTTATACTTATCGCTGCTTTTAAGGCTTCCCCTAACTTCATTATATTCAACATTATAGGGGTTTTGACCAAAAGCCAAAGCTGATGAAAAAAGAATCAGAATAAATACGATTCCGCTTAGTTTATTCTTCATTAATGCCCCCCCTTAACGGCCGGTTTAATTTCATTTGCTGTTGCTCTAGGCTCTTTTACAAACATCCAGAAGAATACCGAGAAGCAGATAAATATTCCGCATAGGATGTATAAAAGCTGAAAATTCTGCGTTTCGGAGATAATATTTGCAACTCCTTGGCTCATCATCTGCGGAAGCACGACTGCAAGGTTAAATATTCCCATGAATAATCCCATTTTTGCTTGGTTTATTCTCTCTGTCATTATCGAGAATACAATTGATATTACTGCCGACCAGCCGATACCCGTTAAGAACATTCCGAGGTAAAAGTTAAATTCATGTCTTCCCAAAAACGCAATATAAAAGTATCCAATCGCGCTGAATGCCAGAGCAGTAGTATATGTTTTTACTCTTCCAATTCTCTTTGCTATTATTGATAAACCAAACGGGAATAGTGCTCCAACCGCGTTTAATATCAAAAATCCAAGAGAAACTATATTCCCCGTAGTTGCGTCCGGGCTCTGTGTAGTGCTTGTCAAATACTCGGCAAACTTGTTCGCAAATACATTGGTAAGATCAAGATTTGGTACAATCTGTTTATCTATAAAGAAGCCGGACATAACAAACATACTCTGGAATGCTATCCAAGTGAATGTATGAGCAAGCATTATCTTTTGGAATTCGTTGCTATCCGATTCCCCTTTCCTTCCTTGCATTATTATCCATATCCCTACTATAATTGTATAAGCTAAGCTTAATATTAATAATGGGTTATGTATAACACGTAATTCATTCTGGTAGAAGTGAAAAATCAGACTGAATATGCCGAACACCAGAAATCCGTATAATGGGAATATTGATTTGAATATATCCAGAACTGAATGAGATTTTGCGGCTTCCCCGCTCTCTATCTTCAAATCCTTCGGTTCTTCTATGAATAGTATCGGGAGCAGTGAGCAAATAAGTACGATTATTGCCGCTAAAAGCAATAATGTTTCATTTCCGTAAACCATCGAAAGGAAATATGCCAGTACACCAAATGTACCCGATATAACTTGCATCCAGACGTAACCGGTTGTTCTCTTCTTCCCTTCCGGTGTCAGATCGGCTATTATTGATCTTGCCGGGTTAAAGGTCACGTTCACGGATAAATCCAGCAGCAAAGCTATCACCGATGCTATTAAGATTATACTTGTGATCCCGGTAGCCTCTGAAATAACTCCTATTTGAGGAAGTGCCAGAAACATCAGCGCTCCCACAATTCCTCCAATCATAATGAAAGGTCTTCTTCTTCCTCCCAGAAACCAAACGTTGTCGCTTATCATTCCAACAATAACTTGTCCAAAGATTCCGGCCAATGGTCCGGCTAGCCAAACAAAAGATACTTCATGGATATTTAATCCATATTTTTTGCTTAGTATCCAGCTTAATGCAGCAATTTGAGTAGATAATGCAAAACCGACCGCGGTTGCCGGCAAAGCTAATATCGCATAAAATGAATTAGATAGCTTTTTCTGAATCTCGAGCATGGTGCCTCCATTTAATTCGAGTATTTATTTCTCTTATTTCCTTCTTTTACTTATTTCTACCGTTTGCGTGGATTGGAATCTAAGAATCGGCAAAAAGAAGTTAAAAGCAATTATTCAAAAATTTATCCGTGTAAATCATGTTTAATCCGTTCAATCTGCGTTCTATTTTTTGATTATATAATTGATTTTAGCTCCATGAAGGCTAATTTACCAACGGGTTATTTCTTATTTCTCATAACTTTTTCTTTCTCAGCAACACCTCACATCCAAACGAAATAAACTCCCTTATTAATGCAAGATTGGGCAGTTTAACAGTCGGGAGCCCGAAGCGGTACGCGTATATCGGTCTGAATAGAAATAGTTCTCTCTTTACGGGTATAAAGTGTCTGTAAGCATATAAATACTCAAACTGGTCTATTACCATTCCGGTAGAAAAGTGGAGCTTTATTTCATCCACATAATCACTCTTTTCCCCCAGCTTTTTAGCTACGGGTCTAAGCAAACTTTCCGGAAGAACATGAAGATACGGTACCATCTTTAAAAAGCTCTTTGCAATCTGCTGATGCCCGGCAAATGGTGACCGCTTTGGAGGAAAGCTGACAAATAAGAATCCGTTATCATTCGTAAGCAAATCAAGATTCTGGAAAGCCGCGTATTTATCCGGTACATGTTCAATTACTTCTCTCATTATCACTAAATCATATTTCTTATTCATCTTGGCCGGCAGATCCGGGTCCATTATATCCCCTACCTTTACATTCAACTTTGAATTCTTCTGTATTGCTATATTCGCTCTTTCTTCGCTCAGTTCAATACCGGCCACTTCCATACCCATCTCTTGCAATACTTCCAGCAAGCCGCCTTCAGCACAGCCTACCTCAAGAACACTCAGTTTATGGAATTCGGGAATATTCTTCTGGAAATATGGAATTAGGTACTTTTTGGTGTATTCGGCTTGTTCGTAAAAGTGTTTTTCTGCCATTGGTATTAGCTTAATTTTGTTTGTAAAGTTAAATAACAAATTACCAATTCTGAAACGCAAATTTTATTACTTCCCGGTTGAGGCAATGCTGTCATAATATGCTAATAGCAACGAGCTTTAGCTCGTTGAATGTTATTAAGAGGTTGACTCAAAAGTAATTCTTCAAATAAAAAATCTGCGAAAACCTGTGCTGAGTTTATCGAAGCATAAGTTAAATCTGTGTTCCCTGTCCCGCGCTCTTAGCGGGAATCTGCGGGCTATTCTATTATAAAACATTACTTTTGAGACGACCTTATTTTGGAAAAACAACCAAATACATGCAACCGTTTTAACGGTTTATAAAGAGTAATCACACACACTCTTTAGCTCGTTGAGAGATAAGAAAAGATTTTCGACTTTAGTCGCATAATTTGTGGTTAAAGCCGCAATTGCTTTTTAATTTTATTTGCTGACCAAAAGGTCAGCCATATCAAATTAATCTCTCTTCACATGTCAAACTTGATAAATCTCCCTTCTCAAATGTACTTTGGTACCACCTCTTTCTCTTTTATCCAACCGGCATAACCTTCAGAAATATCGGTAAATTATCAATGATTTCAGATAATTTCTTGCATAACTTCTTCTAAAAGAATAAATTTTGCCATCATTTTTGAGAATATGGCAGAAACTTCAACCGAAAAAAACATACTTACTAATCGTAAGGCCCAGCACGACTATTTTATTCATTATACATATGAAGCTGGTATAGTATTAGTCGGTACCGAAGTTAAATCGCTTAGACAAGGAAAAGCCGCCGTAGTTGATAGTTACGCCATAATTCAGCAAGGCGAAGTCTGGTTGTTGAATTTCAACATTAATGTTTACGATCAAGGCAGCTACAATAACCACGATCCTCTGAGAAACCGGAAGCTTCTTCTCAATAAAAGTGAAATAAAAAAATTATCCCGTGCTACACAAGAAAAAGGATACACATTGATTCCTCTTAGATTATATTTCAAAGATGGTATTGTGAAAGTAGAACTAGGTGTTGCGTCGGGTAAAAAGAAATATGATAAGCGCGAAGATATTGCCAAACGCGATTTACAAAGAGAAACACAAAGAAAATTTAAGTAGCGGAGTTACTATTGGATAAAAAAATCCTCTTCCCCCCTATTAACGAACAAATGGATTTGATTAAAAGGGGTTCAGTTGAAATAATTCCGGAAGAAGAGTTAGTTCAAAAACTGCAAAAATCTTATAAAGAAAATTCACCTCTCAACATAAAACTAGGCTGCGATCCAACTCGTCCCGATCTTCATCTTGGTCATTCCGTAGTTCTTAGAAAATTAGCACAGTTTCAAGAACTTGGTCATCAAGCAATATTAATTATCGGCGATTTTACCGGAATGATAGGCGATCCTTCGGGAAGAAACAGTTCCCGTCCTCCTCTTTCTTTCGAGGAAGCGCGCGCTAACGGTCAAAGTTATTTTGAGCAAGCTTCTAAAATTCTACACCCGGAGAAAACGAACATCGTTCATAACTCCGAGTGGCTGGGTAAAATGTCTTTTGAAGATGTAATTAAGCTGGCTTCAAAGTATACCGTTGCACGTATGCTGGAAAGAGACGACTTTACCAAACGCTACAAAGGAGGAATTTCTATCAGCATGCACGAAATTCTCTATCCATTAGCTCAAGCTATGGATTCCGTAGCAATCAAAAGTGATGTTGAGTTGGGCGGTACGGATCAGAAATTTAATCTGCTCGTTGGCAGAGATATACAAAGGGAATTCGGCGTTACTCCTCAAGTTATTTTAACAATGCCTTTACTTGTTGGAACCGATGGCGTTGAAAAGATGAGTAAGTCCTACGATAACTATATTGGAATAAGTGATTCGCCAAAAGAGATTTACGGAAAGACTCTCTCTATCCCGGATAATATGATTTACACCTATTTTGAATTGGCTACAAACATTACTAACGAAGAATTATTAAGTGTAAAAGCCGATCTCTCTAATACAGAGATTAATCCAAGAAATATTAAAAGATCGCTGGCAAGAAAACTTGTTGAGATGTACCACTCCCTTCAAGCCTCCGTTGATGCAGAAACAGAGTTTGATAATATCTTTGTAAAAAAAGGATTGCCGGATGAAATTCCGGAATTGGTTCTTGAGAAAGAACTAATAGAGATTGACATACTTGATCTTATTGTAAAAGTAAATTTCGCTCCTTCCAAGGGAGAAGCCCGCCGTTTGGTTACTCAAGGCGGTGTTACAATAGACGGAAATAAAATTTCCGATCCTAAAGAAATTATTAAGCTCGAAAATGATATGGTTTTAAAGGTTGGTAAAAGAAATTTTATAAAATTAATTAGGCAATAATAGGAGGACAAAAAATGTACGTCCCAACAAGACTATTCTTCACCAAAGGAGTAGGCAAACACAAAGAATATCTCGCCTCATTCGAATTAGCTCTTCGCAGTGCCGGCATCGAGATATGCAACCTTGTTTCCGTAAGCTCCATTTATCCGGTTGGCTGTAAAATTCTTACACGTGCGCAAGGCACAAAACTTTTACGCCCCGGTCAAATTACTCACTGCGTTATCGCAAGAAACGCTACTAACGAACCAAATAGATTAATCGCTTCTTCAATCGGTGTTGCTATTCCGGCTGATAAACATATGTATGGTTATTTATCGGAACATCATCCGTTCGGCGAAACTGAAAAAGTTGCCGGCGATTATGCAGAAGATTTGGCTGCTACAATGTTGGCTACAACATTAGGTGTTGAATTCGAAGCAGATAAAGCTTGGAATGAAAAAGAGCAAGTGTTTAAGATGAGCGGTAAGATTGTTCGTTCATTTAACGTTACTCAATCGGCTCAAGGCGATAAGAATGGTCTATGGACTACAGTAATTTCTTGCTGCGTTCTTCTCCCTTAATAAAGCAGAAATCTATTTTGAAAAGCGGCTTTAACTGCCGCTTTTTTTATTTCCACAAGCTTCTGAAATATTAAGGCAAAGTCATGGTGAGCGTTCGACCGAGCTCACGCCGAGGTCTAGTCGAACCATGACTTTGTACTAATCATTATCGCACTTCGACAAACTCACTGCGACAGAAAAATAATTATTCAGAAGCTCTTCTATTTATCACTCCAAAAGCGTGTACAATACCGGCTGTGGCTAAACCAACAATCATTGGTTCTATTTCGTATAGCCATGAATCGGCAAAAAAATCTTTTATAAAATACCAGCTTATACTTGAAACTACTGAAATCCGGATTTCATGTATAGCCGTTTGCTTGGAAACTTTTAGCTTCTCATAGTATCCGCCAAATATCAAAAAGATTATTGGAGGGATGCAGATGCTTCCAATTAAATACCAGATTGTAACAACAGATTGAACAAAGTATGCCATTAACACAGAAACAATTGATGCAATTAACAACCCCGCTCTGGTATAAAAAGTTATCTTGCTTTCATCTCTCTTAGCTGAAAGTTTATATACAAAATCTCTTCCGAAAGTTGATGCGCTTAGGAACAGAAAACTGTTTAGCGTTGATAGTATAGTGGCAAACATTGCCGCATAGAATAATCCTTTAATCCCGCTGCTGAATGTTTTCTCTGCGAAAAGCGGGAATGAAAGAAGCGGCTGTGCTAAATTAGGCTGCGTTGCTCTTGCGTATAATCCGGTTGTAGTAGTTAAGAAATCGAACAGCGCCCAGAGTAAAACAGAAATTATTATTCCCCACTTTGCGGTGTTTCCATCCTTTGTCGCATAACATCTCTGATGAAATCCCGGATCGGCAAATGTCCATAACGCAATTAAGAACCATACAATCAAATAAACAATCGATACATTTCCGCTGAACTGAAGATGTGAAGAAGGTAAGTTTTTAATTAGGAATTCTCCCCCGCCGTAATTTTGATAAGATACTACTACCGCAATTATAAATCCGCCGAACATGATAAAGAATTGAAACACGTCCGTATAAACATCGGATTTATATCCCCCTTTAATCAAATATATTCCTGAGAGGCACAACCCGATCAGTAACCCGTAAAACAAATTAATATTGAATATCATGCTGATCAGATTTCCGACCATCAATAAATAAGGAGCGGGAGAAACAAGAATAAACACCAGCACTGATGAAACAATACCAACTTCCTTGCCGTAAGTTTGTTCCAGTTTATCCGGTATCGAAAACAATGAGGAAGCTCTTACCTTTTTCGCGAAGAAGAATGCGAATACTACTGCGAAGAGATAGTATGGAAGTCCTTGCGTAACCCAGCTTAGAATACCGTATCTGTATGTAAACTCACCTATTCCTAATATTCCTCCATACCATGTGGAAACGTTTGTGAAAATAAAAAGAAGGAGTCCCATCTTTCTGCCGGAAAGTAGAAACTCGCTGCTCTCTTTCTCATTTTCATTTTTGGAGAGAAATCCAATTGCAAGAAGAATAGCAAAAAAGATGAATATGATTGATAAGTCCAGTGTACTAAAAGAGATCATTATTCTTCATCACTCTAAAGTCTCTGATCAGAAACATTTTGCCTTTTGTAATATTCAGTTCAACACTCTTTCCTTTGGCAACATTGCTTGTGCTCTCCTTTTTTCCAAAAGGCAGCGCTGTATTCATTAATCTGTATTTTAATCCTCGAGAACTGACTTTTGTTTTCTCATCAATCCCGTATAGTGAAATTGTTTCATTCTTTTGGGTTGTAATAGTTAAGTTTCCGGAGATCGCTTCCAGAAGTGAATTATCATGCAGAATTTTGATTTTGATTGCATCGTAAAACTTTAGAACAATACCAAGATTGCAGAAGGAATGATCCAGCCGGCTTCCGGTAGCACCAAGAAGTATTGCTTCGGTAAAACCATTTTTAATTGCAAACTTCAGACATTTCTCAACATCAGTATCATTCTGTCGTTTCATTTTAATGATTCTGCACTTCTGTTCATAATGAAGAAGTGTATTACTGCTTATGGAATCTAAATCCCCGATTATATAATCGGGGATTAGTTTCAATTTCATAGCTGTATTAGCGCCCCCATCAGCACAAATTAAAGTTGAATATCCTTTCTTACGTAAGAAAGTTATTTCAGACTTTTTTGGCGGGTCGCCATTGGCTAGAATGATACACTTTTTCATAGACTCAATTTTATTCCGCATAGAAAATTCCTTTCTGCTGCCGGGAAAAACTCGTTACCAATTCCGTAAGACGCATACAAGCTATCAAACAGATTATTAATCTGGAAGAATAATTTTACATTTTCAAAATATGGAGCCGCACCGAATTCAAACGAACCGAACGCGTTGAAAACAAAATATGGGTCAACAATATTATCGGTATAACCGGTAAGCGAAGGATATTGGTTTAGCAATGTCGGCAGTTCTTCGCCATAATTATCGGTATAGAATTTTCCTACATATCTGGCAGAAGTACCAAGAAGCACATTCTCATTCTTATATTGCAAAATTCCACTAAGTGTTGAACTTGGAAATCCGCTTATTGCATTTTCCGAAAGATCAATCAGCTTCTGGGTTTTTACTCCATTGACTCTAACACTTGTGTAGGTAAATCCTTCGCTTATATAATTTTTGCTTAAGGCACCGTTCAAAATCAGTTCCAGATTGTTTGCCAGCTTAGCGTTTAACGAAATTTCAAGCCCATAGTGAACCGTTTGATCCATATTCCCGGTTATCGGCTGTCCAAAACGATCAAGCTGCCCTTTCTTTACAATCTCATCATTGAATAGCATATAGTACGCATTGGCTTGCAAAGAATAGCTTCCGGCGTTGTAGTAAGTACCTATTTCGATATTATTCATCGTCTCCGGCTTAACAAGAGGATTGCTGAAATCATAGCCGCCGCTTACCGTTCTTTCAAACTGCGGGACTTCCCCTCCGCTGGATTCTGCCGCATCGTAATAATTCTTTAATCTCGGTTCTCTGGCAACTCTCGCAAATGAAAAATAGACATTCCCTTTAGCATCATATTTATAGTTGATGCCGAATCTTGGATTTAAGAATAATCCGCTGACTTCTAAATCAGTATTTAAGTATTTCTCATTATTCAATTTGTATTTATGATAAGCAAGTTGAGCTTCCGCCAGAATATTTATTTTTTCGCTTAAGGAATAGTTTTCGTTGGCGAAGAAACTAAGAATGTCCTTTCCTCCTTCATATTGATAATACCTAAAATCACTCGGGAATCCTTCCGGCAAGTTCTCCGCAAATTTTATACTTCCCCAGTGAACTGAATTATGAAAGCGTACTTCTCCGCCAAGAATTAATTCTCCGGAATTATGTTTGATACTTACCTTCGGAATCCAGCCCCATTGTTTGTTGTTTACCATTGCACGGATTAAAGCGTTACCCGGATTTGCTTTCGCAGCGAATCCAAACTCATTTGTCATTCTGAAATAGCTGGTGTCTGCCCAGGAAGCATCGTAATCAAAAAAGCCATTGCCTATTACTAAAAACAACGCAGAGTTTATGGAAACATCTTGGTTTAATTTATATTCATTAAGTAATTCAAAGTGCGGCTGGGAAAAATTCTCAATCTCTTCGGCACGGCGCTGTGTTGCGTAACTGATTTTCCCTCCATCTGCTTCCCAATAAGAATAATTAGCTTTCCTAAGTTCTAAATCATCAACCGCAAATTTTGGCAGTCCGGTGTATGCTAAACCGTCTTCTACTAATCCTCCGTATACGTTAATTTGAGATGTAAGATTGTCGTCAAATTTGACTGCACTTATATGATATGATTTCAGATTCGACCAGCTGTAATCTCTGTATCCGCTGCTCTTTGTTTGAGAAATTTTTGCAGAGAAGGAATATTTATTCCGGATTAATCCGCTTGAAACGAAGAGAGAATTTTTAATTGTATTGTAGCTTCCCGCTGATGAACTTAGCTCAAATCTTGGTCTATCCGAAAATGCAGAAGTAATAATATTTACAGAACCTCCTATTGCCGGATAGCCGATCATTCCCGCCCCGGCACCGCGCTGAACTTGTATCAAATCCGTGTTCTCAATTAAGTCGGGAAAATCCAGCCAGTAAACATTATGATCTTCCGGATCGTTCTGAGGAATGCCATTAACCGAAACAGAAATCCTCCTTTGATCAAAACCGCGGATACTCATGTAATTGTATCCAATTCCATTTCCATTCTCGGAATAAAATGTTACCGAAGGAAGATAGCTCAGTAATTCCGGCACATCCTGGTTGGAGTAGTTAGCGATGAACTCTTCCCTTTTTACTTTGGAAAAGCTTACCGGCGATTGTCCTTCCACACCGATAGTTCCTTTTACCAAAATTGTTTGACTGGAAATTAGTTTCGGAATGAGTGTTATCACTTTCTGCGATTGGACGAGTAAGTCTTGTACGATTATTTTTTTAGTCTCAAACCCTACGTGTGTAACAACAATTAAATCGCTGTCGTCAATATTTCCGCTCAAGGTGAATAACCCGTTATAATCGGTTATACCGCTTATTGATTTTCCTTCGATGCTAACTGTTGCGTATTGAATGGGGTGATTGTCTGATGAGCTAAGAATCCTAGCTGAAACGGATTGTTGTGCGGATAAACTTTCCACAAATAAGAATAGAATAATTAAGTATTTCATGATACCTCCTTAGAAATAAAAAAGCCGTTCGAACTTGCCTTGCGGCATGTGAAAACGGCTTACTTAATTATTCGGCCCGTCTTCCTACGCTGGCATTATCCAGTTCAGGTTCAAGGGTGTGATCTCAGCGCCTCGGAATTAGGAGGGCACCCCTAACAGCTTCTTGGTTATTTAATGAACAAATTAATTCTGAATTTTTATCTTCTGTCCAACTTTTACTTTTTCATCTTTCAGATTATTCCATGCTAGCAAATCTGCCACACGTACTTTGTTATTCTTTGCAATAGTCCAGAGGTTTTCACCTTCGCGTACTTTGTGAATACTAAATGCGGAGTTTGTTTCCTTTACTTCTGAGCTCTTTGCAACTTTTACAGAAGTGTAGATCAATAATGCTTGACCTTCAAAAATTTTGCTATTCTTTAAGCTGTTCCAGTTCTTTAACTCATCAACACTTACGTTATTTTTAGCAGCAATAGATTCAAGATTCTCTCCTTGTTTTACTTTGTAGAGAGAAACTTTACTATTTGTTGTTACTTTTTGAACAGAAACTTTTTCTTTAGAGGCACTGTTTTTCTCAACTGCAACACTTTTCTTTTCAATTTTAGGTTTGGTTTCTGCTTCTTTAGGAGCAGTAGAATCGGAATAGATAACTAGTGATTTTCCGGCAATTAATTTATTGGAGCTAAGCGCATTCCAAGTTTTAATTTCATTAACGGAAACACCAAAATTTTCTGCTATCTCACCGATAGAATCTCCCAACTTAATTGTATAGCGTGTTAAATTTCCATCTTTACGCGGGGCGTTATCGCCAATAGAACTAACTGTTTCTTTTCCATGAATTGCAAGAACTTGTCCTTTGTTAATTCTGTTTGATTCAAGACTATTCCATTTTCTTAGTTGGCTAACAGTAATGCCATATTTTTCAGCAATATTTCCAAGCGAATCGCCATTTTTAACTTTGTACTTTGTGGTCTTTGCGTTTGATGTTGATGCTATTTGCTTTGAAGAAGCTGCGTCGCCGCTGTAAATCACTAATTTTCTACCGCGTTGAATACTGTTGCTTTTTAGATTGTTCCACTCTTTCAATTGCGCAACTGTAACACCATATTTTGTAGCAATACCGGAAAGAGATTCACCCGATTTGATTCTATGTTCAACCGTAGCATCGCCGTTATTTACAAATAAAAGTTTGGACTTTTCACCTTCACTCAATTTATCAATTGACGCGAAGTAATCCACTTTTTCATTAGGAACGTAAATAGTTAATTCTTGGCCAACTCTTGGACGTGATGTATAAGGTAGGTTATTCCAGTTACGTATATCGGCAATTCTAACGCCGAATAAATCGGAAATGTTAACCAAATTATCTTTGCTCTTAACTGCATATTTGATTGCTGCCTTTCCTTCCGGAACTATGTACGCAATTGTATCCCCGGAAGTTGCATTATCTAGATACAATTTAGCAAATTGTTCAGCGCTGGTAGCATCAGTTAAATGAAGTGTATAAGAAGGTTTGCTTCCTAATGAATTAAAGTCTTCTTCCACAGCCGGTAATTCATCTGTGTTTACAACAAAATCATAATCGTTAACCTTGGATGTCGGAATCTTTAGCTCTTTACCGCTCGGCAATTTCTTTCTTGTCGAAACATTATTCATCTCTGCAAGTTGAGAAATACTAACATCATATTTTTTTGCTATTTGCGAAAGTTTTTCGCCCGGCTTAACTACGTGGGTAATGAACTGCACTTTTGCATCATCCGGAATATTCTGTACGTTTTCTGCAAAAGCTTCCATAGTTTTAGCTGGTATCTTAAGAGGATAACCACCGTCAAAACTTGAAGGAGTAGAATTCTGAGTCAATTCGGGATTCAATTCTTTTAATAATTCAAGACTAATTCCGGCACACTTTGCCAGAACGTTTAAGTCATACGCTTCGTTAATCGTGAAGGTTGAAAAATCATGCGGCTTCTGATACTGTATATCTGTAAAACCAAATTTCTCCGGCTGGCTGGCTATTAAGGTAACTGCTATATATTGCGGAACGTAACTTCTGGTTTCTTTTGGAAGATATTTTCTTAGCGCCCAAAAACTCTTTATCGATTCATCGTTAAAATAACTTTGCATTTCTTTAGGTGCCGATGTAGTAATTCCAGCTCTTCTTGCGGCTTTTTTAACTCTACCCTCTCCGCTATTATATGCCGCTAATGCTAGATTCCAGTCTCCGAGAGACATATACAAATCTCTTAAATGACGAGCAGCAGCTCTTGTAGCTTTTTCCGGGTCACGGCGTTCATCAATATTGAAATTAACTTTTAAATCATAAAATTGCCCGGTTCCCTTTATAAACTGCCACATTCCCACGGCTCTTGCCCAAGAACGGGCAAAAGGATTTAATCCGCTTTCAACCATACTTAAGAAAATTAACTGCTGAGGTACTTTTTCTTCTGCGAATATTTTAGCCATCATTGGAAAATACTTGCCGGATCTGGAGAGCCACAATTCCATATGCTTGCGGCCTCTTCCGGTAAAATATTCTACCCATCGCTCAACATGTGTGTTCACTTCCAACGGGAAGTCACCAACTCTTACTATAGTACTCTTTTCTACTTCCGTAGGTTCATTAACAACTGTTGTATCTTCATCAATTTCTGTGATTGTCTCTGAACCATTAACCTTGTTGTCCATCCATTCATTTAACGCACTTATCGAAACATCATCGGGCAATTCATCAAAACTAGCAACATACTTTTGGTAATCTTCAACAATAGAGCCTTCTAACTCATCGAACGCTTCGTTATTTTCAATTTCCGGATAATAGCTTAGCTTATTTATAGTTGATAATGCTGATTCAAAATAATTTATTGACTCACTCTTAAAACCAAGCTTTTGCTGATAGAGAGCGTTCACATAGTCACGGCGTGCACTTTCCATCATCTGGTTAATCATCGATTTACTTTCAACTGTTTTTACGGAATCCGGGATTACTATGGGGGTGAAACTTGTAGTTTGATTTGTCGATGATTTGAGTGTTGAGCATGCAGCTATAATGAACACACTAATCACCATCATCGGTAAGATGAGCAGTTTCTTCACACACGACTCCGTTAGTTTGAATTTTGGTCGCAATTTAAGACCATACTAAAATAATGTCAAGCTACTTCTTAGAATAAAGTGAATTAAGTTAGAAAATACAATAACTTAGATTTAGAGCGGAATATTGCAATGTTTCTTTTTAGGGTTCAAATCCACCTTAGTTTTTAACAGTTGGAAAGCTTGAATGATTTTCAGACGTGTTTCTCTTGGAATAATTACTTCATCAATAAAACCACGCTCTGCAGCTATATATGGATTTGTAAATTTTTCAACGTAGAAAGATAAAACCTCATTCAGTTTAGAATCTCTATCTTCCGCTTGCGAGATTTCCTTCTTGAAAATTATCTCAACAGCACCTTTTGGACCCATAACGGCAATTTCGGCGCTTGGCCAAGCGTAGTTGAAATCGCCACGAATATGTTTCGAGTTCATTACATCGTAAGCGCCGCCGTAAGCTTTTCTTACAATTACTGTAACTTTTGGAACCGTAGCCTCGCAGAAAGCAAATAGTAATTTAGCTCCGTGACGAATTATCCCATTCCATTCTTGTTCAGTGCCCGGTAAGAATCCCGGAACATCTTCAAGTACCAGTAAAGGAATATTAAACGCATCGCAGAAGCGAACAAATCTTGCACCTTTTACAGAAGCATTAATATCTAAAACACCAGCTAAAACAGCCGGTTGATTCGCAACTATTCCGACGGAAACTCCTCCTACTCTGCCAAATCCTACAATAATATTTTGAGCATAATTGGGCTGGACTTCCAGAAAATCGCTTTCATCAAGTAACAATCCTATTACATCATGCATATTATATGGCTTATTAGGTGTATCCGGAATTACTGTGTCGAGTTTTTCATTTATAAGATTTGCGTCAAAATCAAATTTCGTTTCCGGCGCACTGTCTTTCCAATTCAACGGAATAAATCCAACAAGTTTTCTAATATTTTCAAGTATTTCAACTTCGCTGTCAAACACGAAATGAGCTACACCGCTTTTGGTTGCATGAGTTTCAGCACCGCCTAAATCTTCAAAACTAACCTCTTCATGAGTTACTGTCTTTACTACATTAGGACCGGTAACAAACATGTGGCTTGTATGGTTTACCATGAAAACAAAATCTGTTATTGCCGGTGAATAAACAGCTCCACCCGCACAAGGACCAAGTATTGCAGAGATTTGAGGAACAACACCGGAAGCAAGTGTGTTACGAAGGAAAATATCAGCATAGCCGCCTAAACTGTTAACGCCCTCTTGAATTCTCGCGCCGCCGGAATCGTTAAGTCCAATAATTGGAATGCCGAGTTTCATCGCCATGTCCATAATCTTGCAGATTTTTTCGGCATTGGTTTCGGATAACGATCCGCCAAATACAGTAAAATCTTGACTAAAAAGTGCTACTTGCCTTCCATTTATTTTTGCAAATCCGGTGACGACTCCATCACCCGAGACTTTTTGTTTTTCCAATCCAAAATCCGTACTGCGATGCTTAACAAACATATCAACTTCCGAAAAGCTTCCTTCATCAACAAGAAGTTGAATTCGTTCACGTGCAGTAAGTTTTCCTTTCTCATGCTGAATGCGAATTTTATCTTCCCCGCCGCCTACCTTAGATTCTTCGCGAAGCTTTTCAAGTTGTTCTATTTTGTTTTTCATCTTAAAGCGAAATTGTGAAAGATTGTTGTGTTGTTAAGCTGCGAACTTGGTTTTCTATTTTCCCCAAATTCTCTGTAAACTCTGCGGTGTTTAGCCTATTAGCAATATTAGATTCAGCATAACTACAATTAACTTTCGGAAGTGAACCGGAAATGCCCTTCTTCATCAATAAAACTGAATGTGAAATCAGTACAGCCTCACTCAAATTTGAAGTAGCGAGAAGAATTGTTGTTTTTGCTTCTTTGTTGATATCAACAATTAACTGTAGCATTTCCATTTTTGTTCTTAGGTCCATTTTGCTAAATGGTTCATCAATTAAGATGATTTTTTTACCGGAAGCAATAGCCCTCGCTAAAGCAATTCTAAATCGGAAGCCCAAACTTTTATTGTTTGGATAATGACTTTCATATCCTTCTAAACCAACTTGGTGAACAATTTTTTTCTGTGCAGCTTCATCCAGCTTTTCATTCGCAAATAAGATGCTCTCGGATGCATTCATCCATGGGAAACTTGATGGCTCGCTCGGAATCAAGCAAGCGTTCGCCTCAAATAAGCTTTGCGAATCGGATAATTCCAATCCGCATAGAATCTTAAACAATGTACTTTTACCGGAACCGGAAGAAGCCAGCAAACTTGTTATTTCTCCTTCGTTCACAGAAAAGGAAATATCATCCAGCAATTTGGATTTAGCGCCATTGCTGTAAACAATTGTCTTGCTTATGTTTTCAAATTTCATTTCTACGATTCCCAGAAAGCTATTTTCTTTTTAATAAACTTGATTACTAATGTACCCAACCAAATTAACAGCGATAGAATTATTGCGATCACTATGATTGCACCAAAATCTTTGTAGAGAAGCGCCAAACGCAAGATTGTTCCAATCCCAAAAGACACGGAAACAAATTCGAAAGAAAGAATTATTAGCCACAGAATGCGTTGAAAACGTTCTGCCAAGTTCAGTAAGCCCGGTAAGGATGAATTCCAATATACTTCGGAGTATAACTTGGAAGGATTAAGATTCTTTGCGACTTGTATATATTCTAACTTTGTTTGGAATATTTCTTTTGCTAGGACGCGAGTTAGACTGATCATTGTAATCAGAAAAATAAAAATTACCTTTGCCGGTTCAGATCCGTCAAACCAAAATGCAGTTAGAACAATAAGAATGAAAACCGGAATAGTTTTAAATAGCTGAAGCAGCTCAAAAATAACTTTTTGTTCCAGAAGCAGTTTAATAATTATTCTTCTAAATGACCAAAGCAGCAGTAGGCTAAATCCAATCGCAAAGTATACTGTTCCAACAGTAATCATTATTCCGGCTAGTAATCCGTAATCTTGCCAAACGTGCAGAAAGGATTCAAAAAGGATTGTCGGTTTTGGCAGCACCTTGTTCATCGGAAGGATAAATTCAAAAAGCATTACATAAACGAATACAAGCACGCCAAGAAGCTTTAGTTTGTTTTTGTAGCTGTTCATTCTCTTACCATAATTTTCGTTAACAATATATTACTTGCTATATGGTAAATCAATTAACTAGAAAAGGATTCCTCGTGCGCTCGTGTCCAATTGTCGTTGAGGATTCATGTCCCGGATAAACTTTAACATCATCGGGCAAAACAAGCAGTTTTGTTTTTATTGATTTGATCAGCGTTTCATAATTACCGCGCCACAAATCTGTTCTGCCAATACTTTCTTTGAAAAGAACATCGCCGGAAAACAACACTTTCTCATTTTCAAAATACAAAGAAACTTCTCCCGGAGTATGTCCCGGTGTACTTAAAAATGTTCCTTCAATTTCTCCAAGAAATAATTTAGTCGATTCATCTATGTATAAATCCGCTTTGGGTGATGACTCCAATGTAACACCAAATTTCTCGGCTTCCTTAATCATCAAATCGAACAAAAACTCATCTTCTTGTGGAATTAACAACTCAGCGCCAAATTCTTTTTTGATATATGCATTGCCTAGTATATGATCTATGTGACAGTGTGTGTTTACACAATACTTTAATTGTAGTGAATTCTTGTTTACGAAAGACTTAAACGCAGTCTTTTCATCTTCATCATACATGCCGGGATCAATAACAGCGGCAACCTTTGTTGCTTCGTCACAAATCAGAAAAGTGTTCTCGTGAAATAAATTAAAAACAAAGCGTTGAATTTTTAGCATTTACTTCCTTTTGAAATTCTTCTTTAGTCTTTCAAAATTCTGTTCTACAAAGGAATTGAAATTCGATTTTGTTTCTTCCATTGAATCACCGCCAAATTTTTGAAGAACAAAATCCGCAATAACCCAAGCAGCCATTCCTTCTGCAATTACTGCGCAAGCCGGGACGGCAACAAAGTCGCTGCGTTCTCTTCTCGCTTCAACTTTCTTCATTGTTGCAAGTTCTACGGATTTTAGAGGAGTCATCAATGTAGAAATCGGTTTCATCGCACCGCGTATTATTATCGGTAATCCGGTTGTAATGCCACCTTCAATTCCGCCGGCATGATTGGTCGTCCTAGAAAATTTATCTTTCTTCAAAATGATTTCATCATGAACTTGAGAGCCAAACAATTCAGCACCCTCAAAACCAATTCCAACTTCTACACCTTTTACGGCTTGGATAGACATTATTGCATGAGACAATGCTGCTTCGATTCTGGTATCATACTGAACAAAACTACCTAATCCAACCGGAACGCCGGAAACAATAACGAAGAATGTCCCGCCAAGAGTATCGCCCCGTTTCTTGGCAACTTTTATTTTGCTTATAATTTTCTTTTCGTGTGCTTCGTCAAAAACTCTAACACTGCTTTTATCAACGGTCTCGTTAATTTTCTTAGCTGAGAATTTATCAGATAATTCGCACGCGAACAATTTGCTAACAAAATTTTCTTTTGGATAAATACCGCCGATGCTTTCTACATAACTGCCTACATGAATTCCCAGCTCTTCCAAGAATTTTTTTGCAATTGCTGTAGCAGCAACGCGCGCAGCAGTTTCTCTTGCGCTCGATCTATCAATTGAATTTCTGATGTCTTCGTAACCATATTTTTGCGAGCCAACCAAATCCGCATGCCCGGGGCGCGGGATTGTGATCTTCTCAACTTCCTTGTCGATTGGTTCAACAGACATTTTCTCCGTCCAGTTTTCCCAATCACGATTTCTAATCAGCATAGAAATTGGAGAGGCGAGTGTTTTACCAAAACGGACGCCACTGAATATTTCAGCGGTGTCGGTTTCAATCTTCATACGTAAACCACGTCCGTAACCGGACTGCCTTCTTTTCAATTCTTCATTAATGTAATTTTCGCTCACTTCTAAGTTAGAGGGAAATCCGGAAACTACTGTAATTAAGCCTTTGCCGTGAGATTCTCCGGCTGTAACAAATTTTATCATTGTTTTTTCTTTGATGAGTTTTGTGCAAATATAAAAAAAGCGCTCAAACTTTGAGCGCTTTTTTAGTCTTGGGAAGATTTATTTATTTGGAATATCTAGGCCAACCAAACGAGAATTTCCTTCACTATCAACAACTTTGAGAAGAACTGCCTTACCTTTTTTATTGTCGATGATTGATTGAAGTTCTGAAACAGTATTAATTGTTTTTCTATCGGCCGAAACAATAACCAAATTTTGCTGCAAACTCTGATTGAACGCTTTTCCAAATTGTTTTACATCCGAAATTAAAACTCCCGATTCTACATTGAGCTCTTTCATTTCATCATCATTAAGGTTTCTAACCTTCATTCCTAGGCTTTCAAAGTTAACTTCGCGCGCATCAACATCTTTACCCTTTTTATCCTTCAATGCTGTTTTGATAGTTTTGCTTTCACCGTCTTCGTCGCGAGATTTAAGAGTAACATATCGTTCAATCTTCTTTTCATCTCTGAAGATTGTTAAACGGACAGAAGTTCCGGCTCTTTTTGTAGCTATATAAGATTGCAATTCATTTGGTTGATTAACTTCTTTTTCATCCACCTTCAAGATTACGTCACCTTCTTTAACATCTTCTTTTGCTGCAGCACCATCTTTTACAATTTTTTGAATCATGACACCTTTAGGCTCATCCAAACCAATCGATTTTGCAATAGCTGCATCAACAGGAGATATTTCAACTCCAATGTAGCCTCTGCTTACTTTACCATTAGCAATCAAATCGCTTGCAACTGATTTAGCCATATTAATTGGAATTGCAAATCCGTAACCTATGTAGTTTTGAGAATAACCGTTAGTGGCAATTGCTGAGTTAACGCCTATAACACCGCCGTTCAAATCAACCAACGCGCCGCCGCTGTTGCCCGGATTAATTGCAGCATCAGTTTGTATAAAATTTTCGATACGGTATTGTTCACTTATAATTCTAATATCTCTATGCGTTGCACTAATAATACCGGCTGTAACTGTTGAGGAAAGAGCTAACGGATTTCCGATAGCCATTACCCACTGGCCAACTTTTATTTTGTCTGAATCACCGAGATAAGCAAGCGGTAAATTTTTTGCATCAATTTTAATTACAGCTAAGTCTGTTGAAGGATCAGTACCAACAACAGTGGCTTCAAATTCACGTTTATCATGCAAGTTTACCGTAACACTCTTTGCATTCTCAACAACGTGATTATTAGTTAAGATATATCCATCCTCTGAAATAATAATTCCGCTTCCGCCACCTTGCTGTTCTTGCGGTGAATCATCTTTGAATGGAAAAAAGAAATGAAATTGATCTTGAAGTTTATTAGAGGACTTCACAGAAGAAACTACTTCAATTTGCACAATAGAAGGAGTGACTTTTTCCGCAACTTGAACAAATGCGTTATTAAACGCAGCAGCATCTGCATTAAGTTGTGCAACCGGCGGATTATCCGCACCAATTTTTACATCACCGTAACTTGGTCTTACCCAGCCAAATCCGGATACAAGTACGGCACCAAAAACAATTCCAATGAACACCAAAGAAAGAGTTCCAAGAATATTTTTCTTACGCATGTTATATCTCCTTTGCTACTAAATTTTGATTGATTTGAGACCCTTGAACTCACCAACATTGTAAGTTAAAAATTTTTCCAGCACAACAAGGATCGTGTCTAAATCCTCTTCCAAGTAAGTACATGGGCTATTTTTTGTGTTTAGACAAAAAAGCAATTCAAAAAGTTCCTCTGAAAAATTAAAATTTGTTAATCTATCTGCGCGGCAATCTGTGCAGATCATACCGGCTTCAAAATTCAAAGAAGCTTGTTCACCTTTGATAATCTCTCTTCCGCAAATATTGCAGCGATCCATCTGGAACTCGTAGCCTAGTTCCCGTAAGAAAAACAAAAAGTATTTAGCAAATAAAAACTTCGGGCTCTCGTTAGATGAATCAATTAGTGAAAGGATTTTAATACTGCCTTCAAAAAGTTTTGGATGCGGCTCGCTTTCTGTAATCATTGTAGAGAGAAGCTCAATCACAGCAGAGGCAAATCGATATTTCTCATAGTCATCCCGGATGCTGGCGAAGTGTTTTATAAGATCAACTTGGCTTACAAGTTGTACTTCTCGTGTGTTTTTTTTATATAGGACCAACTCTACTACATTGAGCACATCAATCGCTAATCCGGTTTTAGATTTTGGAGATTTAGCTCCTTTAACCATAGCGGAAAGTTTTCCGAATTCATCGGTAAAGAAATGAGCAATACGGCTGGTATCGCCAAAATCGAGACGCCGTAAAACAAGAGCTCTGGTTTTTACAATTTCAGACATTTGTAAAATCGAAAGGTGGTTTGTGTACTTCTTTTTCCGTAATGATTGCTGCAATCAGATGGTTAGGAGTTACATCGAATGCCGGGCAATAAGCCGGATATTCTTCTTTAGTAATTCTTATACCTCGAACTTGCGTTAGTTCATTATTACTTCTCAGCTCAATTTTGATTTCGGAACCGCTGGTGCAAGACTTGTCGATAGTTGTTGAAGGTGCGGCAATATAAAATGGGATTTTATGATAATGGCACAACACAGCTAAATTATAAGTGCCAATTTTATTTGCGGAATCACCGTTTACAGCAATTCTATCAGCGCCGGTAATTACCAAATCCACTTTACCTTGACTCATTAAAACTGCTGCTGTAGAATCCGTATTATATGAAAATGGGATTCCGAGTTTGTCCAGTTCCCAAGCGGTTAAGCGGGAACCTTGAAACAAAGGGCGAGTTTCATCTGCATAAACATGTTCAACCAATCCATTAGCAAATGCGCTTCGAATTATATTTAGAGCTGTTCCGTTTCCTCCCGTAGCAAGAGCACCGGTATGGCAGTGAGTTAAAACTCTGCTTTTCTTGGTAAATATTTCTAATCCATTTACGGCAATATTTTCGCAAAGCAATTTATCTTGGTCATGAATCGAGACCGCTTTTTGCAAAAGTATTTGAGGAAGATCAGCTTCATTTTCATTTTGAATGAATGCTTTTTTCATTTCATCTAAAGCATAAAAAAGATTAACTGCGGTAGGGCGGGTCTTTGCAATTCGCTTATAGGCTATATCGAAAGCAGTTGAATAATCTTTCGGTGAAGATTTGTTTACGGCAATTGCTAAAGCGTAAGCGGCTGTTACTCCAATTGCCGGAGCGCCACGTACTTCTAATCTCTCTATTGCTTCTGCAATTCTTTCAAGATCATTAGTCACAATCTCAACTTCTTCCAGAGGAAGTTTAGTTTGATCGATTATATGAAGTTTACCGTCTTTGTATTCTATTGCTTGCAACATACTAAAAACATACTCCCCAGTAAGGTTCTCTCGTTGTCTTTTTAATCCTCGAAATAACTTTCGACTGATTTTTCGTTATTGTAATCGTTCCTGCCTCAGAGTTTTCAAAATTCACATTAATACCTAACCCATACTGGGAAAAGGTGACTGTATTATTGATTTTTTCTGGATAAGAATCTGTACAATTAAGTGGATCCAAAATGCGAATTCGAATTTTATTCAATTCAGTAGCCAATCCAATATGTAAGTTTGTAGGAATCCAAGTATTCTCAATATGGCTTATAGTATCAATATCTTCTCTAACCCAAACCCCATATAGCATTTCTTTATTAACTTCATTCTGTAGTAAGACTTCGTCTTTACATGCAATTAATATCAAAAAAAGTAATCCGAATATGTATTTGCTTTTTAACAATCTCATCGTATTCTCTTTTTTTAAATAGTAAACTCTAATCAAAAGTTGATAAATCTCTGAACTCAATGAATCTGTTTTTGATTTCAAGGAAGCTTAAGTTTTCCAAACCTTTTGTACTGAATTTTTCAACGCAGAAAGAAGCCATAATACTTCCATAAATCACTGCTCGCTTCATATTCTCAAACGAGAGCTCCATGTTCTTATGTAGGTATCCGGTAAATCCGCCGGCAAAAGCATCTCCGGCGCCGGTTGGATCAAAAATATTTTCCATAGGATATGCTGGAGCTGAAAAAATTTGGTTCTCTCCGAACAGCAACGCACCGTGTTCACCCTTCTTGATGATCAAATATTTGGGGCCCATATCGGAAATAATTTTTGCAGCTTTGATTAAGTTCGGCTCTTTAGAAAGAAGTCTGGCTTCCGAATCATTGATAATTAGAACGTTAACACGCTTCAAAACTTTCATAAGATCATCGAGAGCACCGTTAATCCAGAAATTCATTGTATCGCACACGATAAATTTTGGATTTTCCAGTTGATCAAGAACTGTAGTTTGTAGTGAAGGCGCAATGTTTCCCAAAATCACAAAAGAAGATTTCTTGTTTTTCACCGGAATAATCGGATTGAATTTTTCAAAAACATTTAACTCTGTAAAGAGAGAATCGCGCGTATTAAGATCGTAATGGTAGCGGCAGCCATAGCGAAAAGTTTTTCCACCTTCCACAATTTGCAATCCTTCATGATCTATATTGTAATCTTCCAGCATCTTTATATGCTCTGTAGAAAAATCGTCGCCAACCACACCGACAATACTTACCGGTCCGGTAAAATAACTTGCCGCAAGTGAAATGTATGTTGTGGAACCGCCAAGCGCTCCTTCAATTTTGTCAAATGGTGTTTCGATATCGTCTAAGCCTATTGAGCCAACTATTAAAAGTCCCACGCGTTCCTCTTTGTTATTTTTATATGTGAAATATAAGTAAAGATGTACTCTTTTCAGATTGCTGGTAAATCAATTTCCACAAATTTTAGAAAACTTTTTTCATTTGTAAAATATTCATGAATTGTGTCTACAGCCATTCTTTGCCCCTTCCATGCTAGTAGTTTTTTCGCCTCATCTTTGCTAAGCCACTTAAACTCGGAATGCTCTGAAGAGATTTTCACTTCTGAATCAGTCTCAACCATAGCCGCAAATACCGGGACCATACAAATCTCATCATTTTCTGCAGAGTAAAACGAGTTTACTTGAGGAGCTACCCAAAATTTTATTGGAGCTAATCCGGTTTCCTCTTTAATCTCGCGAAGTGCAGTTTCAAATCCCTTCTCGTTTGGGTCTACCGATCCGGTAACCATTTGCCAGATGTTGGGGTATTTTTCTTGCTCTGCTCTTTTCATAAGAAGAAATTCCAGTTCATTCCCTTTTAACCGAAAAACATGTGCTTCAATTAAGCTGGATACTACTCGCATTTACACTCCATTTGTTTCTTTTTCTCTTGACCATGCTCTTAATCTTGCTCTTGATCTTATTCCTAATCTTGATCAAAAATATGCTTTGGCTTCTGCCCGCATTGTATGGATTAATCTTCCGGCGCCTAGTTTTCTCGCGTCGTAGCTAACAGAAGTTTGCAGTAAACTGGATATTCTAAAATCAAAAAACACTCTACCAAAATAGTTTTTGCCAATTGCATTGCCTCTCAAAACCTCGAAAGGAATATTGTAATCAGCAGAGGAAGAAGTTAGCTCAGTTCTTTCAAACTCAACTCGCAGCCGGCCAATATTTTCAAATGAATACGTTGATCTAAGAACAAGCGAATTCAAATCCACAGTGGAAGCTTTTACCGGATACTGATCCAGACTTCTTGCAACTTCAAATTTAAAACCGACTTCCATTTCACGAATAGGTCGATAGCTAAAATCCGAAACAAAACTGTTCTTGGCAATTTCTCGCGATCGGCCTGTTGAAGCCGGCGAAACCATATTATCCGCTTGATTTATAATATCAGTTTGGTTGTTAATTTCCTCAACCATTTTGAATCGAATCCTAAGCGATCTTTCTCTTAAATAACCTTTCTCTACTCCACCGGAATATTGATTTAGCGACCGGCGTTGATTGTATCTGATGCGGAAAGATAAATCACTATTATTCTGAAAAAGATTTATGTCTTGCTGAAAATAGTTACTCCCGCGAATTGTATTTGTTTCATTCAGAAACTTTGAAAAATTGAGCAAATAAATATCTCTCGTAACCGGATCTTTAGAATTTTCTTCAACGCGCCAGAATGTTTCTGTCGATATTGTTTTAATCATTTTGCCGAAGAAATTTTCACTTTCTACTATTCGCGCAAAGTCAAACTTCCAGCGCATATTTGTTTTCAGATCGATTACCGGAAAGAGTTTATCAGTTGGAATTGTTACTATTATAAAATCCGCTTCATATAAGGAAAGCTGAAATTCATTTTCTTCCGGCAAACCATTGTTATTAAGATCGCCAAGATAAATATAGTTTCCGGTTCCAATCGGAACTTTGACGAAAACTTTTTCAAGCCGGGCTGATTGCTCGGTTGCAGCTTGGTAAAACAATTCACCATTAATAAAGTTGTTAAATAGATTGGTGCGGCTCTGAGAAAGCAGCAGAATTGTTTCGTTGTTGCCGAATCCAAGTCTCTTAAATTCTTCAGTATAAGTTTTATTTCTAATTGTAAGATTTAGACTCGTTGTGAATTCTTTAACACCGCGATAATTCAATTGATATTGGTGGGTTAAAGCGCTTGACTGTTTTACCAGTTCTCCACTAAGAGGAAAAGATTCTTCTCTATAGCCAATGTTAGCCTTAACATCAAGACTAGATGTAGCAGAATATTGAATGTAAGGAGACATCTCAAAATAACGTAGACTTGTTGAGCTGAGTAAACCAGTTGCGGCATTTTCCTCAAATTTATCTTCGTGTAAATAATCTAGCCCAGTTGTAAATTCACCTATATATAAATTCGCATTACTGTTTTGCCTAAGCCATTTTGATTCCAGCAGATGTTTCTTTGTAGCAACATAGTCGAAATTATAATTAACTGAAAACGACTTTGGAATTGAATACTTGAGCTGATTTAAGAATCTATCCGATCGAAACGACTCACCTTGCTTTAAGTAACCATATTGGGAAGTGAGATTCATATTTTGAGTTGGTTCAAGCGATAGCTGAACTTCTCTTAGCACTTGATCTCCGCCGGCAGCGCTTATATTATAGTTTCTGTTGAACTCGACATCATCAATTCTATCTAGTGAAGAATACTTTGATTGGATTAGCCGATCTTTATAACTAAGCCCAATTTTGCCTAACGAAAGATCAGCTACTGTAATTTCTTGCGGCTCCAGATTAAAAATTACTTTTCTAGCGTAACCAAAATTCTGAGAATCATCGATTTCAGAAATTTTATTTTTATCCCACGAGCTTGCGGAAAGTTCTGCAGAGATTGAAATCCCTTTCGAGAGTAAATAGCTTAAAGAAATGTTGCCAAGCCGTTTTTGTTCCGGCATTGGTAAATAGACGATTGGCAGATAAGCACCACTGCCAATTCCAGCAAATTTATAAACTCCCAAACTTTCTTTATTGTAATCTCCTTCTCCCTCTCCAACATAGGTGAAAGAAACATTATAAATCGAAGCCGGATTGTTTGGTAAATATTTGTAGTAAGTAAAACTCTGCTGATTAATTGTAGTATCAACCTTTGCGAAATAACCTTGTGTTTTGCCGAGTGAATCGAGCGGGGCTATCGAAGCGCCACTAATTACAGCCTTATTTCTTTCGTTGCCGGCTTGCTTCAAAATTTCACGCTGCTCATCCGTATAAGAAAAATCAATTGCACTATTCTCGTCATCACCTTCTTGAAAATAACTAACACCAATTTTCAGCTGATCACTGAAAAACCTTGTTTCAAAATCAGCACCGAGAAAATTCCGTTTAAATTTCTGATCGGTATATTCAAACTCAACTGTAATTCTGCTTGCGGAAGTTATTAGGCGTTTAGCGGAAAACGTTACTTCCGCATTGGAATAATCAATCACATAATCGTTATTCTCTCCCCGTTTCATCGCAACACCATCAACAAACACTTTCTCGCTTCCGGCAATAACTATAATCGTGCGCTCATTATTAATACCGCTCAATCTGTACGGACCTTGGTTGCCATCTTGCCCTTGAAGCAAATTGGAATTGTACTTGCCTCGTGAACCGGCAATTGCTACTTGCCCTTTACTGCTTCCGAATAGCACTTCTCCTTTTAGTCCTTGCAATTTCCTAGTGATCTGAGCAAACTCAGTGTTACGAATATTCAATTCATAATCGCCGAAAGTGCCAACCGCGTTTTTATGTTTCAGCTCAATAAACACTTTGTCCAATTCGTCAAGAGTTTCAGTGTTTCCTTCTGGTTGAATTGGTGTGTTCTCATCTGATAGAGCTGCAACCAGTTCAATATCTTCCGATAGTTTTCCGGTTAGCTGTAAACGCAAACCGCTGTTTAGAGTAAAATCACGGTTGGTTCCTATTGTAAAACCGCGGACAAGCGCGCCGCTCTTCTGCAACTCTTTTCCGAATATTGATTCGGCAGTTAAAGTTGTATTGCGCGGTTTTGCGAATCGAAGCGTATCTAACGTTTTTTCATCAAGACGAATTTCAAGACTTCTATGCTTGTATTCCTCTTTCAAGTTCACTTTTATAGAACTGTATGTAATAATTAAGGTATCGAGAAGTGAATAGTTGAGACTCGGGTTTAACTTAAATATTCCGGTAGAGAAATTAGCTTCGTAATCTTTTCTGGCAAGAAGAATTTTTCCAAGAAAAACTTTTTCCGAGAATGGAATGATATTTCTTTGTGAGATTTTGTAAACGTTCTTAAGATTAATTCTAAGGGAATCTGTTATTTCTCTGCTTTGTGAAAACAGCAGCGAAGCAATAGTAATTTGAAGAAGTATTAATATGAAAAAAGAGTTCTTGTTCAATGATTTGCTAAGTAAATTTCTGTAAAAACAAATCTATACGAGAACTCCTTCTATTTCAACTAAGATTTTATTATTCGTAACGAAGCGCTTCTATTGGATCTAAATTTGCCGCTTTTAGTGCCGGATAAACTCCAAAAACTACACCCACAAATGTTGTAACGAACAATCCAATCAAAATCCAATCGATTGGAATTACCACTTTTACACCTAAAGCTACTGCAACAATATTACCGCCTATGAGGCCAAGCAAAATTCCAATAAGCCCGCCAAACCAGCTTAGAGCAACTGCCTCGATAACAAATTGAGCCATAATATTTTGCTTTCTAGCACCTATCGCTTTGCGAATTCCAATTTCTCTAGTCCGCTCGGTTACACTAACAAGCATAATATTCATTATACCTATACCCGCAGCCAGCAAAGCAATAAAAGCTACAACTCCGGCACCAATTTTAAAGTACTTAGTTATATCGTTAAACTGTTCAACAAGCTGCTCATTTGTAATTATTTCAAAATCATTTTCATCACCCGGGGTAACTTTTCTAATCTTACGAAGAGCGCCAATTACTTCATCCATTGTTTCTTCAATATGCTCTTTATCCTTGGCCATAACTGTAAAGTTAGCGCTACGCTCAGTACCGAAGGATCTTTGAAAAACGGAAAGGGGCAGACCAACAAAATTATCTTGAGATTGACCAAAAATGCTTCCTCGTTTTTCGAAGACACCAACAACCTCTGCATTAACATCTTCAATTTTTATTATTTGCCCTATCGGCGATATTCTCTTAAATAAAATTTCGGCAATATCGCTGCCAATGACTGTTACTTCTCTTGCAACATCGTCATCGGATTTTGACATACTTCTCCCCTCAGCAATTTTTAAGTCCCGAGCTAAGAAAAAATCATAATTAGCACCGATAACGCTAACGTTTGGATTTGTTTTCTCATTTTTATACTTAATAGTTCTTCCACCTCTACCAACTGTAATACCAATTGCGGATGGACTAGTTGTAATCTCCCGTAATTTCTGTCCTTCCTTAATTAGAAGATTCTTTCTGTTTCGTCTATCTCTGTTATGCGGACCCATTTGAATTGCCGGCCATTTTTGCACTATAAAATTATTAGTGCCTATCGAATTAAACGTATCAACAACACTTTGCTGAATTGCACTTATTGCTGTCATAACAATAATGATTGAAAATAAACCAACGGCAATTCCGAGTAGTGTAAGTACAGACCTAAGTTTGCTAGTTCTGATTGAACTAAATGCGAGTTTAATACTTTCGAAGATTTGCATTATTCATACCTCAATGCGTCTACAGGATCCAACCTTGATGCTTTCCAAGCTGGTAAGAACCCGGAAATAACACCAACAATCGCAGAAATCAGAATCGCCATTACTGCAACTGTCCATGGCAAAGTGGTTGGCAAAAACTGATTTATAATTAAACTTATCGGAAAAGATATTATCAATCCAATTACACCACCCAAAACACAAAGCAACGAAGCCTCAACTAAAAACTGCAAAAGAATAGACCAAGTTTTTGCGCCGATAGCTTTACGGATTCCAATTTCTTTGGTTCTCTCCGTAACTGTTACAAACATTATATTCATAATTCCAATTGCACCAACGAAAAGCGATAAAGCTGTAATTACTATACCGGCTATGGCTATAATACCAACTGTTTGGTCATACATTTGCTTAAAAGCTTCTTGTTGATTTATGGCAAAGTCATCATCTTTGCCTGGGGGGACTTTACGTATAACACGCATAGCGCCCCTTATTTCTTCTTTTGCATCTTCAAGTTTATCAACATCACCTACTTTAACATTAATTGTAAGTCTACCTCTTTCATCTCCAGCAATTATCGTAAAAGCTTTCAACGGCATTATTATCATACCGTCCATACTAAAGGAACCTAAAAAACCGCTACCCTGCTTAGTCATTATACCTATTACTTTGAATGGAATGCCGTTAAGTTTTACATCTTTATTGATTGGACTTTCGAATGGGAAAAGCTCATCTACTATATCTTGGCCAATCATACATACTTTTCTTCCGGCTTTAACATCTATCTCATTCATAAATCTACCCTGTTCCAGCTCTATAGTAGATGTACGCTGGTATTGCTCGGTTGTTCCGTAAACCACTGAAGATGTAACAGACTTCCCATTATATTTCACATTCAGTCCAAAGGTAGAAATTGTAGGGGCAATTGCATCGTAAGTCTTAATCATTGTCTGCAATTTTTCATATTGTTCAAGAGTAATATTTTTTCTGTTACGATAAAGACTCCAATTTCCCCTTGCCATCCATGGACTTTTACTTACATAAAGGACATCGCTGCCAAGTGAAGAAATTGAAGAGAGGAAGGCCTCGCGTAAACCAATAATCGCGGTAGACATTGTAGTAACAGCAACAATACCAATGATAATACCTAGAGTGGTTAGAATAGATCTCATCTTATTTGCTCTAATCGATCTTAATGCGATCGCCAGAACTTCCCCAAACTCAATAAAGAAATACTTCATTATTTGACTTGTATTTTTTCTTTTGCAATATAGTTAAGCATCATTTAAAACGAAAAGGAGGTTGTCTCAAAAAGCCATTTTCTGAGTCACACTGAGCGGAGTCGAAGTGTGAATTAAGCGAAAATTTCCATTTCTCGACTTCGCTCGAAATGACTTTTTCACCTTTTGAGACAACCTCGTAAACTATTTTTTATTCGTACCGGAGCGCTTCTATCGGATCGAGATTAGAAGCTTTATATGCCGGATAAGTACCGAACGTAACACCAATAACAACACATAGAACAACTCCAATCATTACCCAATCTACCGGAATTACTGCATCAGCGCTTAGGAACGAGCCGGCAAGATTGCCTACCACAATGCCGAGAAAGATTCCCACCAACCCTCCTAATAAACTTAATACAACTGCTTCGCTCAAGAATTGGAAAAGAATATTTATCCTTCTGGCACCAATCGCTTTGCGGATTCCAATTTCTCTTGTTCGTTCTGTAACAGACACAAGCATAATATTCATGATGCCAACACCGGCAGCAAGCAAGGCAATACCGGCAACAACGAGAGAGCCTATTCTTACTCCACTTGTAATGTCGTTAATCTGAGAAAGTACACTTTCGTTTGAGAATAAATCAAAATTGTTTGGCTCACCGGCTTTTACTTTTCTAATTGTTCTAAAGTAGCCTTCCGATAGCTCCATTAAGTCCGTATACGATGCATCTTCAAATCCCATTACTGTAATATTAATACTGCGGAATCTTTTGCCATAGATTGATTGAAACGTAGTAATAGGCATTATAGCAAAATTATCTCTGCTCTGACCAAAAAACTCGCCTTGAGATTCCAGTACACCAATTACTTTCAGTTTCTTTCCATCAACATTTACATACTGATCGATTGCGCTAATATTGGGAAATAGTTTTTTGGAAATATCCGGCCCGAGTACAATAAAGCTTTGATAGCTTTGAACATCTCTATCGCTAATTCCTCTTCCTTCTTCAACAACCCATTTGTTATTCGGGAATGCTTCCGGCGTAACTCCGCTAACTTGAATATTTGGATTAGTTTCGCGACCGCCGGCTTTGATCTGAATTCCGAAATTCCACTGTTCAGCACCAATGTATCTAGCTTCAGTAAGCTTTTCTTTTAGCTGGAAATATTCTTCAAGTGTAATATCAGGACGATTTCTGAAACGAGCGCGGTCATTACCACCTTCGTTTACAGCCGGCCATTTTTGAATTTGAAATGTATTCTGACCCAATTGCGAAACACCCTTCTCGATGCTGGTTTGCAACATTTCAATCACTGTGCTTATTACTATGATCGAAAATATTCCAACAACAATTCCGAGTATTGTTAAAATGGATCGTAATTTATTTGCGCGTAGTGAAGAAAGCGCAACCAAAATAACTTCTGCAATTCTCATTCGTACCTCAATGCTTCTACCGGATCTAATTTTGCGGCTGTGTAGGCCGGCGCAAATCCGGAAAGAACTCCGGTTAAAATTGAAATTACTATCGCTAAAACAACAGCATCAACTTGAACTGATGTGGGGAGAAATTGATTTACAATCAAACTTAGAATTGTAGCAATACCCAATCCAACCAGTCCGCCAAAAAGGCATATTACAGCAGACTCGGTAATGAACTGACCAAGAATTGATCTTCTCTTGGCGCCGATTGCTTTACGAATTCCGATTTCTTTTGTTCTCTCTTTTACAGAAACGAACATGATATTCATAATTCCGATGGCGCCTACAAACAAAGAAAGCCCGGTAATGAACAATCCGGCAATTTGAATAACGCCAACTGTTTCGTTGATTGTATTCAACAATCCCTCTTGTTGATTAACAGAGAAATCATTTTCTTCGTTATAGGCTAAACCGCGAACACGTCTCATCAAGCCAATTGCTTCTTCTTTAGTGGCTTCGACCATTTGACTGTTCTTTGCACGTACATTAATTGTTACGCTTCTAAAGCTTTCGCCTTGAAAGTATTTAAAAATATTCTGGATTGGCATAAACACTTGTTTATCCGGGTTGAAGTTTCCCATAACCCAGCTTCCCTGCTCTTCAAGAACGCCAACTACTCTAAACTTATGCCCTTTTACACGAACTTCTTGTTCCAGCGCATAACCTTGCGGAAAAAGAGTTTTAGCAATCTCGCTACCCAGTACAATTACGTTTCTGCCACCGTTGCTTTCAAGTTCGTTGAAGAATCTTCCTTCGCTGAAAGACAAATTTGTAGTCTTTATGTAATCTTCATTTGTACCTTGAATCATTACCTGATCTACAGCTTTATCTTTATTCTTAATCGCTTGAAAGCTCCAGACGGTAGGTGCGGTTGCCATCGGAAGTTTAGCTAATTCCTTATACTTCTCATAGTCTTGTAAATCCAGATTCTTTCTATTTCGAAGTTCCCACCAAGGAATATCGTTATTAAACCACTCCCATTTATCGATATAAAGATTGTCCGAACCAAGAGATGCAACACCAGTCTGAAACGCATTATCAATCCCCTTAATTGCCGTAGACATGAGAACTACCGAAGTAACACCAATAACAATACCCAATGTGGTTAGGATTGAACGAATTTTGTTTGCGCGTATTGCTTGCAAAGAAATCAACAATCCTTCTCTCAATTCAAATAATATATCTTTCATATCAACCTCAAATTTTTGATTCGCCGTTTTTCTTTGGAATAAATCTTTCCTTCACATGTTCATCTTTTTCTATCAAACCGTCTCTAATTCTTAAAATACGCTCAGCATGTTCGGCAATGTACTCTTCGTGTGTAACCAGAATAATTGTGTTGCCCTGTTCATAAATTTCGTTGAACAAAGCCATAATGTCTTCGCCGGTTTTTGTATCAAGATTTCCGGTTGGCTCATCAGCCAAAATAATGGACGGTCTGGTTACAAGCGCTCTCGCAATTGCAACACGCTGACGCTGTCCGCCGGAAAGTTCGTTTGGTCTGTGGTGCATTCTATCGGCTAAACCTACGTGCGCTAAAGATTCCTTAGCTCTCTCTTTTCTTTCGGCAGATGGAATCCCCGCATAAATTAAAGGAAGTTCAACGTTATGAAGCGCGTCCGATCTTGGAAGCAAGTTGAAGGTTTGGAATACGAAACCAATCTCTTTATTTCTAACTTTTGCTAATTCATTATCATTCATCTGACTAACATTAACATCGTTGAAATTATAGATTCCTTTTGTTGGCGTATCCAAGCATCCAAGAATATTCATCAAAGTTGATTTACCGGAACCCGATGGCCCCATGATGGCGACGTACTCGCCTTTATCAATCTTTAACGAAACATCAGCAAGCGCATGAACTTCTTCCGTACCTACTTGATAGATTTTTGCTATATGTTCTATGGTTATGATGTTCATTTTTTTATTCTCGATTTTGTTAATAATCCCGTAATACGGGGAAATTATTTTTTCTCTGTTTCGCCTTTACGCTTGGATTGCATAGAAATCTTTGCGCCATCTTCCAATTCTTTTGAGATAGCTCTATAAGGTCCGCTAATTACTTCTTCGTTACCGGTTAAGCCGCTTAGAATTTCGATGTTAGTATCGTCGCTAATTCCGGTCTTTACTTCAACCATCTTTGCTTTGCCGTCTTTGCTAACAAATACAACTTCCTTTGCCTTATTAGCTTTTCCGGTTTTAGGTTTAGCAGCTTGAGCATCGCCTTCTTCGCCTTCACCTTCCTTCATCATTGGTTTATCCATTCTTGCAGTAACACTTTGAATAGGAACTGCGAATACATTTGCCTTGGTTTCAGTTTTTACATCAGCGTCGCAAGACATTCCGGGGCGTAATTGCTTGTCCGGATCTTCGATCAATACTCTAACTTCAAAGTTTACAACTTCATCTTGAGTTCCTAAACCTTTGGAAACTGCACTGTTTCCAATCTGTGTAACTTTACCTTTGAATTCTTTATCGCCGAAAGCATCAACTTTTACAGTAGCATCATCACCAACAGAAACAAGCACTACATCGTTTTCATCAACATCAACGCGGGCTTCCATTTTGCTTAAATCAGCTACTGTTAGTATTTCTGTTCCCGGACTGAAGTTACTTCCAAGAACACGTTGAGCTAACTCAACACTTAATTTGCTGATTGTTCCGTTCATAGGAGCATAAACAAAAGTTTTATTTAATGTTTCGTTAGATTCTTTTAATGCTGCTTCGGATTGTACCACAAATGATTTCTGTGATTCGTAGCTTCCAAGGGTCTGCAAGTAAGCAGATTTTGAAGCTTCAATTTCGGAATCACTGGCAAGTTTCTTTTGGAATAAACCTTGAACGCGTTTGTAATCCGCTTCAACTTTATCCAACTGAGCTTTTGTAGAACTTAAAGAAGCTTTAGCTTGCTCTAATCTTGCAGCTGTGTTGTTACGCTGAGCTTCGTAGATATCCGGTTTGATTCTGACAAGAAGCTGACCTTTTTTAACAACGTCTCCTTCTTTAACACCTAAATAGACTATTTCGCCGGTTGCTTCTGCGCTAATCATAACCTGGTAAACTGGGTTAATTTTACCGGTTGCAGATACAACTTGCGTAATAGTTTTCTTCACAACTTTTTCAGTCTGAACAGATACGATGTTTTCTTTATCTCCGCCTAAGACAACCAAGAGAATCAGAATAACAATCAACAGACCCAATCCGCCGAAAATGAAGAGTTTCTTTTTTGATTTTTTCCCGTTAGCCATTTCGTTTACTCCTTGATGTAATATTTTTTATTCGAATTTTGAGAAGTCTAATCTACCGATAGCGTTGTTCAGCTTATCATACTGACGGTAGAAATCGAAAACAGTATTAATTTTATTTCTGAGCGCATCAATATAATCTCTGTTGGCCTGTAGTACTTCGAGAATTGTAGCAGAACCAAGATTATATCTTTCTTGATTAATCTTTCTGTTCTCTTCTGCAGCTGTTACATTTTTAAGTGCAACTTCCAAACTTTTCTTTGCCGCAACTAAATCGTTATGACCTTGTTTTACTTCAATTTTTATTTGTCTTTCTAGAGCCAACAAATCTTCCTTTGCATTCATTGTGCTGATTTCTGCTTGAGTCATTGCAGTCTCGGTTGCAAAACGTGAGAATATCGGTATACTAAGACTTAAGCCAACACTAAGAGATTTTCTGTCGAATAACTTGTCTAATGAGATTGCGCCCGTTCCATAATTATAATTTGCTGAAAGTGAAGGCAACACTCCGGATCTTGCAATAGTTTCGCCGCTCATTGCAGAATTGACTTCTAATTGCTGACTCTTGAAATCGAAACGTTTGTCTAAAGCAACTTTCACCATCGTCTGGATGTCGTCAAAATTCTTTAGATAAGAATTAGTATCAATTATACGATCGGACGCGAAAGGACTAACTAAAGTGTATTCTTCCATTACATTTAGAGCTAAATAGCTTAACAAACCATTCTTTGCCTGATCATAAGAATTTTGTGCTTGTATCAAAGCTAATTCAGCATTTCCCAATTGCACTTGAGCAGCGTAAACATCGGCAACTGCTACTGAACCAAGCTTATTTCTTTCGTTTACACTTTCATAAAATTTTTGAAAATACTTTACATTTTCTTCGCGAACACGCATCAAATCTTCAGCATTCAAAACGACGTAATAGAAATCTGTAGTCTGATAAACAATTGTCTGTTTTAGCTTAGAGATATTGTATTCGGAAGCTTGCAGATTATCTTTTCTTTGACTGATTGTAGCGTAATTTGCCAAGCCATCAAATAAAGTTACGCCGCCGCCAATTCCGGCACTATAACTTCTATTTTCAACTGTAGAAGCCGGAACATCTACTAATTCACCAAGGAAGTTTCTTTGGCTGCTGCCGGCATCTTCAATTCTCTGCCAATTAAAACTAGCAGAAGCACCTAAACTCGGCAATAAATCTCCATATGCGCTTTTTAATTGAGCTTTTGCACCATCTAAACTATTCTTCAATTTGATCAAATTTGGATTTTTCTGTAAAGCCATTCTTACTGCTTCATCAAGCGTCAATTGCTTTTGAGCAAATGTTGGCATCGTTAGCAAGAGTGCCGCCAAAATCACTAAGTACTTCTTCATGTAAATTCTCCTTTTGAGAACATTTTTTTGATTTACTGATATTTAAGACGATTTATAGTTTATAAAAGTTACAGACAAATCAATTTTATTTATTAAGGTATTCATCTTTTATCTGCATAAAATAGGCATAAGCTTCCTCATAATTGTTTCCGATTTTTCCATCCAGAATTGCATCTTCAATCGCTGTTTTTATGTCACCAACTAGCTTGCTTGGTTTAATACCACATACGCTCATTATTTCCTCTCCCCTAACCGGAGATTGGAAAGCACGTAATTGATCTCTTTCTTTCACATCGCGAACTTTTTGCATTACAATTTCATAATTCTCTAGGTACCGGCTCACTTTAGTTGGGTTCTTACTTGTAATATCCGCCCGGCAAAGAGTAATTAAATCTTCCAAATCTTCATCAGCTGCTACAATCAATCTTCGGATAGCGGAATCGGTTACAATCTCATCAACTAGCGAAATTGGACGCAAATGAAGCCGGATGAGCTTTTCAATGTATTCAAGTTTCGTAAGGGGAAGTTTCATTCTATTGAAGATACTTTTCATCATTCGCGCGCCAAGATCTTCGTGCCCATGAAAAGTCCAGCCAATACCTTCAACAAATCTTTTTGTAGGAGGTTTAGCAATATCATGCACAAGGGCGGCAAACCTTAACCAAACATCATTGCTTACACTTGCTAGATTATCTACCACTTTGCAAGTATGGTAAAACACATCTTTGTGATGAAAATCTTTTCTCTGTTCTACACCTCCAAGATTATGAATTTCTGGAAAGATTACCTTCATTACGCCACTTTCATACAAAAGTCTTAATCCTATACTAGGCTTTGGCGATTCTAAGATTTTCAAAAACTCTTCTGTTGTTCTTTCTTGTGAAACGATTTTCAGCCTCTCGGCCATTTTAGTAGCAGCCGCAATAGCAATGGAATCAATCTCAAAGTTGAGTTGAGAAGCAAAACGGAATGCTCTCATTATTCTCAGCGGATCGTCATCGAATGTCTGCACCGGATCGAGTGGAGTTTTAATAATTCTCTTCTCAATATCTTTCACACCGTCAAACTTGTCTATCAATTCGCCAAAAGAATTTTCGTTCATAGAAACTGCAAGCGTGTTGATAGTGAAATCGCGGCGGTTTAAATCATCATCTAAGGTTCCGGCAGTAACTTTTGGATTGCGGCTATTTCTCTTGTAAGATTCCTTTCTAGCTCCTACAAATTCGAAAGTCATTCCATTGTAGTGAAAATGCGCAGTTCCAAAATTCTTAAAAACAACAACTTCGCTAACTCCAAATCCTTTAGCTAATTCATTCGCGAAAGCTGGACCATCGCCAACTACAAGAAAGTCCATCTCAACTTTATTTCTGCCTAAAAACAAATCTCTTACAAATCCGCCTACTAGATAAACTTCTTCTTTGCGAGCTGAAGCAACTCTGGTAAGATTTTCCAGATATGAGTACTGTATTAATTTTTCTTTAATATTCATTTTCTTTAATTGAACCGCACTTTCGTTTCCGATGCAAAGTTATAAAACCAGTTTACCATTCTTAAATTTTCGACCGCACTAAATTGTTTTTCATTTCGTTTAGACTTTTCTACTGCCAATACAGCATAATTCTTGGCGTCTTCATACAGTTTTTTCACTAACAAGAATTGAGAAACGTGGATACACAATTCAGCACTGTTTTCATCCTCGGTTAAAGCTTCTTTCCTAAAGTCTTGAAGAATTCTATCTACTTTCAATGGTTCCTTGCTAGAATAGTTTAACAGATAAGGAACCAACACTGCTGCGTTAGATTTCTTATACAAATCAAACAATTTATTCATTCTATCCGTTTCATTTGCAACAAAAAAAGATTTTACACTATCTATACCACCCAATCGCCATAAAAGTTTAAACAATTTTACACGATTCACATAATTTTGATGTGGCTTCTGTTTTTCGATTAAGTCATAGTACTTTAAAGCCGACAGAGAATCTCCGGCAAGTAAGTAAGAATCGGCTAACTGCAATTCTATGGGAAACAGATAATTACTCTTCTCAAACTTATAAATTTCTTTTTTCAACAAATCTACGCTCTTGTAATACTCACCCAGCTTGTTCAGAGAAGATGAATAAGCTAACAAAGAACCCGCTGATGAAGAGTAATGATAGATACTAGAGTATTTCTCTGCTGCCAATTGGTACCTCTTAGCATTAAACTCAATTCCGGCTTCTTTCATATCATTAGACGCCATTCTTGGACAAAACTTTTTGAATATCGGTTGTCCAGCAAAATAAAGCTGAGCTTTATTAAAATACTTTGTGAAAGAAGTATCTTTGAGAGATTCTGCAAACAGTGCCGAAAGTTCTCCGAGATTCATATTAAGATGTTTTTCAAAATCCAGATTGCCATAAAGCTCAAGAACTTTATTATTTCCAAACTTAGAGCCTAGAAATTCAAGAAACGCACCGGAGTAGATGTAAGCTAACGAAGAAAAGTTTGTAAAGAACTTACCCGAGTTAAATAAATTATCGAGTGAGATTTTGTAACCATTGTTATAAGCTACTTTAGCAGCAAATGAAACCTGATAGCCATCAAAATCGTTTTCTATCCACATGGCCAGACCCTCAATCATTGCCATGTTAATATTATCTGCAACTTTCAGCGGAGTAACTCCAGACTTGGCCGCAACTGTGTGTGCAATTTCATGTTTAAGAGTTTGATTATAATTGGTGTAGTTCAGAAATATCTTATTCATCCATGGTTTTGATACATCGGCATTTCCCGCACCGAAGAATTTCCTTTTCTGCTCTTTATCATTAAAAACATACGATTCAATTTTAGGGGAATCCGCGGCGTTTAATTTCAACGCTACTTGCTCATAATAATATTCATGGAGAAACGCGATAAATTCTCTATCCGCTTTCTTTACATTATCGCCCAAGTATATTTCAAAATGTTCAGTGCTAATTTTTTTATGTAATACCGAGTAAAGTTTATTTGAAGAAGTTGCAAATCCAAGAAACGGTTTTACCAACAATGCAAAAGACAAAATAATTACAATGAAGATAAACTGATAAAACTTGCCGGAGCGGAAAATCTTTCTCCTGTTGATTACAACAAATGCTGAATAGAATACTATAAAGTTAAATAGCTGATGAAAAACTAATGTTGAATTAACAGCAATGTCTTCATCGTAAATCGTCCCCGGAAAAAATCCAAAGATCATATTGTAGAAATAAACTTGCGGGTAAAAGTAAAACTCTAACAAAGTAGAGTAGAACAGAATAAACGTGATAACAATGAATACCGATCTATTAAAATGCTTTGAAATAGTAGTGGAAATGAGGCCGAATATTATTCCTAACAACAATGCCGGAATTGGAAGAGCCAAATAGAATGTAAATCCATCTTTTATTGGACATCTTGAATTGAAAACACTTGAGAAAGAGCCGATTAGCAACGGAATTAATGTGATGAAAAGAAGGGTTTTATATTCTGACAAAACAAAATTGTATATACTGCCGTAACTAATCCTTTTCTGCTTCGAGCAAACGAATAATCCACCGGCAAAAAAGAAAATGACGGAATTAGCCAATGCAAATTCATAGCCAAGTGAATTTGTTAACGGCAGTGTTATGAGAAAAAGATTAACCAGAATAAGAGATGTATAAAGGAACAATCTCTTATTACTGATTCTAAGAAATGATAACAATCTAATATTCCGTTGTTGTTTCTCTTTTAATGTCTGCCCCGAGAGCGCTCAACTTTTCTTCGATTTTTTGATAGCCTCTATCAAGATGGTAAATTCTCAATACTTCGGTAATGCCCTCGGCAGCTAAGCCAGCAAGAACAAGACAAGCACTGGCACGTAAATCAGTGCTCATCACTTTTGCACCATGAAGAACTTTTACACCTTTAACAATTGCACTGTTGTTGTTTACTTCAATCTTTGCGCCTAAGCGGACTAATTCCGGCACATGATTAAAGCGATCGTGATAAATTGTATCTGTTATTGTTGCCGTTCCATTTGCAAGAGACATGTAAGAAATCCACTGAGCTTGCATATCAGTTGGGAAACCGGGATAAACTGCAGTAGTAACATCAACACCTTGAGGTTCAGCATTCATAGCATTGACTGCAACTATCCCATCTCTATTAGTTACTTTTATTCCGCTATCTTCCAATTTTGATTCAACGGAATCAATGTGACCAAAAGAATTGTATTCTAATTCAATATTGCTTTTTGTAATAGCCGCAGCGCATAAAAGAGTTCCGGCTTCAATTCTATCCGAAATATTTTCTATGGAAGCAGATTTTAATTCATCCACACCTTCAATTTCCAAAACTGTCGATCCAACTCCGGAAATTTTTGCGCCCATCATATTAAGGTATTCTGCGAGCTGTGTTATTTCCGGCTCTATTGCAGCATTTGTAATTTGAGTTGTTCCCTTTGCTAAAGTTGCGGCCATCATCGCATTGCCGGTGGCCCCAACGGAAGAAACATCGAAATGAATTTTTGCGCCGTGGAGTTTTTTTGCGTTCGCAATTATATAACCTTCGTCAAGTTCAATCTCGGCGCCAAGTTTTTTCATCGCTTCTAGGTGAAGATTAATTGGACGAGGACCCCAAGCACATCCGCCCGGCATGGAAACTTTTGCAAAGCCATAACGAGAAAGAAGAGGCCCGAGAACATATACCGAAGCGCGCATTTTCTTTACATGTTCGTAAGGTGCAATCTGACTGTTAATTCCAGCTGTATCAAGTTTTACAGTACTATCATTATATTCGGCAGAAACACCAAGTTGTTGGAGAAGTTTTATCATAGTGAAAATATCATTCACTTCAGGAGTGTTTGAAATTACGTTCAGTCCGGAGTTCAACAGCGTTGCAGGTATTAACGCCAGAGCTGAATTTTTTGCGCCACTAACTTTTACTCTTCCCGAAAGTTTATTTCCACCTCGAATTACAAACTTATCCAACCATTCCTCCGCTTATTGTATTCTGTATATCATTCCATTTATACCGACTAAAAATATCTTACCGTATGAATTAACAGAAAGTCCATTCAGATTAGAGTAAACTCTCGAATCAACAACGTTCCATGTTTCACCTTTGTCTTTTGAAACAAGGATGACACCTTTACTTCCTATAATCACACAATAATCTTCATTGATAAATTTCACTTTTTGGAATCCGCCGGAAAACTTTATGTCAAGTTTTTCCCAACTGTTTCCAAAATTCGTAGTTCTTAAAATTGTACCATCGCCGCCAACTATTAGTCCAAATCCATTGCTAGTAAGATCGATAGATTTTAGATAATTAGTCTCCGCAGATTTATCATCAATCTTCACTTTGAACCAGCTATCGCCCCCATTTGTTGTAGCAAGAACAGTTCCGTTCCAGCCAACCGAAAAACCTTTTTTATCATTAAAGAAAGAAACATCGAAGAGGATTTCGGAAGTACTTGTTTTCGTTTTCGTCCATGAATAACCACCGTCTAACGATTTTAGAATTGTACCTTTGTTCCCGGTGATGAACCCGGTTTGTTCGCCAAAAAACTTCACTCTAAAAAAAGTAGTCCCCTTTGGCTGAGGAATTTGAATTAGCGAATCGAGATTGTTAACACCATAGTAAATAGCTGATGAATCACCAACTACTATTGCATTCCCTTTCCTCAGAAGGTAGACATCACTAAGATTAAGTTTTCTATTTGAAGTTTTTTTAACCCAGGTGTCTCCGCCGTCTGTAGATGTTAATATCGAACTAGAATCGCCCACAGCGGCAGCAAAGTTTACATCGGCAGCAAACGATATAGAATTGAGATTCGATATTACACCGCTAGAAACTCTTGTTATTTCCGAGAGTTTCATTTTTTTGTTATCAGATTCAAACAATGTTTGGATGCTGTACTTCTTAAATTTTTCCAGTTCGTTGCTATCCAGTATTGAAGAAACTTGATTGATAACTAAGTACATCAATACTAAAAGGAAAATGCCGGCACCAATAAACGTAGCTGCAGCAAAAAATTTATATTTTTTTGTTCTCTGGGGTACTTTTTCAAAATAACTTGTTTGGATTTTGGAAAGTTGTTTATCAACTTCTAAAACTTCAGCATACATTTCTTCGCAGTTTGCATAACGTGCATTTGGGTCTTTCTGCAAAGCTTTATTAAGAATTTTTTCAAGTTTATCCGGCAGTCCGGTAACACGGTCGCTTATTTTAGGAATGTTTTTCTTAAGATGTCCATCCATCACCTCATATTCGCTGGTGGAATCGAACGGAGGCTGGCCAACAATCATTTCATAAATCGTACACCCGATTGAATAAATGTCGCTTCTGTTTGTTACATCATGCCCGCGGATTTGTTCTGGACTCATATAATAAACCGTTCCAATTTTGGATCCGGTTTTGGTCATATTGTTATCAACCAAAGATTTCGAAATACCGAAATCCATTATCTTGGTAATACCATCTTTATTAAGAATGATATTTGATGGTTTGATGTCTCTGTGAATAAAACCTCGTTGGTGGGCATAGCCAATTCCTTGCAGAAGATGTTTAAGAATATATATAACATCTTGCAGATTGAATCTTCCTTGCCGGTCAATTACTTTTTCAAGACTTTCCCCTTCTACATACTCCATTACAATTCCAAGCAGATTGGAGTACTCAATAAAGCCATAAACACCAACTATATTGGGATGAGTTAGCTTTGCTTGGTTTTTAGCTTCCCTCTTAAAACGCTCTACAAAACGTTCCTTATCAATTACAGATGAACTAAGCAGTTTTATCGCTACATAGCGGTCGAGTCTGGTATCGTAAGCCTTATAAACAATACCCATTCCCCCCTTCCCGAGAACGGAAACGACACGAAAGTTATCAATCACTTTCCCTATTAGATTTTCCATAGAAGGTATCGCAAAATTTTAATGCAATATAATAAATTGTGCCGACTGAAAAATTGAAAGTAATGAAACTTTTGAGCAACATTGCTCAATAAATGCCCGCCAAATTGGCAAAGACATTTGAGTAACCCAGAGGCTGTTTATAGGCTTGTTACAGGCTAGGTAGAAGCCATGTAGAGGCTATGTACATTTTGGCAGAAGGAACTGGATGCTAGATACTTGATTCTGGATGCTGGAATAATGGTCATGGATTCAAAATGATATTGAAAGGCATTATGAGACATAAACTGTAAATATTTTTGAGGGCTTGGAAGACGGTTTTGGTTTCGCCGAAGAGTTTTCCCACTTATGCTTTTGAAACAGAACAGCAAATTGAATAGTGGCTATACGATACCATCGTATAATATTTTGATTTTCTATACGATACCATCGTATATTGCAAACCATTAATGGAACAATTATTATACAGATATAATCCATGGTGGGAATCCGATATTGAGTTATCGGGTGTTTATTCGCGCCCTTCTATTTTCACAACGCTTGTGAGTACTATATCTACAAAAGATATAATATTTCTCACAGGACTTAGGCGTGTGGGAAAAACCACATTACTAAAATCCATTATAGCGCATTTAATCCGTTATGAAAATGTAAAACCTAAAAATATTTTCTATATCAGTTTAGACGATTACTCATTAGCCAAATTTTCTATTCTTGATATTATTGAGGAATATAGAAAAGCACATAAGTTAAAATTTTCTGAAAAGGTATTTCTATTTCTTGATGAAATAACATATAAAGATAATTTTGAATTACAGCTTAAGAACTTATATGACAGCCAAAATGTGAAGGTCTTTGCATCTTCATCTAATTCTTCAATCATGCGCAGCAAAAAAGCTTTTATATCCGGCAGACAAAAGATAGTTGAAGTATTGCCTTTGGATTTTAGCGAATACCTGACTTTCAAAGAAATTAAGATTTCAAAAAATGATTTTCATTTATACGATAAATATTTTGAAGATTTTCTAAAAACCGGCGGCATCCCGGAATATGTGTTAAGAAACGATATAGAATATCTTAAAGAACTGGTTGATGATATTATAATGAAAGATATCTCCGCTGTTTTTAACATTAAGAATTCATTTGTTTTGAAAGAATACTTTTTACTGCTAATGGAAAGAGCCGGAAAAGTTTTCAGTATCAATAAAATAGCTAACGTTCTTGGTATTACACCGGATACTGCTAAAAGATATTTGAAATATTTTCAGGATACTTATTTGATTCATCTGCTGCCTAGACATGGTAAAACAAATGAGAAAATTCTATCTGCAAAGAAAATTTATGCTGCTGACCTAGGTATTAGAACGTTATTTACCGGCTTCCGCGATAAAGGCAGTTTGTTTGAGAACTATATTTATCTAAAAATTAAACATAAAAATCCGGCATATATTTACACCGAAGGAAACGAAATAGATTTTTTTACAGAAGACAAGTTGTTAATAGAAGTAAAATACAACTCCGAGCTTACCGGCAAACAAAAAGATTTGTTTGATTCTATTATAGCAAAAGATAAGTACATGATTAAAAGTGTAAAAGACTTGATCAAATTTAATTTTTAGATTAATTGCCTTTCAAATCAACTCAGTAGTGGTTTAAGCGTAGATAGATAAAGAGAAAACAATTCTCGTGAATGGAACTCGTCAATGGGAAAGCGGCTTGGAATATTCCGCGCCGCTATTCCACCCTCAGCAAAGATTATTTGATTAGTAGCATTTTTTTCGTTTGCCGGAATTCGCCGGCACTAATAAATAGTTCACACACCGGTCAACGTAATTATTACCAATCAGTAACTAAAGTAATGTTTGAACCATGCTGCCAATACTCTTTATCATGGTTCTTCTCCCTCACTTTTTTGTTCAGTAGTTTGATGTCAATAAAAAGGCAAGAATTTTGAAAAACTACTTCAGTAAAGTCACCTTCTTAATTTCAGGATATTTTCCGCTTACTATTTTACAAAAATAGACTCCGCTGGAAAGATTGTTTGCATTAAAGTCAATCTTATATTTTCCGGCTACTTTATACTCGTTTAATAAAGCAGCTACTTCTACCCCCAGCATATTATATATTTTCAATTCTACATTACCATCCTTAGGAATTGAATATTCTATATTAGTACTCGCATTGAACGGGTTGGGATAATTCATAATGCTATATGAGTCGGGTATCATATATCCGTGAAAAGCAGGTTCGACAGAAGATGCTGTACCTCCAAACCTAGCCAGATAGCGTGCTCTACTGTTGGGGTAACTGATCAGACGATGGTCTGATATACCCACAACGTTAAAGTATATTTGATAATGATAGTTGTGGTTTTTAAACCAATCAGCCATGGCATCAATAAACTTAGGGTCATCACCACCACCGCAAAAGTCCGTACCGGTTCCCCATAAGCCCCATTCACTAATTCCCATTTTTTTACCATGCGATGTTGCAAAGTTGTAATGATATTGTAATCCGCCGTAACCATTAACAATGGCATCCCATCTTTGCTGAAAAGAATAATCGCAATGTCCCCAGGAGAAGTCATATTGGTCTAAAGTAATATAATCCACATAATCATCACCGGGATAATAATTCTCCATCAGACCGGAAGGATTAGAGCCACCATTAGCACAAAAATCAAATTCAAAATTACTCCCGGAGACGCTCCTCATGGCTGTTACAATATTTCGCCAATATGCTATCCAGTTATTCCATGATTCATGTGTAGTGCCGGCGCTCCATCGCAAATAATCTCCATTCATTTCCCAGCCAATCCGTACAATCGAATTCCCAAGATTATATCTAACCATGTTTTGGGCTAATTTAGCAAAATGGTTATTGTATGCCCCGGTTGCCCCGGTTGCAATAGTAGTATTTGGATCATCAGGTAACATACAGACTGAAAGCATAAAACGTCGCTCAGCAGGTTTCTCAGCTATCCATTTACTCCATGGGGTCAACAACCAATTTGGTCCTTCAATATCATACCAATTGCTATGAGCTGTATAGAACATTCCTAATTGAACTTTACTATCAAGCCATTTCTCAAACTCCGAATAATCAACCTTACCACCGGAAATATCCTGACCATATACTCCGAGAATTGTTTGAGCAGAGATTTTAGAAACAAGTGACATCATGCCCATGAAACAGATAATTACAAGCAATTTGCTTTTCATTTTTATTTCCTTTTAAAATCTTAAACCGTAGTTAAAAGATAGGAACCGTCCCGATTGCAAATATTATTAGTACTCTCCGAATATTTTTTTAATAACTGTTTATGATTATCAGCCTGCTTTATTCTGCGAAATATTATTTCACATTGTTAACTGATATAGTAAAGAAATCTCTTGAATTCGACTATCCACCGTCAGAGGCGGTGGCATTACGCCGAATTCATGGCTAAGCCACCGAGATTTCATTACAGTCGTTTGGGCGTAGCCGTCAGTACATTACCACGTGCTGAGCATGTGGGTTTTCGATTACAACTAAATCAACACACTCATTAATTTCCATACCTTTCAGAAAAACAGATTTTTGTTTTGATGATATACTTATTATTCACCTTCCGTATACTTTGAAATAACCGGCTGCATGGGAGATTCATTTACAATTAATTTAAATATATCAGGGCGGCTGTAATGCCCGGCAGCATCGAGGTCGAATCTGGCACGACCTATATCGTTCATGTCGATATCCGCCGTAAGAATAGTTTCACCTTCAAAATAAGGTCCAGCTAATATCTGTCCCATCGGATTTATTATTGCACTACCGCCGCGCATCAAAATCGATTCAGGCGAATCACCCAGATTGATTCGCATAGTTTCCGGAAAATCTTTCTTACGCGCAAATTGGCAAGCAGTTAGTACAAAACAACGACCTTCAATGGCAATATGTTGCATTGTGTGTATCCAAGTATCCCTATCGTCAGCCGTTGGGGCGCAATAAAGTGTAACATCTTTCGAATACATAGCCATTCTTAACATTGGCATATAATTCTCCCAGCAAATAACAGAGCCAATTCGTCCGTAAGGACTATCCACAACAGTTAATGTAGAGCCATCGCCAAAGCCCCAAACAATGCGTTCCATTGCAGTAGGCATAACTTTACGGTGCGTTCCCAAAAGCGACCCATCAGGTCCAAAAAAAAGTATTGTGCAATAACAGGTGCAGTGTTCTCGTTCTATAACCCCAATTACAACATAGCATCTATTTTTAGCAGATGCTTTTCCCAGTCGGACGGTTTGACTGCTTGGGACCTCAATTGCTGCATCGAGGTACAGTCGGAACTCTTCCCTACCTTTTGGATCCCGTGTTCCAACGGACATGCCATAATTAATGCCCTTTGGATAGCCACCAATAAAAGCTTCAGGGAAAACGATTACTTTTGCACCAGTAGCAGCAGCTTCTTTTATAAGTGTTACAGCTTTATCAATACATGCTTCACTGTTGAACTGAATGGCTCCTGCCTGAACGACAGCAACTCTTAAACTTGTCTCTTTATGGAATGACAAAATGGAACTCCTTTTTATTTTTTATCATAGTTTCTTTCTTACGATATTCAATTGCGTTAACCGGTTAATAGGCACCAATTCCTAAATGTGTCCGGTTTTTTTCCCGATCATATTTTTGAGCAGCATCAGGTTCAGGCTTTGTAATAGAGCCAATATAAGCTGCTAAAAAAGAAGCAGGTAGTGAGATTATCGCCGGATTTTTTAACGGAAATATTGCATGACCAAAACCGAATATTTCTACCCAGACGGTGGGGCTTAGAATTATCAAAACTAAAGACAAAATAATTCCTGTTAAAATGCTATAGACAGCACCTCTAGTCGAAAACCTCCGCCAGACAATCGATAACAACAAAGAGGGAAAATTAGCACTGGCTGCAACCGCAAAAGTAATCCCAACCATAAAAGCAACATTCTGGTTTTTAAACAATAACCCAAGTAAAATGGCAAGAATACCCAAAGTTAAAGTTGCTATTCTAGCTACCTTTACTTCGTTTTTATCACTCGAATTACCTTTTTTTATTACATTAGCATAAAGATCGTGTGATATGGTTGAAGCTCCAGAAAGGGTAAGCCCTGCGACAACGGCAAGTATTGCAGCAAAGGCAACAGCTGCTATAAATCCCATAAAAGCATGACCACCAGTTGCGTCAGATAGGAATAATGCTGCCATATTACCGCCTTTGTCTTCACCAGCACTTATAACTTCGTGCCCTACAATACACATTGCCCCATACCCGATAAATATCGTAAGTATTAGAAAATATCCTATGAAACCTGTTGCCACGAATGCGGACTTTCTTGCAGCTTTGGCATTTGGAACTGTATAAAACCGCATTAATATATGAGGTAAGCCTGATGGACCAATTATCATCGCAATACTTAGCGAGATAGCTTCCCACGGATTGGAAATATAACTTCCTGGAGAGACGACGCTGATATCATATCTGTTCACCGCAGCCTGAATCATTGTTACAGGATTAAAACCAAAATGAGATAGGGCAAGCAGTACAATAATTGTAGCGCCGCTCAATAACAACACTGCTTTTATTATCTGTACCCAGGTAGTGGCCAACATCCCGCCAAAAAGAACATAGGAAGTCATTACTGTTCCTACAACTATAACTGAATAAGAATACGGTATACCAAATAATTTATTTATTAATGTTCCACCACCTACCATTTGTACAATAAGATAAAATGAGATAGTTACTAACGAACCAGTAGCGGAAGTAATTAAGACGGGTTTTTGTTTGAGCCTGTAAGCCACAACATCTGAGAATGTATACTTTCCCAGATTACGCAATGGTTCAGCAATTAGAAACAACAGCACAGGCCATCCTACAAGAGATCCGATTGCATAGATAATACCATCGAACCCCTGAAGGGCTATCATACCTGTAATTCCAAGGAAACCAGCAGCACTAATATAATCCCCCGCCATAGCTAATCCGTTCTGAAAGCCAGTTATTCTTCTATCCGCAGTAAAAAACGCTGATGTTGATTTGCTTTTTTTTGCCGCACGATAGGTAATGTACAGCGTTATAAATATGAATAGGAAAAACATTGCTATTGATAGGTAATTAATGTTTGTCATAGTTGTCTATATAAGGGTTTAGTTTAGCGCTACTTTATTTTCTTTCTGATTTGTTCTACTTCTATGTCATATTTCTTATTTGCCCAAATAACATAAATTCCGGTAAGCAGCCAGGTAGCTATTAATATACTGATCGCAATAGGTAAACCCACGGTTACGTTGTTATATATTAAACTAGTAAGTGCAGTTCGGTAAAATGCTACTAAGAAGATGAACCCAAAATAAATAACAAATAGGATTAACATTAACAGTAATGAAATGATCCATTTCTGTTTAATCAGTTTATTTAGTTCGGGTAATTCATTTGTGTTCATAATTATAAAAATTTATTAGTGAGTGTCTAATTAATCTGATTTATATTTTATTGCGTTATTATAAGCTTCTCTTGCCATCGGGTTAGTATCAATCTGGAAATCGGGCGTATATCCTCCGACATCGAACCATATGACTGCTTTAACACGGTTATATTTACCTGAAAATCGAATAACATTAAAAGCATCGGTAATCCACTGCGCTTTATCGCCTCCGGGTTCACCGCAACCCCATTCGGAAATGATTACAGGTTTATTTAGAGAATCAAGCGCTGAGTATGCCAGGCAGGCAGATTCATCGAATGATTTCCAACTACTCCATGTTTGTGCAGTACCCCAGTTGTAAACATCAAATCCTACGAAATCCACATAGTCCGATCCGGGATAAGCGCTTAAAAAAGTATTTGTTCCACTATTCGAATAGTTAATATTCCATTCAAATTTTACATTGTTTGCTCCGATCTTTCTGAAAATATTAACTATACGTCTGAATGCAGCAATGTAACTATCATTTGTATTTCCATTTATTCCAACGCACCATGTGTACCAATCGCCATTCCATTCGTGCATCAGCCGTATCCAAATTTCGTTATTCCATTCTTTAATATCGCTTGCAAGTTTTGTGAAATACGCGTCCCATTTTCCGCTGTTAATTTCATCGTTAGTAATTCCTTTTGGCTGTAAGGAAACTTCACAGATAGTGCCATTTTCGGTACAAGCATCTAAGAACAATGTTCTCCATGAAAAAAAAGTTATGGAATCAGCAACGTCTACCCAATTGGCACGTACATCAATATGCCGACCACTGTTGGCTGCCAACTCAGTTTCAAAACTCGTCGTTATTGCTTGCCCTACTAATGGATTGTTCGAATTATTGTTTTTTGTTTCGAAGGACAGAAAATAACGATCTGCCGCATCTTTATTCCATGTAATGGTTGCGGTTCCATATGAAAAATCAGTATTTAGAAAAGAGGTATAAGAAACCGGCTTGGTATGAGCTGTGCCCGCTCCGATCTCTCCAATCAGAGTTTTCATATCATTGATTAATTGAGTTGTAAGCTCTCCACTTTTTTTCTTCTGGTAGTAATGACCGCCATAAATAATAAGTTGTTCAGGATTCACACAATTAGCCGGATTCTGGATATACTTAATCAATTTATCAATACTCTTTGTGTAATCTATAAAACCATTATAATTAAAAATCCAGACGCCACTCCCGGATCCAATTGCATCTCCTGTAAAAACCATATTTTTGTTTTTAAGAAAATAAATTGTTGAATGCTCTGTATGACCAGGCAACTCAAATGAATTGATAACAAAGTCTCCGTCAAGATCTATAGAATCATTCTCATGAAAATATCTTGTTCGGTCATTTGGGAAAACATCAACGTTTTCAAATTCAGCCAAGGGAATCCAGAAATTTGTATTGGAATCATTCACGAAAGCCGGAAGCATACCGAGGTGGTCGTAGTGATTATGAGTAATTGCAATATACAATTTTCGTTTACCTATTCGCTCGTATACAATCGTACGTAATGAACTTACTGCCGAAGTATCCCACCCCACTGAAGTGGAGAGATCTATTAGCAAAGCTTGTTTTTCACCAACAACTAAATACATATCCGAACAGCCGTTAAAACCAACTTCTTTACCATTTTCATTGTAATGGATACCAGCGGGATTCTTGTCATTTGCATCCTCAATGCGGTAAACTCCGTTTGAAATGGTAAAAACAGTGTAAGGACCTAGGTGTTTTGATTGAGAACAAATAGATGTGGTATATAAAAAAGTACTCATAAGAGTATAAAACATAAGATTTTTCATATTTTTTTTTGATAACAATGAACTGCATTAACCGGTTGTGTGAACTAGATTATGAAAATTGGCAAAAGGAAGTCAAAAAAATTAATTCCCAGTGCGGGTTACATAAATAAAATACACAGTTATTAATTCAACATGTTTTAGTCTATATCAAACTCTCCAATACCATATTCATTTCTTAAGAACATTCCACAATTACTTTCTCATGTAATGTAATTCTCGCAAAATTGTTCGTTTAACAGAACGGAAATAAGAACATCACAAACCAGTAGAAGTCCGGTCTGTTTTTGAGCTTAGAAACAATAAATCTGATCTTAAACTTATTATAGGCTTGCCGAGCTCTAACGTTCTCTAGTCAACGTCTCACAAGGCAAGCCTATGCCTTTAGGAGGGGGCTTACTTGCAAGTATCTTACTCTGGACTATATCTGATCATACTTACCTATATGGTAGTTCTTTTTCTTAACTTATTTTCTGCTGACTAGTTTTCCATCGGTAACTATGTCAGCAAGCATCTATTACCGAAAGCTATTTGCAAATAAGCGAAGCGCAATTTATTAGTTGCGAAGAGACTCACAAAAAGGCAAACTACTCAGAATAAGCAATGTTATCTTGTTCCATAAATTTTCCAAAGAACTAATAAAACAAAAAGAGGGGTTGAATCATACTGCCGTGCTTAAAAAAATTATAAACTTACTTGCTTAGAATTTGGAACCTTACTTTTTTGAATAACGGTGGTCAAGCGGTATCATAAAACATTACCAATTGACCACTGATTTTGTATTACAAATTTCGCTTAAGTGCCATCTGATACTACTTAATCAACAGCATTTTTTTAGTTGAAGAAAAGCTTCCAGCTTTTAAGGTGTAGAAATAAATACCACTGGATAATTGAGAATTACGAATTGAGAATTGAGAATTATACACTCCAGGTTGTTGGAATTCATTAATCAGCGTTGCAACTTCTCTTCCAAGTACATCAAAAACTTTTAGGCTTACGTTGCTTGCTGCTTGTACCTTATAGCTAATTGTTGTTTCCGGATTAAACGGATTAGGATAGTTCTGTGCTAATTCAAATTCGTATGGAATACCCGGCTGCGCTTCAACACCTACTAGTGAGCCAGCCTCAAGGCTTGCCTTTAAGCCGCTTTCTTCAAGTTGACTATTCCATTTTGCTTTTATACTTGGGAACCAGTTTAAATCACCAACCGGCTGTTTGCCTGTACTAGCCGTAATTAATTGAGGGTTGGTATAGGAAAAACTCAGCGTAGATGGCCAGTCACCTTCAAAAAAATTAGTACTTTTATGGTCTACTGCAGCTGGAATACCCACCATTTTTTGTGACAACGAACTCTCTTTCAAGCAATTTACCCAAGCGTCCGTATTCATATCATAGGCAAAATTGGGAAGTACACCTTCAATCCAGTTATGATCCTGAAAGAAAGGATAGTGAACATTATCATCAAACATAGCTTTATCGCGTTTATTCATCTTAATTGCTTGAGACTCCCAGTTAACAGTTGTGGTAGAAGCGTGCATTTCGGAAACCATAGTATTATACTTAAGATCAACATATAGTGCATTATTGATAACTAGAATTTTTCTATCCTTTTCAGCTGGTACATGCCCAGCATACTCTGTAAATAGATTTGTATCAACTTGTAATGTATCCAAATTTACAATTCCGAGAGCAACATCATCTTGATTTCCTTCAGATGAAAAAAATGTATTGTCTCCGGCTGTTCCAGCTGATGGTGCATTCTTGAAAAACGGTTGCGTTTGTGAATTAACAAACAAGTTGTTACTAAATATCGCCTTGAAATACTGACTACCGGTAAACAATATGTTCGAGTAGTTTACAAAAGTATTATGATTGAAATATGCGTATGAAATTGGGCCGCGGCGTGGTCTTAAGCAATGCCCGATGCTGTGAATAAATGTACAATTTTCAACAACAAGTTTGTCAACATTTCCGTAAGTAACATCGAATAGACTGTTTCCTCGTTCAACTTCAACATTTAATCCATTGTATATCATGCAATTTCGCATATAAAACTCCAAGTATAGTCCATTGCATTGAAAATCTGTCCACAATCCCCATTCAAATGTACAATTATCAAGAGTCAATTTAATGTGGTCACCAGATAGGTTAAAAAATCGCCAGTTAACTCTGTTATCAGCATAGGCACATTTAAGAGCCGCATTTTTTAAAGTGAAATTTGCTCTGATCTGCAAATTATCCAAATAGGCGCCGTTTAAGCCCAAAACCGCCGGAGGAGCGTTTTTCCCGACTTCACCAACAATAACTAGTTCTCTTAAAGGAAGTACGTAATTATTACTAGCAAGGTATGCCTCTCCGCGTTTTAGCATATAAACTCTACCAGCCGGTCTACTAACCGTATCTGCTAGTATAGCTTCCCATAGTGTGTTGTCTTCAAGATTATCATTAAATGATTTTATAACAGCAGTATCGCCTTTCATTTTGTAAACGTAGTACGAAAAATCGTGAACTTGAGCAAAGGCGCTACTTAGTGCACAAAGTACTAATGAAACAGTAATGAATATTTTTTTCATAGTTTCTCCTTTTTTTTAACGATCTTATTTCGGTTTAGATTTCATAAAGTGAAGCAAAATTTTCAACACATTCCATCGTTTTTTGATTCTAACCGGAAACTCAATTTGCTTGCTAAAGCGCCGATCACCTCCTTCCACTGATAAGATCCAAGTTAAAAAGAATAGCGAAATCCTAAACTGTAACTTGGTCCCGTCTGATTATATGCTGCCAAATAATGTTTACCAAGATCAGGATTAAATAACCGGTATTGTTTTATTCCTGCTGCAGTTAGATTAACTGCGTTGAAAAATAATTTCATTCCTTCTATAGGTAATTCTTGCTGGATATTAATATCCCAACTGTATCGGTTTTCTGCGTGAACGTCATCTGTTGGATAGCGACCTACGGAAGCCAATATGTCACCTGTAAATTTGAATATCAGCCGCACAGAAAGCCCTTTCAAATCAAAGCCAAGTGAAATATTGGCAAGATCATTTGCTTGTTGTAAAAGTCTGCCGGTTCTACTCGAGTCAATTTTGGTATACCCAATTAATTTTGGTATAAAACCGCTTCTATCATATATAGGCAGTTTATAAAACAACGGATAGCACGCTGATGACCAGACCTTTGTATAGTTTACATTTAATACAAGCGAATTAAATGGTGCCGGTAAGTACCAAAAGTTAGTTTGCCATTCCATTTCGAAGCCAGCTAAGTACGCTTTGTGCGGATTGTTTATATAGGTCAATACCTCGTTTGCAGTTGCTTTTAGCTTTTTAACTAAATAATAAAATTCCGGACGTTCAGAATTTATATCTACAAGAAGCCTCGTTTGGTAAAACATATTCTTGATCTCTTTATAGAAAAAACCTGTCGTCGCTAATCCAATTTTGTTTGAAAAGACAGAATAAGAAATATCAAAGTTATTCGACTGTGCAGGTTTTATTTCAGGATATCCTGCCGTAACTGTATTACCACCAAGTAAAGACAAATAATAATTTGGAACCATGATTAAATAATCTGGCCTGGTCAAAGATTGAGTCCATGCAAGACGTATGTTCGACCACTCATTTATTTGGTACCTGACATGAAATGAAGGTAGCCAAAATTCATTTGTATGCCTTGCTGTTGAATCTTTCGCTAGATAGCTATTTGCACCTAAAAGTACTAAACCTTGTCCTGTATATTCAGATTGCGTATGTTCATATCGTACTCCAGCAAGAACCGATAATGATGAGCCAAAATTGAATTCCGACATCAGATAACCCGCAGCAAGTTTTTCTGTGCCATTGTAATTATTCAAAAATGAATTGATGTTACCAAAAACTAACGGGGTAAGATGGGGTTTCAGATATTCCATCCATCGATCTAATACACTCACATCTATTACGTGATGAATTCTGTATTGGTCATCCAAATAGTTTACCGGCTTGTAACCTTTATCAGCCACCATCGGTAGGAGGACAAAATTTTCTGGGTTTTGCAAGCCCAACGGACCCAATACATCCATAGCAAACCTATTCAAAGCCCCTGGTGTAGATTCATAAGGTACATTACTGCCATAAACCATTGGGCTAGATAAACGTGTCATTGTGCTATACTTCACCCCTGTTTTCAGTTTTGCTGAGAACCAGGAAACAAAGGACACCGGCAATTCAATGTTAAACGAATGAGTCCACCGCCGTTCGTTATATTCCTCATCGTAAATGTTGGGTCGACTAGGTGTTGCTTGAAGCCACACTTCTTGATTAATATAAGGGTATAGAAAATCCGGCTCCTTCCCAAGTAAAACGTCCGGTCCTATATTTGGAGCTGTAAAAAGATCCCTTACTGCCAAAAACGTCATACGATAATCGTAATCAACCTCTTTACGGGAATAGGTATGAGAGAGACTATAATCAAATTTTATTTTGTCCAGATCTAATTCAGCCTGAAGTGTATTTGCCAATATTTCATTAAAATTTTTATTGTGATTTAATGTATAATTTTTGCCTATGTTATTAATCAGGCTCACGCCATCATTATAATCAACATTTTCAACCCGGTCGGCATTATACATATTGAAAAAATATAGTTTTAAGTCGGACAGCTTGTAATCCAGAGCCAAACTACCATTGTAGTTGTTAGAAAATATTTTCAGGTCTCTTAAAGTCAGCGAGTTTAGAGAGTAATGTTTTTGATCAACCGGTATTTGTGCATTATTATCATCCCGAATTTCATAACCATCGTATACACTATGTTCTCCAGAAGTCATTTTCCCAACGTTAAATTGTAAAAACATACCTACTTGATCGTCAAAAAACCGATTACTCACGCTTCCCCAAAATCTATAATTGTTAAAGTTTTCAATAAGCGAATTGTAGCCCCCTTGGGACAGTACATCGCAGTGCAAACCTTGAGGTGCCTCTCTCAATTTCAAATTAACGACTCCTCCAACTGCATCTGCATCCATATCGGGTGTTAATGCCTTTATTACTTCAATTCCAGAAAGCATATTTTGAGAAATTATGTCTAAACTAGTCGATCTATTATTAAAGTCTGTAGAAGGAAGGGCAACGCCGTTGACCAATACCTTATTCATTTTTGCTTCAATTCCACGAATTACCACTCGGCTTCCATCCAGAGAAACTCCGGGAAGTCGTCCAACAGCACTAGCGGCATTCTCATCTGGGAATTCCTGAATACGTTCTGCTGATACAACATTTTTGATAGTTTGCGATGAAAGTTGTTGGTTAATGGCTTCTAGCTGACCTTCGGCTTGTGCAGTAACAACTACCTCTTTGCCCTCAACAGCAATCCATTCCATAGCAACGTCCTGAATAGTAGTTTCCTCTGGCTTAACTCGTATTTCATGTTTTATTTCCTTGTAACCAACGTACGAGAATTTAAGTGTGTAGTTGCCTGGTGGTACATTTGGAATAGAATATTCCCCATTTATATTTGAAGCCGTTCCTAAACTCAAACCTACTACTACTACAGTTGCACATGGTAACGACTCACCAGTTGATACATCAGTAACCTTACCTCTAATTTTACCATTAGCATCGCTTACAATGTTGCTGTTTTGACCTGCTTTAATCACTAAAACACCGTCTTTTAAAACCCTCAATTCTGTACCGGTTTTTACTAACAAAGTAAGAAGTGCTTCGAAGGCAGTTACCCTTTCTAGATGTAATGAAATATTATTTGTCCTCGGTAACAAATCATTTGCATAGCTAATATCTATACCAGTTTGATTGGTTATCATAGCCAGAGCAGATTCCATAGACCCGTTTTCAATATCTAATGTGATCTCGTTAAATAACGCCTTTGGAACCTTTACATTTTGGTTTTTTAATTCACGCCATTTAGCAAGTATGTTTTCATTTTGAGCCGATTGTTGATTCGGTAATAGTAAGAGGCAACTCAAAAAAATAACCATTAATCTCACAGATTGTTCTCCTTCTTATTTAAATTGCTTTTTTATTGTTCAAGCCTAACAGTATTACCATCACGAGTAATTTTTGTGTTAGTAATAGTTGAAATCAAAGTGAGAGCCTGATCAACGTTGCTCTTTTTAAAAGCAACGGTTACTTTACAGTTATTCAGAACTGAATCTTTAACAATAAATTTTAAATTGTACCAACGTTCCAATTGAGCGCAAACCTCTTTCAGAGGAGCAGCCATAAACTTAATTTCATTTTTCAGCCAAGATGTATAATTACCGGGATCCACATTAATAGGGGTTGACAATTTGCCAGTCTGAAAAACTTTACTCTGTTTATTTTTTGTTAATAAAATTCCTTCACTCTCTTTTGCTTCAACATGATGCAACAACACAATACCATCTGAAACAGTTACCGCAACATCAGGTATCTCTTTCCATGCCCGAACGTTAAACTTTGTGCCAATTACTTTAATTTCCGCATAGAGTGCGTCAATTATGAATGGCTTCTGTTTATTGTGAGCAACTTCGAAATAGGCTTCGCCTTTCAAATAAACGCGGCGTACATCTGCGAACTTTTGTGGATATTTAAGAGTTGATCCGGCATCGAGTATTACATGAGTTCCATCGCTCAAACGTATTTCACCACGTTCTCCGTTTTCAATAGAGAGTGTTTTATACTGTTCAACGCCCCTCTCATTAGTCCACCATTTCCACGGTTTAATGCTCACTACAGTATAAGTACCCGCTAACAAAAAAAGACTTAGAACTGCATATTGAAGTATTGGACGTAACAAAAATGAAGGCTTGTAAACCTGCCATTTGCGTGGTTTGATAGAAACATTTACTTGCTGTATATCCAGCCGGGCCCTTACCGAAATCCACGCATTATTAATTTCGTTCTCAGACATAGGTTCTCTCTTTACATTCCACGTATCATACATGAATGTAATAACCCTTTTCACCTGATCATCCTTTTGCATCATTGACATTATCTTCTTTTGTTCCCGCTTAGAACATTCACCCGAAAGAAATTTCACAATGAGTGCAAGATTTTTTTCAATCCACATTTGAGGCTCCTTTATTGCAAACAAGTTCAAATTAACTATAGTATCTCACTTTGAACTTTATTGTTATCTTCTCAAAAAAAGAAGAATTAAAAATTGATTACGTTATAAGCACTTTATTAAAAATACTATTCAGTGTAATTGCACTTAGCACACTGCCAAAAACGGATGGCTCGGTTTATCAATAATTTTTTTAAAAAATTAGTTTACTAAGCACACTCAAAAGAACAACTTACTTTGTCCTGAAGCGACCCCTACGGAAAAGCTAAACTCGATAAATTCAGTACTACCAATTCGAATAAGCGGTCGGGTCTAGGCGGCTTGTTTTGCGCTGAAACTGAAAAATCTTTATTTATAAACAAATACTCTTTTACTTTTCTCGAATATGTAAAAACAAGCAGCAGCCCTACATGGGATATGAACAAGCAGAGATTATTAAAAAAATGAAAGGGGAAAGAAATTACTATGTTAAAAACATCTAATAGGCAGATAGGAATGAAAATTATAGTAAATAATGCTCTAACATATTTCCACTTGCATAAAACTAGGATGGATAAAAATTCACCGAAAGCGAAACCAACACCATTCATTTTATAGGTCAGCTTATCGAATAATTCTGCAAAAAGCATCGGGAAAATGCTTACCCAAAACAGAACAACAACAAAAAGAAATATAACCCAGTTTTTTCTAACGAATTCCATCTCTACCTATTATTAAATATTAGTTTGGGATCCAAAATGAAATTTATTTTCACTGATAACATTATCGTATAACCACAGTATTTACAGACTGATATTTTTATTTTTTTTACCGGTTACCGATGTTAAGAAACAAGTCTATTAAATTTTCACATACATAAGACAACTCAAATATGTTTTACCGTGAAAGGTTTTTTTATTTTTTTTGCGGTAAGTTTTTTAACTCCCCAGTACTGTTTTTGTAGTATGCTGATATTTTTTTGCGAAATTTGGATAAAAAAACTATTCCGCTAAAAAGCAGTGGACAAGCCCAACTGGTCGAGGTATTTTATCCTCGAGCTTTGTCATTAAGTTGTAACCCACTACACAAGAGTCGGGGAATTAGCGATTAAATTAGGTTAGCAAGAAAGAAACACAGAAATAAAATATGTGAAAAGATATTGGGCGGATAAAATTTAAGCAAAATATTGCAAAACGGCACTACTGAATCTTATTTAGGTTTTAGCGCTTGTTACTCTACAACAAAAATTTAACTACGGATAAATTAGGGCAGGCAATAAATTAGAAAGCAATTATTAACAAAATGAGCTAGTGCTTTGCGAAGTGATTTCAAGGCACGTTTCATGTGGGTTTCTATTGTATTGATAGAAAGACCTAAAATTTGAGCAATTTCTGCATAGGATAAATTATCATCCCGATTCATGCATAACACAATTCGGCATTTTTCAGGCAAATTCCGAACCGCTTCTTCATAAGCGTTTTGCAATTCTGCAACGTACAACTCGGTCTCAGGGGTAATTTCATCCTCAATGACATTTATTGAAGACGAATAATCTTGCTCTACCTTTTTGTGCTTTAAGTAATTGAGACATTGATTTTTTACAGCAGAGTAAAAGTATGTCTTTATATTCTTTATTGATAATTTCGCTCTCTCCTTCCAAAGATTCATAAATACATCTTGAACAATATCTTCGGCAGCATCACTATCTTTCAAGAAAGCGCTTGCAAATCTGACCAGCAATGGATAGAAATGCTTAAAAAGCTGTTCATATACATTAACATTGCCATTGCGAATGTTTGCAATATCTTGTTCTGTAAAAATATTTTCTGTCGGCGTTTTCACAGTTTTTATAACTTGGGATTTTAAGAATTATTATTGATGCAAATATACCTAGAAAATAATACTATTAAAATTCAAGTTGCAATGCACTCCAATCTCAAGACTGAGATAGAGGGGGAAAAGTATCGTTAATGAGCACCAGCCTTCGCTAACAAACCATAATCAAGCAGAAAGGCAAAAATAGAAGAGTTTGGATAAAGTGATCAGTCACGCCTTGCGCGTCTAGGCGGGTTGGCAGTCAGACAGGAGAGATACAGAAATTAAAAAAACTTGAATCTGAGTTGAGCAATACCGGGATGATAGAAGAACTAGAAATGCAAGGACATCTGGTGAAAAATATTTGCTGCGTAATATGTACATTTTGGTTGAGCCAGAAACTGGATACCCGCTTCGCCTACGGCAAATGATATGAACTGGAGAATTGTTGATGCTAGATTCTGGATTACAATCATATAGAATTACCTACTAGATCATTACAGTAATATCTATAGAATCTATTTCCGCATCCGCATCTATTTCCAGTGCTTCATTAATATCCGAAATGATATAATGAACATTTGATGGATATAATTCTAATTTAAACTTGGTATTTGGCGGTATTGGAACATTTGAGAAAAAATAAAGCAATCTTTTCTCTTCTGTTTGAAGAATACGTACAAGATATTTCTGTCCCGGATCTACAAAACTGATTGAATTTGCTTTCTTTTCTAAAGTTGCTGATGCAGCGGCTAATCTTAATCCGGTTTCTTCCTTCAGTATTGATACTTGGAATTGAGAAACTTGAGAGCAATTTGGGAAGATGAATCAATAAGTTCTTTAAGATTATTCTGATTTGAATGTTCTGATAAAAGTGATTTGAGATTAGAGTGACCCGCCCCCTAAAATGAGATCCAAATGTTAAATTAGGATCCAAGGAGGAAAGTCAAGAGCAAGAACAAAAAGGAAACAATCCAATTTTGCTTAACAGATTTTGCTGCTCTATAAATAACCGGCTGCTTTTTAATATCGATTAGACTTCTTCTGTCTAAGAGTTCGGTAATATTTTCAATAGGAATAAGCCTAAGATTTCTATTCGGATGATTCTCTTTTAGTGCAAGTAGTTTTTCTCTAGCTCTAGGTTCATCTGCTTTTGGAATTATAAAATATTCTACCGGAGAATAAAAAAATATTTTCACCTTATTCTGAATGTGATTCCCCGAAATAGGAATGACATTGCCGTTAGTTTCAATGCCACCAGTAGAAGTTATGTTTTCTTTTATATGAACGAGATAAGGCAGATTATAGAATTTAGTCAGCTCTTCGATAAATCCAATTGTTAGAGCAATGCCAAGAGAATTGCCTTCATAACAAGCCGAGCGGTTTTCGAAGTAAATTATTACTTCGTGATGCGATTTTACTCTTCCATAATTATCGGCTAAGTATTTTAACGCAAAGTAAAAGCTCGTCTTAATTTGTTGTTCTAAGAGTTCATCCATCTTCTGCTGAGACGGAATGATGAGGAACGAATCAGCCGTCTTTGCTTTGCTAATCTTAATCTTAACGGATTCCAGAATTCCCAAAGTATTTTCGTAGTGTTGATTATTACAACTCTCAATCAAAGGAAATGATATGCGTAAGAAGCAGTTGTAGTATTTCCATTAAGAATAGATTCAAGAGTTTTCAGACTAAAAGTTAAATCGTTTGTTAAACGGGTAAGTTCGTTTTTCTTTTCCAGCGACTTACAATTGAATGCTAGTTTGTTGGTGAGCTCAATTAACGATCCAGAAATCTCCGGCGTTTGGTAAAACGAGCTATGATGATTTAACTCAGCAATAAAATCATCTAAGAATTCATATGAATAAGCATTAAAAAGAATTTGGTTATCTGACTCAATAAGAATTTTGTAGAAATCAAATAACAGCCAAAGCTTAGTTCTGCCAAAAGAATAAGGCAGTGAACCAAGTAATTCTATTCTTTTTTGTTCAACAATAAAAGGGTTCATTAGCAAGCAATTGAATTAGGTGTAATTTAAGTAAAATGCTTGAAAGTTAAGATTGCTTACTGTAGGGTACTTCTAAAAACTAACTTTTGAAAATATTTACCGCAGAGAACGCAAAGAAAACGCAAGAAACACAAAGGAAATTGTTGTTTTTAGAAGTGCCCTATATTCAAAAAGGAACCACATACACCTTGATAACTAGAAATAATATTTTTTCTAAGTTGAAATATGCGACTAAAAAGAAAAGCTATCTCGAAATTATTTTTCGGGATAGCTTCTTATTTACGTTAAGGAGGTATTAACGTATGTTTATCATCACTTTCAAAGTAGAACGTTTAAGATATTGGCTCTAGGCATTTAAATATCTGTTCTGATTTTGTTTGTTCATTACCGGTTTAATCAGAGGTAACTGCTTTTTGCTCTTTATTCTATTTATATCATATTGAACTCTTTGTTCCTCGCCCCAGTCGCTCCAATGAACATTCTTTACTTCCAATACACGAAGGCAATTAGTAATTTTTTCAAGAACCATTGAGGAAAAATTTGCTAATGGAATATCCGGGTAAGTGTATTCTGCAATTACACTTTCCTCGGAAGAATTAATATTTGAGCGAATTGCACTAAAAGCATTATACACTTCCGGCAAGCATTGTTTGATGTATTTAATAAATACCGAGCTCTTGCCAATTAAAACAAAGGTATTTATTAAGCACTGTTTCGAAAATAATTGCTCGGATATTTCGCGGGTTGGTTTCTCCCAAAATCTGCCTACATTAGCAATGTTTGCTCTAAAATTTTCATGGATTGGATCTCCGCGTTCGATCCAGCCATATCCGCTTTCTATTATTTCCGGTTTTATACCGAGCATTACAATTGAATCCGGACTACTTTCTACAAACAGTCTTGCTTCATTCACACAATTCATGAAGTAGTTTTCCTCTTCAATGAAATGATCTGATGGAAATATTGCAACAACGGAATCCGGGTCCATATCGAAAATCTTTAACATAGGGTAAAGAACACCGGCTACAGTATCTCTGGCACAAGGCTGAATAACAATTGTATCTTCCGGCTGATCATGTAAATCTTCAACATAGTAGTGCAGATGATCTTTATTAACAACTGTTAAAATTTGTTTTGAAGGAATAATTATGCGAACTCTTTCTACTGTGTGCCTTATTAACGACCGTGTACCGATAAGCGTACAATATTGTTTCGGTCTATGATAGCCGTAAATTTTTCTTGTGAAATCACTTAGTCTTGTACCCTCACCACCGGCGAGGACTATACCCCATAAGTCATTGATGTAATGAGAATCAGTTTTGGGAAGAGCATTACTATTGATAATAGTATTCATTTTCAATCTTCCTCATTTTCAGTGCAACTAAATTTTATAAGATAGTGTTATTGATAAAAAACAACTCTCTCAGAAATATTTTTAGAGTTACACTGAGTTTGTCGGAAGGTGGTAATCTTAGATAATAGCCATAGTCCGACAAGCTCTCAATGATAAAATGTAAATATTTCCGGAGATTCCCAATAGAATTATTTATGATTCTAATAGAGGCAGCAAAATAATACTGCCTCCTCAATTGCAAGTTTGTCTGATCTTAGCCTTGTAATAACTTGCTTAACTTCCCATTTTTTTGGACAGAGTATTGACTTCTTTCACTCTTGGACTGAGATTCATCAGTCTTAAATTGCGAAATCATATCCTGAAGATTTACAGCCAACCGGTTTAAGTCTTCTGTTGCTTGTGCGATTTGCTGAGTTGCAATAGATGACTGCTGTATGACGCTGTTTATTCCGTCTATACTTTTGCTGGTTTGTTCAGTAGCCGATGATTGCTCTTCACTTGTTGCAGCAACTTGATTGATCACGTCAACTACTTGTTCTGCCGCATTTATAATTTCATTAAGAGATTCGCCGGCTCTGGAAGCTAGTTGTTTTCCTTTTTCTACTTCTCTAGTTCCTTCATCCATAGAAACGACAGCTTCGCCGGTATCTTTTTGTATCCGCTTAATCATTACGGCTATTTCTTTTGTAGCTTTGGTAGTTCTTTCAGCTAACTTTCTAACCTCATCGGCAACAACTGCAAAGCCTCTTCCTTGTTCTCCTGCTCTAGCTGCTTCTATTGCTGCGTTCAACGCAAGCAGATTTGTTTGATCTGCTATATCATCTATTACTTGTACTATCTCTCCTATTTGGTCGCTTCCTTTACCCAATTCTTTAACTGTTTCGGCAGCTTTGGAAACAACTTCGGCTACCCGGTTCATTCCCTCAACAGTTTCCCTAACTACTTTTCCTCCTTCTTTTGCTATTGCACCGGCATTTTTAGCATTCTGTGCAGCTAGTGTTGAATTTTTAGATGTTTTCAGAATTGTTTTAGTCATCTGTTCTACAGCGCTAGCAACTTCACTTACTTGCGAGCTTTGTTCTTGTGTACCGGCAGCTAACTCTTCCGTACTAGAGGAGATTTCGCTGCTTGCGCTAACTGTTGAATAAACAGCTTGAGTAATATCTACAATTAAAGAACCTATTTTTTTTACAGATTGATTAAACCCGGCAAACAATTTTCCTATTTGATCATCATTTTCAATTTCCAGTTCTACTGTAAGATCTCCTTCAGAGAATTGTTCCATAGAGGCTAGAAGAATACCGGTCTTATTGGAAAGGTAATCCCTTTGAGCTTCGCTTTCGCGAACCGCTAGTTCAACCTTTCGCTCAACGCTTTTCTTTTCTTCATTCAACTGTTCGCTGGCAATTTTTATTTTTTCAACCATTTTGTTAAAGGCATTTGAGAGCTTTCCAATCTCATCCTTGGTAGTGCAATTTACTACTTGAGTCAAGTCACCTTCGCTAACCTTAACAGCTGCATCAGCTAAACGATTAACCGGCTGAGTGATTAAACCAATTATCCAGCGAGCTGTAAAAATGGAAAGAATTAGAACGAGAAAAATCATTGAAACCAACCAGATAGTTCGAACACTAATAACCTCCTGTGTTTCAGTTACGATTGCAGAGTTAGAAACACTTGCCAGTTTAACTACTTCATCAATTGCCGCCCTATGCTTAGCGTAAGATTCCTTTAATTGAGTATCCAGCAATGTATGAGCCAGTTCAATGTTGCCGCTTCTAATTGCGGGAATAAAGAGATCATTTTTAACTCTTAGAAACTCAAGAGCGGGCTTGTAAGAATCTTCTACCATAATTTTTTTTATGTCGCTCTCTTCCAAATCGTTTACCCAGTATTTATGGCGCGCATGGTATTCTTCTTCAAGTTTTTGGCTTCTCTCTATCAGCGAAGCAGTTTCCGTTTCGCTTTTTGATTCTATCAATTGGTAGAGTGTCATATAGGATTCCAAAAGATATTCCGGAGGTGGTAAAATATCTGCTATTAAGTCTTTGCCTTGTACTATTTTCTGGTACAGAGTACCGTTTACTTTAACTTTGTTGAGAGTTAAATAAGAATAACTACCAAAGGAAATTAGCCCGATACACATTATTGTGATTAGTATCCAAAGTTTACGAGATATACTTAAGTTTTTCATTTTTCTACTCGTGCTTAATTATGAAAGTACAAGTATGGGCTCCATCATTTCTGCACGGGTCTTTTTCGCTATGAGTTATGTTTACAAACCCTGTTCCTATGGCGAATTTTCTAGATAATGATGTAATTAGTCCTTTATCAAAACTGCAAGGATAAGGATTGTGGCAAACCATTTTTGATGTTGAGATATCAACTTTTTCATATTTGTAATTGCCGATATCACCACCTCTATGATTCATATGATAGGCAACATCGAGAATAGAAAGCGCTTTATCTAGATTATTTATTTCCGGCGGGAATTTTGCGTTCTCCGGTATCTTCGTACCGATTTTCATTACTGTTGCAGGACCAATTTTTTCAGCTATTTCCTTAAAAGCATTTAGCCAGGACTGCTGCGAATACCATTGACCCGGACGTGGATCATTTATTCCATTATTTGACAGAATTTTCAATGCGGAACTCTTGAAGCTTCCCATTCCTTCAATAACGGAAAGAACTGTTTCACCATTTACTTCAACATTTGGTGAAAATGCTTTGTAATGCGACATGTGAACCTCCCTTATTTTGTATTTGTTATTTTTCGTAAAGCCAGCATTTCTCTGCTGTTTTTACTTATTCTAACTCCTTTCAAATTGAGAGCTGTTAAAACCCACAGCTCTCAATAACTTTGTTAACTAATTTTTGTAATAAACGAATGATAAGTTTAGTACCATTTCCGTATTACTTTTTTTCAGAAAAGGTACAACTTCCTATTTAACGTCTCTAAGAAATTCCATAGCGTCTGCCAAGGAACCAACTTCGACAAGTTGAATTCCGTTTGGACCGGCTTTTGATGAATATTTTCTTACCGTAATTTTAGCAAGTGCGTCATGTTGCGGAGGAACAGTAATAAAGTACTTAACGCCGTTTTTTGCAAACGCTTGGAAAACATCGTTAGCAATGAAATCTTGAATCTCGGGTGAAAAAACACCCACGGCACGGCTCGAATCTACAATGTACGCATTTCCCGAAGACATACTTAAATGAGTAAGTCCTTTGTCGAGAACAGCCGTTTTAAATTCGTCCAATGTTACGGCATGAGACTGCCAGGTGTCAAGAATAGCTTTTGCTTCGGGAAGCCAATTGACATCCATTTTTCCGGAAATAGAATAGACTTTCTTTTGCATATTTCCCACTCCAATTAGTTATGATAGTTATGTTATTTACTGGAGTAACGCAAAACAACTTTGTTATATAATCATCCGGTTTTGTCATTCGGCAAAAGCCGGGGTCCATGTTTTTGTTTCGCTTTCAAATAATGGATACGGACTTTTGCTTTTATGATTATACAATTTTGTTTCTACGTAACTCCAGTAATTAAAGTACATTTTTATACTCTTAGTACGAGCTTCTTAATAGTTTTTTGCTGCTTGAATGCGAAACTTTATAGCCGTTATTCCCTTGCGATTCAATCTTAAACTGCAATATCAACTCTTGTAAGTTGGAAGTAAGCCGGTTCAAGTCTTCAGCCGCGCGGGCTATCTGCTGCGTGCCGCTTGCTGCTTCATGCGTTACATTACTAATTGATTCAATATTTCTTGTTATCTGTTCCGATGATGCTGATTGTTCTTCGCTTGCAGCGGCTACCTGGTTTATTACGTCTACAACAAGCTGTGCTGCATTAATTATTTGCTGTAAAGACTCTCCGGCTTTCTCTGCTAATTCTCTTCCTCTTTCTACTTCCTTAGTTCCTTCATCCATAGAAACAACTGCTTCGCTCGTATCTTTCTGAATTCGTTTTATCATTACAGCAATTTCTTTGGTTGCCTTTGTTGTTCTCTCTGCCAGTTTTCTTACTTCATCTGCAACTACTGCAAAGCCTCTTCCTTGCTCTCCGGCACGCGCTGCTTCTATTGCAGCATTTAGTGCAAGCAGATTTGTTTGGTCGGCAATGTCATCAATTACTTGAACTATTTCACCTATCTGGTCGCTTCCTTTACCAAGTTCTTTTACTGTTACTGCTGCGCGCGAAACTACCTGAGCAACACGGTTCATTCCTGCTACCGTTTCTTGAACTACCTTACCGCCTTCTTTGGCTATCAAGCCGGCATTCTTAGCATTTTCACTTGCAGAGTTTGCGTGCCTACTTGTTTCCATAATTGTTGTTGCCATCTGGTTTATTGCTGTAGCAACTTCTTGAGACTGCGAACTTTGTTCTTGTGCGCCGGCTGCTAATTCTTCTGTGCTTGATGAAATTTGGTTACTTGCGCTTGCCGTTGCACTTACAGCTTCGGTTAGATTATTTACCAGATGACTAATATTCTTAACCGACTTATTGAATCCATCGAACAACTTGCCTATTTGATCATCTTTTTCGACATCGAGTTCAACAGTTAAATCACCTTGAGCAAACTGATTCATTACTTCCATCATTTCGGCAGTCTTTAAAGTCAGATAATCTTCTTTTTCCTTCATCTCGGTTATATCAGCAACGTATTCTAAAGCGCCAATAATATTGCCGGTTTTATCTTTTATTGGTGCGCCTGTGTACATAATTGACATTGAATTTCCGTTCGGGTTTGCAATTGTTTCTTCTGTCTTAATTTTATCTGTATTTATTGCCTGCGCACAAGCACATTTTGCAGTTCTACAGTGACCGGTCTTAAAATGGTCGTGACATTTTTGACCAACCAGTTCTTGCTGGCTTTTTCCTACAACCGAGGCTCCGGCTTTGTTCATGTATTGAATACCGAATTCCTTATTAATAATCATTACCGGCGTTGGGAGGTTATCAAGATATTGGAGCTGCTCGGTTATTTTATCAATCATCATATTAAAAGATTTAGCAAGAATGCCTATCTCATCTGTTGAACTAACGTTGACTTCAACATTCTTTTCACCCCGGGCAAATTTATCTACCGCAGTTACAAGATAGTTAACCGGTTTGCTAATTAAGTTCGAAATAAAAAATCCCAATCCAACTGCTAAAAGAACGCCAAACACCACGAGTATAGCCATCAATTTAATTGCGGCTTCAGCTTCAGAGACATTTAATTCGCTCCTCTTTTTAGCTTCAGAAATATTCATTTCTTCCATTTGTACAAATAAGGCTTGAGTTTTCTTGCGCACTGTTTCCATTTCGCCCCGGTACAATGCAAGGGCTTCTGCGGTATTATTCTGTTTAGCAAGTTCAAGAACTTTTTCTCTTACAGGTTTATAGGCTTCAAAACTTGCTATCCATTCTTCGAACATTTTTTTATCATCGTCATCAATGTAGGTAGCTTTGTATTCAGGAATCAGCTTTTCAATTTCGGCATCACGTTCGGCAATCCTTTTTAGCTGGTCTTCTTTTAGGTCATTATCGGCAGCATTAATAACTTCTATAACATTTGCTCTCTGCCTTTGAAAGCTTGTAGAAATTTCCCCAAGTACAGCAAGCGCAACAGTGTTTTTTTCGTATAAAGTTATAGAGCGTTCATGTACGTTTTCAAGACTTACTATCCCCTCGTAGCCTATTATTCCAGCAAAAACAGCCACAAGACAAAAACCGATGAATAATTTTGCGCTTACCTTTAAGTTTTTAAACCAATTCATTTTTTACTCCTATACTTGTATTAATTTGTAATTAAAATGTTATAGTAAATGCCGAGAAATACCCGAAACCCTTGTCTTCATTTTTGCCTTTTAGATCAAGCTGAAAGCCCAAAACAAAAAGAAGTTGATCGGAGATTTTATATGTAAGACCTGGAGTTAATGACAATTTACCTGAGAACAATTCATTGTTATAAGTTGAAAAGCCGTTTAGCTCTATTACGCCTTGTAGTTTTTCCGAAAACCAATTTCCAATTCCGACGCCATAGTTCAGAATGTTATTAAACGGATGTACACCATGAATACGTGTGTAAGAAAATATCATATCAACCGAAGAGCTTTCAGTAAGTTTTAGAGAAGCAGTAGTACCGTATGAAGATATCAAATGGTGATCGCTATCAGCAGTTGTATCTGCAATAAATTTATTGCCCGCCGGCAATGATACACCTGTTATCAATCCTACGTTCACATTTCCGGAACTGATGAGTATGTATTTTGTACCGAAGGAAACTTGCTCTATAGTTGAAGAGAATGCAGTTCCTATTTCCCAGCTTTCGGTAACCCCGGCGGTTAATCTTAACATTACGCTTGAGGAAACATTTTTCCCGGATAAGGATTCTGAAGAACAGTTTTCGCAAAATCTGTTTGTGGCGCTGAAAACGGAAAATGAAGGCTCAAATTCAAAACTGCCGGCTGATAATGTAGTAGCTTCGGGAACGCATAGTTTAGCGCCGGAAATTCCATTGACTTGTGCAGCAGAATTGCTGAACAGGCTCAAAGAAATAAGCGCAGCGCAAAATAATATTTGATTACCCGGCTTTATGCACGAAGCAATTGCACCGGCGCAATAATTGTGGATGATATTTTTATTAATAATTAACATAACTACCTCGCTTTAGGAACTAACTTGCTTGTTCCAATTCTTTAAGGCTTTCAATTTCTTCCCGGTTACAGACTTTATTCAGGTTTAAGAGTATTAAAAGCCTATCCGTTAGTTTTGCAACGCCGTAAATAAGTTCGCTTTCAACACTGTTTACTATAGACGGTGTATTCTCAATAATGACCATGTCAATTCTTAATACTTCGGTAACCTCATCTACAATAAAGCCGATTAAAGTTGTACCAACTTCCGTAACAATAATTTTAGTATGGTCATCGTAATTCCTTTTTTCCATACCGAGTCTATCTCTTAAGCTCATAATGGGAATTATTTTTCCCCTTAAGTTCACTACACCTTCAATAAACTCTTGAGAATTTGGGATTTTCGTTATAGTCATAATTCTGTTGATCTCCTGCACTTTGCTTATATCAACAGCGAATTCTTCACTCCCCAGTTTAAAACCCACCAATTGAATCAAACCGGATACTTCATCATTCAGATTTTTCACTGCTTAACTCCTTACATTATTTTTTAGTGATACAAGAAACCCCTCGGCATTGACAAAACAACCAACACCCCGGATGTTATTAATCTTCATCTGTAATTGCCTAACTTCTCTTTTAATAGTTGCAAACTCGTTAAATAAGTCAACCAGATTAACAGAGTCCTTTTCCGTACTAAGATTAATATCAATCCATTTAGTTTTTAGTTCTTGAGTTTGGTTTTGAATGCTGATAAGAACTTTTTCGCAATAGTCTTTCATTAATTGAGACTGACTATCCGACGCAATTAGCTCGCTTAGTTCTTCGAGGAGTCTTGCAGCACTTCTTTCGGCAAAGTTGATAAGTTTCATTACTTCGTCAAATGAATCGTTTTCGGTTAACGGGTTTTCGCTCATTTCTGCTCCATTGATTTTAAATGGGAATTCCAAATTCTATATGAGTGTAATTGTATTTATCGCTACTAACGTTTAGATAGCCGTTAATTAGCTGAAGAGTTTCATTTAGCAAGTCAAGAGCTTCGCACGTAGCCTCGTACTTATTTATGTTTGCAGAAAGCTGATGTATTGAAATGTTGTCTATAACAGAATTGTACTCGGTTCCGTAAACTTTATCAAAAACTTGAGTGCGGTAGTAGTTACCGTCTATAAATCCTTTTACGCAAAAGGCTGTTCCCTTATCAGTGTATTTTATTTCATTTTTCAATAATTCGTTTGCAACTGTTAGATAAAACTTTTTATCAACTTGCAGAAGAGCCTTTTCAAAAGAAAATTCAGCGTCGTTTTCTCTTTCATATTTCTTTGCAACTTTTTTCAATATCTCTTGCATCGCAAGCGGATTAAGAATAAAGCTGCCGGTTCTCTTCATAATTTTGGATATATCGTTTCTACTTAAAGAGAGTGTCTTGGAAAAGAGCAAGAATTTTTCAACCTTTTTATGGATGTTTCTTGCGGATTTATATACTCCGCTTACCATTTGTTTAATGTCTGTTCCGGATAGAGTATCACCTTGTTTCTCAAGTATATCCGATACTCCCATAATATCAGCCAGTGTACTATTAATTTCACGTGGGAACCCGGATATCAATTTCTCTTTTACTTTATCAATGTTCCCATTTTCACATTCCTTCTTTTGCAAACGCTGTTTAATGATGCGCAAAAGTTCTTTAGCTTCGAAAGGTTTGGGTACGTAATCAACCGCACCGAGATTCATTCCTATTCTTAGATCACTCATCTCAACTTTTGCGGTAAGAAAAACGAAAGGAATACTTGCGGTTTTTTTTTTCTTTTTGAAGCAACTGTAGGAACAGCAATCCATCCATAACAGGCATTCTAACATCACTTAGAATAATATCTACCGAATTATCGGAAACCACTTTGAATCCCTCCATACCGTCTTTAGCAGAAAGTACTTCATAATCTTCAGCCTTGAATAATTCTTCCAAATTTTGTCTGACATCTATATCGTCTTCAACAATTAGTATAGTGTACATTTACAAACCGGCAAATTTATTGCTAAGGTATTATCGCTATACCATTACTTTAAGTGAACATGTTTGGCGTAAAGTGGAAAAATATGGCGTGAAATGTCTGAAATTGAGTATCAATTTCTTCTGTGTTGTGCCGGTTAAATAAAAGGCTGCTGAAAAACTGCAATTAGAAAGAGCTTCAAGTTCTCAAATCCGATATAGAGAAGCCATGATAGAAAAATATTAACATGATGATGGATTTAATGAGCAATAAAATTCACACAATTGGTGAATTGCTTTATACCGTCCCTAATGGGACTTGACAAATACTGTGTGTTCATTATTCTATAAATATGTCGCTCCTAACGGAGCTAAAAATCCCGTAGAGATAAAATGAATACCAAATAAACCAAAGTCCCTTTTGGGATGATACTGAGAACATCTATGCTACTGCTATATCGGTTTTGAGGTTCAGGTTTACTTAGTCACACTACGTATTAGCTACACTTTGCATTGCCGCTACTTTTAAGTGGTAGTAAAAAAAACAAGCACGGGCTTTAGCAAATAAAATGCTGTTTACTGCGGCTGAAGCAAGTATTTATTTTTCTATTCTTCCACGAGCTAAAGCTCGTGGCAATTCATACTAATACACTGCGTAAGGCGAGTTACTTATTCTTCCCTTTTAGTTTTGAATAGAAGTTTTTGCTGACAATGAACGGTTCATTAACTTCTTTTAGAAATACTACTTTTTGCCTGTTGTGTAACTGTTCTATTTTAGTAAGGTAGTTAATGTTAACAATAGTGCTTCTGTGTATTTGTAAAAAAGTAGTTTCGGGCAGAGATGTTTCCCAGTCTTTTATCGTCCGGCGCATTAGTATTGCTTTACCGTTGGCTAATTTTAAGGAAGTATAATGATCTTGTGCAGCGATAAATTTAATTTCATTAACTCCAAAAAACATATGCTTATCACCCAAAGAATATAGAATTTTTTCATCATGGCTAAATTTCTTGTTGCTGATTTCTTTTATTATTTCTTTATTCTCATCGAGGATATCGGCAACCAATTCCTTGCGCTTATTCAGTCTGGTTTTTATTGCGTTTAACAATTCCAATCTTTCAAACGGCTTATAGAGATAATCATCGGCGCCTAATTCCATACCAAGCCTCATGTCGCTGCGTTCAACTTTTGCAGTTAAGAAAATAAAAGGAACAGAGCGCATTTTTTGGCAGCTATTAAGTTCTTTTAGTACATCGTAGCCATTTGCAACCGGCATAAGTACGTCGCAAATAATTATGTCCGGCAAAATTTCTTTAGCTTTTTCAATCCCAATCTGTCCGTTCATGGCAGTGGTTACATCGTAATTTTCTTCAAGAAGAAGAGTTTCGATAATGGATAGAACATTCTCGTCATCTTCAATAACAAGGATTTTTTTTATATTCATTTTCGTCCTGCTTCAAATATGTAAGGGTTCCTTTCCGGCTTTAAAAAGAGCAGTTCTAAAAATTGACCGTTTAAAGTTTTAACGCAGAATTCGCTTAGAAAACGCCAAGTCCGCAGAGTATATTGATATTTTTAGAACTGCCCTAAAATATTAAATCCGTTATTTTTTTACTAATTATTCCAACAATTTTACCTTAGGGATAGTAATTACAAATGTAGTCCCTTTATTTAGTTCGCTATGAACTACAATATTTCCGTTATGAAGAGCGACCGCTCTCTCTACAATAGCTAAACCTAAACCGGTACCGGCAATTGTTTCAATATTTTTTGTACGGTAAAACGGCTGAAAGATCATACCCTTTTCCTCCGGAGGAATGCCTATACCTTCATCACTTACTTCTATTATAAGATTTCTTTTGTTAACACAGATTTTCAGTTCTACTGTTCCCCCATTCGGAGAATACTTTAAAGCATTGGAGAGCAAGTTGGAAAGAATAAACCTCATGAGTTTCGGGTCTAAATAGAATTCCGTCTGTTTTGTTTTGTATGTGAACTTCAGTTTATGTTGTTGGTTCATCAAAGATTTTGCATCTTCTATACACTCTGCAGCAAACTGCTTTAGTTCAACATGCGCCGGTTGAAAGCTTATCTTGCCGGTTTCAGTTCTACTAATAGTAAGAACGTCATCTAACAGTCTTGTTAAATACTTAACGGAGTTTTTGATTCTTTCCAACAGCGTATCTTTTTTCTCATCGCTCCACCTTGAGCCGTAAACTTGAATTAGTTCTGCAGAAGAAAAAACCGAAGTAAGCGGAGTTCTAAACTCGTGAGATATTGTAGAGATGAATCTCGATTTCATTTCGTTGAGTTCTTTTTCTTTATTAAGAGACTGCTGAAGCATCATCTCAATTTCTTTATCCTTCTCAATCTTTCTATTGAGAGATTCATTTGCTTTGTTCAATTCTATGGTTCTGGCTTTTACCAATTCTTCAAGATGACTACGGTAAGATTCCAGTTCCTTCTCTGCTTTTAATCTCTCGGAAATATCTCTAATAAAGGCTGAATAGTAGATCGAATTATTAGCTTCCCATGATGATAAAGAAAGTTCTATTGGAATAATCTTTTCATCTTTCCGTTTTGCCATGCCGGTTATGGTTTTTCCAACTACTTTTGGTTCACGTCCGGCAGCAAGTTCTTTCAAAGCTGTTTTATGAGGGGAAATATATTCTGGCGATAAAATAATTTGCATTTCCCTTCCAATAGCTTCACCGGAAAAATAGCCAAACGTATTTTCCGCAGCTTTATTCCAGGAAACTATAATGCCCTTACTATCTATAGAAACAACAGAATCTCCGGCAGTTTCAGTTAATTTTCTGTATTTCTCTTCGCTCTCAATCAATTTCTTTTCGGTCAGCTTCTGTTCGGTAATATCTGCCTTTATAGCTATGTAGTGGGTAATAATGCCGTTTTCATTGCGAATAGGCGATATTGAAGCTGCTTCCCAGAAAAATTCTCCATTCTTTTTCTTGTTATGAAATTCTCCATTCCATTCTTTTCCTAAACTTATAGACTGCCACAGTTCTTGATACTGTTCTTTCCCGGTTTCACCGGATTTTAAGATACGCGGATTTTTTCCCCGTACTTCATCTAATGTATAGCCGGTGGTCTCTATAAACTTTGGATTAACATATTCAATTTCGCCGGAAGTATTAGTAATTATTACTGAAACCGGACTCTGTTGAACAGCGTGGGATAGCTTTCTGATTTCTTCTTCTACTCTTAAGCGTTCGGAAATATTACGAACCAAAGCAAGATTGTATGTGTCACCTTCAAATTGAAAAAGACTGATAGCAACTTCCACCGGAATAGATTGACCGTCTTTTGTAATATTGTTTGTTTTGAAAAGCATTGAGCCGCCGCTATTAACAATACTCTGCCAATGATCGTCCCAATTTTCGGCATAAAGGTCGGTTACAAAATCAAAAATTGATAGTTTTGTCAGTTCGCCTAAGTCATACCCCAACATACAGCAAGCAGCACGGTTCACATAAAGAACGCTTCCCTGCCTATCGGAAAGGATAGCAGAATCGCTAACGCTTTCGAGAGCAAAATCGAGCATAGCCAGCCGCTTTTCAGCTTGTTTGCGTTCTGTTATATCAAGAATTAGTGAGAGAAAATGAGGTTCGCCTCCAATATAGATTACCGATGCAGAGCTTAAGCCATATCCAATTTCACCGGATTTAGTCTTAGTTCTGAATTCATAATTCTCCAAAAAACCTTTTTCCCGAAGTACATTAAGGACTATGTCTCTATCATCCGAATCTGCAAAAAGATTAAGTTCCGTTGTTGTATGCCCGATAACTTCATCGCGTGAATAGCCGGTCGCTAGTAAAAAAGTTTCATTTACATCAACAAATTTGCCGGATGCTGCATTAAAGATTGCAATAGCAATTGGGCTTAACCTAAATGCCGATGAGAACCTTTCTTCACTTGACCGCAGAGCATCTTCAGCTTTGATGCGTTCTGCTTTGTTACGTAATGAAATAATACCAAAAGCCAAATCGTTTGCAAGTTCATCCAACAGCCGTATTTCATCCTGTGTAATAATATTTGCTTCGGAAGAATAAATTATCAACACGCCAAAAACACTTAACGTTTCATCTTTGAGAGGTAAAGCGATACAAGAGCGGTAGCCCTTTGATAGAACCATTTCGCGTAAACGCGTTTTCTGCGGAGCCAAAGTTAAATCATGAACACAATAGATTTCACCGGTACGGATTGCAATGCCGGCGGGTCCACTTCCTTGTTCAGTTTCCTCAGACCAGCATAGTTTTAGATTAGTAACAAAATCACCGTCGCAACCAGCCCATGCAACCGGAGTAATTGTTTTGTCTTCGTCGTTTTCAGCAAAGCCCACCCAGGCTAAACTGTAACCGGCTTCATCGCAGATTATCCTACATATTTCATTTAGCAAATCGTGTTCATCGTTCATACGCAGCAATGCCTGGTTACAATTGCTGATAGCCCTCAACTCACGATTCAATCTGTGTAACATGTTTTCGGCAAGTTTGCGTTCGGTAATATCTCTGCCAAGTACAACAAGTCCCTTTCTAGTTCCATCTGCTGCAAATATTGGAACTTTGATTACATCAAAAACTTTGAATGTACCGTCGGCTTTAGGAATAGTTTCTTCACCTTGAGTTATACCTCCGGAAAGCCATGCTTTTTCATCTGTTGTTTCGCAAGTTAGAAAAGCCTGGCGGTAAATTGGTTCTGTAAATTCAGCCAATTCGGAATCTTTTTTCCCACGGTAATTAACGCTCTTCAGACTGAATAATTCAAGGTCAGAATCGTTTGCTTCAAGCCAGCGTCCTTGTCCGTCCTTAAAGCATATTATATCCGGCGTAGAATTGATCAAAGTTCTAAGCTGCTGCTCGTTTTCTCTTATTTTTTGTTCAGCAATTTTTAATTCAGTGAGGTCAATAATAATACCTCTAATTCCTACTACGGTACCATCTTTATCTATACCCGAAGTAAACGATAGAGTAGGAAAGACGGAGCCGTTTTTTCTCAGTAGATTTATTTCGGTCCGATTCAGCTTCAACCCGTTCAATATCCTCTGCATGTCATTAGTTACAGCCATTCTATCTTGTTCACTAACAGTATCAAGTATATTTACACCATTTAGTAAATCTTCCGTAGAATATCCAAAAGTTGATAATGCGGCTTCATTTGCAAATGTAATTGTGCCGGTAGAGCCGGCTTCAAAGACCGGCTGCGGAAGAAGATTTGCCAATTCTTTAAATCTGCGTTCGCTTTCACGTAAAGATTCCTCTGCTTGTTTGCGTACTGTTATATCTTGCATCATTCCAAGCATTGAAATAGCTTCACCGGAAGTACTCCTCCTTATAAAAGCTTCACTATGGATGTAGCGAATCTCTCCATCCGGGCGTACAATTCTATAATCAAGGTTATAAGGAATGTCATTCAGAAGTGCGTCTTTGAGGGCTTTAGCAGTTTTTTCCTGATCTTCCTTGTAAATCAACTTTAACCATTGTTGGTGCCAATCATCTAATTCTTGTAGAACATTTTCCAACGGTAATCCGAAGATACGGCACGATTCTTCTGCAAGAGCCATACGGTTAGAGACAAAATCCCGTTCCCAATAGCCAATATTTGCAATACGTTGTGCATGGCTAAGCCGTCTTTCACTCTCTCGTAACGAGTCTTCAGCTAACTTGCGTTCTGTAATATCCCGACTAATACCTATTAAGCCAATCATCCGTCCCTTTTCATCCAAAAACGGCAGCTTAGTGGTAAGCAAAAAATGTTTCTCCCCTTTTCCATCACACACATACTCTTCTCTGTCAATCACCGGTTTACCGGTTTCAATAACCGAACGGTCATCCATTATAAATTTTTCAGCCACTTCCTCCGGGAACAATTCACTGTCATCTTTTCCTAAAACATCTTTCTCTGATTCGAACCCCGACATAATAACATTTGCGCGGTTAGCAAGTGTTATCCGGCAATTCAAATCTTTTGTCCAGATTCCATCGGGCAGATTGTCAATTACAGTCCGAAGCAGATTACGTTCCTTATAGAGTGCTTCTTCGGCTTGTTTACGTTCTGTTACATCACGTACAACAATAAGAACCTCATCATAAGTAATAGCAACAACGCGGCCTTCGAAAAACATCTGCTGCTCATTAATCCTAAGATCATACTCAAATAATTCAATTTCATTTGTGCTAAGTGCTTTTTCAATAGCTATAGTTGCCGGCTCGGAAACATTGGGCGGCATAGTATCTTTAACTGTTCTACCAAGAAATTGCTCCGGCTGTAGATAGAGATTCATGTTTGCCGGTTTGCGGAAATCTGTAATAATTCCAGCTTCGTTAACTCTGAATAATAGATCCGGCACAGCGTTAACAATAGCAAGGTTTTCTGCCTGGCTCATACATAAGTCGTTATAAGTGATAAGGCTTGTTAATCCATCGGCAAGCCTTCTTCCAATTTCCTGAAGCAGCCTTTCTTCTTCCTTAGTCCATATCCTTGCATAAGAGCATTGATGGATTCCAAATTGCCAGGGCTTGCCCGTCTTAGGATGAATTGCCATTGACATGAAGCACTTAAAGCCGAAACGTTCGGATACATCAGCCGGTAAAGGATAGTTAGTTCCGGGACCAAATTTAACCGGAGTTTCGGAATTAAGCAGGATGCGAAGCGTCTCTGCAACATCAGTATCCATAGGAATTGTAAGTCCTAATTCCATAACACCAGGATACTCAGGTTTGTTGCGCTCCATAGGAACGGACCAAGAGGGCGCTTCAGGATCGCATGGATACATCAAAAAAACACGGTCACAATCGAGAACTAAAAGTGTAGTGTCAAGTACATCTTTCATCATCTGCTCAAGATTATTTGTTCCATGAAGCGCAAGGTTTACCTTATCCATGCTCTCAAGAAAATGCAAATGTGTACGCCGTTCTTTTTCTGCTTGTTTGCGTTCAGTGATATCCCGAATATTTGCAAGAGTATATAATTCACCTTTTAGTTCATAACTTGAAGCGTTAATCTCGAAGTCGAACTCACTGCCGTCTCTTCTTATACCGCGAGTTTCATAGAATAATGGAACTTCTTCGCCGGCGCTCCTTTTTTTTACGTTTTCAATTATTTGCTGATGATGACTTGGAGCTATGCAATCAAGAATAGAAGTACCTACAAGTTCTTTGTGATTATCATAGCCGAATAATTTGAGATAAGCCGGATTTGCATAAACATGTATTCCTTTTTTCGAAACACCGATAGCATCTCTGGAATTTTCGAACATAACGCGAAGCCTTGTTTCGCTGTCACTTAATGCCTCTTCGGCTCGTTTGCGTTCGATAATCTCCCAAGAAAGATCTGCAAGAAGCGACAGCGCTTCAACATCAATTTCATTATAGTTATTTAGTTTATTCCCCACAGCAACAGCCGCCTTAATTTTATCTCCTCTGAAGACGGGAACAACAAGTTCGCGAATTAACTCGGCGTGTCCTTCGGGAAGACCTTTTTTGTGAGGAAGAGAAATATAATCGTTATGAATAACCGGTCTACGTTGAACTATACTATCCACCCAAACACCGGCTTCGGAAATATCATAGTGTAGTCCCTTCCCTTCTGCCTTGCAAAATTCTGCTTTAGTAGCTGTAGACCAGTTCTGCAGCGTAAGCGATGTCTGATCATCTTCAACAAATACATAAAAGCCGATTTTACTTTGGGTAACTTTTTCGGCTTCGTTTAAGGTTTCTTCAAGAAAATCATCCAAAGTATGCGCGGCTGCAAATTTCATTAAGTGCAAGCGAGATGAGTTTATTAGTTCATTCCGCTTTCGTTCCGTTATATCCCGCTCAATACCGGATAAGCCGATAATTTTTCCATCAGAATCATAGATGGGGGAAATTGTAAGAGATACATTTATTGATGTTCCGTTTTTCTTTTGGCGCACCGTTTCAAAATGTTTTTTATGATCGCCAAGTTTTATATGCTCGTAAATTACATTCATTTCATCTTGAAACTGAGGCGGAATAAGAACAGAAACCGGCTGTTCTAAAATTTCATGTTGAGTATAACCGTAAAGTATCTCTGCTCCTTTATTCCAACTAGTAATAATGCCTTCCAAAGTTTTACCGATAATAGCATCGTCTGAATATTCAACAATGGCTGCTAGTTGAGCTATTCGTTGTTCCGCTTGCTGCCTTTCTTCAATTTCAAGTGATAGGTCTTCAATAATATTTAATGTTGCGTTTCTGGCATTCTTTAATTCTATATTCTTGGAACTCAACTCCTCGTTTATAGTTTTTTGTTCATAAATAAGTTTAACAATTTTTTCTTCAGATAGTTTGCGTTCGGTAATATCGGTAAAGGTTACAATTACTTGCATTAATTTATTATCATCGCTAAAAACAGGATCTGCATTGATTAATACCCACACATCATTTTCTTTGTTTGATCGATGCACTCTAACAACAAGGTTTCTTAAAGGTTGCTGCGTGGTTAGAATGCGATTAACCGGGTATTCTTCAATAGGCATTAGTTTTCCATCTTCACGGGAATAATGCCAATCCGGATCAATTGCTTTCTTTCCCAAAAGTTGATCTTCAGAAAGTCCAAGCAGTTTTTCTGCCGTTGGATTACATATTAATATTTGTGTATCGGAATTATGAACAACAACCGCTACCTGAATTTTCTCAATTAATGTTCTGAATTTATTTTCACTCGTAAGTAGAGAATTATTTTTTTCTTCAATAAGTCGCATTGTATTATTAAATACTTGGGTTACAGTTCCAACTTCGTTATCGGTGATAATGGGAATCGGTGAATTTAATTGCTGCAGACCAAATTGCTTTGCGCCTGCAAGTAATAATTTCAGTTGTTTAAGCACCCCGCGGGAAAGCAAGATGGCGAACAATGTGCCGATTAGGATTGCAGCTAATGTATATAATAAGCCTGTTCGATTAACGTATTCAATATGTAAACGATTTTCAGCGAGGTTCTCAGCAACACGTGCCCAGCCCAAGAAGGTATTATTCACAATTACCGGTAAGGCGGTTTCAATGTACTCCTCCGTAGAAAAAAGCTGAGTTAATTTGTGAGGTCCGCGAAGCAAAGCAATGCTTATAGAGTCTTGTAAATACAACCCAATTTTGCTTTTTTCTGTATGGCTTAAAATAAGTCCATCTTTATTAACGATCATTGCGTAACTAATAGAACTGCTCTTGGCAAATGTTTCCAGCACTTCTTGTAACCCAACAAGGTCATTCGTCCTCAAATATTCTTCGCTGCTAGCAGCAAGTATTGTGGTTTGAAACAACGCTTCGCTATTTGCTTTTTCAAGCAGAAATTCTTTCTGACGTTGAGTAAGATCATATACAAATATTGTCATCAATAATAAATGAACAAAGGCAACGCCAAGTATAAGCTGGCGCCTTATTGATTTACCAAGAATCAATTTGAATAATTTCGTCATTACTTGTTTTCTCCAAGAACCGGCAGCGACCCGAAGAGATTTTCATACTTTTGCAAAAAAGAACTAACGCGCAAAACATATTCTTGCTGTGTTATTGCTGCAAAACTAGAAAGATTAATTCGCTTCAGAATTTCCCTGCCTTCTAAATTTTTGTGCATCCTAAAAATGATATCGGAAAAGATTGCTAAATGGTTTATACGCACATCATCACGTACAACCAAGCCGTTGTTAATAAGCGGTTCTGTCTGCCATTTAATTGTTAATGCTTTAGCCACTTGAGGATGCTCTTCAATAAAAGACTCCCACGGCGGAGGCCAAGAGCAGCCTGCTTTTGTTTGCCCAAGGTAAACATTCATAATAGAGGATTCCTGTGAACCTACATAGCGGCAATTAGCTTCTCTTTCAACATCCAATCCGTTGGTTTTTAGAAAATATTTCGGCATCATAGCAGCGGCAAGCGCTGTTGCAGATGGAAAACTAATTGCAGCACCTTTCAAATCCCGTATGGAATTAATGCGGCTGTCTTTTCTTACCACAATTATTCCGCGAAACCTATCATCATCACCCATCTTTCCGAAAATGGTATAACCAATTTTAACAGCTTGATAACTCTGATACGGATTTGGTAACGCAAAATGGAATTTTCGGTTTTTCAGTTTCTCTTCGAAATGAGCGTAGTCGTTTGAAGCTTCGAGACGAATGGAGAACTCATTTGTTCTTTTATTAATATAATTAACGAGAGGTTGATAAACCTCAAAAAAGCGGCGGGAGTTATGTAACGGATGTACGGCAAAAATATATTCAACCGAATTGTTTTCTGTATAAGATTTTTTACCGTAAGAAGGAGAGTATTCATGTTTTTCTTGTTTGGTACAACTTATACTAATCGCGATAGCAAACGTGATAGTAAACTTCAAAACAAAAGATAAATATTTCATGTGCTTATTCCGTTACTTTGTAATCCGTACACTAGTTACAACACTCATATTGGTTAACAAGGTGATCAGTTTAACACAGCCTATGCATCATACTTTTTTGGTTTACCTTCTTTCTCAAGCAGCATATTTACTTCTTTTTTCAACACAATCATTTTATCTTCTCTTCCAAGCATAAGTTTATTGAAGCGGTTGATTTCGTTCAATTGTTCTTTCAGTTCTGTTTCCACACGTTTGCGTTCGGTAATATCGCGTGATAAAGCCAGATTGTATCCTTTGCCTTCATACTCAAAGTAATTAGTGTTAATCTCAACCGGGAAGATATGTCCATTTTTAGCTCGGTGCCGACTTTCGAAGGTTAGTGAACGTTGAATTTGAAGTTCTTTCCAATGGCTTGTCCACCGGCTCAATGGAAAATCGGGGTCAATATCGGGTACACTCAATTTAAGCATTTCATCACATGTGTATCCCAATTTGCGGCAGGCATCGTCGTTTACATAGTGGAAGCGGGCGTCTTCATCAATTAAGAATGCAGTCTCTTGCACATGGTTTAAAGCAAAGTTGACCAATATAAACTGCTGTTCGGTACGCCTGCGCTCGGTTAAATCTTGAGCTAACACTACAACACCAATAATTTCATCCCCTTTTGTTCTGATAGGACTATGTGATACCTGGAAATACTTCCGCGAGAGTAGTTCTTCACCGGAGTATGCTTCTTCCACAAGAGGCTCTCCAGCAAGCGCTCTGTCGAGGTTGCGTTTTGCGTTCTCCCGATCTTCAGGTACGGTCATGTAATCCAACATACTGGAATTGTTTTCAATCTCAGCACCATAGATTGATTTCATTACATCAGCATGACTTTTGTTGAAACTAGTGTAACAGTATTGTTTATCTATTGAAAAAATGAATGCATTAACACTGTTAATAATGCCATGTAAAGTGGAATACTGTTCCCTAAGTTTGTTTTCAGCCTCCACTCTTTTTTTTAATTGTTTTTTCAATGTAAACATCCATACAGCCCCGGTTAGCAACAAAATCATTAAAACTACTACCGCAACATCGTAAATCATTTTTTTGATCTGCTCTTGTGTATGAAACACAACTTCGGTTGGTTCCCATTTTTCAATAATTTTCCTATAAGTGCCGTCAGCTTTAATAATACGCAGTGCAGTATTGATTTCATTAAGCAGTTCCGTATTACCTTTTTTTACAGCATACGAAGAATAAGAGGATTCGATAGGTTCACCAATCACCTTAATGTTCCGTAAATTATTCTTGGCTATGACGTAAGAGCCTACAAGGTAATCTACTATAACAGCATCAATTGAACCCTCATTCAGCCGTTTAAATCCCTCAAGAAAATTAGGAATGATTGTAATTAGAATTTGCGGGTCTCTTTCTAATAGTTGTCTCGGCAATCCTCCTTTTTCAACTCCCACCCGTAAACCGCGAAGATTTGAAATATCCGATATACCAACTCTATCATTATGAACAAAGATGGAAAAATGCGATTCAAGTAACGGATCGGAAAAATCATATATTTTTTTGCGCTCCTCAGTCACGTTTATCTGCATTAAAACATCCGCTTCCCCTTGTGCAACAAGAGTTTGTGCTTCATGCCAGTCCATAGCTTTAACTTCAATAGTACGCGGGATATGAACAGATAGAGCTCGTGTTATATCAACAACAACTCCGGTAGGAGTAGTATTTTCCATGTAGATTACCGGAGCTATATTTTTGTTACCAAGAAAGAGAATTCTATTATCGATAGAAGATTGAGCAAAAGAATTGGTAATAGTAAGTAGATTGATAAGGATACCGGCAAAGATTAGAGGGAGTAATTTCTGCTTTTCAATAATATTCATAACAACCATTGGTTTAATTTTTATTTGATAATATGCATTTATTATTTCTTACCCGCCAACATATCTTGTAAATTAAAAATAATCTGAGCACGCAAAAATAGAGCATTATCATTACGTGTCTTTAGCATATTTCCATAGCTAGGTGTTTCGTAATAATTGCCTGGAATGAAGTATTCGCCAAGAAGAAGTCCACTCCAACAACGATTGTATTGATACTTCAAAAGTGCGGTAAACAAGTGTCCCTTGAATTTGCCTCCGTTGCTGAAACCGGCAGTTCCATAAAAGCGGTTAGCATAAGCAAATAGTGCATTGTAGTTTGCTTGAATATGTATAGAGTTATTCGGCTCGAGCAGATAACCAAAGTTAATACGTTGTAGATTACTTCTTTCACCCGGTCTGTCTAGTTCGTTAGGAAAGAGTTCACTGTACTGAGCCCAGCGTCCCCAAAGTGGGTCGAACTGGTGATTGTCATGGCTTTCTGCATCATTGCCTGAGAGAACTGAATAGCCTAACCAGACTTGATTCTTTAGTAAGCCGGGGAAGCTGTAAGTAATGCGGCTATTTATTCCAAAGGCAGATAGACTGCTCCTTTGATTAGGAAACATTACTTCATTTATGCGGCTACCAAATTGATAAGCCGGTTCCATTTGGTAAGAGATGCAGCTATCCCAGTCATAGCTGAAGCGGCTGCCTATAGTATAAATATCGCCGTTATCACCTTTAGGAAGTACAGCTTCATTATGCTTAAATATAAAGTAAGGTTCAATCAGCGTTCGTTCCAAAGCCTTACTGCAAAAGTTGATTATCACTCCGCGTTCGTTCTGTTCCATTGGTGATAGATTTTTACTAAAGATAGGGCGTAACCGGCTTTCTGAGCTGGAAGTTTGATCTACATAAATTAGGTCAATAACACTCTTCAACTCCTTCAAATCTATTGTTGCGCGAATAGCATCGAAATAGCTAGTACGCGGTCCATCTAAAGGAGTGCCATCAAAAACCAACCAGCCATCTCCAAAGCTGATGTCCTGGCGGCCAACAATTAGTGCCACCGGTATGTTCTGAAACTTGAACTTGCCGTTGAAATTATCAAAGACAATCTCGGATTTGTCCCATTCCGCTTTGGAAGCCGGCTTCCAGTAATGTCTACCTTCCCAAGCAAAGCGTAGATTGAACTCGAACCATTGATTGGGGCTGATAGTATTCCATTCACGGAGACGCACCCGCTCAAAACTGAAACTATACCCCGGCGGGTCAACATTGGTCAAGGAAGGATTTACTATTTCTTCATGACGAAAGCGAATATCCAAGCCACATTTGAACCAATCTACAGAATTCATAATCCGGCCGTGACTGTCAGACAAGCCGTATTTATTCTGCGCCCGTACTGCTGTTAATCCAATTATTAGCAGAACTACCAACAGCACTGCTACATAACTATTTCTGAATTTCATTTTCATTGAAATTTAGTTATACACAAAAATAACTTATCTAAATTTAACCTCCGAAATATTATAACTATTGTTTTTGCGAACGACTCGCCTCCGTTCGCCTAGGTGGACGCAGTCGGAGCGGGAGTAAAGCAAACATAAAACTATATTTTTGAAGCAAAAACCGCCAGACATATCTTATTTTATTTACATATCGGCGCTCGGCTTTTTTTGCAATGCCTTCTTAGTTTAGAATTGTATTCTAATGCTTAATATCTCTGTGAAAAAGATCTATTCGGCGAGAGTGACCAATCATCTGTAAAATATGATAACCGGAATAATAAGTTTTGGTTATGAAAAACAATTACAAGTGAAATACTTTGCCCCATTTAAAACAAAACATGCATCTTGTACAACAAAATGCATGCTCTGAATCTATCTCAAACTGTTGTAGAAATCGTTGATTATGAATATCTATATCAACGATTTCAGTTTTTTATTTCACCAGAATCATTTTGTTAGAGCTTACAAAATTATCCGCAGTGATTCTATAAATGTAAGTTCCGGTAGTAACTTTATTGCCGGTGTTATCATCGCCATCCCAATTTACAGAATAAGTACCAGAACTCATTTCATTGCTAACCAAAGTTTTCACTTCCCGTCCAAGAATATCAAACACTCTAAGGGAAACAAAAGAATTTTGTGTTAGCGAAAATGAAATAACCGTACTTGGATTAAATGGATTTGGATAGTTTTGAGCCAATTCAAATTTTGTAGGAACAACGAATTCTTGATTACTATTTGTTGAAGAACTTGTATTAAACTCACCGTTATAAGAGTAATCCGATGTTAAACCGGTTGTGGTTTTTGTTCTAACTCTCCAGTAATACTTCTGGTTTGGAGACAGGTTGTTTACTTTATAATTAGGCTGGTCTAAATTACTTACGAGCATGGCTGACGACATATCTTTATTCTTAGATACTTCTAAATCATAAACTAATGTTGACGTACTTTGGGCTGGTATAATCCATGAAAGATTGGCGGCGGTTGCATTAATTGTAGCTCCTACAATAGGATTTACGGGAAGAGCAACAACAGGTGCGTTGCCCGGGGAAACGGTAAACTGACCTACAGTTGAGAAATTTGAAACGGCATTTTTATCGGAAGTTAATCTGCTTCTAACTTGCCAATAGTAAGTTACGCCCTTCGATAATCCACTCAATGAATAGCTATTTGTTGTTAACCAACTACTGCTTCCACCCTTAGGCGATGTAGTATTTAACAATACACCTAAGCTTAAGGTTGGATCTGAAGAATGAATTACTTCATATTCAAGTTGACTGGCAGTGTTTGCCAGCCAGCTAACAACAAAATTCTGAGCTTCCACAACCAAACCGGAAGCTGGAGTATCCAGCTTAGGAATTATAGCTGTAGGGTAAGAATAACTTGCTGCGCTTGAATGAACTGTAAAAGATTCATAACCTGACCATGTGGTTGAGCCGCTGATTCTTACTCTCCACCAATATCTGGAACCGGCTGATAAGGCAGAAGTTGTGTAGTAATAGTTTGGAACATTAGTTAAACTAATTTCGGGAGATGGAAATGAATTGCTTGAATTATCAACTTGCAAATCAAACATTACCCCCGGAATATATAATCCCAGATACCAGTACAAAGTTGGAGTTAGTGAATAAACATAAGTGTTGTAAGCGGGATATATTTTGTAAATAGGTATTGCGGATACACTTGAATAAAATACTACAAAACTTCCTTCGGCACTAGTAGTATAGGAAGCAAAATTAGAACTGGAAGAAGCATCAATTACATAGTAATAATTGCTGCCGATTGTTAAATCGCTAAGTGTAAAATAATTGTATGTTGTAAACGTTGTAGTATTCGAATATACACCTGAACTTGTCCCATATCTAATTCTGTAATAAACTGTGCCGTTGTATAGATAGTTATTTAGATACCAATAAATTGTCGGCGATGAAGTATAAACAGTTGCTAAGTTTATCGGATAAGAAGGAATTGCCGTTGGCGGACCAGAAATAGTAAAACTACCGGCTGAAGAAATACTAACTAAAATTCCCGAAGTGTTATAGGATTTTACTCTCCAATAATATGTACCGGGTGTTAAGATCGATGAATCGTACGTATATCCAAAATAGTTTGATGATGATTGTGCCGTTGGGAACCCGGGAATTTGAGAAGAGAAATTGGCATCATTATCTAATTCTACACTATACTGAAGCCCCACAACTGGTAATGTCCATACAAAATTAATCATGCTACCAATTATTGCAGATGCTTGAGCCGGGCTAACCAAATACGGGGTTGTGGCATATATAGTTGTAAATATACCTTTTGAAGAACTAACAACCGGTCCCGGTAATGTTGCTGTAATTCTCCAATAATAAACTGTAGAATTACTTAGTGAATTCATATCCGGCAATTGATACGGAGAAGTTACAGTTACCGGACCATAATTTACATTTGTGAATAAAGAATCTGTGGCGATTGTTAGAGAATAAACGGGTACGCCGCTTCCAGAGCCTGACCACGAAAACAAAGGAGCTATTGATATGCCGATTGAATTATTTGACGGATTTATTAAAGTAATCACTATTGGATTAACAACTCCACCACTAGTTGTGATTGTTGCACTTATACCATTTAAGGTTCCGTCATTAGCAGTTACTGTTGTTGCTGTTCCACCAATTGTATGCGTGGTAAATGTAACAGTTGCTATTCCCGATGCGTTGGTTACACTCGTTACACTTGAGAAAGAACCATTAGCATCAGACTTTGTCCAAGTCACTGTTAGTCCGGCTGTTGAAACCGGATTATTATTTACGTCTGCAAGTTGTGCAGTTATTGTAACGCTGCTTCCCGCACCCGGAGTGTAGTTACTTGATGTTACAATATATTTTGTAGCAACACCGGAAGTTGTAGTAATTGTGTTGCTTGTTCCATTTAAAGTACCGTCGTTTGCTGTTACTGTCGAAGCTGTTCCAGTAACAATATGCGTTGTAAATGTAACAGTTGCTATTCCGGATGCATTTGTTAAACTACTCGCACTTGAGAAAGAACCATTTGCATCAGACTTTGTCCAGGTTACTGTCAGTCCGGCTGTTGAAACCGGATTATTATTTGCATCTGCTAGTTGTGCTGTTATTGTAACGCTGCTTCCGGCACCCGGAGTGTAATCACTAGATATTACAATGTATTTTGTTGCTGCACCGGTAATAGTTGTTATAACCGGACTTGTACCGTTTACAATTCCATCATTTCCAGTTACAGTTGTGTTTGTTCCAGCTAAAGTATGCGTAGTAAATGTAATAGTTGCGATTCCTGAAGCGTTAGTAACACTACTCGCACTTGAAAAAGAACCATTGACATTGGACTTACTCCATGTTACTGTACGACCGGATTCTGCAACCGGATTATTGGAAGCATCTGCAAGTTGTGCCGTTATAGTTACTGTAGAACCGGCAACCGGAGTGTAATTACTAGATGTTACTATGTATTTGGTTGCAGTATTTTCTAATGGTGTTTCCCATAAGCCTCTGCCAAATGTTGCTGCTCTTAATCTGTCTTGACTCTGAGAAGCACCGTAATAAATCTCTAACTCTGTTACTACTACATTAGGCAAACCGATATTAAATAAAGCCCAATCTTGTCCGGGCATTTTTTCATAAACGCCTACATCAGTTCCAATGAATAAGTGAGAAGCGGAATTTCTAACATTTTGAACAACACACATAACCGGTAGATTAGGCAGCGTGCCGGAAATATTTGTCCATGTGGTACCGCCGTCTGTTGTTTCAAAAATTTTGCTGCCGGAAGTAAATCCTCCAAACGTTACCCAAACGGTATTCGGATCAGTTGCTTTTACTGCAATATATGTAATGCTTGATGTTGCAACCGGTAAAGTTCCGGTTATATTTGTCCATGTAGGCGTAGCAACAGTTGCATCTGTAGTTTTCCAAAGATGAGTTTTATCGGAAGCATAAATTACATCTGTATTAGTAGATGCAATAGCAAGAGCGCGTAACTTATCAGTTGCACTTAATATAGAAGAAATTGAGGACCATGTATTTCCTCTGTCTGTTGTTTTCCAAATTTGGTCATAACCGGCATATAAAGTTTGGCTGTTATTAGGATCCATAATATAAGGTGTAACCCAAGCACCATCCGGTTTACCGCCAGGTATGTTTGCAGAAATATCTGTAGGGAAAGTACTACCGGTATTAATACTTCTTGAAATCTGTCCATCTACATAAGTTGCGTACATATAAGTAGGATCGGTATGATCAATAATACACTCCATACCATCACCGCCCTTTGCATCTGTCCACGTTCCACTCGAATAGAGTTTGGTGCCATTGTCCTGTAAACCAGTTATTACTTTTGTTACATCAGATTTTGATACTCCTAACCTATACATCTGACTTATTACCAACCCATTTGTTTTATCAACATAATCTGAACCGGCATCTAACCAATCGCTGTTAGTCAGCTGAGCACGATAAACTCCACCATCATTTCCTTCGAACAAAACATTAGAACTCTGAAATTTCAATGCATGTTTATCAGCATGAACTTTGCGATATCTATTTGGAATTGTCCCATTGCTGCTCCAATGCGTCTTTATTTTCCAAGTAGTTCCACCATCAGAGGTCATCCATGTATTTACTCCACCAATAAAAACAATGTTTGCATCCGATGGAGAAGCAGCAATACATAAATCGTAAGTTCCTTGACCTTCTGTGAGATCATTTGCATCAACATCATACCCAAGTAAATTATGATTGGCTACTTGCCCATCCCAGATTTGTGTAAAGGTAAGTCCGCTATCAGTAGATTTAAGTATAGAACGAAGTTTGCTAGGCTGGCTATAAACCGCATAAACAACAGTAGGATCATTTGCTGAGACAGCTAATTCAATTCTACCACTTCCGGCAACACCCATAAACACTTTGTTTATGCCTGACCAACCGGAAGATGTTCCACTCCAGGTTGCACCCGCATCAGAGGTTCTATAAATAAATGCTTCGGTATTTGAATATACACTCTTTGTTGAAGCATAAATTGTATTTTCATCACCAGGCTTAAATTCCATATCAATAACATAGGAATAAGGTGTATTTGCAACTTTTGACCAGCTTGTTCCGCTATTAGTAGATTTATAAATACCATCTAGATAAACTGAAGCATAAAGAGTAGTATTATTTGACGCAAGCAAGAGTCTGCCGATAATTTTATTATCAGCATTCAGTCTAGTAAGCCCGGTTGCTGCCCAAGTTGATCCGCCGTCTGTACTTTTGTAAATCCCAAGCGAATTATTGTCTGCACGCATTCCAGCGCCAAGAGTGTTCATACTTGAACCATCACGGTCACCGGTAACAATGTAAATTGTGTTGGATGTTGCATAATCTGAGGGAATTGCAATATCACTAACTCCAATAACAGGCATATTATTATTTAAGCATTCCCAGTTTGTACCATTATCGGTAGTTTTCCAAATTCCTCCCGAAGGTGAACCAACCCAATAAGTGTTTGTATCTGTAGGATGAAAAGCCACACAGTTTATTCTTCCAATGCCGGCATAACCGCCTATTGAAGAATTTGTACCGAGATTTGTCCAACTAGCATTCGAAAGAATTCCGGTAGTTTTTCTTAACCGGGAGCTATTTTTTTCAAATTCTATTGCACTTGTCGTAGAAGGAAACTCTCCGGTTACCGGATTTACTCTTTGTTCCCAGATCCATTCTTCTCTTTTAAATTGTTTCCAGCCGCCGGCTTTTTTCTTAACTCCATTTACATAATAATAGCCACCATCAACATTCTTATCAGCCCAGTAATCATTAAATGCTTTGCTGATTTCCTTTAGAGTAAGCTTTCTACCGGAGGCACTTGATACGTCGTTAGAGCCGGGCAATCTGCTTTGCCACTGTGAAAATAATTGTGAGGTTACTGTTAAAATTAGAAATACGATAGTTGAACGGGTAAAAAACTTCATTTCAATCCTCTTGACGAATTTTTACTAGCTTCCTTTCTTTAGATTAATTATTTACAACTATGACAAATACAAAAGCGCATAACAATCCGTAAGGGGAATCATTATTCATCAAATTGTATTTTGTTCGGCTGGAACTACTTTACGAAATGTATTTTTATAAAACTTGCCTTACTAACAATTTAAAATTAATGAATTGTAGTTTAGATTTCAAATCTGATTTATAAATATTTTAATTCGCTACTAATGCAAAAAAAACTTCTACATGCTTAATTTTGTAACAGATTTTTTGATATTAAGGAAACAATAACTAATTTTGCGAGCCAAAAAGCGAGAGTGGCGGAATTGGCAGACGCGCTAGACTTAGGATCTAGTACCCAAAAGGTGTGGGGGTTCGAGTCCCCCCTTTCGCACAATATTAATTAGAACCGAGGAATATTTGGAAGTAAAAGTAACCCAACCTAGTGCCGATCAACAAGAAGTTGAAATATCCCTAACCTACGAAGAAATCCAGCCCGAAATTCAGAATGCCTACAAAGAGGAAGCCAAGAAACTTACTATTGATGGTTTTAGAAAAGGTAAAGCTCCTATGGGCATGATTAAAAAGCTTTACGGCGAAGCTATTGAATACAAAGCAAGTGAGGATATTTCTACTAAGAAATTTTGGGATGCTGTAGATCAAGAAGGATTGAAACCAATCAGCACACCGCAGTTATTGGATATAGATTTTGTACCGAGCGAAAAACTTGCTTTCAAGGTTAGATATGAAGTTAAACCTAAAATTGAAGTAAAAGATTATTCCGGAATTGAAATTGAGAAACCGATCTTCAAATTTGAATCTGCCGATGTTGATAAAGAAATTGATTTTATGCTGAAACCGCATGTGAAATATGAAGAAGTTGATGTAGTATCAGATTTGAATCATAAAATTACAGTTGACTTGCAACGCATGGATGATAAAGGCTTACCGATGGAAGGTTCTAGAAGTGAGAACATTCAAATCGATTTGAGCGATGAAAAAGTAAATCCGCAGATCAAAGAAAACGCACTGAATAAAAAAGTTGGCGAAGAATTTGAGTTCGTATTTACAGATGAACATCATCATGGCGAAGAACTACACAAAGAAGAATTCAGATACAGTGCAGACTTAATCAAGGTTGAAAAATTAGTTAAGCCGGATATGACTGAAGATTTGATCAAGAAAGTCTCCAAAAATAAAGCTACAACTCTTGATGAGTTAAAATCGCAGTTAGAGAAGAACTTTGAAGAATATTACACAAAGCAGACAGAAGAAATTGTTACCAACAGCTTATTAGATAAAGTTGTAAAGAATAATGACTTTACCGCTCCTCAAGGTTACGTTAATACTTTGCATAAAAGAATGGTTGATGCCGAAAGAGAAAACGCAAAACGCTACAAAGCACCCAACTTTGATGAAACTGCTGTTGCTGAATATTTTAAACCGCGTGCTGAATGGAATGCTAAGTGGCAAATCATCATGGAAACTTTAGCTGAAAAAGAGAATATCAAAGTAGACGATTCCGAACTTGAAGAACTTGCTAAGAAGGAAGCTGAACAAACCGGAATTACAATAGCTAAATTGATGAAGTATTATAAAGACACCAACCGTGTGGATATGCTGCTCGAAGAAAAAGTAATTAAGTTCTTAAAAGATAACGCAAAGATTACTGAAGTTGATGCTGCTGAAAAAATGAAAGAGAGCAAAGGACACAAACATGAACACTAAAATCCGCAGTTACGAAGAATATCTTAATCAACCGCAGATTATGAACCAGCTTGTTCCTTATGTAATTGAACAAACCGGACGCGGTGAACGTGGAATGGATATTTTTTCTCGCCTTCTTCGTGAAAGGATTATTTTTCTCGGTACTGCAGTTGATGATCACATTGCAAGTTTAATTATTGCTCAGTTACTCTTTTTAGAAGCTGAAGATCCGGAAAAAGATATTAATCTTTACATCAATTCTCCGGGTGGAAGCGTTTCTGCGGGTTTAGCAATTTATGATACTATGAATTACATCAAATCCAAAGTCTCTACAATATGTGTTGGTTTGGCTGCAAGCATGGGTGCTGTACTTTTAGCCGGAGGTGAAGCCGGTAAAAGATCGGCTCTTCCCCACTCTAAAATTATGATTCATCAGCCCTGGGTTGGTGGTTTACAAGGCCAAACTATAGATATTGAAATTCACGCAAAAGAAATGATTAAAACTCGTGATGTTTTATATAATATTCTTTCAACTGCTACCGGAAAATCCTTCGATCAGATTATGAAAGACTGCGACAGAGATTATTATCTAACTTCCGAGGAAGCAAAAGAATATAAACTGATTGACAGTATCTTGATTCAGCGGGCAACCCCTACGAACAACACAAAAAAATAAAATGTAATTGATCCTTATAGGGGCAACTTAGTTTGCCCCTTTTTGTTTTAAACAACCCGGAGTTACAAAATGAAAATGATTAAAAACTTTTTTGTTCTGGCTTTATTATTCGTTGTTTCAGTTTCAGCACAGCAAAAACTTTTTACCGTTGAAGATGTTGTTATGGGTGGCGGCAGAATGGGCGGACAAGCTTATCGTCAATTATCTTGGATTCCTTCGACTGATTCATATTCTTGGACTGAAGGAAACGGCGAAAAAACGGTTCTACTTTCTTCTCAACCAAAATCGACCAAAATAGATACTCTGCTAAAGCTAATCGATTTGAATGCTAAGTTCAAGGAGATGAATGAGAAACCAATTAATGCCTTCATGCCTACTTGGATTAGCAGTGAAGAATTTACTTTTTGGAACGCCACTCAGTTTTTCGCTTATAATGTTAAGTATAAGAAATTGACTAAAAACAATTCTTTGGGCGACGGTACTGAAAACCGCACGATAGCACCAAACAATAAACTTGTTGCATACACAATTAAGAATAACTTATATGTAAATATCGAGGGGAAACAAACTCAGATAACCACCGATAAGGATTCTAATATTGTTAACGGACAATCTGTTCATCGCAATGAATTTGGAATTAATGGCGGAATATTCTGGTCGCCAAAGAGCAACTATATCGCCTATTACAGAATGGACGAATCGATGGTTACAAACTATCCTCTTGTAGATGTTTCTAAAACACCCGCTGTAGTAAGCAACACCAAATATCCAATGACCGGACAAACCAGTCATCACGTAACTGTTGGTTTTTATGAAATAAAAACCGGCAAAACTGTTTGGTTAAAGACCGGCGAACCGCTCGATCAATATTTAACATGCTTAACGTGGGCCCCCGATGAAAAAACTTTTTTCATTGCTCATTTGAATAGAGATCAGAATCATATGGAAATGAAAAAATATGATGTTGCTTCCGGCGACATGTTAAAGATTCTATTCGAAGAAAAAAGTGATAAGTATGTTGAGCCGCAACAAGATTTGATTTTCTTACCAAATTCGAATGACAAATTCCTCTGGCAGTCTCAGCGCGACGGGTTCAATCATCTTTACCTTTATGATACCGAAGGGGAACTTATCAAGCAAGTTACTCAAGGTAAGTGGGTTGTTACCGGATTTAGCGGATTTGATAAATCTGCAAAAAACATTTTTGTGACTACTACAAAAGAATCCCCAATGGAAAGGCACTTTTACAAAGTGAATATTGAAAACAACAAGATGGAGAGAATTACTAAAGAAAGCGGAACGCACAATACAAGTGTATGCGCAAATTCAGAATATATTATTGATTCCTATACAAATTACACTACTCCGCGCATAACAAATATTCTTAACGCTAAATCTGAAATTGTTAAGAATCTGGTTAAGACAGAAAATCCATATAAAGATTACAACATGCCGATTACAAAACTTTTCCAAATTAAAAACGCGGCCAATATCGATCTCTACTGCAGAATGATTTTGCCGGCCAATTTTGATTCCACTAAAAAGTATCCGGTAATTTTCTACGTTTACGGAGGTCCACATGCTCAAGAAGTAAACAATATATTTGGAAGCGGACGTTACTTCAACTGGTTTTATCTGATGGCGCAGAAAGGCTACATCGTTTTCACATTGGATAATCGCGGCTCCGCTAACCGTGGTTTGGAATTTGAGCAAGCAACTTTCCGCCGTTTAGGAACTTTCGAAGTTGAAGATCAAATGACGGGTGTGAATTATCTTAAAATTCTTTCTTTTGTCGATCCAAACCGTTTTGGAGTTTATGGATGGAGCTACGGCGGATTTATGGCAACTTCTCTTATGCTTCGTACCAACAATGCTTTCAAAGTTGCTGTTGCCGGCGGTGCAGTTATCGATTGGAAATTTTACGAAGTAATGTATGGGGAGCGCTATATGGATACACCGCAAACAAACCCGGAAGGTTACAAGGAAGCCAGTTTGCTCAATTATGTAGAGAACTTGAAAGGAAAACTTTTGTTAGTGCATGGGACTTCTGACCCAACTGTAGTTTGGCAAAACACACTGACTTTAGTAAAGAAAGCACAAGAATTGAACAAACCTTTGGATTACTTCCCTTATGTCGGCCATCCGCATGGCGTTGGCGGCCGCGATGCACTCCATCTTTACACTAAAATCACCAATTACTTTTTAGACAATTTGTGACACAGAGCGGAGATTTCCTCTCCGCTTGTTTCAACTCTTAGTTAAAATCTTTATTTTTATTTGCGATAATAGAGAATGAATCCATACACTTTAACGGGACTAAATTGATCAGCGCCAAATTTGATCTAATGCAAAAATTAAATGAGCTTGCAAACCTCGCTGGAAAAGGAGATCCGTTTTTCCACGATGAGTTGAGCAATTTTATTTGTGACGAATTTGATTTATCCGCTCTTGCCATTTTTGATTTGAAGAACAACGGCAGTTTGGAGGTTTTAGGTAAATCCAGTTCCGCGAAGAAAAATTACAAAAGCGGCTCTACTCACAATTGCCGTACTTGCACTGCTATTACTAACAACGAAGTAAACAAGCTTATATTCGATAACAATTGTACAATACAAGTTTCCGATTTCATGACTTATGAAGGCTGCTGCTTAGTTTCCGTTGCCGATGAAAAAATTTTAATTAAGCTCGGAAGGAAAACCGCTTTTACTCAAAGTGAAAAAGATCAAATAGAAAAATCATTAAGTGTAATTAGTTCTTTAATTGCAACTTGGAAAAACGCACGCTATTCTTCAGCTAAGCCATCTGTCGGTTTTTCTCATGTTGTTGAAGAAACTGCACATGAATTGAAAACGAATTCAAATTCAATCATTGGCTACCTTTCCTATTTATCAAGCGAAAATCCATCTTCATCTCAGCAAGAATATATTTCGTCAATTAAGAAAAATGCTCAAAGCATTTTAATGAACATTAACGACCTCAATGAACTTGCTAAGATTGATAAGAATGATTTAACTGCTACTCTAAAAAAAGTTGAACTACCGGTTTTCGTTAATGAAATAGTAGAAAATTTCAAAAGTCGCCTCGGCCAACGTAAAATTACTTTTAATGTTTCTATTGAAAAGCCGCTTGCACATCTAATAGAACTAGACGATCAGAAGTTGAAGTACATTCTTAGCATGCTGCTCTTTACTTCTACTACGCTCACACATCAAGGCGAGATTTCTTTAAAGGTTAGTGTTACCAGAGACCGTAAAGTGAAGTTCGAAATTTCCGATACCGGAAATCAGTTAGATGAGGCAACACTTTCAAAAGTTTTCGAACCCTTCGTTTTAGCACACAGCAACGAATTTAAGGCAACAAATATTACCGGACTGAGCTTAACATTAGTAAAGAGTTTTGTAAACTATATGGGCGGTGATATCAGTGCCGCTAAGAATAACGAGAAAGGAAATTCATTCATTTTCACAATTAACGGAGATGTAATGCCGGATTTTGAATCAACCTTGTCCCAACTTCCTAAACCAACTACCAAGAATAAAGTCCTAGTTATTGAAGACGATTATGCAACCTCTAAGCTGTTGAGCAATTATCTTAACAAATGGGGTTACGATCCTACTATTGTGAGTACAGAATCTCAAGCATTCAGCATAATTGAGAAAGAACCTCTTCTAGCCGTTATTCTTGATATTGAACTGCCTACTGCAAACGGATTGGAAATGCTAAAGAAAATGCATGATCATCCAAAGACAAAAAATATCCCGGTAATTGTTTGTTCTGTTGAACCGGAACAGCAAAAGGCTTTTCTAATGGGCGCTGTAGAGTATTTTATAAAACCGATTAATTACAATTACTTGGTAGAAGTTCTTACAAGTTATAAGCTTAGAAAAAATTCAAACGTTCTTTGTGTTGATGATGATTTACCTACTCTCAATCTAGTCAAACAAGCAATTGAGCAAGCCGGTTTTAACGCAATCGCAATCAATATTTCTGCTGCTGTGATGGAAGTTATTAAGGATAAAGATATCGATCTGGCTATTGTTGATTTAGATATGCCAACTCCAAACGGATTTGAGCTGATCAAACTCATTAAATCGGAAAAACGTTTTGCCAGACTTCCAATCATCATTTATACCGGAAAAGAAAATTATCAAGAAGATTTAAAATCGATAGAAGGCTTGTTCGAAGAATTGCTTGATAAACGCTCTACTAATATTGAAGATTTGGCTGACACTATTAATGCAATGATCAACCGTTACGAGACTCCTCCGCCTGCTGCCGATGTTATCAAGAATGAAGGAGGAATGAAAATTCTCTTGGCTGAAGATTACAAGCATTCTCAGATTATCGTTACTCGCCTGCTTAAGAAGAACGGCTTCGAAAATATTGTAGTAGTAGAAAACGGTGAAGACGCTTTCAAAATGGCTCGCGACCAAAAATTTGATCTCATTCTTATGGATATGCAAATGCCAATTATGAATGGCTTTGAAGCCACCGAAAAAATTCGCGAATTGCCTAACTATAAAGAAACTCCGGTAATTGCTCTTACTGCTTTTGCTATGAAAGGAGACCGTGAAAAATGTATTGAAGCCGGAGCTACGGATTACATTCCAAAACCAATTGATAGTAAAGAGTTTATAGATAAAGTGAAATACTACACGAACACTCTTGCTTAAAATTTTCCCTCTTAGGAGGGATTTTTTTTATCTACTTTTCATCAAGCATCCAGAATCCAATATCATCTTTATCACAAATTTTTCTTTAGAAAAATTTGCCCTTCAGGCCGCAAGCGGTAAAGTGAAAGGAATCAATAAGTTTACTAGAACATAGATTTAGTGTTTAAACATCTTCTCTTACACCGCTTGCGGGGCTAGCCACGCTTGTAAAACTTTTATAACTAAAGTATTACAAGCGGCCTCCGGCAAATAAATCATTTCTAATGATTTATTTGGGTTTAGTATATTTGCACCAATATTTTTCGGAGATTTTGTGAACGAAGTACGCGTACGATTTGCGCCAAGCCCTACCGGTTACCTACATGTTGGAGGATTGCGCACCGCATTATATAATTATTTATTTGCCCGAAAGAACAACGGCAAGTTCATTTTAAGAATTGAAGATACCGACCGTAATCGTTACATTGAAGGCGCAGTTGAAAACTTGATCGATTCACTTAAATGGTGCGGACTCGATTACGATGAAGGTCCGGATAAAGCCGGAGAATTCGGCCCCTACATGCAATCGCAAAGGTTGGAACTGTATAAAAAGTACGCGCTTGATCTAATAGATAAAGGACACGCTTACTATTGCTTCTGTACACCGGAACGTTTGCAAACTCTTAAAGAAGAACAAGCCGCGCAGAAACTGCCACAAACTAAATATGATAAACATTGTCTTTCACTTTCCAAGAACGAGGTTGAAGAGAAACTTGCAAGCGGGATTGCACACGTTGTTCGCTTAAATGTTATTCCAAATCAGAAAATTGTGTTCAACGATATTATACGCAATCGCGTTGAGTTTGACAGCAGCAATGTTGATGATCAAGTGTTGATTAAAGGTGACGGCTATCCAACTTACCATATGGCA